>JAMNYO010000118.1 GCA_023622765.1 Bacteroidota bacterium | reverse complement strand
TTATATAGTAGCCTTTGCTTGATTTAGCTTTGGTTAACCCTAACTTAGACTTACTTGGTGTGATCCGGCTTATTTTGCCTCCCAACCCAACGCGCTGGCCCCCAACACGGCCGAATCGCTCTCTTTCAGGCTGGAAAACATTAACTTTATCTTGCCCTTGAAAATCTTCAGCAGGTTCCTCTCCATGCTTTCGCGGATGGGATCCATAATAAGGTCGCCCGCCTTGGATAAACCGCCGAATAAGATGATCGCTTCAGGGCTGGAAAAAGCCACGAAGTCGGCAAAAGCCTCACCCAACATCTCGCCGGTAAACTTGAATATATCTTTGGCCATCGCATCCCCGGCCATCGCGGCATCAAAAACATCTTTGGAGGTGATATCCTCCGCGGGAATATCGCGCAGCTTGGTTTGCAGGTTGGGTTGCAGTTCCAGGTACTCTCTGGCTGTACGTGCCATACCCGTTGCGGAAGTGTACGCTTCGAGACAGCCGTTTCTTCCACAACCACACAGCCTACCATTGTTCCGGCGCATGATCACGTGTCCCAGCTCACCGGCAAAACCATCGTGCCCGTACACCAGGTGTCCATTCACCACGATACCGCTTCCCACGCCCGTTCCCAAGGTAATCACGATGAAGTCTTTCATCCCGCGTGCCGCCCCATAAGCCATCTCCCCAATTGCCGCCGCATTGGCATCGTTGGTAAGGGTCACCGGAAGACCTACCCGATCCTCGAGCATTTGAGCGAACGGGATAACCCCCTTCCATGGCAGGTTGGGAGCAAATTCGATGCACCCGGAAAAGTAATTCCCATTGGGCGTTCCCGCGCCGATTCCCTTGATTTGATCTTTGGTGGTCGTTTTCGCGATGAGATCATCTAGCAGCACCGTGAGTTCATCCAAGTAGTCTTCTACTTCCGAATGGGTGCCTGTTTTTATGCTCCCGCTTAAAATAATCTGTCCTCGCTTGTCCACGATGCCGGCTACCGTGTTGGTTCCACCCACATCAATGCCTATTACATAGGGTTTGTCCATAGATTTGTTTTATTAAAAGTTAGTCAATAGAGATTTGTTTTTACAAATATAGAAATTTTTCACTGAAAACGCACGATAAAATATCAACTTTTGCCAAACGCTTCGCTTTTCAGGATATTTATTTTACCTTTGCACTTCCGTTTCGCGGGTATTGTCCGATAATGGCGACAAATATCCGCAAAGAAAGGGCAACTATTAACAATAAGATACAAGCGTACGAAACCTCATGAACGAGATTAAATTTTACAGCGGGGAACAAATCCCGTTAGAGCTACACAAGGCAAGGGTGGTACAAAAGATTCACCTGGTTCCTATCGAGAGAAGATTAGAGGCTTTACAAGAGGCAGGATTCAACACGTTCCGACTAACCACCAAAGACGTGTTCCTTGACATGCTCACCGATAGCGGAACGAATGCGATGAGCGACCAGCAGTTGGCAGCCATGATGCAGGCTGACGACGCCTACGCCGGTTCGCAAAGCTTCTTCCGCCTGAAGCAAGCGGTGGAAGATGTGCTGGGAAAGAAGTATTACCTACCCGTGCACCAGGGACGCGCCGCGGAGAATATCATTTCGCACGCCTACGTGAAAAAGGGTAGCCTGATACCGATGAACTACCACTTTACCACTTCATTGGCACATATAACGCAATACGGTGGCAAGATCGTGGAACTGTTGTATGACGAGGCATACGTGATCGACTCCAAGCACCCGTTTAAGGGGAATATGAATATTGAAAAGCTGGAAGAGGTTATCCATATAAATGGGGCGAAAAACATTCCCTACATCCGGATGGAAGCTTCCACCAACCTGATCGGAGGCCAGCCGTTCTCCATCCAAAACCTCCGGGATGTACGGGCTATCGCTGACAAGTATAACATTCGCTTGGTGTTGGACGCGAGCCTCCTGGGCGAAAACGCCTACCTGATCATTCAACGAGAGGAGGAGTTCAAAGAGAGTACGATGGGTGAAGTGATACAAATCATGACAGGCTTGTCAGATATCGTCTACTTCTCCGCCCGCAAACTGAGTTCTTCCCGCGGGGGCGGCATCTGCACGAACTGCACCGATGTATACAAAGAGCTGAGTCCTTTGATTCCCCTGTTTGAAGGGTTCCTGACCTACGGGGGTATCTCCGTCCGCGAAATCGAGTCGATGGCGGTGGGTCTTTACGAAACGCTTGACGAGTCGATGATTGGCCAAAGCCCCAGCTTTATCGCCTACCTGGTGAACGCCCTTGACGCGAACGGGGTATCCATGGTGAAACCACCAGGAGTGCTGGGCGCCCACGTGAACGCGATGGAGATTTGCAAACACATCCCGCAAAAAGAGTACCCGGCCGCTGCCTTAGCCGCCGCGTTGTTCCTGGTTTCGGGAATCCGTGGCATGGAAAGGGGAACCATGTCGAACCAAAGAGACGAGTACGGCAACGAGACTTACGCCGATATGGAGTTGGTGCGACTAGCCGTCCCGCGTCGCGTGTTCACCTTGTCGCAAATCAAGTACGTGGTTGACCGCATGACCTGGCTGTACGAGAACCGTGAACTGATTGGCGGTCTGCGCTTCGTGGACGAACCGCCTGTACTGCGCTTCTTTATGGGCGGCATGGAACCGGTGAGCGATTGGCCACAACAGCTACTCAAGAAGTTCAAGGAAGATTTCGGGGATAGCCTATAGTTTTTCACATGGTATCACATCACCCTTTTAGCCTCATAAGTCAAGGCCTTGCCGTACCGTCACGGGGACGCGTCCTGCTTGGCCTCTGCCTCATTCTGGTATGTACCGCGGTGCAATCGCAAGAGATCATCGCACACCGCGGTTATTGGAAGATCGATGGATCGGCACAAAACTCCATCGACGCGTTGATGAAAGCCGACTCGATAAAAGCGTATGGCTCGGAAGTGGACATCTGGCTATCGTCAGATGGTATACCGGTGGTGAACCACGATGCTGACGTGACACTCGACGGTAAGAAACGGGTCGTGCAGGATACCCCTTTCGCAACCTTGCGAAAGGTAACGCTGGCTAACGGTGAACCGCTACCTACCGTGGAAGAGTACCTCGATGCCTTTGCCCGGTGTACCCACACGAAACTCATCATCGAGTTCAAGTCCCATCGAACCAAGGAGCAGGAAGATGAACTAGCGACAAAGGTGGTCGATATGGTTAACGCGAAAGGGTTGGCCGACAAGGTAGAATATATCTCGTTTAGCCGCAACCTCGTACAACAGGTGAGAACGCTCGCACCCAACGCACCGGTCTACTACCTGAACGGTGACTTGCCACCTGACGCCCTTTCCGCCATGAAGTTAAGTGGTCCCGATTACAACCTTGGCGTCTTCCTCAAGAACCCCACATGGGTGAAAGAAGCACACGATTTGGGGCAGAAAGTGAACGTGTGGACCGTGAACCGCCCGGAAGATATCCAGAAGATGATCGACCTGAAGGTAGATTACATCACCACCGATGAACCATTACTCGTGAGGGAAATGTTGGATAAGCAATAAGCCACCCGTGGCGGGCCTCTACATCCATATCCCGTTTTGCAAAAGCCGTTGCACCTACTGCGACTTCTTCTCTACCACCGATGAGACAAGGGTGGAGCGGCCGAGGTGACCGTTGAGGCCAATCCCGACGACCTGACGGAAAGCTACCTCACGTTCCTTGCCCAACAACCTGTAAACCGACTTAGCCTTGGCATACAGAGCTTTAACGATAAGGAGCTGCGACTCCTGAGCCGCCGTCACACCGCCCAAGAGGCCACTGATACCGTTAAACGGGCTCAAGAACAGGGGTTTCATAACATCAGTATCGACCTGATCTACGGACTCCCGGGGCAAAGCGAGGAGGTGTGGCAAGAGAACCTGAACCAGGCTACCGAACTGCAGGTGCCACACCTATCGGCGTACCACCTGATTTACGAAGAGAAAACCCCGATGCACGCGCTGTTACAAGCGGGCAAGGTAATGCCGGTGGACGAGGAGACCAGCAACGCCATGTTCGCGATGCTAATCGACTGGATGACCTCACACGGCTTTATCCATTACGAGCTGTCGGCGTTCGGGAAAGAGGGCTTCTTCTCAAGGCACAACTCGGCCTACTGGAAAGGCGAGAAGTACCTGGGACTGGGCCCCTCCGCGCACTCGTTCGATGGCGACAGCCGCTCGTGGAACGTCGCCTCCATCACCAAGTACATCCGCGGCGTGACATCGGGTGAACCGTATCAAGACAGGGAACGGTTAAACCAAACGGAGC
>JAMNYO010000032.1 GCA_023622765.1 Bacteroidota bacterium | reverse complement strand
AGATAAAACATGAATCAATCTCACCGGAATTGAACGATTCCGGATTGGGCAGCAGGAGTGAAGTCAGCTATAATCAACTAAAGTAAAATATGAAACAACCACCTGGGCTTTCCCACGAAAGTCCCGGGCAAAGTGAATAAACAATGGGAAGAGCATTTGAATACCGCAAGGCGCGCAAGCTGAAGCGGTGGGGCAACATGGCCCGCGTTTTCACCAAGCTGGGAAAAGAGATCACGATGGCTGTGAAGGCCGGTGGTCCCGACCCGGATACCAACCCCAGGCTACGGGTACTGGTGCAGCAGGCCAAGAAGGAGAACATGCCCAAAGATAACGTGGAGCGGGCCATCAAGAAGGCGACCGACAAGGATTTCTCCGATTACAAGGAGGTGGTCTACGAGGGGTACGGCCCCTACGGCATCGCGATCGTGGTGGAGACGGCTACCGACAACACCACCCGCACCGTGGCCAACGTGCGCAGCTATTTCAACAAGCATGGGGGTTCGCTGGGGACGACCGGCAGCCTCGAGTTCCTGTTCGACCACAAGTGCGTCTTCAAGATAGCCCCTAAAGAAGGGGTTAGCCTCGAGGAGCTGGAGCTGGAACTGATTGACTACGGGGTAGACGAGCTGGAGGTGGATGAAGAGGATATCCTGCTTTACGGCGACTTCACATCCTACTCCGAGATACAGAACTACCTCGAAGGGAACGGTTTTGAGATCCACTCGGCCGAATTCGAGCGCATCCCGCACGATACCAAGACCCTAAACGACGAGGAGCGGGCACAGATAGAGAAGCTGCTGGAGAAGTTCGAAGAGGATGAGGACGTGCAAAACGTCTTCCACAACATGGCAGTTGAGGAGTAAGGCCATAGCAGTGTAAACAGGATGAAGGAGTAAAGGCAAATAGAGGGCTTGCACCAGGCAAAAAAAAACACTACGTTAACCGAATAAGGGTCTGGGTGATCTCGTCGCTCAACACCTTCGGTATGGAGGGATCCTCACGGAGTTCCTCCAACGCGTTTATAATCTGCTCCTTCTTTACGCTCCAGCGAAACCAGCCTAACGCCTCTGCCAATACTACCCGCACCTCGGTGTCATCGCTATTATCCGCTAAAATCTCCAAAAGCTCGGATACCTGCAAATGGTTGTTATTATTTCGCAAGAAGCGGATAGCGGAGATTCGCTCTGATGCCTTCGCGGTCTTGTCTTGCATCACCGTCAGGTAATTGCCGTACCGCTCTTTTTGTGAAGCGAAATAGGAGATCACCCGTTCAGCCGTGTTCGTGGCGTCCGGTAGATGGGAACCGACAGCTTGATGCGATAACTCACCTTGCACCTTTTCGAAATCGAACATCTCCAAGGAGCTTTGTGCCGCGTACTGAACCCGCTGACTCTCATTGGAAAAGAGGAGCGTATGCGCCAACGGCGCTATCAACCGCTCGTCTCCCGAGTAACCCGCGAACCTCGCCGCGTTCCGGCGAATCAGTTCGTACGGGTCTTCCAACCCGATAAGCAGGGCTTCCGTGAGGTGCTCACCGGAAGAGTAGAGAATCCGCTGCAACGCCTGCATCCTCACCGAGGCATAGGGGCTCTCTTTCAGGGTCTGCAAGAGGAGCTCAGGGTAGTTGGCGGGGGGATCATACGAGAGCATCTTTAAGGCAATGGACTGGTAGTTGGGATTATCACTCTCGAGGTAGGGCAACCAGGCTTCGCAATGGTTCCTTCCCAATACCAGCTTTCTGTTCAACGCATCCGACTGTTGGATGCCATCTCTGTCATTGCCACCGGACATCGCCAAGTGGGCGGGGATGCCGCAGTTGCCTGGATTCATTCCCGCAGAAAAACCTCCGGAAATTGATTGGTGGGCAGGGTTACTGAAATCGCTCGGGTTCAACCCCGCGGAACGTCACCACCGTCCCCCCATCGGCAAAGATATGGTAACCGGCCACGTACCCGGGCTTATGAAACGACCCGTTATAGCAGGCATCAAAGATGGTGATACGGGGCTGTGGCTTGAGTTCCCGCAAATCAGACAGAACGATATTGATATCGGCAGCGAACGTGGAATCGGCTACACGGGTGCTATCCAGTAGCTCCGGGGCGAAAAAGTCGGGAGTAAGGTGGTACTCCTTTACGCTATTCTCGACGAACACTTCCAACCGCTCCCCGCTAAGCGCACGATAGCGGTTACGCAGGGAGATGGAGAGCGCCTCCATGGGGCCAATCGTTCCCTTGCTGCTCATCCCAAGCATGTTCGGCGCGGGATAACCACCGTTGATGTACTGGGTGTCGAAAGCACCGTGCTCATGAAAAACAAACAGGTCGGTACCGGGCGACTGCAGCCGTTCAAAGAGGTGATATTTCATGAACGGGTCTTGCCGGAAATTGTAAAACGCGTTCCCGCGCGAGGAGCGGAACGCTTCGGGAAACTGCTCCCGGAGGACGAACTGCTGGTTCTGCCAAACGGTAAGGCAGTCGTAGTTGTAGCCGTGCCCGTTAAAAAACTTGATGTTGTCGGCCCAATTCACCTCCTGGTGCGCCTCCACCACCTTGCGAAGGTAGCGCCTAAGCAGGTCGTGAGTATCGACCCCCATATCCGACGGGGGCATCATCCGAGCCGAATAGAAATCGCTCGCGATCTCCAGCTCGAGATCATCGTAGAAGCGGTCGCTCGTGACCGAAGACTCCTCGATGGGAAACGCCTTTTCGTTCATCTTGAAGGCAGTAGTGGCATGCTGGAAATTCCTGATGCGCACCACGGGGATATCCCCCATGAAGACCGCCCCTTCCATCAAGGGATATTCCCGGTACACCTTGATGATCTCCTCCTTTACCTCGTCCGGGGTGGCCCATGTACCGACAAGCACCGCCACACCCAGCCCCTCCTTTTCCAGCACCTGCTTGTAGGCCATCACCTCCTGGGCTACCAGTTCGAAGCTCAGGGAGTCGATCACCACCAGCAGACGCGTAGCAAACCGGCCCCCCTCGGGGATCAGCCGCGGTTGCGAACGCAACTGTTCAGGGAACGGTATGTTAAACGTGCCATCGTCAGAGATTACACGTTCCTCTGCCGAAAAACAACACTCAAGATTCACCCGTTCCACTGCCGAAAGGGCGAAAAGGGCGTTTGAAAGCAAAGGGGCGTTCAGGGACAAAGCTCCGTTCGCAAGTAAAGGGCTATTCTGAAATAAAAAAGCGCTCAGAAATAGTAACAGGGATATGCTAGTCGATCTCTTCATGGGAATCATTCATAACGTTTTATCGCGTATAGACCTTGAGCCGGGCCAAGGATTTCAGCAACTCGCTTTTCACCTTCTCGGGGGTATCGGGGTTGTCCGCAACCTCTTTAAAGGTGACCGCGATCGCGTCTCTTTGGTAGGATAGCGTGAACCAACCCAACGCTTCGGCCAACGCGATGCGCAGGGCCTCCTCTTCACCCGGGTCGGTGATTACCTTGAGGTACTCGGGCACACCACGGTGATAGGCGTAGTTGCGCAACATCCGGGTTGCCGAAAGCCTCGCCTTCAGTGATTTCTCCTTATCAGTCACCGCATCGGCCATGGATGCGATACGCCCTCTGGAATCGATCAGCCCTTTGAACCTGTTCCAAACAGCCTCCTTGTCCGGGAACGAGCTGTTCTCCCCCAGTTGCCGCTTCACCTCGGCTTCCAGCTTCTGTGCATCAACCAGATCAAACGTGAAGGTGGAGTTAAAATGAACCCGTTCGTCCAGGTAATCATTCAGGTAAACCGATGCTATGGCCGGGATATAGCGGTCGTTCCCCACCCTCCCCATCGAGAAGACCGCTTTCCGCCGGATAAACTCGTACGGGTCATAAATGGCCTGTTCCAACACGTCGGTAAACGCATCGCCCCGGTAGTGCTGCAACAGGTGGAACGCTTGCCACCTCACCGCATAGGAGGGGGAGGTTTGGTAAGCATCGACAAGCAGCCCCGGCAGGGCATCATACTCCAGGTAGAACAGCTTGTTCAGCGCCAGCCCCTTGAGGTCGGGGTGCTGTTCGTTATCGTATAATGACAACCAGTAGTCGCCTTGGGTGGTGTTGAGGTTGATACGCGATGCCTCTTCTCCCGAAAAACGGAACGTGGGGTCACCGATGATGTGCGACTCCAGGATATTTATCTCACGGGCCCACTCCCCCACGCTAAAGCCCATCGCCAACATCCCCAACAGGTCGGTGGAGTTTTTATCCTGCAGCACGTTCACGCTATTGCCGAAAGTCACCAGGGTGTTCCCCCCGGAGAAGATGTACTCCCCGGCGATATAGCGATCCTCACGGAAGTCGCCGTTGTAGCACGCGTCGAAGATCACCACCCGCGCGTTGGGGGCAATCAGCGGGATATCCTCCAGAACGATACCCGTGCGCAGCGCTTCCAACGAATCTTTCTCCAGTTGCTCCGGTGTCAACGCACCCTCGAACCATAACGAGTCGACCCGATAGTGTTGCATCCACTCTTCCATGCGCTGTTGCCGCTCTTCCGGACTTTTTAGTCTCTTGAGCTGCTGGCGGAAGACAAGGCGGGCAGCGTCGCGGTACTCATCCGTCGACTTGCCTTTAGGCATGGTGGTCAGGTACTGCCTATCGGGCGTGCCATGTTCATGGAAAAGCATCAAGTCCATCTCCGGTCGCCGCAACTCCTCGATCACCAGTTCCTTCATAAAGGGATACATGTCGTAAAAGAGGAACTTGACCGCGTTTTTATCCGTAAAGGCATCCCGGAAGTGCTCGCTCATCAGGAAACAGTGGTCCCGCCAGGCGGTCAGGCTGTTCGAGAACGACCCCTCACCGGTATAGGTCGTGATCACATCCAGGCGGTTCTCACGCAGCCGTTCCCACAGCAGCTTCGCGAAGTAGTCGTTAATCTGACGATACCCCTCATCACCCTCGCGCGTCGGCTTCAACCTGCCGGTATAGATATCGCTCTTGATGAACTGTGGGGAGTCGTAACGAAGCGAGTAGTAGTGGAATAGTGGGTCGTTTTCATCCTGACCCAGGTAGTCGAAAGCCAGGTCGAAGTCGTCGTAAAACCTATCGGACGGGACGGAAGAGTCTCTGAAGGGGAACTGCTCCTGGTCCATCTTGAAGGCCGATGTGAGGTGCTGTGCATCCCGTACCATCGGGATGGGGATATCACCAACAAAGATGGCTCCCTCCAACCCGTCGTTCCGGTACATCTCCAGCAGCACTTCCCGGATGGCTTCGGGTCTATCCCACGTCTGGGCCAGGGTGGTCACGGTGAACCCCTCGCTTGTCAGCAACCCCTCGTACGCGTCGATTGCCGACTGGCAGGCCGCGTGGGTCGCACTATCCACGACCACGGCGAACCCTTTTTGGGCTTTCGCCGTGACGGTGACGCAAAAGAGAGATAGAGCAGCAAAGAGGAAAAAGAGTCGCCGCGTCATACTGCCCTATCGCTCAAAAGGTAAAGCCCAACCCCAGGGTGGCCGTGAACCGGTGGTCATCCCCCTCGACCGGCTTGTAGTAATCGGCCACGGCACTCACGTAGAGACCGGCCTTAGGCGCGATACCGGTAACGAAGGTCGCACTGCCCCCGATCTTGTAGTAATCCTGTTTCAGGTAGGCCACATCGGGTATCATGAACTCCGTGATGACAATCGACTCCGGATCGGCACCACCGTACAGGTACTCGCCATTCAGGTTGTTTTTATAGAGGAAGTCGGCACCCAACATGAATTTGGCTAAACGACCAGCGGTTAAATTCACCTTTCCGTTGACCCCAAGGTAGAGGTTTTCTATTTTCATGCTCGATGCCGGCATGATGTAGCGGTCGTCATCGGAACGGTAGTTGATTGTTGCACCCGCTTTCCAACGGTACTCGTGGGCTGCACCCCGGTAAAAGTCATAGCTAAGTCCAAAATCGTCCCGGGCGTAAGTAGAGCGCACGCTGCTGTAAAGGTCGACCCACTGTTGCACCTCGTACGTCTGATCCAGCACCTGCACGTACTCAATCCCGCTTTGGTTGTCCTTTCGGTATGAGAGGTTCACCCGGTGCATATCGTCCCCCTCGCTAAAGGCGGCCAGGTTGGCGTAGAGCGACTCATCGCGGAATGTACCCTCTTTCCTGGGCTTGCTGATATCGCGTATCGCGTCTTCCACCCGGAAGGTGTACCCCCCGTTGAGCAGGAGATTTAACCCTGAAAAGCGGAGACCATACTGCAACTCGCCCCCCAGCTTGTTGGAGGTGTACTGAAAGGCACCCAGCGACTGCAACCCCCCGATAACGGCGGTGTAGTGGTTACCCAACCCCTTCATCACGAACACATCCTGGTTCACCTGGCTGTTGCTGTTGGTATGCCTTCCATCCTGTATCGCGTTCTCATACTCCATGTTGATCCCCACGCGGTGGTTCCCGAAAGAGGCAGCGATACCCGGCTTCACGTTCACCGAGTAATAGGTCGGCTCCGAACGGGGGTCCACCTGCTTGGCCCCGGTATGGGTCCGGTATTCCGCTTGAATACCGAGGAGGTACCTGCCGAAAAGCGGTTTTGAGGCAGCCTTCATCCGGAGATCGTAATGCTGCATCTTCCAATCGCTTACATTTGGATCTACCGGGTAGTAGGGCACCCCCCTAAAGGGGTTGAGCATCGCGGTATTGTAACGGGTCTCTCTATCGGTCACGTTATTGTACCCGAATTCACCCCAGGCGTACCCTTCACCAAGCTTTACCCCCCCTTCGGTGGATATGCCCAGATGGTTCACCTTGACACCCTCCTGAACCCTTTTAAATTGGCCGGTCGTGTGGTTATAGGCGGCATTCAGCGAACCAAAGTTCTCCAACTGATCGAACGTGAGCCCGGCACCGTTTCCACTGTGGAACCAAAGCGAGCGTGCTTTCAACAACTCGATAGACGCGGGCGTCGGGGTCTCCCCCTTCTCCCCGGCTACCGCGAAAGCGGCGACCTGCAGGGCCAGCACGATCGCCAACGCGCCTTTCATATATCTAACTTTTTTCATTTTCATCGTTTTAACCTGTTCGCACTATTTCCAACTGTTCCATGAGGGAGCCTTTGCCCCGTATCGCCTGATCATCGGGGTATCCATCACCTCGAAGTCATCGGTGCTGTTGTTGGTATCGTATAGAATCACCCTACCGTCGGGTAGCGTCTCTTTCACCTTGCGGGAAACGCTTTTAGACAGGTAGGTCCCGTTCACGGTAGCCGCGCCGGCGTCTAACACCGCGGGCATCCGCTTGAGCTCCATCTGGTTCGGGTTACCCACGTTCTCCAGGGCATCTACCACGTCCTCGATCGGGATACGGTAGTTTTGGCTTGTCTGTCCCACGGGGCTCACCACCTCGGTAGGACTATTGGGATCGATGGGCTCTGAAGGGAAAAAGAGCACGAACGCTCCCCCGAACACGGTCGTTAGCCACTGAGGAGTAGGTTTGGGCCAGAATGCCATGGTCATGTTAATGGCCGGATTGTCTTGTATCAGCGAGGTGGTCTTCACCAGCGTTTCAAACTCGGCACTTAACAGGTTCACCGGCGAACTGGGGTTCAGGTTCGACTTTTGATGGTCGTCTGCCATCTGCGCGATGATGATCGACTCCCCGGGCTGTAACGGGAAGTCGGTAGTATCGGGCACCTGCCACATCGAAATGGCGTAGACGTACTTATCCGCATCGGGTTCCGGCCATACCGGCAGGTTAGCCGTAGCCGTCATGGGGTTGATCATGGCGATACAGAGCCCCCGCACGTTTTGGACGGCATCACCGTTGTTGTAAATCTCGTAGAACTGATCCCGGAAGTAGGATCCCCCCGAGGGGGTGCGCGACCCGCAGTAATAGACCTCTTTAAAGAGGAGGTCACTGGAACGGGAGACCCCCACATCCACCTGCAACTTTTTGTTATCGGTCACGATATCGATATTCACGGCGTTACCTGCGTAGATGTAGGTAAACCCGTCCGCGTTCTCCTCCCCGCTCACGGTAACGGTGTATATACCGGGGAGGATCCCATCCACCGTAACGCTCTTATCGGGCGACATGGTCGTGGTCAACTCATACCGTTCGGCAAAGTTCACCAGCCGCACGTTCAAGCTACTCGGCACGGGGTTATCCCCCAGGTTGAGGGTTACCCCTATGGTAACGCTCAACGCCTCTACCTCCTTGATTCCCGATGCATTCTGGAACTGCTCACAAGAGGTGGCAAGCAATAGCAGAAGCGAGAGGAGGCTATAATAGATTAACCTTGTTTTCTTCATTTTATCACAACTATTTATTTTCGACACCTTTTATACATTTGTTTTTTTCATCCTGAGCCCTTTTCAAGGCGGGGTACCAGCGGCAACCAAGCGACATCCAATAGACATCCAAGTGGAATCCAATTGGCTCACCCCTGGATTCCACGCGGCTACAACTTCAATACCAGTTCAAACCCGAACGTGATGGGGAAATTGAGTCGGCTAAACGAGCCGGGCGACCTTTTGCTCTCGTAGAGCGGTCGGCTGTTAAACATGTTGTTCGCGTAGAACGAAGCCCTTACCTTCTCCCCAATCTCTTTGGTGAGATGGAAGTTGATCAGCAGCACGGGAGGATACGACTCCGCGATAAAGCGGGTTGGGCTCTTGCGTTCAAACAGGTACTTGAACTCATCGTCATTCTTCATCGAAGCGTTAAACGGCTTTACCTTCCCGTCAACCCGCGAGATGTAGGAGACGAAGGTGGTATCGTTCCCGTAGTTGGTCCAGGACTTGTCTATCCAACTCACCTGGGCAGTACCCGTCACGACGAACCCGATGGAGGGAATGTTGTGGGTAGCCCGTAGCGTGGTGACCAGCCGCTCCCGCTCATATTTTGTCGTTCCCGGTTCGTAAACCCCCACGTTCCTCTCCAACTGGTTGAGGTTCTTCTGGTTACTAAAGGTGTACCCCTCATTCCAGTCGGTAGAACGCATGTAGGCACCGTTCAGCACAAACGAGGTGCGAATGGCGTTGATCCTACCAAAATCAAAATCGTATTCCACCCCCCGGTTATGCGACCTTACATCGTTGGTGGGGGTAGCGTAGGAGACGAAGATATTGTGCCGCTCCTTCTCTTTAAGCGTGGGTATCGTACCCGGATTCGGGGTCGCCTCCTCGTAGATGGTATAGTTCAACAGGTGGTAGGTATCCAGAGTGGTAGCCAGGCGATACCCGTTTTTCATCTCTTCGCTGTAGGTAGTCACCGAGAAACGCATCCGGTTGACCCTAACGTCGATTCCCACCTCTTGTTTGTTATTGGTTGCTATTTTCAGGTTCCCGTTCTCGGTGTTGAACACCCGAGTAGAGGAGAGAAAGAGCTGCTCCGCCGCGGGAACATTCGACATGTTGAGCGTATTGAAGTGGACGAAATCGAAGTAGGCGTTCTCAGGATAGAGGTAGAGCGTGGTGGGGGCCTTCGCCGTGATGCCCGCGCCTCCCCTCAGCCATAACCTTTCGGGCAGGAGCTCGAAGGAAAGGTTGGTGCGGGGTGAGAAAGCGTTCTTCCCGTTGATGTTGTCGTAACGAACACCCGCCTGCACGATGAGCTCCCGCCTGTTCAGTCGCCACGACAAGTTCTCCTCGGCGTAGAGCGACAGTTGGTTGATAAACGGGATAGAGGAGTATTTCCTGGGGCGGGGTGAAGAGTTCTCGGAAGACAACACCCTGTAAGGAGGGTTCTCCAGGTCGTACACCTTCCCGTCACCCAGGTTTCCGTCCGTTTTAAAGTTGACACCCAGCAGGATACGGTTCGTCAAGTTGCTCGTGGTTTTCAACAGGGAGGCGTTCAGGTTGGCAAAGAGGTTCACCTCCTTGCCGTAGATATCGTACCGGCTAAAGTACTCGTTGGCAGGACAGCCCCATCGGTGTTCGACATGGAGTAGGCGGAAAACGCGTTGCCGAGAAGCTGCTGCGAGAAGGAGTGCTTATCCCGGTAACTCCCCGAAACGGCGTATTTCACATCGCTCAGCCACCCCTTGTTGATGTTCCAGGTGCCGTTGGTATTGAACCGCAACGCCACATCCTTCGAGCCGGTGGCCAGCTGGGTGCGCTGGTCGTCGGGGTTCATCTCCCGGGTGTCCTTACCCAGGGAGAAGTCAAGAGCGCTATTGCTCGACAGGTTACCAAACAGATTGGAATACATGGCGCGGGCGGTGGCACGCTGGTAGTAGGCGTACGACTCGGTGACGTCTGTAACGCTGTACGCGTAGTCTCCGCTCACGTTCAGGTTCCCCCTCCGTTCACCCAAGTTCATCCCCTTACCCACCGAAGCTTGGTAGATCTGGGGGTCCGTTTTAAAACGGATGGTCAACGGCTCACGCCCCGCCTTGGATTTTATCAACACCGCACCCGACGTGAGGTCGCCGTGCTCAACCGAGGGGATCCCGCGGATCACCTCTACCGACTCGATGTTATCGGTCGAGATAGAGCGCACGTCGAGCCCCGAGTTGGGCGAAGAGCCACCACCCACTACCGCTCCCCCACCGCTAATGGCGGGTGACAGGGTCTGCAGGTTGGCGTTGTTCGAGAGGGGTGCCCCATCGACCACGATGGCGGTACCCATACTGTTCACACGGCTATCCCCCAAACTCCTGATAGATAACGTCTTGGCACTGGAAAGACCACTTCCGCCAGAGGTTACCCCACCCGGCAGCAGTTGCATGATGTCATGCAGCGAACTGGTCGAGCCTGAAGGTGCTCTCCTGCATCCGGAACACCATTTCGTTATGGCTTCCCGGTGCCAGGGTAAAGGTGGTATCGATCGGCTCCATTCCCAAGAAGTCGACCTTCACGTTGATGCGCCCCGATGCCAACCGGTCGAACGTGAACTCCCCCTTGCTATTGGTAACCACGCCCACCGCCTGGGGCAAAACCTGCACGGTGGCAAACTCTATCGGCTTGCTTTCGTCCTCAGCCTCTACCACCCTTCCCGTTAATGTCGCGGGAGTGGATTGGGCATGGAGGTGAGTACACCCCACAACCAGTAGGATCAACAAACATAACCCCCTGGTTAACGGGCGACCCGTTCTAATTTTTGAATACACGGTTCTCATCATATGCATCATTTTTTTTTCGTTTTTCTCGTTTTTCTCGTTTCGCATGCCTCGTCAGTCGGCTAATCGGTTAACCGCCTCACGGTGCGCAATAATTCATTCTTCACTGCCTCATCGCTCTCCACGGCTGCGCGAGCCCGACAGAACCCGACAATCTCTTCCCGTTTCCAGGAATGGGTAAACCACCCGAACGCCTCGGCCAGGTAGAGTTTCAACCCGATATCGTCCGACTCATTCATAAAGCGAAACAGGTGATCCAAGTAAGCCACGTTGTTGGAGTTGCGAAGCCCCGTGATGGTTAAACGCTTCTCGCGTGCCTTCACCTCGGGATCGAACAGGTTCTCGAAATCCTTCTCTCTCCTTTCAAGCGTGGCCTCAAGCTTTGCCTTTTCCTTGGCTTTCTCCTCGTACCACACCCCCTCTTTCCCTTCCAGGGCCGCATCGTAAGCACGCAGGGCCTCTTGCCGCGGGTAGGCTTCACTCGCATCCCTAAGCTGGAATTCCACCCGCTTGGTGGTAGCCGGTGCTACCCGACCCTTCATCACCTCCTCCAACAGGAGGGGCGACTGATTACGGCCCGCCTCTATCGCGGCGAAACGGCGGATCAGCTCGTAGCTATCATACAGCCCCGCCAGGATGGAGGGCACCGCCATCTCGTTAGGCTTTTTATGAATCAGGTGGAACGCCATCAGCCTCACGGTCGATACAGGATCGGTTACCTGAATCCGATAGAGCTCCTCCAGCGACAATACCCCGCGGGCGTAGAGCACCTTCATCGCCAACGCCTTCACCTCGGGGTTATCATCTTTCAGCAGCTTCTTCCAACGCTTCACGTCGTTGCGCCGATGTGCTATACTGTAGTTGAGATCGCTCAGGTCGCCACGCACCACCACCGTGTGCCCCGGGTTGAAAATATAGTGCCCACTGAGGTAGTCATCCAGGTGGAACGACCCGTTGAAGCAGGCGTCCAACATAACGAACCGGGCTCCCGGCTCGTATCCCTCCAGATCCTCTATATGGATATCCAACGAGGCGTCCAACAGGCTGTCCTGTAGCACGACCTCGGGATTAAACACGTTGGCCACCCACGATTCGGGAATATTGTAATTGTCGATATAGTACTGCTTTGAAGCGATGGAATCTTCTGCACTCCTGATTTTCCCCCGGAAAAATTTCCGGGCCATCTCTAACCAGATACTGGCTGTACTAGTATTGGGAATCCCGTTTAGGAGTTGCGTTTCGGGAGCTCCATGGTGATGCAGGATAGCCAGGTCCAGCTCCTCCCTCCCCACTTCGGCCATCAGCCTCGGCTTCACGTAATCGTCCTGGCTATGATCAATGTAGTTCAGCATTCCCTTGCCGTTAGCCAGGTTCACGAACTGACCGGTAAGGGCGATTCTTTCATCTTGCCGGGCCACCAGGCAACCGGAGTTGTAGCCATGCCCTGCAAAGAAGGTGACGTTCAAGATGGTTCGGGCCGACTCTTTCTCCCGAACCGCCTTATTCAGGAAATCGTCAATCAGCTCGAACCTCGTTTTACCGTCCCGTTTGGGCGGCTTGATCCTGGCCGAGTAGATCTCACTTTGCACCGACTGTGCACCCTCGGGGGAGAGGTTGTAATAGTGATAGAGCGTGTTGAGGCTGTCCCTTTTCAGGTACTCGAACCGCAGGTCGAAATCATCGTAGAACCGATCGGATGGCACAGAGGAGCGGTTCCAAGCCCTTGCTTGATCCATTTTAAACGCCGTGGTGAGGTGCTGCCCATTTCTAATCATCGGCACGGGGATATCACCCACGAATACGACACCCTCGAGGTTCTGGGTCAAATATAAACCATGCAACACTTCGCGGATGGAATCCGGAACGCCCCACCGATCCACGATGACCATCGTCTTCAGCCCATCGGCCTCTACCGACGCGGCATATTGATCGATGGAAACCTTGCAACGCTCCATCACCTCCTGATCAATGACGATAGCAAAACTCCCCGCTTTTTTGGCTGCGGTGACTGAACCACCCAACAGGATAACAAACAGCGACAAGATGAAGACCTTACGGATTTTCATAAGCTTATTATATCTTTATGTTTCGGTGTACGGAACCTATTCAGACGACCCATCTGTTTGTATATCCCACGGGGAAAACGCACATAGAATGGTGTAAACAATCGTAACCCAACTCTCTTACACAGCACCGGTGAAACACAGAACGCGCATAAAACAGTTTAAAAAGGAAACTATCAACCCCGAACATACACAACCTGCCGAAGATAAATGCGCATTGAAACATTTAAAAAACAAAAATAGATGAAAAATCCCTTTTTTCAACCATTTTGCCGAAAAAACGGGGGAATTATATAGAGAATAGTTATAAAAAGAGCAGACTTAACGACATAACAGCCATTCCGCCTATCAACCCGTAAATGGCGTGGTGGTGTTTCCCGTACTCTTCGGCCGCGGGCAGCAACTCATCAAACGAGATGTAGACCATGATGCCGGCGATCATCCCGAACAGTACCCCCAACATCGCTTCCGTAAGGAAAGGGGCCAGCAACAGGTAGCCCACGATAGCGCCCAAAGGCTCGGACAACCCCGAAACAAGCGACAACCAAAATGCCTTTTTTCGGTTACCCGTCGCGTAACATATCGGGACTGAAACGGCGATCCCTTCCGGGATATTATGGATGGCAACGGCGATGGCAATCGGGATCGCTATCTTTATATCCTTTAAGCCGGACAGGAAGGTCACCATACCCTCTGGAAAGTTGTGGATAGCTATTACCAGCGCGGTAAATAAACCAATACGCAGCATTTTGTGGTCTATTTCCCGTTTGCCTTCCAATCTCACCGTCTTTCCCTTGTTTTTTCGCCTGGCAACCCCTTTAATCGCTCCCTCGGTCGCTCCCCTTTTCTCAGACAGGCATTTGAGCTCTTCCACCGAGTGCATTTCGTGGGGATTGGCTCGCTCCGGCACCAGTCGGTCGATAATCGCTATCACGAAAATACCGGCGAAAAAGGAGAGGATGGCGTAAAACTCGCCCGTCATGCCGCCGTATATTTCCCTCAAGGTGTCAAACGAGTCGGATAAAAGTTCTACAAACGAAACGTAGATCATGATACCGGCGGAGAACCCCAACGATACTGACAGAAGCGTCTTGTTAGTCCGCTTCGTAAAAAACGCGATGGCCCCACCCACACCGGTCGAGAGACCAGCGAACAGGGTAATTAAAAAAGCGATGAGCACCTGATTTTGTGCCACTTCTATCGTTTCCATGTTGAATGAATCTATTTTACAAAGCGCGAAGTTGGCACAATTATCGCTAACAAACAATCGCCATTTGTTGGTATTTTTCTTGTAAGGTTATCTTTTCGCAAGGAAACAAGGAAGCGAGATGAGCAAAAGCACTACTCGCGTGGGATATCTTCCACCGTGACGATATCATTGAAAAGCGCGTACATCAACAGACCCGAAACGGTTTTGATGCCCGTCTTATGAACGATATTTTTTCGATGCGAGATCACCGTGTGAATGGATATACACAACTTCTCACCAATCTCCTTATTGGTCAACCCCTTCACCACGTAGGCCAAGATCTCCATTTCGCGCTTGGTTAACTCCTGCTTATCCATGTTCTGGCAATCCAGCCGTTTCGAAGCAACTGTCACGGCGTCTCGTAGCTTCTCGATGATGGTTATGGGTTCGTCGTGAATACCTATGATCGCATCAAATTCAAGCAGGAGTTCTTGAGGGGTGTAACTGTAGAGCATAGCCACAAGTGATGAGCAGGCATCGGGGAAAAAACTGTTCAGTGACTGAGATGGGTGTGTCCCAAACAGCGCGGGATTAAGCAGCACGACATCCACGCGCTTCTCCTCCGGCAAGACCGCCTCCCACTGCTTAAAATCATCTATAGTTTCAAACTGCCTCACCACGCGGAAATCAGTGTCGTGCAGAATCGCCATAAGTCCCTGACTGATAATCCGCGACGGCTCAATGATGGCTACGCTATATTGGTCGCTTACACTCATCTCAATTCCTTTTCAATAGCGCTCACCACGGCCACCAATATCTCATCCTCTATCACGTGATGCTTGTTAAGGTCCTCCTCCAAGAGAAATAGCTCGGAGATTGCCTTTCTCTTTTTCTCGAACTCCACCTCCAGCGGCGCGTACTTGACTAACAAGTTCTTCAGGTCGTTCAAACTCTCCTGTATGTTGGTGTGATTGGCTTGAAACTCCTTTATGTTGTACCGCTCCGTTTTCTCGCCATTCAGCAGGGCATTGATGTAGGGAAACAGTACCTCCTCTTCGTATGCGAAATGGATGTCGGTATCCTCCTTGTATTTTTGCAAGAATGCTTTAAAGTGGCTGCTGTAGGAGGATTGAGTAATGTCGATAATGCTTCTGATCACGCTCGGTACCCTGTTCTCGATGTAGTCGGTGTGGGAGTTGTGCAGGTAGCCCAACAGCTGGTCCACGGGGATACGGTCCACCGTCGCCTGGCTGATGGTGTAGTTATCGAGGCTATAGACTTTGCACACCATCAGGAAGAGGGGGATAGAGATGTTTCTCTCCTCGCAAATCTGTTTGACGGTACTTTCACCGACGCCGACATCGATTTTAAACCTGGGCAGGATATGCATGAGGTTGATATTGACCAGCAACAGATCGGCCAACTGGCTGTTCTCGTTGAAAAGTTGTCTTCTTATCATTGTAGTCTTACACCATTTTAGGTAAACAGGTATAAATGCCTGCCTGCAGGCTTCTACTGCTTCTCCTCAGGCCGCACCGATTGGGCCAAGGCATCATTAAGGAGAGATTGTCGGGCGAAGTAGGTGTCGAGCGCTTCCCGCGCAGCGACGAACGAGGTTTTACGCGATTGCAGCACCTCCTCTTCAAGTTGAGTAATCAACTGGGAAATCTCGGGATCATTGTAAAAGCTGCCGCAAAGTCGCTCGTTAATGGTTTCGAACATCCAATACTTCGACTGCTCCTTCCGCTTGCGGTTGAAGTAGCCGTTTTGCTTCACGAAATCGATGTAACGGCGCACCATATCCCACACCTCCGCTATCCCCAACCCGTAGTAACCGGAATAGGTAAGCACCTCGGGGCTCCACCCCGATTCGGGTAACGGAAAGAGCTGCAGCGCGTTGCTATAATGGCGTTGAGCCATCTGCGCCTTTCGGATGTTATCGCCATCTGCCTTGTTAATCACGATGCCATCGGCCATCTCCATGATCCCCCGCTTGATACCTTGCAGCTCATCCCCCGTCCCGGCCAACTGGATCAGGAGGAAGAAATCGACCATGGAGTGGACCGCCGTCTCAGACTGCCCCACACCCACGGTCTCGACGAAAACGTAGTCAAACCCGGCTGCCTCGCATAGCACGATGGTCTCCCGGGTTTTACGAGCCACTCCGCCGAGCGATCCCGCCGAGGGGGAGGGACGAATAAACGCGTTAGGCTCATTGGATAACCGCTCCATGCGCGTTTTATCGCCCAGGATGCTGCCTTTCGATAGTTCACTGGAAGGGTCGATGGCCAGTACCGCCAACTTATGCCCTTTTTCCAAGAGGTACATGCCAAAGGTGTCGATGGAGGTACTTTTCCCCGCACCCGGCACACCCGTTATCCCGACCCTGATAGAGTTTGCCGCATGTGGCAAGCACTTTTCAATGATGGCCTGCGCTTTTTCAGCGTGTGATGGCAAGGAACTCTCCACCAGGGTAACCGCCTGGCTCAGGATTACCCGGTCGCCCGACAGGATGCCCTCCACGTACTCGTCCACCGTCCGCTTTACCCCCTTAGGTCGCCTTTTGAGGTAGGGATTCACACTAGGGGGCTGAACCACCCCCTTGTTAACGCTTATCCCCACATATTTGGGATCATTCTCAGGATGTTTCATTGGGTTGCTTTGTCTAACGAACTCAACCTTACCGTGTAAACCGTTTTTGCTTTCAAGGCAAAACAGTAACGACTACCCGCGAAAGTTGAGATCCTTGTACGATAAAAGCCGAATGAAGGCCTCTAAGATACTCCATTCGGCTTACTATACCATTTCGATATGACCTACTGCTTCCTAGGGATCACGCTCCCCTTGATGGTAAGGACGTACACCGTATCGGGAACGTTTGTGTAGGCCCGTATGCTCTTGTTGAACCCTCCCGGGCGGTGCACGGTGGAATAACTGACGGAGATACTACCGCTCTTACCCGGCAATACAGGCTCCCTGGTGTAGGAAGGCGTGGTACACCCACAAGATGTTGACACCCGGTGAATAATCAGGGGGCTATCACCCTTATTGGTAAACTCAAACTGGGTGGTCACCTCACCGATCTCTTCCTTAATTGTGCCAAAATTGTGCTCTGTTTTCTTGAATTCTGCCTCCGGCTTCTTCTGTGCGAACGTAACCCCGCCGCACAAAAGTAGACATAGGAACAATACACTTACCTTCTTCATATGATGATTGATTCAAATTGTTATGATTTCGTTGGCTGCTGCCTATCTGATACAAAGGTAATCATTTAGTTTAACCCAAGCTTATTCTTTAACATTTATTCGCTCACCTGCCGTCCGCGAAGTAAATTCTGGGGCGTACATGCATTGCACCACGGCCATTCCGTTGGAGTAACTACCCTCACGATTCACGTGAACCGAATATTCAAAGACATAGGTGCCCTTGGGCAGCACGTTGAAGTAGAAGTCCGTGGACGCATCTTTCGGGGTCTTGTAGTAGAGGATCCCGTTCTGCCACTCGCAACCGGAGAGCTGGTTGACCGGCTCGAAACAGACCGCACGCGTATCCTTCAGGTGCACGTACTCCAGATCCCGGTCGCTCCGCAACGTGAGCCGTATCACCACCTTATCCCCCACCTTCAAGGGGCGCTCATCGGTGATCCTTACCAATCGGACACCGGAGGGATCTATCTCCTCTACGAACAACTGCTTCTCAATATCGAGCGCACCATCCGTTTTAACGATCCGGTCCATCTCCTCGAAATACTGCCAGTAGAGCGCCCCCCACGCGGGCGTTTCTCCATGGTGCGTCACGGTGACCCGACCCATCTCCGGTTGTATCTCCGTTCCACTCCACGACTGCTTGACGTAGCCCGTCCCCAGTTCTTTAGCAGCCTTCTCAACCGGCTGGTTGCCCAACTGGATGACCGTCTCACCGGTAGACGCAAACCAGTCGCTTCCGGTACTTAGCAGCGCGTACACGGCATCCATCGTGCCGTGCGTCGACTCCCATAGCTGGGTTTGCTTCTGCTTCAGCAGCCACCGCTTCATCTCGTCCATCTCATCGGCCTCAGCGCCCACCTCTCTGAACGCCTCCATGATAAAGGTATGCACCACAACGGCCGAACTCGACATGAAGACCCAGGCGCGGTTATTGGCCCAATACATTCCCATCTCGTCCGATTGGGTCGCATGCTCGCGGAACGAATCGACGATAGCCTTGGCCGTGACGGCATCACCTTCACGACTCATCAGCAAAGAGATAAGCGCCCGCTCGTACAACCCGTATCGGGTCCAGTTCTCCTTAAGTACAGATTGGTAGAAGTCGGCCATTTCCCGCACCTCGTCGTCCCGGGGGTACTCCCCGTAAGCCGAACGGACAAAGAGGTACTCTAAGTCGACCCTGGAGATGGTTTTTATCTTCTCCCACTCCTTGTTGTTCTGCTTCAACATGTTGAAGCGACGGTGTGCCTCCGCGTCGATATAGTCGACCGCCCGTTCCTGCATCACCCGGACATCGTCCGTGAGTTCACCAGCCCCCAAGCCCTTGAGTTGCTGAAAGCCGTACAAGATATAGTGGGTGATGCCCACGCTCGGTGGAAACCCTTTAAACCAGCTCCACCCACCCTGGTTGCTTTGCAACTCCTGTAGCCGGTCCACGGCCGTTCTTGTCAGGTAGCGTCCCCGGTTCACGTCAAACAGCCACGCCAGCTTCTCTTTCTGTTCGGTTTCGTTCCGTGCCTCCAGCACCCAGGGTGTCTCTTCCAGCAGCACGTTCTTCAACTCCTGGTTCTTTTCGAGGTTGGAGAGCAGGGTTCCCTCATCGCCCCCCTGTTTCTTCCACGCCTCCACCATGGCCGTCACCTTGGGATAAGCCCGTGCGATATGCGCGCCCATCGACGCACCGTAGTAGGAGGCGAACCAGGCGATCGCACTCTCGTTATTGGGCTCTTGTAGCACGGGCAGCGCCTGCACCGCGTACCACGCGGGGTTAGACGCGAACTCCAGCGTCAACCTGTAGTCCTGCCGGGTGGGTGATGTCCCATTGAGCAAGCGATCCATGGTGAACGTCTTGGTTTCGCCACCTCTCACGTCCATCTGCGTTGTTTCGGTAGTCAACACTCGGTTGGGCAACAGCGCCAATGCGTGCTGCTCGCCATCGCTAAACCATTCGCTCTTTGCAATAATTCGTATGCCCAGAAGATCCCTGTCGTTCGGCACGTTGAACATCCACGAGGCATCGATCGAAGCGTTGGGAGCGAGGGAGAAGGGCAGCGAAGCCGTTGTTAGCGAGGCGATCTCCACCGCTTCACCGGTCGCCGGGTCGAAAAACTCCAGGTTCACATTCCCCTGCAGGGTACTATCAGAGAGGTTGGATATCTTGGTCGAGATGGAGGTCTGGTCGCCGTACCGCAAGAACCGCGGCATATTGGGCGTAACCATCAATTCCTTACGAGAGACGGCAAACGCTTCCGCGCTACCGCTATTCGCCCGCTTATCGTGTGCCAGCACCCTGAATCGCCAGCGGGTATTGCTTTCGGGAACCGTGAAGGCGATCACCGCATCCCCCTCTTCGTTGGTCCGTAGCGTGGGATAGAAGAACGCCGTCTCGTTAAAGTCGCGGCGCACCTGAGGAGTGTCATCACCCGTGTCGCTGCCTGCTTCCTTCTCTCGCGGAGTGGGGGCAGGAGAGGTTTCACGCTTACTCGTTCCAAACGCGACTACAGACGCCTCGTCAAAGGCCACGCTACCTGCTACCTTCTGATCCAGATCGTCAGCCACCTGAAGTTGTATTTCCTGAACATCCGCTGCCTGAGCTCTAAAATTCGCCGGATTAACGCTACTAACGGCGCCACGAACCCAAAACCCCGCACGAGGCAGCGAGTAGCCAAACCAGTTCAACCGGTCGTAATTGAACTGGAGTGGCTGCTTGTAGGTAAACCTCTGAGAGCCCATGGACTGCGTTCGGTTACGCGCATGGTCGCTCATCAGTCCCATCATCGAATGGCACGGGTCACCCGATACATGGAAAAAATCCCAAGGCGACGTTGTGTAGATGTTATCCAATGAGAAATCGTACATCGAGGCCAACAGCTCCGCCACCGCGGGATGTCCGGTGGCGTCCGTCACCGTGACGCGCCACTCCTCCTCTGCGCCGGGGCGAATCTTGTCGCGGAACACGGAGAGCTTCACGTTCAGCTTCTTGCTCTCTTTTACCAGCCGAAGGTCGGATTGGTGGGTGTAAAACTTCTCATCTTTATAGTAGGTAAGCATTAGGGTGACCCCCTCCTTGTACTCCTCCTTATAGGGAAGTGCGAAGCGCTTGTTCTCGTTATTCAGTTTTATCCACCTCCTGTCGAGCAGCTCATTCTCCTGCCACAGCTCGTACAACACGTGCAGCCGGGAGGTCGCCCCGAGGATCACCTCGGCCGGTTTACCCGGGGCAAAGTCACGGTTCTTCTCCACGAACCAGCTGTCGGTTTTTATCGGGGGACGCTTATCGGCGTAAGAGAAGAGAATCACGTCTCTCTCTGCCTCCCCGGGGTTGCCTCGCTGATCCTTCGCCTCCAGTTTCACCCGGTATTTCCCGGAAGGCAGGGCCGCTAATCTCTTGGCCAACTCCGACTGTTCACCGGTCTCGAAGAGGCCTTCGGCCACCAACTGGTGTAGGGAGTCGTTCTCGTGCAAAGAGTAGATCCGGTAGCTACCCGTTGCGGCTATCTCGTTCCCGTCGAAGTTCTTGGCGGTGATCAACACCTTCTCCCCGCTTCCCTTCTCCCAACGGTTGCTCATCTCTAATGACAGGAGGAACATGGCATCGCCTACCGGGACCGTGTAGGAAGCCGTTCGCGTTTCACCGTTCAGGTCGGTTACGCTCGCGGTCGCCTCGAACGCGCAGAACGAGCGCGCGGAGAGCTGGTTATCCGGTCTCCGAGGGGTAAAGGAGATTTCGAAGCGGCCCTCCTCATCAGTCTGCACAGCCCCCTCGGTGAACAGTTCCGCGTTATCTCCCCAGGACAACCACGAGAATGACCTTCGGTTCACCCGGTAGGTTACCGTTGCGTTTTGCAGTTTGATCCCCGAGAAGCTTTCTACCTTCCCTTTCAGCGTGACCGGTTGGTTGAACGCATAGGTTTCATCGATCTTGTCGAACGACACCTCGAACGTGGGTCGTTTATACTCCTCCACCTTGAAGTGGACGCTCCCCGTTTTCGCCTCAATCTTGTAGAACCCTGGGAGCAGTCCCCGCGGTAAGGTGAACTCACCCGAAACCGACCCGTACTCGTTGGTCGTCGCTTGCTGCTTCGACAGTTCCCTATTGTTCGCATCATACAGCGTCGATTCAATCAACTGCCCGCTCATCACATGAATACCCTTCTCATCCTCCCGTGTCAGTACGGCTTTGTAGAAGACCGTCTGACCCGGCCGGTAGATCCCCCGATCGGTGAAAACAGAGGTGGTGAGTCGTTCACCCTCCTCCTCGCCGCGTTGCCATTGGTTGGTGTAAGGAAGGCGATGCAGAGGCAAGCCGTTGTCTTTCCCCGTTATGGCATGGTAAAAAAGGTCGTTGTTGGGTACCTCCTTGTTATAGACGGTAAACCCCAGCTTATTCACCGGCAGGGAAGCTTCCTGGGTCAGCGTCGAATTACGCCAGTTACCGGGAAGCTTGTAAATCACCACCTGTGCATCGGTCACCGGCTCCCCGGTCACCCGGTTCACCACGAAGAAGTCGTACCGATCCTCTCCCGACGCCCGGGAAAAAAGCGCCAAATCGGACAAAGAGAAAAAGTACTCCGACAGGGGTGTATTCACTGTTTCGGGCGAAGTGTCGAAGGTCAACACGTAGCTCCCCGGCTCCTTAAGGTTAAACCGGATGGAGGCCTTATTCTCGGCGTAGGGCGCACTTTCCGGCAGGTGTACCGGGATATCTTTCACGAAGCGGCGTTGCCCCTCGAACTTTTTATTATAAGCTTGCTGCATCATCAATGCCTCTTTGGGGGAGTCGATGCGATACAGCTTCGCGATCATCGAACGGAGGTTACTGAAGGTCACGTCTAACTTGATCTCGCTACCGAGATTGAACGTTCGATTGCCTGTAACGGTAAACCGAGATTGGGTAAGTGATGCCAAGCGGTCTTGTAAGATCGTGATCCGTTTGTAGTCGGGGAACGCCCGCACCGCCTCTTGCAGCATCTCGTATAGCTCCCCGATTTTTCGCTCACGCCCCTCGCTATCCTCTCTATCCATCCGATTCACTTCCCTTAGGTAGCCATTCGCGATTTTATCGATGATCTCCACGCTTATCTCATCGTCTTTCCACTTGTCGAGCAGCCGCTGGAGCGAAGGAGGCGCATACGTTTGGTAGTAGTTAGGGAATCGGGTGAGGAAGTTGAGCTTCTCCAGTTCGGTCAACAGCACGGAGACCTCCATCCCTCTCTCCAGCAGTGAAGCCATATGTTGCCGGTATAGCTCCAGCGCCCACACCACGTACTCCCCTGGTAGCGGCTCAAAGGGTAGCGTTACAAATTGCTCGGCAGGTAGGAACAGCTTCTCCATGGCAATCCCTTTTCCCGCCAACAAGCGACTTATATCCTCGTTGCCCCACATCTGTTGGCAACATTCGAGACTCCTCCTCATGAGGAAATCGTACATCGTGGGAAAGAACTGCCGCGAATCACTACCCAGTTCAACAACCGCGGCGAAAGAGAAGACGGTGGTTGTCAGCAGCTCGTCTTTCGGGGCAAGGGAGGCGTTGAGGTGCTCTATTACCTTGTTCAACAGGATACCCCGCGTCCACTCCTTCATATCTTCAGGCACGTAGTCGCCCAGCTCGGTACGCCGGTCGATGTTCCAACGGTCGTTCTGGTAATACTGCAGGTAGAGCTCGCCCAGCATGGAGTGCAAGAACGAACGTTCCACCGCATCGCGGCTCCGTGCCAACATCTCGTTGAGGTTATGGAAGATCAACGAGTTATTTTCGGCATCCAGGGCCAAGTCGTACTTCCCTTGGTGAATCACCGCCTTGATCACTTGCGGGCTGTTCTTTTCCATGACGGCCAGGCGCAAGATCTCATCCACCTTGTCGGAGGCCGACTTAGGGAGGGATTTCTGTTCAAACTCGGCCACCGCCTCCCAGAGCTTCTCGTAGGAATCGTATTGCAAGGGGCGATTGAGTTGTGGGAAAATGGCAAGTGATAGCATAGACAGAAGCAGGGTAAGGGTTATCTTATTCATCGTGAGGCTTTTTATTGGATTTACTGGAGTTATCAGGTTCATTGGTTCGGTTTACTTTACGGTCACCTACCTATTTAACAATTTCAAGAACGATTTGTTTTCCATCGGGAATCATTCTATTTTTGTAATTTTGTATGTGAAAATGAAAAAATCAACCCTGTTTGTCTCGATAGGCGCCCTGCTCGCGGGACTTGGACTGCTGCTGTTCACGTTGTCATCGTTGAATAGCATTGAAAAGGTGGAGTCAGACCGGCCGTTGGTGCTTTCCATGACCGCCTCCGTGTCGATACCCGAAAAGATGGAGTTCGCGGGCGAGAAAATCGTGTTTGACCGCTTCGACAAGCGTGAGCGGATGGATCGGGAGCTGAACAGCTTCACCTACTTCCACTCCACCACCCTGCTCCTCTTTAAACGGGCCAACCGGATGTTCCCGGTGATAGAACCCATCCTCGCGAAGGAGGGGGTGCCGGATGATTTTAAATACCTCGCGGTCATCGAAAGCAGTCTGGACTCGCGGGCGGTCTCCCCTGCCCGTGCAGCAGGGCTATGGCAGTTCCTCCAAACCACGGCAAAGGAATATGGGCTCGAGGTGAGCGCCACGGTGGACGAGCGTTATCACGTCGAGAAATCGACCGAAGCGGCCGCGAAGTTCCTGAAGGATGCCTACAAAAAGTACGGTTCCTGGAGTGCAGCCGCACTCTCCTACAACGGGGGGCAAGCTAGGATCAGTAATGAGCTGAGCAGCCAGAAAACGAGCGAAGCGTTGGACCTCTGGCTGGTGGAGGAAACCACCCGCTACTACTACCGGCTGTTGGCGATCAAACAGATCTTTGAGCAGCCGCGCCGGTACGGGTTCATGATTCAACCCGAGCACCTCCACAAGCCAATGGATTTCAAAAAGGTGGAGGTATCCACGTCCATCACCGACCTGGCCGATTTCGCCCGGCAGCACGAGGTTACCTACGCCCAGTTGAAGGAGTTCAATTCGTGGCTGCGCGACCGGAAGCTGACAAACAGCAACGGCAAAACCTACACGATTTTGATCCCCACGCATGATGCGCTCTATTACAAGAAGGGTGAGAAGCCCAAGGTGCATAGCGCGGCATGGGTTGAAGGGTTATAAGCGTAACACTTGTAGATTTTTTGTTTTCAGAGCGAAGGCCTCGTAAATTTTAACATGGAACAGATAGAGGTGTTCGGTGCCAGGGTGCACAACTTGAAGAATATCAACGTGACGATCCCGCGTGACGCGCTGACCGTGATTACCGGTTTGAGCGGTAGCGGGAAGTCGTCGCTCGCCTTCGACACCCTCTTCGCGGAGGGGCAACGGAGGTATATCGAGACCTTCTCCGCCTACGCCCGCGGCTTTTTAGGGAAGCTGGAGCGGCCCGACGTAGACAAGATCACCGGGTTGAGCCCCGTCATCTCCATCGAGCAGAAGACCACCAACAAAAACCCGCGATCGACCGTCGGCACCGCCACCGAGGTTTATGATTTCCTGCGCCTTCTCTACGCGCGGGCCGGTGATGCCTACTCCTACCTCACCGGGGAGAAGATGGTGAAATACACCGACGAGCAGATACTGGAACTAATCCTGGAGAACTATATCGGCAAGAAGATCTACATCCTGGCGCCCGTGGTACGCAACCGAAAGGGGCATTACCGGGAGCTGTTCGAACAGATACGGAAAAAGGGATACCTATACGCCCGGGTCGACGGCGAGGTTCGTGAGATCCTCCCCGGGATGAAAGTAGACAGGTACAAAAACCACAGCATCGAGATACTGATCGACAAGCTCGCGGTTTCCAACCGATTTGCCGACAAGCTAAAAAGCAGCGTCCGCACGGCGATGAGGCAGGGATCGGGCTTGATCCTCATACAGGACGTGGAGGCCGATGAGGTACGTTACTACAGCCGAAGCCTGATGTGTCCCACTAGCGGCCTATCGTACAGCGAACCAGCCCCCCACAACTTCTCGTTCAACTCCCCCCAGGGGGCGTGCCCCCGCTGCAAAGGGATTGGCACAATCGACCAAGTGGACGTAGAGAAGGTGATTCCCGACCCCACGCTGAGCATCGCGAAGGGAGGTATCGCCCCACTTGGAAAAGAACGTAGCGGACTGATATTCTGGCAAATAGCGGCTCTATGCGAGAAGCATGGGGTCACCCTTAAAACCCCCATCAAGGATATCCCAAGCGAGGCCATCGATGAGATCCTGTATGGTACCGGCGAGCGGTTGAGGATAAAAAACGAGGTGCTTGGCAACTACAACTACATGGTGTCGTATGACGGGGTGGTAAAGTACATCGAGATGCAGCAGGACGAGGACGCTTCGGCCACCGCGCAAAAGTGGGCCGGACAATTTATTACCACCTCCGTCTGTCCCGAGTGTGACGGACAGCGGCTTAACAAGGAGGCGCTCCACTTCCGGATCAATGGCAAGAACATCGCCGAGCTGGCCGCGATGGACATCCAGGAGCTGTACGACTGGTTCCTTGCCTCCGAAGCGGAGGTTTCCAACCGGCAAAGGCTCATCGCCACAGAGATCATGAAAGAGATCCTCTCCAGGCTTCAGTTCCTGCTGGACGTGGGGTTGGGCTATCTCTCACTCGCCCGCGCTTCGGCCTCCCTATCGGGGGGCGAGAGCCAGCGCATCCGCCTCGCCACCCAAATCGGCTCCCGTCTGGTAAACGTGCTGTACATCCTGGACGAACCCAGCATCGGCCTGCACCAACGGGACAACCATCGGCTTATCCGCTCGCTCAAGCAGTTAAGGGACACGGGCAACTCGGTGATAGTGGTGGAGCACGACAAGGAGATGATGTTGGCGTCGGACTACATCGTAGATATGGGGCCCTTTGCCGGGCAGAAGGGGGGGGACGTGGTGTTCGAGGGACCGCCCACCGATATGCTGGAGAAGAATACCCTCACGTCGAACTACCTGAATGGGAAGCTGGAGATACCGGTTCCCAAGGAGCGCCGCACGGGCAACGGGGAGCAACTGGTCATCGAAGGGGCAACGGGGAACAACTTGAAGGAGGTAACCGTGACCTTTCCCTTGGGCACCTTCATCTGCGTGACTGGCGTCTCCGGAAGTGGGAAGTCGACCCTGATTAACGAGACCTTGCAGCCCATCCTCAGCCAAAAATTCTACCGCTCGCTCAAAGACCCGCTGCCCTACTCCTCCGTGAAGGGTACGGAGCACCTCGACAAGGTGGTGAGCGTCGACCAGTCGCCCATCGGCCGAAGCCCCCGCTCCAACCCGGCCACCTACACCGGCGTCTTCGCCGATATACGCAACCTCTTCGCGGGGATGCCGGAAGCGAAGGTGCGCGGTTACAAACCGGGACGGTTCTCGTTTAACGTGAAAGGGGGACGCTGCGAAACGTGCAACGGGAACGGCTATAAAACCATCGAGATGAACTTCCTACCCGACGTGATGGTGCCCTGCGAGGTGTGCCACGGGAAGCGATATAACCGAGAGACGCTGGAGGTGCGGTTCAAAGGAAAAACGATTGCCGACGTGCTGGATATGACCGTGAACAACGCGGTGGAGTTTTTTGAAAACGTGCCGACCATCCTCCACAAGATAAAGGTGTTGCAAGAGGTGGGGCTGGGCTACATCACGCTGGGACAACCCTCAACCACGCTTTCGGGCGGCGAGAGCCAGCGCGTGAAACTGGCCACCGAGCTGGCGCGGGTGGAGACGGGCAACACGCTCTACGTGCTTGACGAACCTACCACCGGACTTCACTTCGAGGATATCCGGGTGCTGCTTGGTGTCCTCAACAAGCTGGTGGACAGGGGGAACACGGTGATCGTGATCGAACACAACCTTGATATCATCAAGTGTGCCGATTACATCATCGACCTGGGACCCGAAGGGGGAGATAAGGGGGGCTACATCCTGGCCAGCGGCACGCCGGAAGAGCTGATTCAAGAGGAGAACAGCTACACCGCTAAATACCTTAGGAACGAGCTGCACAGATTAGCTTAACATGATAGCTTGTCCAATAAGTAACAACGGGAAACAGGGTCTACGGGGAGATTTTAGGGATCATGTGGAAGTTTTGGGCGGTCAAAACGTTAAAAATCAACCTAGCATGAACATTTACACCGACCCGTTGTTTTAAAGACATGAACAAAAGATCGGGTGACATGCACGATGCAGCTTACCGGTATAGCCCGGGATCAAGTTACCGTGTTGCGATCAACCCGATCATGTAGTTTGTTTCATGAAGATTGTGTTAAGTAGAGAGGTCTGCGAAGTGATTCGCGGACTTTTCGCTTTTTATTCGGCACCTCTTTTATTCTCGCTTTCTTTTTCATACATTTGCATTTGATTTCTCACTTGGTAATAGGGCGGCCGCACACATCCGGAAAATGGGGCAACTCACGCCCAAAAGGTTAAAGAAACGGGAAGAGAAAGGAAACTATGGCTAAAAGGAAAAGAAGAAAAACCGCTGCTTCTAAAAAAAGGGGGCATGCGTTGGTTCAGTTTTTACGCAACGAGCGCGTGCACTTCATCTTTGGAGTGATCGTGGCTTTCACTGGTATATTCATCCTGTTAGCCATCGTCTCTTTCCTTTTCACCGGTGCCTCAGACCAAAGCCAGGTGCTGAACCGCTCCTTCTGGGAAGTGATTCGTTCCAGCGCACCCGAGATACAAAATTGGACGGGCGCCGGTGGGGCGTACATAGCCGAGAGGCTCGTGAACGAGGGTTTCGGCATCGCCTCGGTACTCATCCCGCTCTTCCTGGTCTACGTGGGGTTACGAATCATGAAAGTAACCAAGTTCCCCGTTATAAAAGCCCTCTTCATTGGCGCTTTCTGCCTCATTGGCCTCTCCATCGCGAACGCGTTTATCCTCGACAAGATCTTCCCCGGCACGCATGTGAAATGGGGTGGTAGCCACGGGCTACAGATCGAGCAGATACTGAACAACAGCGTCGGCAAACCCGGTATCGTGCTGCTTCTCCTCCTTTTCGGGGTGGTCATCGCGGTCATCGTCCGCAAAAGCTCCATGCGCAAGATTCAGGAGACGTTGATCCACAGCAAGCCTTCATTCACCACTAAGGAAGAGAGCGGACCCATCGACCTAAATAAAACGGTAAGGATGCAACAGGCGGAAGAGCCGGGTGAACCCTCGACCACGGGCAAACCCCAGAAAACCGGCCTCTTCCACCGGCTGGCAAGTGGTCTCAAGAGGATTGCCATCGAACTGAAAGAGGAGGAGGGCACAGAAGAAGCGGGAAGCGATGCGTCGGGCGAAAAAGCCACGGTAAAGGGTGATTCTCCTTCGAGCGCTTCCCCGATAGGCGACCGCTCTACCGTAAACCACCCTCCCCGATCGGGAAGAACGGAGACGGTCTCCACTTCAGTGGGATTATCCGATGACTTCGAGGTAATCGTCCCGAAGGATGAGGACGCAGCCCTTACGCTCCACCCGGAAGAGAAGCCAACAAGCAGCGGGTTTCCTCACGATATGGAGGAATACGATCCAAGGAAGGACCTCTCCTCCTTCCGCTTCCCCAGCAGCCAGTTGTTAAAAGTGTACGACACGGGCGACAAGGCTGTAGATATGGAAGAGCAGAACGAGAACAAGGACAAGATCATCCACACCTTGCGCAATTACGGGATCGAGATCACCTCCATCAAGGCCACTGTAGGCCCTACCATCACCCTCTACGAGATCGTTCCGGAAGCGGGCGTTCGCATTTCAAGGATACGCAACCTGGAGGATGACATCGCGCTCAGCCTATCCGCGTTGGGTATCCGCATCATCGCCCCGATGCCCGGCAAAGGGACCGTCGGCATCGAAGTACCCAACAAGGATCCGCAGATCGTCTCGATGCACTCGGTGATCACCTCCAAACGATTCCAGGAATGCACATACGATCTGCCGGTCGCACTGGGCAAAACCATCACAAACGAGGTGTTCATCTTCGACCTTACCAAGATGCCGCACCTCCTGGTGTCCGGAGCCACGGGCCAAGGTAAATCTGTGGGTCTCAACGCCATCATCACCTCACTGCTCTTCAAGAAGCACCCCGCGGAGATGAAGCTGGTGCTGATCGACCCCAAGATGGTGGAGTTCAACATCTACTCCGCCATCGAGAACCACTACCTGGCCAAGCTACCCGACCGAGTTGCTGATGCGTGCACGTACGCGATCCATCAAAGAGTATAACCAGAAGTTTATCCAACGACGCCTTAACCCCAACAACGGCCACAAGTATATGCCTTATATCGTGGTGGTAATTGACGAGTTTGGCGACCTGATCATGACGGCCGGTAAGGAGATAGAGATGCCGATTGCCCGCATCGCCCAGAAAGCGCGGGCCGTAGGCATGCACATGGTCATCGCGACGCAGCGCCCCACTACCAACATCATCACGGGTACCATCAAGGCCAACTTCCCGGCACGGATGGCGTTCCGGGTAACCTCCCAAATCGACTCCCGTACCATCCTCGACATGAGTGGTGCCAACCAGTTAATCGGCCGAGGCGATATGCTTTTCTCGCAAGGGAGCAACCTGATCCGCATTCAATGCGCTTTCGTGGATACCCCGGAGGTGGAGCGGATCTCACTCGATATCGGCAAACAACGGGGATACGAAGGTGCATACCCGTTGCCGGAGGTGGTAACAGAGGGAGACAGTGTACCGGGTGCGGTGGACCTAAACGACCGGGATGTGCTCTTCGAGGAGGCCGCGCGGCTTATCGTGGTGCACCAGCAGGGCTCCACTTCATTGATACAGCGCAAGTTTTCCATCGGCTACAACCGGGCAGGCAGGTTGATGGACCAACTGGAGGCAGCAGGGATCGTGGGCGCCACACAAGGAAGCAAGCCGCGTGAGGTGTTTATCGCCGACGAGTACTCGCTGGAGAAACTGCTCGACTCGCTCAATTAAACCCAACCCCCCACTTTTAGTCCTACCTATAGCCAGTTAATCCCATCATTAACTGACTTAACCCAATAAATAGAAACGATATGCGAACACGAACGCTACTCATATTGGTATCCATGCTCACCCTCACGCTTTCACCAGCACAGGAAGCGAATCAGTCGAAGACCATCCTCGATAAAGCGTACACCACTTTCGAGACCTCGAAAGGAATACGCCTCACCTTCACCCTCTCCACGTTCGACCTCACCAATACCCCGATCGATGTCCAAACAGGGGAAGGCTACGCGAAGGGAAACAAGTTCAAGCTTGACACGGAGGCGATGACCATATGGTTCGACGGCGAAACACAGTGGGTGCTCATGAAAGAGGTCAACGAGGTGAATATCAGCCAACCCTCCGCACAAGAGATTGCCTCCATCAGTCCGCTCGCGTTATTGGGTATCTACAAGGAGGGATACACGCTCTCACCCCCCGTTACCACCACGGTAAACGGCAAACGAGCCCAACGAATCGACATGGCGCCCACATCAAACCGTGGCGACTTTCAATCGGTCTCGGTCACGATCGACCCAACCAATCACGCCTTATCACGGATAATCCTCACGGGGCATAACGGGATGAAGACGCGTATCGACATCACTGAATACAACGTCTCCCAACACTACGCAGATTCCCTTTTTATCTTTAACGCTTCCTCCTACCCGGGTGTGGAGATCGTAGACTTGCGGTAATCATCAATATGCTAAAGTCACATAAAAACATAATATTAATCATATGAATAAAAAAGTACGTTGCCTGATCTTAGGATCGGGCCCGGCGGGATACACCGCCGCCATCTACACGGCACGGGCCAACCTGGAGCCGGTGCTTTTCGAAGGATTGCAGCCGGGAGGGCAGTTGACAACCACTACCGACGTGGAGAATTTTCCGGGCTACCCCGACGGGGTCACGGGACCCGAGATGATGATTGACTTCAAAAGACAGGCCGAAAGGTTTGGAGCGACCATACTTCCCGGGCGAGCCACCGCAGTGGACTTCTCCACCCGCCCGTTGAAGGTGACCATCGACAATGAGAAGGTTGTTGAAGCCGACACCGTGATCATCTCCACGGGTGCGACGGCGAAATACCTGGGACTACCCGATGAGACAAAGTACGCGGGACAAGGCGTTTCCGCTTGTGCCACCTGTGACGGTTTCTTCTACCGCCGCAAGAAGGTAGCCGTGGTGGGTGGCGGCGACACCGCGTGCGAGGATGCCACCTACCTATCGGGTCTGGCAGACAAGGTCTATATGATCGTACGCAAGCCTTACCTCCGCGCCTCCCAAATCATGCAGGAGCGGGTGATGAACAACCCCAAGATTGAAATCCTCTTCGAACACAACGCGGTGGGCCTCTTCGGCGAGAACGGCGTAGAGGGTGCACACCTGATCAAGCGGATGGGTGAACCCGACGAAGAGAAGGTAGATATCGCCATCGATGGCTTTTTCCTCGCCATTGGCCATACACCCAACAGCGAAATCTTCAAGAAGTACATCGAGCTGGACGAGACAGGGTTCATCAAAACCGCTCAACCCTCCACCAAAACGAACGTGGCAGGCGTGTTCGCCTGCGGAGACGTGGCCGATCCCCTGTACAAACAAGCCATCACCGCTGCCGGTACCGGTTGCCGCGCCGCCATGGATGCGGAGCGCTACCTTGCTGAAAAGGGAATGTAAGACGTAGGGTTAAAAACAGGTAGCAGCTAAGGTTATCAAGGAGAAAACCTTTTTTTCCTTTCCTTTTAGAACAATCGACTATATTATAAATAAATAAGTGTAAAGCCGGGATTATCTCGGCTTTTTTTATTAATGTAAGAAATATTAATATAATTATTTTTTTAAATAGTTTTGTATTATAAAACATTACATTATCTTTGCTGGTGTTTTTAAATCACTTACCGTAATAACAAGGTTTTGTTGCGCGTTAAGGAGTAAAAACTCAGTATAAACCTTTTAAAAATAATCCGGAGAATGAAAAGAAAATCATTTGGATTAAAAGGTCTATTGACCCTATTGATGGGGTTGATAGCCTTTTCCATTTCCGCTCAGACCATTGAAGTGAGCGGTATCATTACAGACGATACGGGCCTTGAAGTGATCGGGGCAACCGTTATCGTTCAAGGAGACGCGAGTCACGGTACTATCACGGACCTCGACGGGAAGTACACGTTAAGCAACGTGCCTGCCAATGGGTCATTGCAGATAAGCTACGTGGGTATGGTTACCCAAGTGATTCCCGTGAATGGAAGGACTACCATCAACGTTGTATTGGCTGCAGACAGCGAAATGCTTGATGAGATAGTGGTAACCGGTTATGGGGGCGTTCAAAAAGCCAAAACCATGACCGCCTCGGCCTCTGTTGTGGATGTGGCCGAGATAACTCGCCTACCGGTCACCTCAGTCGCTGAGGGGCTTGGCGGACGTGTTACGGGGGTGATTACCCAGCAAAGCTCGGGGGCTCCCGGTGAAAACGTGAAAATTTGGATCCGTGGGGGTGCCAACATCTTGTACGTGATTGACAACGTGGTGATGGAGCCCGCCCAGGGGAACGAATTTTTCAATCGATTACGCCCGGATGACATCTCCTCGATGTCAATCCTGAAGGACGCTTCAGCTACAGCCGTCTACGGTCCCAGGGCCGCGAACGGGGTAGTAGTTATCGCGACGAAGCGGGGACAAGAGGGTGCGCCTGTCATTACCCTTAACCAAAAGGTTTCCATCATGACGCCGGCTTACCGCTCCAAAGGATTAAGTGCCTACGAGTTCGTACAAGCCCGCAACGAGGTGGAATTCGCCAGTTTCCAAGAAAGCCCCACCTTCAACAACACGCAACTGTCGAGGTATTACATGGGAGACCTTTGGCAAAAGGGCCACAGCTTCGACGATATTCTCAGGCTGGTCAACGAGAGGTACAACATGGGTTACAAGATGAGCGATATCAACGACCTGTTCGACCCTTACAAGTCGCAAGGATTCAACATTCAAGACTACTACTGCACGTACGACCCGTGGAAGATGTTCGACCACGTGCAACCTATGTACCAGACCAACGTGAGCTTGCGGGGCGGTAGCGACCGGGTGAACTACTACTCAAGCCTGGGATACCTTGACCAACAAGGGGTTAGCGATAACTACAAGTACAACCAGGTAAATATCGTCCTTAACACCGACGCCTACCTGTTGAACGATAAAAGCCTGAAGTTCACGTTCAACCTGAACGGTAACACGAGCAACCAGCAGAGACCGGCTGCGGGGGAGTCTGTTTTCAATAATGCCATGTACGGAGACTGGATGCCCAAGAGGCCCGCGCAGTGGAGCACGGGACTTCCCAGGAAAGGCTCTGTAAGCTCGCTCTTGAAGACCGGGTTCAACGATACGGAAGCGTACCGGTTCCAGATGAACAGCGAGTTAAAGTATTACATCCCATGGGTGGAAGGCCTTTCCGCGCAAGCCAGCATAAACTTCACCACCACCTACAACACGAACCGGGTGTTTAACCATGACCAAGAGAACGTGTACGACAACCCGTACGCGACCAGTTTCTCCAGCTATAACCCTGTTAACGCGAACATGTACCAATACTGGTACAAGTACAAGCTAACAACCGGTATCTTCCAGTTGGACTACGCCCGCGCTTTCGGGAAGCACAACGTGACGGCCATGGTGAACTACCAGAGCCAGAAGCGCTATGAGAACTGGACGTCGGCAAGGAGAAGGGGATACCCCACCACGCTCGCTCCCCAGGTTGACTTAGGGGCAGAGATGACAGGTAGCAATGGAAACGCCACCGAGTGGGGATCGGCCTCCTACATCGGGCGCTTCAGCTACGATTACGACGACAAGTACCTGTTCCAATATAGCGCCAACTACAACGGATCGTTGAGCTACAGCCCCGAGAAACGTTGGGGGTACTTCCAGGCCTTCTCCCTGGGATGGGTGGCCACGGAAGAGGAGTGGTTCAGGGACCTGGTGAACCCGAGTATCCTCAGCATGCTTAAGCTGCGCGGGGGATTGGGGCTGGTAGGAAATGAGGTAGGCAAGCCTTTCTCATTCTTAACACAATACGCGCAAAGCGGCAACCGGGTGCTGTTTGGTGATAACATGAACCCCAATGTGGGCTGGTACGTGAGCTCTATCGCCAGTAACCTTCGCTGGTCGAGCAGTACACAGTACGGTGCCGGTATAGACTACGGCCTATTTAGGGATCGACTGACGGGAGCAATCGATGTGTTCCTCTACTCGAACAAGGGTGACGAGATGAAAATGACCACAGACATGATTCGTACCGACATCCTGGGGATGCCCAATATCCCGAAGATCAACGCGCCCTACACCACCTCCCGCAAAGGCGGATTCGAGATGTCGCTGAACTGGGAAGATAAAATCGACCAGGTAGGATATCGCGTGGGGCTAAACTACTCCTACTGGGATGAAAGGCAAACCCGCCACACGGACCAAAGTTCCGACTGGTGGTCACCCACGTTTGACTTTATTGGCAAGCGCCAGATGCACCCCGTTTACCAGCTCGGCCTTAAAACCGACGGTAAATTCGGTGACTGGAACGATATGTACAACTCCTTCATAAACGCTACGCGGAACCATACGCTGGGAACCGTGAGGCTGGTCGACCTGAACGGCGACGGTAGGGTGAACGACTACTACGTGTTCAACGTGCCGGGTACCACCCCGCTCACCCAATTCGGGGTTACCTTGGGAGCCAACTGGAAGGGATTCGATTTTGAAGTCTTCCTGCAAGGGGCCACCCACGTTTCTGGTGCCATGCCATCGCCCCTTCGTAGCCAGCAGAGCTGGATGTGGAACTACGGCCAGTACGCTTTCCAACACGCCTACACGCCGAGCAACCCTGACGTGAACGCCCCGCTACCCATTCCCGTAGCTGATGGAAGGGGCTGGGGATACAGCTACATTGACACTTGGGCATTCGACGCTTCCTACCTGAAGCTGAAAAACGTAAGCCTGCGCTACGACCTGAAAAGGGACGTCCTGAAAAACAATAATGGAACGTTAGGTAGCTATCCTACGCAGCGTTCGTATACTTTAGGGTTTACAGTAACATTATAATAAAAGGGTTTGTTAATTATGAAACAGAAAATATATACGTTTTTTATAGCCGGGCTACTCCTTGGAGGCGTGATGGGTATCTCCACCGCGTGTGATCCCCTGGGAATTGAACCAACGACGTCGGTCGACGAGGCCCGCTTTTGGTTGAATCCTCAACTGGCACGTGCTTACGTGAACAACTTTTACTTCTGGACACCGGCGGCTACCGGCGACACGTTCCAATCGGAGCAGTGGTCAGACAACATGCAGGGCAATTACGAGCAGGACTGGAACACCTACCGTCAGAACTCGTTCAATCAACGGCAGTACGATGAGAACAGCGGTATCGTCGGATTCTCCGCCCCGTGGAGCGACGCGTACCAGAAAGTGTACAGCGTGAACCTCGGAATCCAGAAAATTGAATCTTCGCCGGCCCTGTCCGAAACGCTCAAGAATCAACTGTTGGCTGAATGCCACTTCTTTCGCGCCTTCGTCTACTTCGACATGATCAAGTACTGGGGTGCGGTTCCCTACGTGGACAAGGCCCTTACCATCGATGATGAGACCTATTTGCCTCAAAACAAGCGGGAAGAGATTTTCGACAACATACTCGCTGATTTAAACGAGTCGGTGAAACTCTTCGAAGCGTTTGGCGGCAAGACCGAAACAGGGATGATCAACAAGGATGTATCCACCGCGTTCATCTCGCGCGTGGCGCTCTACGCGGCCAACGCTGCCGATGCCTCCACCAAGAACCTCTACAAAGATGACGCGGCCGGTCTGTTCAAGTTTCAAAAGAACGCGCAGCACTATTACCAAATAGCCTATGACGCGGCCAAAAACTTGATTGGCAAGTACAGCCTGGAACCGAAATACGAGGATCTGTTCACCAGCACCACCGCGCACACGAGCCCCGAGGCCATCTGGCCCGTGATGTTCAAGGAGAATCAACGCTCCGGGTTTAACCCCACGGCTAAAAACGGGCCCGACTACCTCTATTACGGTGGTACGGAAGACGCGTCCTACAACTGGAACTTCCGCACGGGGTTATTCCCCACGCAAGATTTGGTGGACAGTTACTTGCAAAAGGACAACCAGGACGGCAAGTGGAAAAAGTGGTGGGAAACCTCACAATCCAAAGCGATGGGATTCAAAATGAACGCGGAGGGGGAAATCGAGGGGTCCAATGCCAACTACCGCGATATCTACAAGAATAGGGACAAGCGGTTTTACGCGACCGTTACCTACGACGGCTCGTACATGGGACCTGAAGAGGAGCGCTACATGATACAGACCTGGATCGATAACACCGAGCCCAAGACTTCATTAAAGTATAGCGCCCTGCACACCGGGTACCGCAGTCTGGACAACATGACCTCCGCACCCATCAACCGTGCATCGGCTCAAACCATCACGGGGTATTACTCGAGGAAATACTCGCAGTTTAATCAATACAACAACGACGGCACCTTCAACTGGGGTACCCAACGCGAAACCTGCTACTTCAACATTCGGTACGCCGAAGTGCTGTTGAACTGCGCCGAAGCGGGCATCAAGCTGAACAAGCCGGATGCCAGGGGCTACATCAACGAGATCCGCACCCGGGCCGGGTTGTCCGAATACACGGGCAACGATCTCTATGAAGAGATGAAGACACAACGTCGCCTGGAGTTCGCGCTTGAAGTACCCGGGTTCCGTTACTTCGACCTGCTGCGTTGGAGTGAAGCCGAAGGCAAATCGACCATCGAAGAGCTGAACCAAGCGTCTCGGGGAATCTGGATTTTCCGCAAGGGTGTTGAAAGCACCAAGGTAGGTGAAAACGGTTACCCGGTTCAACCGGACGGAGAGGGATACTTTACCCCAAAGATTGAAACGTTTAGAATGCCCTACTCTATTTATGACAGGAAGTTTGACCATAGCCGGTTCTACTTCGTTCCGTTCTCCGCGTCTACCCTAAAGGATTACAAGCAACTGCAACAGAATCCGGGATGGGCCAACTACACGTATAACTAATGAATAAATAATTACAACCATGTTGAAAGATAAATTACTGAAGAAAATAGGGGCCGGGACAATCCTGTTTTGTGCGGTCTGGACCTTGGCAAGCTGTGAAAGGGGACTGGTCTATGAAGAGGCGCCCGAATCGACCTACACGCAGGTAGAAGCTACACGGTTTGACGTGAGGGCGAGGGAGCTGTTCGAGAACAAGATCTTTGCCGTGAACTGGAACCAATGGGTGGATAACTACATGAACACCCAGTTAATAGGCACCTCTGCCGATACTTGGAAGAATGAAACCGACAAGGCGGTCACGCTCAGCAACGGTCAAGTGGTTAAGCCCGCCCCAACAAGGGCTTCCTGTTTGACGGGAGCAAGTTCACGGGCGATTTCAAACTGGTAAATCCGGAAAACAACCGTTCAGAGCAAGTAAACCTACCCGTTAGGAAAAACGAAGTAATCGGGGAGATCGTCCTTGTGAACCCCTGGGACTGTATCGTTGAAAGGATAGATGGCGCAACAGAGTTGGGGAAACCGGGTGACTTCTCCAAGCCCCAACGTTACCTCGTGAAGAATATCGCGTACCTCCCCGAAGGGGTTTCGCAACACACTCGCCTTTACGAGGTCAGGGTGGTATTCTACCCGGGATAGGTAACGCTACGATCTGTTGTAACATTCAAGACCAAATCTCACATGGGTAGATATTAACTTTTACCCTATGTTAGATAACGTTGAATAACGCCTAAACAATGGAGGGTGGGTTGGCAACAAGTCCACCCTCCGTTTTTTTAGACTGAATCATCTTGTCAAGGAGCAATCTCAAACTACCAAGTGTTTGATGTCAAGTGATAACAGGGGTTTTAAAAAAGATTAGCACTACCGGAGCATGAAAGCCCGGTGATTTGGCCTATATTTGATGAACAAATCATCCGATGGAAATGTGCCCCATGTTTTCACTCGATAATTGAATGATTTTTTGATAAAATAACCGAAAGATGAAACCGCGTTTATCACTTTTTCTTGTTTTATGTTTACTTTGGGCAGCCCATACGACCTTCGCTTACGCTCAAATAAATTCTTCTACCCCGCGTTACCTGTTCGAGGAGTTCCAGGATGGCACCGTCTTTTACAGTGATGGCAGGCAATTTGCCGTGCCATTGAATTTCAACCTCGTTACCGGCCAGTACGTCTTCATAGATCCTTCCGATCAGTTGGAGAAAGAGTTCTCTGAGCCTGGGCTCGTCGTGGCGCTGCATTTTGGAAAGAGGATTTTCCTGCCATCAACAGGCGAAGCGATTGAAATCATCCAGGCAGAGCCCAAATTTCATGTTCACTACTCGGCCCAAAAAAGGAAGGCACCCGATAAAATCACGTACGGTGGCACAACAGAGACAGCAGCGGTAGCCAGCTATTCCGGTATCCCCGGACAAGGCGTTATCAGCCGGGCTCAAGCGAAAAGCAGCGTTGTAACAAGGGTAGACAAAACCTATGAAGTAAAGGTTGGAAAGAGGAGCCGAAGTTTCTACAACCAACGCAGCTTTTTAAAAGCCTTTCCCAAGGCCATGAGGTCAAGCCTCGAATCGTACATACAGGAACAGGAGATCGACTTCAATTCGGTGGATGAGGTGTTCCAACTCTATAACTACGCGATTCAGCAGTGATGCACAATAAACGCTTGAGCATGATATTACCATTAATAGATGCCCCTACCTGGTACTCTTTTAACGTTTCACTTTTCCCAATGATGAAAATTAGTGGTACATTTGTGTATTAACTTGTTATCGTCATGCAAAATAATCTGTTATCGGCCTCCGTGCCGTTGTTGGTTTCCATACCACTGTTCCTCTCCATACTGTTTTCCGGAACACCCGTGGCCGCCCAAACGTTGAGTGGCACCTACACGAACGGGACAGATTCACTGGTTTTTCAAGGAGATCAAGTCATATTCCGAGTCAGCGATTTCGGGGGACTATCCTCGATACAAACGGGAGTGGGGACGTACGAAAGAGAGAGGAATTTCCTCTTGGTGCATACCACGGGGTACCCCGGTGCGAAAGCCACGTTCCAGGAACTGAAAGGTTCTCGCGAGGATACCTGCGTCATAAAGGTGGTGGGACTGAACAACTACCCGATCCGGGGAATCCTGGTTGAACCCGATAAGGTTTCGCGCAAAGAACCGGAAGGACACGTCACGGGAAGCAACGGCATGATTTACTTGCCGAATATTGCGAAACTGGGAACCATAACCGTCTCTGGAATGGGTTACAACACGGTCACAATCGATTACGCCCCCGGGCACGACTACCTGGTGAGGTTAGCCGACTACGAGGTGATCGAAGACAAAACCGTAGTCTTTGAATTCAAGGAGATTGACGATGAGACACTCTCCGTCATCTTGCTGACGACCGAGTTTAACAACGACAAGAAGAGAGATAACGAACTCAAAAAGCTCGAAAAAAGAGCGAGAAAAAACAACCTGATCGACAAGCGATTCAAAAAAGAACACGAACCGTACGTGAGGCAAACACGCACAGGTGGTTAGTGGGCTACAGGTACTCCACCACAAAGAGCATAAAGATGCAAAATTGTCGTGAACGGGTATTCAACCGTTCGCGGTATTATCAATCGAACAGGGTCGTGGGTCGCCGTGGTACGTCCGCCTGATAGGCACGGGGATTAAAGTCACGCTCCCGCTTGAACACGGGGGTCTTCTCCAGCGCTTCCAATATCTTATCATCGTCCAACTCCTCCAGCGTCAGCACGAATGGCTCCTGCCGGTAGTTATGCGCCTCGAGCGATTCCAGGCCTGCCTTTCCGTAGTACGTCTCTATCAACTTCTTATTCTTTCTCTCCTGTTCACGTTGCTCTTCCAACTCAGCCAGACGCTTTTTCCTATCTTCTTCACTTTCCAAAGCCCGTTGCTCCTCGATGCCGGGCACGCTGGTAATCGAGAAACCGGTGGCAAGGATGGTCACCTTGACCTCTTCACCCAACGAGTTGTCGACCGCAGCTCCCCAGATCACCTCTATTTCACTTCGGAATTTCGACATGAAGTCGTGCAGGGAGTTCATCTCCTCCATCATCAACGGGTGTTCCTCACCAAACGTGAGGTTGATTAGGATCTTCTTGGCGCTAAACACGTCGTTGTTGTTCAGTAAAGGAGAGTGCAACGCGTTGTGGATGGCTTCATTTACGCGATCTTCACCTTTCCCCAGCCCGCTGCTCATGATCGCGACCCCACCATCCTTGAGGGTGGTATTCACATCGGCAAAGTCGAGGTTCACATGCCCGTGTACCGTGATAATCTCGGCGATACTTTTAGCGGCAGTTGCCAGGGTGTCGTCGGCCTTCGCGAACGCGTTCATCATCGTGAGGTCGCTGTAAATATCCCGAAGCCGTTCATTGTTGATCACCAGCAACGCGTCCACGTTCTTCGCGATCTCCTCCACCCCCTTAAGGGCTTGGACGATCTTTCGCTCGCCCTCGAACACGAAGGGGATGGTCACGATGCCCACGGTGAGGATTCCCATCCCCTTGGCCACGCGGGCCACCACGGGGGCGGCACCCGTTCCGGTTCCACCGCCCATACCCGCGGTGATGAAAGCCATGCGCGTACCATCTTGCAGTAGCTCCTCGATCAACTTGATGCTCTCTTCCGCGGCCTCTTGTGCAACATTCGGTTGGTTACCCGCACCCAACCCCCCGGTAGTGTTCTGTCCCAACTGCACTTTCACCGGAACCGGCGACTGCATCAGTGCTTGGTTGTCGGTATTACAAAGGGCAAAAGAGACATCGTGTATCCCCCCCTCGTACATGTGGTTGACCGCGTTGCCCCCTCCGCCACCCACGCCAATCACCTTAATGATGGCACCGGTATGGCTATCTATTTGAAAATCCAATATATCGTTATCCATTCGATTGATCCTTTACCTGTTCAACATTATCACCCTATTCGTCATCCTCCGAAAACATATTCCCGAAAAAACTCTCCATATTCGAAAAAAAGCCACCACCTTCCTTCTCTTTCTCCTTCTCCTTCTTAGGTTTTTTCGTTTTATCACCGCGTCCCCACGGGGTTCGAGGGGTTCGGGGGGAGCGTGTATCTTGCCCCTCTTCGTACTCCTCATACTCTTTTGGATTTTGCACCTCTTTATGCTCACAATCCTCATCTCCCAGCAACAACATGCCCAATACCCGCGTGTAGGATGGGTCGTTGACCAATTCGGGAGCGTTGTTAACCAGCGTTTTTTTCACGGTGGCACATCGTACCGACATTTTCAGCTTCTGTTCCAGGTAAGCATCCAGGTTCTCCAGCTGGGAGGCACCGCCCGTGATGAACAAACCGGCCCCCAGGCTCTCCCCTTCGTAGCCCGAAAGCTTGATTTGCTCTTTAAGGTTGGCCGTGATCTCGTCGAGCCTCATCTCGATCACCCGGTTTAATTGCGACATATCCACGTCGGGTTTCTCCGAGAACGGGGAAGCCAAAAAGGGAGTCTCTTGCTTCTTCATAGCCTTCCCGTACTTGATTTTCAGCTGCTCCGCGTCACTCTCGGTGAAGTTCAGCGCACGTATGTCTCTCGTGATGGTCTTGCCACCAAACGGAATCACGATCATCGAACGCAGGATGCCCCCCTTGTAAACCGACAGGGTGGTGGTACCCGCCCCGAAATCAACCAAAGCGCACCCCAGATCTTTCTCCTCATCGCTTAACGTGGCCGCGGCGGTAGCCAAAGCCCCCACGATATATCGTGCGATGGGCAGTTCTGCTTTCCCGGAAATGCTCTTCTCTATGTTTCCCAACAGGTTGGGGCGACCCGTGATAAGCTTAAAGTTAGCCTCTACGCGGTAACCGGTAATCCCAACAGGCTTCCGTTCCGGTTTGCCATCAACAAAATACTCCACATCAGCCACAGCGTAAGTCCGCGCGAGTTCCGGCACAAATTGCTCGGCCGATTCGTGTAATCTCTCGATCATCTCTTCAAAGACCATCTCGCCGGGTGACAGCTCGATGGACTTCGTGAACTCCATGGAGCGGAGCGACTGTCCCCCCAGCGCCACGTACACCTTCCCGATCTTCCGTCCCATGCTGTTTTCCAACATCGTGATCAGCCTTCTGACGTTGGCGCCGGTCTCCTCAATATTGTACACCATCCCCCGACGGATGCAGTTGCTCGAGGGTTGTTCACCGCTCGTGATAATCGAGACCACGTTGTTCTCGTTCTTGCGCCCCACTACCCCCTTAATCGAGTGGGTTCCCAAATCTATCGCGGCTATAAATCCTGATTGCGTCATACTATTTTGGTCAATATGCTTTGTTTTCATTTTTTCGTGCAGACCACCTGGTTATCGTACTTCAGGTTGATCTCAGAGTAGCGATTCCACCCCACCACGTTCAGCCCCTCGTCCACGAAACGGGCCAGTTTCGCGAGCTTGGCGGGGTAGTCGTGAAGGCTTCCCATCACCACCTGAAAGTCACCCGCGCGGGGAATCAACACCACGTCACCGTTACCCCTCACCGCGATATGCTCGATCCAGGCGTTCCAATGAGCATCTCGATGCAGGAACATCGCGAAGTCGTAGAGCTCGTTCTTGGCCATCTCCTCCCCGATGGCACCCGTGGCGAGTGGCACGTAGACGGTAAAGTCCGGCGATACCGGCATAATCTGCCGATCATCATCCACGTAGAAGCTCCCCTTGGTATCGGAGATGACCCTCAGCACCGGTTCACGTTGGCGGATACTAGCCACCACGAAACCTTTCGACGTGGTGTACACCTCGACCGACTCCACCAGTCGGTTTGACATGATCGTATCCCGAATGGCCAACGTGTTCACCTCAGAAAACGGCTTCCCAACGGGATAGAGACCGTGTCTCTTTACCAGCGCCTCGATTTCGTGGGCACGCACGAATGCCGTTCGCACACTGTCTTTCACCACCACTTCGAAGCGTTCGCACAAGCGGTTTTTCGACGATTCACGAAAGTGTTTCGCCGAGAAAAACAGGTACCCTATCACCGCGAGCGCGGCCAACACGAGCAGAATTCTCTTCATCAATCCGATTCTTTGGTGTGACAGCTACACCATACGCAAAGATACACAAAGTTTGCGTATCCTGCTTACATACCGTCTCCGTATTTTTCCCTTAACAAACGCTCGATATCGGGCAACATCTCGCTGATATCGCCAGCCCCAAAAGTCACCAGCACCTCCACGGGTATATCGCGAAGCCGATCCAGCAATTCCCCTTTCGTGCAAAGCCACTTTCGCGCAGAGCGTATCTTGTTAAAAATAATTTCACTGGAAACCCCTGCTATCGGCTCCTCCCGGGCCGGGTAAATATCGAGCAGGATCACCTCATCGGGTAGCGAAAGGCTCTCCGCGAACTGGTCGGTAAAATCCCGGGTACGGGAGTAGAGGTGGGGTTGAAAGATGGCGGTCAGTTTCCTGTCGGGGTATAGCGCCTGTATCGATCGGATGGCGGCCGACAACTCGTTGGGGTGATGCGCGTAGTCGTCAATGAAAACCAACCGATCAGTCTTGATCCGAACGTCGAACCGGCGCTCCGCCCCTTTAAACGACCGCATGGCCGCACGTGCCTCGTCAGGGGTAACCCCGCATAGCTCTGCCGCGGCCATGGCCGCCACCCCGTTTTCCACGTTAATCCTTACCGGTACACCCAGCGACACGTCACGAATCCTCCCTTTCGGGGAGACGAAGTCGAAAACGACCTCCCCCTGGCCTACTCGTATGTTCTCCGCGTGGTAATCGCCTTCCGATTCGGAGTAACTCCATACCTTCACGCCACGCCCAACGTGGGGGGTTACCGGTGCCCCCTTCTTCAGCAAGAGATGCCCGTCGGGGCGCACCAGCGAGGTAAACTTCTCGAAACTCTCCCGGTACGCTTCGGCGGTACCGTAGATGTCCAGGTGATCGGGGTCAGCCGAGGTGATGATCGCGATCCAGGGGTTCAGCCAATGAAACGACCGGTCGTACTCGTCCGCCTCCACCACCGTGATGGGGCTGGTGTCAGACAACAGCAGGTTGCTGTCGTAATTTTTCAAAACTCCCCCAAGGAAGGCGCTACAGTCGATTTTCGACTGCTTGAGCAGGTGGGCGGTCATGCTCGACACGGTGGTCTTCCCGTGCGTGCCCGCCACACAAACCGCATCGCTGGCCCGGGTTACCTCACCCAGCAGTTGCGCCCGCTTGAGAACGGTGAACCCCTCGCGCTGGAAAAAGGTGAGTTCGCGGTGCGATGTCGGCACAGCCGGGGTGTACACCACCAACGTCTGTTTTTTGTCGGTAAACTCTACGAGGATAGCTCCCGGGTCGTCCAGGTAATGAACAAATGCTCCCTCCCGTTGCAGTTGACGAGTAAGTTTCGTCTCCACCCGGTCGTACCCACCAACTCGCTTCCCCTTGGAAAGGAAGTAGCGGGCCAGGTTGCTCATCCCAATCCCACCAATGCCTATAAAATAGATCGCACTGTATTCCATTTTCGCGTAACAGTTTAACATCCCGTACCCGTGCCTCTTCCCGAATGTCGTTTCTTACTTAACATCCCTGATTGCGTGTTGATTGAGCAACAACTTCTCGATCTCATCCACGATCTGTTCCGCCGAATCATGCCGCGCCATGCGCGCAATATTCTCGCTCAGCCTTTGTCGCCGCTCATCGTCCCTTAGCAACCCCAGTGCCGTCTCGTACAGGGTATCGGGAGCCAAGTGATCCGTCACCATCACCGCGGCCTCTCTGTCGACCAACGCCCGTGCGTTCATCGTCTGGTGATCTTCCGCTACGTTGGGCGAGGGAACCAAGATCACCACCTTTTTCAGCAGGCTGAACTCCGAGATGGAGCCCGCACCCGCACGTGAAATAACGAGATCGGCCACCGAGTATGCGTAGTCCATCCTCGTTACGAAGTCAAGCAGCCGCACGTTGCCCGGAATCTTCCCTTCCGTCTGTAGTTGTTGCATCTTGTCGTAATAATACTTACCACATTGCCAGATAACCTGCACATCTGGATTTCCCAGCAACAGCGGGAATGCCTTGACGATACTCTCGTTCAACGTTCGGGCGCCCAAGCTGCCGCCCACCATCAGGATCGTCTTTTTATCAGGGTCAAGACCGAAGAAGGTGTACCCTTTCCGGCGGTTCTCGTCGGAGATCACCAGGTCTTGCCGACAGGGATTGCCGGTCAGCACGATCTTCTCCTTCGGGAAGAACTTCTCCATCCCCTCGTACGCCACGCAGATGGTGTTCGCCTGCTTCGCCAGCATTCGGTTGGTCACCCCGGCGTAGGAGTTTTGCTCCTGTATAAGCGTGGGCACCCCTTTCGCGGCCGCCGCCTTCAGGGTGGGGCCACTAGCGTACCCTCCTACCCCCACCGCGACGTCCGGCTTG
>JAMNYO010000048.1 GCA_023622765.1 Bacteroidota bacterium | reverse complement strand
TGCTTTGGAGGTATCCCATCCCACCTCGTTGGTGCTGTAGGAGGGTTTGCCCACGTGGCTCCCGATTACCCAGACCGCACCGCTGCCATCGGGCTGTAGTGTTGCCACGTCGTCACCCGCGAGGGCCTCTACGCGTAACCAGTTGTGGGGCAGGTTGGCCGTCACCCGATACCGTCCGCTGGGATCCACCCACCAGTCGGTCAGCCCTTCCAGCGTGACAACGTCCCCCTGCTTGAACTCCACGTCCAACCGGTAGTTCTCCTTGTCGGCCATGTTCATCTTTTTGCCGTTCAGCAGCACTTCAAAGAACGGTCCCGTTTCAAACGTTTTCGTGTTGAACGTAACGGTGTAGGTGCCTGATATCGGGCTCACGTAGGGGATATGGCTGGTGGCTCCCTCGGCAACAGATCCCGTTCCATCATCCCAGCCAAAGAGAATCTCGCGTCCCTTACCATCTACAACCGGTGTTTTTATAAACGCCGGCAGTTCAGTGGACGGGAAGGCGTCCGTGGCCGCGTATTCGTTTGGTCGACCGGTCGGAACCATGGGATATGAGCCATCGGCGGTGATCAGGATCAGGTAGGGATAGTTTGCCCGGGTGATTGGCACGTCAAACGATTGGCTTGCCTTCTTTAGCGTGGTATTCACTATGGTGAAGGTGAGCGTTGCCGTGCCATCGGGAATGTTCTGTCCGTAGGGTACCTCGATGATACCCGAGTAGGTACCATTTTCCTTTGTCCGGATAATCGTCTTCGTTACCTCCTCCTCGCCGAAATATAGTTGGGCGGTTAGGGTGGATAGGGGTACCTCGTCGTTGACCGTCACGTTAAACGGCAAGAGGTCCCCGAAGTGCACGTTGGTAAATTGGCTCTCTACCTGCAGGGTAGGGTTCCCTTTTTGTTGGGGTTCCACCACCTCGTTCGAGCAGGATGCCATGATGGCGGGTATTACGAGCGCCGCGATCCAGTATCTTGTTTTTTTCATCTTTATAGGGTTATTTGCTGTTTATTTTTTCCATCGATAGGATACCACGGACTTGGCCGGCACCTCGTACGCGAAGTGATTGGAACCGTCGTCCAGGGTGATCTTTTTGCTTGTCGGGTTGCTGTTGAGTAGTACCACCGCGTAGGTGTTGTCGCTATTCTCGAAGGCCGAGTGATAGAAACCCGCATCCGAAAATCCGGATGTTCCGATGCGCACCGCCCCCGGCTTGACTACCGAGGAGAGGTGGCCCATGATGTAGTAGTGCGAGTTGCGGGTGATGTTGGCGTAGTTGGAGGGGTCGATATCGACAGCCCCGTAACAGGTTTGGCACCCCCCGTCGCGGTTGGGTCCGCGGTTGGTATCCAGCATCAGGTTCCACACGATAACTCCCTTACACCAGTTGTTTACCGTTCCTAGCGCTACCTCCCTCATGTCATCGATTAGGCGAACCTCCAGGTTGCGGCCATCGTTCCAGGTGCCGATGGATGTCTCGGTAAAGAGCAACTCTTTATCGGGACGGGCTTGCTGAATCGTGAGCAGCTCATCCTTGTTGCCGCCGTAGTTGTGGTAGGCTGCGCCGGTGATGAACCTGGCCGCCTCCTCATCCTCGTAAATCTTCAGCGGGTATTGTCCTTGGTCGGCATTCTCCGGCTTATTGCTGTCGTAATTGTAGTTATGGTCAAAGATATATATCTTGGTCTTCAGCCCCGCCTCGGTTATCTTGGGACCCAGGGCGTTCTTCACGAAATCGCGCTGCTCCTGCCACGTCATGTAGAGCGACGCGGAGTTGCCCCGGTTCAGCGGTTCGTTTTGGGGTGTGACGGAATGGATTTTGATACCTTTCGCCTCGAACGCTTGAATCCATTTGACGAAGTACTCGGCGTAGTCGTCGTAATAGGCAGGGTTGAGTTGCCCGCTTGTCCACGAGTTAAACGGTTTCAGGTCGGTGAGGTTGTCTACCTTCATCCAGCGGGGACAGGTCCAAGGCGATCCCATGATCTTCACGTCGGGATTCACCGCTAGGATCTCTTTCAAGATGGGAATCACGTACTCCGTCTCTTCGGAGGTTAACGCGAAGTTCTCGATGCCGGGCGTATCACAGCAGGTGTATTCGCTCAGCGAGAAGTCGGAGCACCCGATGGGTATCCGGATGTAGCTTTGCCCCATACCCTCGGTATGGGAAAAGGTCTCCTTTAGAAACCGGGTGCGGTTCTCCTGGGTCATCTGCTTCAGGTTGAAGGCGGTAGATCCGGTTACGGCGGCACCGAACCCGTCCATGGTCTGGTAGCGTGTTTTCGGCTCCAGCTTGAGCGTGGTTGGCGACATGTTATCGCGTTTGCTGAAATCGACCGCTATTTTTTTGAAGTCAAACGTGCGGTTATTGGTCGTCACGTAGAGGGTAACATCTCCTTTGACGGGTATCTCCGGATCGGAACCGTTATCCCCGTTATCTTCTTTGCCCCCATCCTTGCAGAATGAAAATCCGTAGAGCAGGAAGAGCAGTAGGGCCGACACTTTTATATAGAATGGAAGTTTCATACGATTCTTTGATTTTTCTGCTTTACCAAGTGGTATACTCCGGATTTTGGCTCTCCCATTTTTCAATATGTACCGTCATGTTGTTCAGGTTGATGGTAAACCGGTAGTGGGTTGATTCGATAACCGGGTCTCCTTCACCGTTCGGGATTGTCCAGTCGTTACTCCCTGAAATAATTGGTTCCCCGGTGAAGGTGAAGGCACCTGCTTTTTTCTCGTTGCCCCACCCGGTGTTCTCGAACGGCTTGAATCCCGCGTAGTGGTCGTGATCGTTAGGGGTGTAGAAGGTGCCTTGGTACACGCCCGTTTCAATTTGGCGCAGCAACACGTAGTTCATCACATTCCCAAATCCCCACTGGGTATGCGTTCTCCCTTTCCCGGGGTAGACCGAATTAATTTGAGTGGATGTCACGCGGGTTGGGTATCCCAATCCCCAGCCGCATGCCAGCAGGTAATCGGGGAACGACGGGTTATCGACTCCCACGAACAGGTTTTTTCGCACCGGGTTGTAGTAGAGGGTGTATTCCCCGGTTTGACCCAGGAAAGTGACTTTATTGGCTGCTGTACGCTCAAAGAAGTCCGGGTTAAAGAGGACGATCCGCTCGGCCAAATCACCGAACAACGAGTAACTCTTTCCCTTTTCCAACGTTCGTTTGAGGGTTCGGAACGATTCACCATCGATATCTTGATCCGTGAAGGCGCGTAAGGAGAGGTCGTCACTTCCCAGCTTACTCCCGGTTGGTGTAACCTCGAAGCTGTACGCATCAAAAAGGAACGACTTGGTATAGTCTGATGAGGCAACGTATGAGAAGGCCGATTCACCAGCTTCGTCGATCATCCCGATCCTGCCTCCCACGTTACCGTAGACGTGACCAGAGAAATCGATCGTGCCGCTTACATGCAGTGTTTCGGCGATCCGGTATCGGAACGAGCTGTCAAAAGTGAGTCCATCGGCTTTGAACTTATCGCTACCACTCGCTTGGGGGCGCAGGATGGCTGTGCCTCCTTTATCCGTGATCAGGTAGAGCTGGTCGTATACCGGCCGTTTGCCTGTTATTCCAGTAACCTGATGCGTGCTTGTTCCCTTCAACGTGTTGGTAGCCAATAGGTTTATATGCACCTCCGCGTTGTTGGGCTGATTACTTAGTAGGGGGATAAATAGCGATTGAGATATCTCCTGTTCAGTTCCCCCGATGGGGATCTCCCCCGATGTTAACGTTCGGTCGCCCGCGACCACCTCGTAGCTCAGCATGGTGAGCGTGGTTAGCGGGTCGCTTACCGTGGCCGTGAGCGTGATGGAGTCACCAAACGTGAAGTTCGATGGCGTCACGGCCGCCGCTTCGATCACGGGTGCGGACTCCTTGCGGGGGCCGTAGTCATCGTTTTTACACGACACGAGCAACAAGGTCATTGCCCCCGCTATGATAACTGTTTTGCGTGCTATATTCATGATTGCTTCCTTTTTTTTTCAGGTTGTTCACTATAAATTCTCAACGGCTTATCGTGAATAATGTACTCATGCTTGTCTTACGTGAGCGATTTAATAGCCCGGATTTTGTACAAGGTTCGGGTTTTGGTCAATCACGTCCTGAGGGATGGGCAACACGTATGATAAGCTGGTGTAGGGCATGGCCATCGGTGGCCTCCCTTCATCTTTATCGAACACCGCGTTCATCACCTCTTCTACCTTGTCGAGGCGAACAAGGTCAAACCACCGTTGCCCTTCGAACGCCAATTCCAGCCGCCGCTCCTTCAAGTAGGCGTTCGTGATGGACTCCTTGCTCGTCTTGGCCGATGCCGACAGGTCGGGCAGCCCGGCTCGACGGCGTGTTTGGTTGATTACCTGGGCCGCCCCATTGAAATCACCTTTTCCAATTAGTGCCTCCGCTTTCAGCAATAGGATGTCGGCGTAGCGTAGCTTGATGATGCTGTTGTAAGCGCTCCGGGTTTTGTACATGAACGCGTAGTGGTTGGCCGGGTAATAGATACTCCAGTCGCACTCGTAGAAGACAACGCTCTCCGCGTACCGTTTGTCTCCCGGCTCGCTTGTAAAGGCCCGGATCAGGTCGCGCGAGGGGGTGATCCACTTCGCCCAGGTGAAATAGAAAGTCCAGTCGTCCAACGGGCGACCGAACATCCAGGTGACCCAACTCGCGTTACCAGGGAAAAACTGTGCTTCGTAAATGCTCTCTTTCAGGTTGCGTGCTTTCGCATCGATGGCTTTGTTGGTCTGCGAGGGAGGTGCGTTCGGGTCGCTTAGGGTTACGCCGAACAGGTCGCCAAACTCATCGACCAGGCCAAAGCCATCGGCTGCTAGTTGGTCGGCATACTGGATGACTTTATCGTAGTCGCGTAGGGGTTTTTCAGCGTACACCTTGGCGAGCAGGGCATGGGCTACCGACTTGGATAGTTGCGTTTTGTTTCGCGGATCGTTATCGGGCGCGTACTGCAACCCTTCAAGCAGGTCCTTTTCGATTTGCCGGTAGATGGTAAGCGCGTCGGTTTGCGGGGGGAAGTAGGCGGGGTATACCTCTTCAACCGTTTCAGAGGTGATGTCACCTGCCACGGATGTTACCAGTGGGACGTTCCCCCAGATACGTACCATATCGAAATAGATCATGGCCCGAAGGATTTTCGCTTCCGCCTTGAACTGCCGTCTTTCTGCTTCTGTCAGTGCAGGATCGCTCACGCTATCCACGAAGACGATCATCTTGTTGGCCTGGGCGATGTTTCCCATGTGCCCGTTCCAGTCTCGCCTCATATTGGTGTTTGACCCTTCGATGGAGTTTACCTCAAATGGCGTGGTTTCGCTGTTGGGTGATCCCGCGTACGCGTTGTCGGCGTGCGATTCGGCCAGCAGGAGCATATCGAGGTACCAGTGTTCCTGGCCATTTTTAAACAGGTCGAGCAGCGTCTGTCGATGGGATGTCACGGCCGCCTTATCTTTGAATGCCACCGTGGCGGCACCCTCATCGTCTACCCCTTCCGTTACGTCGGAGTAGGTGTCAAGTGGGTCATAATCCAGCGAGCAGGAGGGTAACAGGGTCGCTATCCATACCGGTAGCGCGATTAAGATGGGTAGTATATATTTCGTTTTCATTGTCGTTTTGTTTTAAAATTCAAGATTCACTCCTATAACAAACGATCGGCTGTGGGGGTAGGTACCCCAGTCAATCCCCTGCACGGCACCGCTATCGCCCCACTGGTTCACTTCGGGATCCATCCCCTTGTACTTGGTGAGGGTCAGCAGGTTGTTTAGTGTCACGTAGGGCTGCAAGCGGGATATCCCGGCCCGGTCGAGCAGGCTCCCCTTAAAGTTGTAGGAGAGCGTTACATCCTTTACCCGGAGGTAGCTGCCCTCCTCGATGAAGTAGGTGGACGGTTGTAGGTCGAAGTTGGCTTTGGGTACATCGGTGATTTGTCCCGGTGTACGCCAGCGGCGCAGCACTTCAACTGATTGGTTCTTTAAGTCATACATCCCTTGCACGTCTGCTTTCGAGGCGTTGAATATATCGTTTCCTACCGATCCTTGAAGGAATAGCGACAGGTTAAATCCTTTGTACGACAGGTGGTTCGTGAGGCCGAACGTGAAGTCGGGGTTGGGGTCACCGATGTAGGTTCGGTCGGACGACGAGATTCGGCCATCTTCGTTCAGGTCGCGGTACATCAGCTCCCCGGTTTCCGGGTCCACCCCATCGTTGATGTAGCCGTAGAACCCGCCAAGGGGTCGTCCCGGCTCATTGCGCACCACCCTCATTTGGTGAAGGGCATCCGTGGTCTCGCCATCGTAATAGATCTGTTGCAGCGTCAGTTTCTTCAACTCGTTGCGGTTGAACGAGATGTTGAATTGGGTGTCCCAGCTGAAGTCGCCGGTGAAGTTACGGGAGTTGAGTGCCAGTTCGAATCCCCTGTTTGTCATTTCGCCTTCGTTCCGCACGATGTTGCTCGCGGCAGCCGCGCCTGAGGGGAGGGAGACGTACATCAGCATATCGGTGGTGTATTTGTAGTAGGCATCCATCGCGATGGTCAGCCTATCCTTGAAAAGGGTGGCATCGATCCCGATGTTTGTTTGCGATGTGGTTTCCCACGTAAGGTCGGGCGTTCGCAGGTTGGCTTGCGTGATCAAGGGCAGGGCGTCTGTTTTGCCCTCTTCAAACCAGGCCTGTCGCGAGATGTTATACCGTTGGAGGTACGCGTAATCGCCTACTCCCGACTGGTTTCCCGTCTGTCCCCATCCCCCGCGTAGCTTGAGGTCATCAAGCCAATTGAAGTCCTGCATGAAGCTTTCCGAGGATAGGCGCCACGCGGCGGAAAGGGAGGGGAAGTAACCCCAGCGGTAGTCGGGGTGTAGCTTCGAAGAGCCGTCAGCCCGGACATTGAACGTCAAGAGGTACTTGCCATCGTAGTTGTAAGCTATTCGTCCGAATCCCGACATGATGCCCCAGGCCGAGGCGTTGGAGCCGGTGTTGTTCCACGCTATCTTGTTGGCCGCGTTCAGCGTTTGGATGCTCGCGTCTTTGTAATGTGAACCGTTGATATAGTTCTGCGACCACCGCGAGTCGGTCCATGATGTGCCTGCCATGCCCTCCAGGTGGTGAAGGTTAGCGAAGGTCGTTTTGTAGGTCAGCACGTTATCAAAGATCAGCAATTGGTTCGTGCTGCGGTTATCCCATGCCGACCCCCAGTCGTCCCGATCTGCCCCGTGAACCGGCGGTGTAAAGCCGGTATTCTTCCCGTTCCTTCGGTCTAAGGTGAAGGACGTTTTCAGTGTCAGGTCCGGATAGAAGGTTATGGTTGAGTTGACCGAAGCGATCAGCCGGTTCTCGTTGTTCTTGTTGTTCTTTCCATTTTCTAACGACTCGATCGGGTTGGTGATGTTTTGCCCGAAGAAGAGACGGTTGTACAATCCGGTCTCCGGGTCCTTGATGGTAGCTGCCGTGGGAAGGTTCACCACGGATAGCACCACGCCGCCCCGGTTGGAGCCTAAGCCGGTGGTGACCCCGTTCCGCGTGTTGTCGGAGTAGGAGAGGTTCAACCCGAAGCGTAGCCAGTCACGCACCTGGCTCTCCACGTTGCTTCGCAGGTTGAATCTACGAAAGAAGGCGGCGTTAAGCACCCCTTTCTCATCCAGGTATCCCCCCGACACGAAGTAGCGTAGTCGCTCGTTTCCATCGGAAACCTGCAGCTGATAGTTTTGGGTGATTCCGGTGCCGTATACCTCGCTGAACCAGTCGGTACGATCGGTTGTCCCCTCGGGAATAGCGCCAGGGCGAATCTCATCGATTAGCTCCTTGTACTGCGCGGCGTTGAGCGATTTTATCTGGTTGGACACTTGGCTTGCCCCGTATTGGATATGGGCGGTTACCTTGGCACCCGCCGTGGCCTGCTTGGTCGTGATCAGCACGACACCGTTCGCCGCGCGTGACCCGTAAATCGCGGCCGAAGAGGCATCCTTTAGTATCTGGATGTCGGCAATATCGTTGGGAGACAGGAAATTCATGTTGTCCACCGGCACCCCGTCGACGACGTACAGCGGGCTGTTGCTCCCGTTAAACGAGGTGGTTCCCCGTACCCGGATGACCATATCCCCGCCCGGGGTTCCGCTGGGTTGATAGACGTTCACCCCCGCCGCCTTCCCCTGGATGGCCTGAACGGCAGAAACGATGGGCCGCTCATCCAGATCGTCGGTAGAGATAGAGGATACCGCCGTGGTCACGTCACGCCTTCTCACGCTGCCATAACCAATCACCACCACCTCGTCCAATGCTTTCAAGTCCTCCTTCAGTGCGATATTGAACGTGTTTCTACCGGCGGTATAAACCTCTTGTGGCAGGTAACCCATGTAGGAGACCTGCAGCACTGCATTTTCGCCCACGTTGAGGGCAAAATGACCATCTATATCCGTAACGGTTCCGTTGGTGGTTCCCTTTTCAATCAGGTTGGCCCCGATAATCGCTTCCCCCTTTTCGTCGAGCACGAGACCGCTGATCCTTCTTTTGTCGGTATCTTGCCCGGTTGTGCTCTCGCTGATTGTTCTTCTCGTGTCGTTTTGCTCAGTAGCATACTCGCCGATTGACTTTCCTGCACCATCTAGTACGGCAGCGTTTTCACGTGTCATTTTCCCCGTGCCATCTCTCAGGGTAGTGACCCCAGAAATCTCCTTCGGCTGAAGTGGAGTTGTCACCGCATCTCGGGCGAGTAACGATGCTCCAATAATAAACATCATGACGAATGCTGTTGTTTTTTTCATGATCTATCTATTTAAATAAATGCTGAGTCAACTATAGTTACTTAGGCTGACCCCGTGTTCGGTACGATGAAACAAATATAGGCAATTTTCGCGAGGAAAGTATCTTCTTGACCATGTTTTCTTTACATCGCCCGATTTCGTTTTTTAATTATTAACTAAAAAACATAGTTTATTTAACTAACAAAATTAGTTTGAAAACGAAAAAGATTAGTTATATTTGCAGCGTATTTGTATATCGATTATTTAAAGCAGTAGGTTAACATGAAAAATTTATCGCCAAAAGAAGAGGAAGTCATGCGTTATTTTTGGGAAAATGGCGCGTTGTTCGTGAAGCAACTGGTGGAGATGTATCCCGAGCCCAAACCGCATTTCAACACGCTTTCCACCTACGTGCGTTCACTGGAAGAGAAAGGCTTTCTGTCGCACGAGACGCTGGGAACCACTTATCGCTACTTTACCGTTATCACGGAAGAGGAGTACCGGAACCGAACGTTGAAAAACGTGGTGAAAAAATATTTCGACAACTCCTATCTAAGCGTGGTTTCATCGCTTATTAAAGAAGAAAATATCTCGGTGGATGAAATACGCCAGTTGTTGGATGAAGTGGAGAAACTGCACGATAAAGATTCCACGAAAAAATGACTCATTAAAAGTAAACATAGGGATAGATATGGAACCATTTCTCTTTTACCTGCTCCGGGCATCAGTCGTGATGGCGCTTTTTTACGGGTTTTATAAACTGTTTTTCGGGAAAAACACGTTTCACCGGATGAACAGGATGATGCTTCTTCTACTCTCGATAGCCGTGTGCACTCTTCCGCTCTTTAGGTTTTCCCTTTTGCCAGAAAAAAAGCAGGAACCGGTAATGGCAGGTAACTTCATGCTCGATTTATCGGAAATACCCGTTGTGGTGCACGATGCGGAACCGCCAGCGACAATTCCCTGGCTACACATCCTGTTTGCGCTGTTTGCCATTGGCTTAGCATTTGCCGTAACTCGCTATCTTATCGGGTTGCTCCAACTTACACGGATTATCCGAAAAGCGGAAAGGCAGACCATGGTGGACAATTCGGTTTTATGCGTAACCGAACAAGATGTATCCCCATTTAGTTGGTTCAACCGTATTGTATTGTCACACAATGATATGAATGTAGATAATCAGGCGATTATCAATCACGAACGGGCGCATATTCATCTGTTGCACTCCGTGGATATGATTTTCTTCGACCTGTTCTCTTGCCTTTTCTGGTTCAATCCCTTCTCGTGGTTGCTGCGGCGTGAAATGCAATCGGTTCACGAGTATCAAGCCGATGACAGGGTTATTCAAAACGGCATTGATGCCAAACAATATCAACTTTTATTAATCCGCAAAAGCGTGGGCGAGCACAAGTTTAGCCTGGCAAATAATTTTCGTCAACGCGATTTGCACAAACGAATTAACATGATGACAAAAAGCAGAACAGACAAACGAATGAGATGGGGTTACAGCGTGGCGCTTCCCATGTTGTTCTTGGCTATGGTGACACTTTCGGTTCCCAAGCTGAATGCGAAAGCAGTGGAAAAGGGAGTTGAAAACTCTTCCGAAAATGAAAAAATCACTACTCAAACAGGGGATTCGGTAATTATTGCCGAGGCCTTGATAGATTTAACAAAAAATCCTTTGGAGCTGGAAAATGTACGAATATTGGCGAAGGATAGTTTAAACATTGTAATCTCATTTGAAGAAAAACTAACCGTTTCCGGTTTCGTAAAAGGCAAAGATGGCTTTTTACCCGGTGTAGCCGTGCTTATAAAAGGTTCAACAGCCGGTACCGTTACGGATACCGAAGGGAAATTCGTCATAAAAGCCGATAGAGGAGATGTGCTGCAGTTCAAGATGGTAGATTACAAACTGTTTGAATATAAGGTAGAAAAAGCCGAAAATAATTTAGTGATTTCATTGCAGCCGGAAGAAGTGTTGGTGGTCGGTTCGGCAAAAAGGGAGGATATTGAAATAGATACCAATAAAATTGTGATACGTGGCAATCCGTCAACCATTACAGATGGGAAGGTAGTGTTCGGTTCGGTAAATGAATTGTCTGTACGTGGGGTTTCGGACGATAAAAAATCGTTAATAGTGATTGATGAAGAAGTTATGGGAGCGGACTTTGAATTAAATTCCATTGACCCGAACGAGGTATATTCCATAACGATTTTAAAAAATAAACCGGCTATAGAAGTGTACGGCGAAAAAGGAAAAAATGGGGTAATCATTATTACCATGAAAACCAATGAGTAGCCCCCAAAAAAAGCCAGCATCGCATTGGCTACATTTATAATGCCAATGCGATGTTGGTAAGATATACTCTAACGTTTAGTGAGCGATAGTGTACGTGAACCCGTAAATCAGGTGGAGAGAGCCACCTCGTTATTCTGCAGGTTCTACAAACTCCTTGGGTGAGAACGGGTTGAAGTAGTAGATGCCATGTTCCCGGTATAGCGACAGGTGGTCACCGAGCCTCTCCTGGTAGCCGGAGAAGTCGGTGTTGGTACCCCATGCCGCTTCCGCGAGTGCGCTTATTCTCGGGAACGTCATGAAGTCGAGGCGCTCCGGTGTTTTAATGTGTTCCGTCCACAGGTTCGCCTGGACTCCCAACACTTGCTGGGTTCGGTCGCCGGTGTATTGCTCCGCGTTGAATTGGTATACTCCCTCCAGTTCACAATAAGCCCCGGCCCATCTACGTCCCACCTGGTGGGATTCGTGCTGCACGAAATCGAAGTACAACGGGATCCTCGGGCAGAGCACTATCGGGTAGTTCCTGTCCAGTGCTTTGGTAAGGTAATCCGGTTTCTCGTGCCGCCACCAGAAGATGATGGTCTTGTCCACGGGCAGCGGGATGTCTGCCATCTCATCCCATGCAAGGAACTTGTTGCCCATCGCGTATAGCGAGTCGGCCATCCTCACCATGAAGTACTTTTCCACTTCAGTGAGGTCGGTATAGTTATTTTCCGCCATCAATCGTTGCACTCCCTCAATGTCGTTCCATTGTTGGTTCCCGAAATGGACTTCATCGCCCCCCAGGTGGATCATTTGCGAGGGGAACAGCATGTCGACCTCCTTCAGTATGTCGGTCAAATAGCTGTAGGTGCCTTCAAGTCCCGGGTTAAAGGTGAAGTTGGGGTACCGCTCCGAACCGCCACCGCTGAATTCAGGGTAGGCCCTGTTCGCGGCGCGCGCGTGCCCCGGCATGTCTACCTCGGGGATTACCGTTATTTTACGTTCAGCCGCGTACTTCACGATCTCGCGAATATCTTCCTGGGTGTAGTAGGTGGGTGCTGCATTGTAATCAGTATCATTTCCTATTCCCCCGATGTAAGTAAGCAAGGGGTATTTTTTTATTTCCACCCGCCAGCCAGGCTCATCGGTCAAGTGCCAGTGAAACTTGTTTAGCTTGTAGAAAGCCATCCAGTCGAGCAGCGACTTCACCTTCTCCTTGCCGAAGAAATGGCGGGACTCATCGAGCATAACCCCCCTCCATCCATGCTTGGGGGTATCCTCAATATCCCAGCACGGTATGTTTTCAGTGGAAGAGAATTGGCTCAATTGCATCAGGGAGATGATGCCATTGAATAGACCTTCTTCGGAGCCGGATTCAATTTGAATGGATTGGCTACTCATTGTCAAGCGATAGGCTCCCTTGGGTTCGTTGTCATTTTTGAGGATCAGAGCGATACTCTTCTCTTTAAGCTCTTTTCCCATGGGCAGGACGAATCCTTTGTCATCAAAAATTTTCCCCTGTAAAAAATGGGCTTCATCGGCCAACAAAGGGTCGTTATAATGGATGGCCACGTTGTTGTCCAAGACAAACGATTCGTTTTTATCTTGAAACGCTTTCGGCAACGGGATAATTGATGGCGTACCCTCGGCGAAGAGCCAGGAAGTGCCAGCCAAGAGCAGGATAAAGAGGATTGATTTCTTCATTGAATACTGTTTGTTTTAAAAATGACTTAATTCTCTCCGCGGCGAAGGTAAGCATTTTTCGTGAAGATGGCGCAAAAGGACGGTCTTATTTACGGCTGCTCTGTTTCATAGGTTAGAATAGCAACCGGTCCGATTATCCCCGCCTTGGGGTCGCCCCTATAGGGGGTGGGTATGGTTTGGTAATGGTTCGAGAGGGTGCTGTACACCAGTACCTCGATCTCAACCTCCTGCCCGTCGCCCACGAAGGGGGTGATATCCAGTCGGTAGGGTGGAGCGATCAGGATGCCGGCCGACTCACCGTTCACCTTAACCTCGCACGTGGCGATTACCTCTCCCAGATCTAGCACTACTTTACCCCAACCAGCCGTTTCGCACTTTACTTGTGCTCGGTCGATTATGCCTTTGTGGTCGCTTTCGTTCCTATGGTTTCTATTGCCGGTTTTACCCGTTTCATATTTTTTACCCTCTTCCTCCATTTTCCCTGTATCACCCCTTTCAATCGTTCCGATGGTTTCATCCACAATGGGCAGTGTGACTTTTTTCTTGTAGCGCATTCCACCCGAGTAGTAGCGGAGAGCTCCTTGCTTCGACCAGTCCCCGGTCTCCAAAATTCCCGAGGAGGTTTTGAGGCGGATCGGTTCCGGGAAGACGCTCGCTCCTTGGTAGCCTATCTCGGGGCGGACGGTAAGGGCCACCTGTCCGACCCTTTCTTCCTTTTGGTCGAGGCGGACACGGTATTCCCTCCGGTTGGCCTCTTCAGGAACCAGTTGCAGCTCTTCTGGTTGGATCCTCTTGCCGTTAAACCATAGGGCCACCACTTCGCCGTGTATCGAAAAGGTCATCTCTTCCAGCCCAGGTGCGGTTTTAAAACGGAAGTTCCAGTTGCCTTGTTGTCCAGCACTGTACTTTGTCTCATTGTGATCTTGTGCATCATTTGGCTTTTGTGCCTGCTCGCTTGCCTGTTCTCCACGGGAATCTTTCCCCCCGCCGTAGGGGTTAAACATCAGTTGCCCGCTCCGGTTCCACCGGGAGGCGACCTCGTTGGCGTAGGGGGACAACTTTTCCGGTGTAGGTGTCTCCATCGGGTAGATGACCACGATGCTTCGTTTCCGATTGTCCGCTAGGGAGCCGGTACGCGCTTGAAACGCCACCTTCTCCGAACCAGAATAATCAATTTCCAGCCGGTGCCATCCCTTTGCCATCGTTACCTGGCTATCCATCTCTTTCCCGTCCACCCGCACGTGGTCTGGTTCTACCCCATCTTTTTCAATCCGGTAGATCCCGTTTTCGGGTGCGTACACGTAGGTTCGGAACTGTTGATTCTCCCCTTTGTCCAAGATGAAGAAGCGGTCGTCTACCTTCCCTTTTAGCCCATGGGCTCCTTGCCCCCCGGGATTGTCCCACACGCCGTATTGCCAGGAGAAGGAGACCGTCTCCCAGTCGGGCATGCCATCCGCTTTTGTTTCGACTTGCGGACCATAGCCGTAGATCTCTTCGTACCAGCCACTGTCGTCAAACTCCGGTTTCGTCCAATCCAAGTCCGAAAGTGATGCGGGTGTGTACTTGAACGAGCGTGCTTCCGCCCCGATCATTCCATCGAAAGCGGGGAACCGGTAGTCTCCCCATTTGTTGTTCAGGGTGGGTACCAGTTCCACTTCCCATTCGCCATCCAGTGAAACCCGTGTGGTGGGATATGCCTCCGCGGTTACTTCCTTCGCTATTTCGGGTTCGCCCGGTGAGAAGACGATCAGGTAGGAGTTGCCCGTCTCTTTTTGTAGGCGCAGCCATGTTCCCTCGTCCGTTACCCTTTGAACGGGGTAGGACTCCGTGGTCCCCGCGTGGGCATCCCACAGCTCCACCTTCCCCTTGGCACGGAAGAAACAGTCCGCATCTTTTTCCACGTCGGTCACCATGTAGACATCCCGTTGTCCGATCCTACGATGCAGCACCTTTCCCGTTCCATTTTCGGGCAGGAAGTCCGGCGTGATGAGCCCGGGTATTTGTCCTTCCAGCGATTCGGCGATGTACCAGCCTATACCACCTGCTCGGTTGATTTGTTTGTCGGTACTTTTCCCCTCATCCCGTTCCTTTGCCGTGATGCCGAATAGCTCCTTCACGAGACGGTCCACCTCCGGGTCGTTCTCCCCTTGTCGATCGCTTGCACGCGGGAGCTCCCCGGTGGCCAGTACGATGCCGCCCGAGCGGTAAAAATCGACGATCTTTTGAAGCGAGGCGAAGTGAATCGCCTTCATATTCGCCAGCAGGATAATCCGGTATCGCTCGTCCGCCATCTCCAGTGTGTTGCCCGAGACAACAGCGTTCCTCAAGGAACGGAAGTCCACGAAGTCGTAGTCAAGGCCCGAGTCGCTCAGCCTCCTAGCCGTGGCGAACACGCTGTCGGGCTTTGTCCCCGGGTAGGCCTGCATCGGCTCCGTTGGGTAGAGTAGGGCGATGTCGCACACGTGGCTCCCCTGACTCAGCAGGTAGCTCATCCGCTTCGTGTACTCGAGCCACCGCTTCATGTGGGGCCAGTAGGGCATCCTGAAGTGGAAATCGGGCGGAGCCCACTCCCACCATCCCCCGTGCGTTGAATAGTAGAGGCCGTGCATGCAGACCAGGTTCCCACCCGCTACGAAGTGGTGGTCGATTTGCTGGGTGAGCCACGCTCCAGAGCTGCCCCATCCCATGCTGTGGAAGGCCTCCAGCCAGGTGCGCGGCCGTTGGTACAGGTGGGTGATTGAGCTGGAGACCTTTGTTTCGATGAAGCTGGAACCCCTTGCCGGTGCATCGTTCCCGGGTGCCGTGTACCAGGAGTTCGCCCTGAAGTAATCGATGTAGGCGGTCGGGTTTTTCCCGCGGCTCAAGTTGTCCGCCCCGTACATGAGTCCCCGTTCCGCGTGCCAGTCGTAGATCGGTTTATAGTACCTCTCTTCCGAAAGGTCCATCAGCACTTCGCAATAGTCGAGCCTCACCTTGGGCGTTTCCGGTCCGATCTCCTCCTCCAGAGCGGGTAGGTAGGGAACGATGTCGTAACCCTTTCTTTCGAGAAACTCCTCCCTGAAATCATCCGACCAGGAGCGCATGGTAATCGGGTAGGCCAGTTCGTCTTGAAAGAAGTAGTTCATCCCTTTCCGTCCCGCCTCGTCCATGCGTTGCTCGAAGCGGTCGAAGTAGACCTCCACCAACCTTTGCCCGTGCTCGGGATGGAGCACGTGGCTGGGTTGGGTCGTGATGGTGTAGACACGGCTCTCCTCTCCCTTTGGCGCTCTCCACCGGATAGAGCCTTTGTCTCCCTCGTCGGCGAGCACTACCTGTCCCGGCCAAGCCACCACCGCTAGTAGTTTCTCGGGAAGGTTGGTGCTGTAGCGCTCGCCTCCGGTTACCGTGTCTACCGTTATTACCAGCTTGCCCTGGTACCCTTGAAAGGCGGGCAGGGTGTCCAGCTCGTCCGGGTAGAAGCCGTTTCCGGGCCAGCCCACCGTGTAGTCATCCAGGCCGACCCCCATACCCCTTTTCCCGCACTCCCCGGAGAACCAGTTCCATATCTCCCACCACTCGTCGGAGAACACTTTGGGTGCGCCCGGCTCCGTCATCCCGTACAGGCCGTAGCCCCCTTTGTTTTCCAGCGTGTCGATCCGCGGGTGCGTGTGGATATAACTTACCGCGAAGCCATCGGTTGCCGAGGCTGCCAGTATATCCAGTTGTTCCCGGAGACGCTCTTTTTTCAATGTATCCCCATTCCACCAGTAGAACGGCACGTTACCGTATCCTTCAGGAGGGTTGATGAATCCTGACAACAGATCCGGGTGAGCATCCCTGACGGGATACCCCTTGTTTTTTTGGGGATGGTTTTGGCTTTGGCTTTGGTATTGGTATTGGCTTTGGGATTGCCCCTGCCCTTGGGGTTGCTTTTGAACTTGTCCAAGGGTTTGCCTGTGCAATGGTTCTTGGGCTTGCCCGTTTGGTTGTCCTTGGGTTTGCCCGTTCAATTGCCCGCAAACCACAACGCAGGAGAGTGTCGTTATACCTACCAGTAGTAGTTTTCCTTTTATTCGCATGTTATTACACGGTTACGTTATAGACAAATTCGTTCACGGCAATGCCTTTAAACGCTACATCTTTAATTTCTGACCGGGAACTCGGTGATTCGCAGGGTGGTACATCCAAAAGGGATAAGTTCTATCTCCACCTCTTCCGAGGTGTCGGGCCCTTCTTGCGTGAAGAAGGGGATGGGCCCGGCCGAACCCCGGTACACTTGCCATGTGGGAACGATGCGCCCTTTCCCTTTAATGGTGATTGGGGCGTTCTCGAGGTTCCAGGGGTAGCGTGCCACGGTTTCCGCTTTCTCTACCGTGAAGTGTTGGTTGATATTCTCCGGGCGGAGCTGGTGTCTGTTTAAAGCGAAATTCCACGGGGAATCGGATGTCACTTCGTAATACCATTCGCCGTATTGTTGGACCTTTTCGGGTTCCATCATTTTTTTCGTCCATTGTTCGTTCATCTTCAGGGCGTAGATAAGTGGCCCCCGCTCGATCACGGCTGCACCATCGAACCAGTAGGTCGCCTTAAGTTCCATGGGTAGTTCCACGGTGAGCTTATCCCCTTCGTGCCATTCCCGGTTCACCCGTGTGATCTCCCCTTGGTAAGCATTTACTAGGATCTCCTCCCCATTGAGTCGGACAACCGGGTGTTTACACCATGCGGGTATCCGCAGGTGAAATGGGAAAAAGGCTTTCTTCACCTTCTTGTCACTGAAAGAGAGGGTAAAGTGAATCGTTTCTTGGAACGGGTAGGTGGTTTCCTCGCTAATGCGTACTTCGATTCCATCAGCTACCTTCGCCTTCACCGTCGATGGTGCGTACACCAGTGCCGCGATGCCATTATCGGCCGTCGCATACCACAGGTTCTGTACCAGTTTGGGCCATCCCTGATGCATGTTCGATGTGCAACAGGGGTATCCGGTTAAGGTGCCGTACAGGTTACCCGTGTCGTCGTGCGGGGTGACGAAATCGCGCACTATTCGGGTGACGGCCACCTGATTGACTTGCTGATAATATTGTCGTGCGGAGAAGTCGTCGGTGATTTGGGTGGGCAAAGCATTGTACGCTACGCGTTCCAGGTGGTCGGCCCATTGGACCTCTCCGGTAATTTCCAATATTTTCTCCAGCGAGAACATCATTTCTACGGCTGTACAGAGTTCGGAACCTTGGTTGGGGTTACCAAAACGGAGTAGCTCGTCGCCCGCCCACAGGCCGGTGGGGAAGGCGATGGTGGTACGCATATCCTCCACGGCCTTTTTTACCGCTTGCAGTTGTTTGGCCTCTTTGCTTTGTTGGAAGTAGATGACCGGTTCTTTAAAGCCTTGTGCCAGGTTCACGCAGTGCAGGCTATGCTGGCGCTTAAGGTGATCTTGGTGCAGGAAGATATCCGTCCAGTTTAGGGTTTGCCTGTGGATCAGCTCCCCCAGTTCAAGTAAGAACGGGTCACCCGTGATATTGTAGAGCCAGTAGACGATCATCAGGTTGTCTCCTCCCCG
>JAMNYO010000132.1 GCA_023622765.1 Bacteroidota bacterium | reverse complement strand
CAGGAAATAAAACAAGAAAATCCGAACAGGTACATCGCTCAGTCGCTTGACGTCACAAACACCACAGATGCCATTGAGAAATTAGAAGCATTGGCAACGGAACTTGGAGGGATGAACCTGCTGGTTTTAAGCTCAGGTACAGGTGATGCCAACGAGCATTTGGATTTCGAGGTGGAAAAAAGAACCATTGATACCAATGTAATCGGTTTTACCCGTGTGGTAGATTGGGCATTCAACTATTTTGAAAGTCAAGAATCGGGACATTTGGCAGCGATAAGTTCTGTCGGCGGACTACGCGGCAGTCGGTATGCACCTGCGTATAACGCGACAAAAGCTTATCAAATCAATTACTTGGAAGGGTTAAGGCAAAAGGCAGCGAAACTGAAACTTCCGATTTTTGTAACAGACATTCGTCCCGGGCTTGTTGATACGGCTATGGCAAAGGGCGAAGGGTTGTTTTGGGTTATGCCATTGGACAAAACTACCAAACAAATATTTAGGGCCATCAGGAAAAAAAGGAAAGTGGCTTACGTTACAAGGCGTTGGCGGGTAATGGCTTTTATTTCTAAGCATTTGCCTCGATTTTTACATGATAAAATATGAAAATCCGGTTTACGGGGTATTTCCTTTCCGTTGCGTTGTACTTTGGAGTTTTGAATGTTGTTGAACTTCAAATGTTTAGATTGTTTCTTTCAACATTTCAGGTAGTTTTGAAATCAGGTAAAACGGTAGGTTAATTAACCTGAAACACTTTCCTGCATTGGTTTTAACATCATCAATGCTGAATCTACCCGACCAAACCCTCACCGCCACATCGTGATAGGTTTCATTCATAATTCACTAAACCGGCATCAAGCCAAAACAGTTTGGGTGCTTTTTTAAGGTCGGATACCGTGGGCATTATGGTATTGGTAGTGGGGTAGACTAATTCCAACAACATGGCTTTGTTGAGCGTGCGAAATGCTTCACTGGTTTCACGCGCTCTTTATGGCGATCCGGCAAATCCACCCAAGGTTATGGTTCGTCCCGAAAAAGCCCATCCCTCTTCCAGGATATAACGGATGACAGCCGCTTGATTTAATGGTTTGATTTTCAATGCAAATATAAGCAAAATGTTTCATTGCAGGGGTAAAGTTGGCTGTTTTTTGGTTCATTGTAGGGGTAACCTGATAAGATTTGGCAACAACGCTTTTTTGCCTTGTACCCGCACCAAAAAGTGGGCAACACACCAACAAATTGGATTTACTTGTGTGGTAAATTGGGCGTTCGTCCCCGGCTTACAGGTTTGGCTATGCATTGAACACCCATTCATGGAGAGGAACAATCTCCACGTCATCTGCTCGCCCTTTTTGATTGTAAGTGATGAGGGTTTTAGAAGCCACGTTCAGTAGCGGGTTGATTACCTCAAAACCCGATAATTCACGTGGACGGTTCATGTCAGTCAGTTCGTAACAAATCTGAAACGCGTGCCACGCTCCCTGTCGCCGGGCTACGAAATCGCACTCACTCGACTTGCGAACGAAAGCAATATCATCATACTTCGCGTGCAGGAGTTGGTTATACACGGCGTTTTCCAGCAGTTTCCCTGAATTTGGCGAAAAACTGACACCAACGGCGTGAATCAGTCCATTATCGGCGCAATATGTTTTCCGTTCGGGGCGCGTACTCTCTTTCGCTGAAAACGAAAAGTTGCTCACCTCGCTCAAAATATAGGCTTGTACAGTGTACTCGATGTAATTTTTTATCGTGTTTTCGCTGTTGCCGAGCACCTTACCAAGAGTCCCGTAACGGAAGGGAGCCGCCGTATTGGTAAGCAAGTAATGCATGGTACGATAAAAAGCCCGTGTATCACGCACTCCGTTATAAGCGATGCAGTCTTTCAGCACGATGGAGTCGTAATAGCTCTGCAGCAGTTCAGTTTTCAAATCATCGGGGAGTTCGCCGGTGGCTATTTCGGGAAAACCGCCAAAAATGAGGTACTTGTTCAACAGGCTCAACGCTTCGCTTTTCCGCGCGTTTACCGTGAGTAAATCGGGTATGCCGTTTATTGAAAATATCTCTTTTAACGAGAGTGGACGCACCACGTCGGCAACATACCGTCCCGACAGCAAAGTGGCAAATTGTCGTTGCAACAAATCGGAAGTGGAGCCGGTAACATAAATTTTTTTGAAGCGTTGGGTATCGTAAGCGCCTTTCACGAACAGCTCCCAATTGCTTACCTGCTGTACCTCATCCAAAAAAAGATACGCCATTTTCGTGCCGGTAAGCACCTCGGCCTGCTCAATCACTTGGTATATCTCTGCCGGGTTAGTCCAAACAGGGGTAAATAGCGGTTCGTCCATGTTGAGCGTCAGTACTTCGCGCGGGTTAACCCCGTTATCTATCAGGTGGTTTACAATCAACCGAAATAGTGAAGACTTTCCGCTGCGACGTATGCCCGTGAGTACATGAACATGCGGGAGAACTAGCTTGCTCAACAGTTCGGGCAGCAGTTCACGGGTGTATAAACCGATGTATTTACCGGCGTTCCAGTGTCGGTTTAAACGGATAAGCGTGTCGTTCATATTTTATGATCTTTAGTGATGAACGACAAAGATACGCGTAAAAATTAAATTAGCCTCAGCATGTTGAGGATAAATGGTAAATTATCCGCAATATACTGAGCGAAAAGGTGGCAGTTTAAAAGGTAATCAACTTTTTACCGGTCATCTCTTTCGGAACGTCAAGGCCCATCACTTGACAAAGCGTGGGTGATACATCGGCCAAAATACCGGGTTCAACGGTCGCGTTTTTCTCTTTCGTCACGTAAACCAGCGGTACCGGGTTCAGCGAATGCGCCGTGTTGGGTGAACCATCAGGGTTGATGGCATTGTCGGCATTCCCGTGGTCGGCAATGATAATGGCCTCGTAGTCATTCGCCTTTACCGCTTCAATCACTTTTTCCACGCATTTATCGATTACCTTAACCGCTTCAATAATCGCCTCTTTCACGCCCGTGTGTCCCACCATATCGCCGTTGGCAAAGTTCAACACGATAAAGTCATACTTCTGAGAGTTAAGCGCTTTCACCATCTCTTCGGCCACTTCGGGTGCACTCATCTCCGGCTTCAAGTCGTACGTAGGCACTTTGGGTGAAGGGACAAGGATACGCTCTTCCCCCGGGAATTCCGCTTCGCGACCGCCCGAGAAGAAGAACGTCACGTGTGCGAACTTCTCGGTTTCTGCGATACGCAGCTGCTTCAGGCCAAGGTTGGAAACGTATTCACCCATCGTGTTTTCCACGTTGTCCTTATCAAAAAGTACATGCAGCCCCTTGAAAGTACTGTCGTAAGGCGTCATCGTGAAGTATTGCAACGGGATGGTGTGCATACCGTGCTCGTGCATGTTTTCTTGCGTGAGAACGATGGTCATCTCCTTCGCGCGGTCGTTGCGGAAGTTAAAGAAGATCACCACATCGTTCTCTTCGATGGTGGCCACGGGATTGCCATCGGCATCCACGTGGACGATCGGCTTGATAAACTCATCGGTAACCCCGTCGTCGTAGGAGTCTTGCATGGCCTGAACCATATCGGTTGCAGGAGTTCCCACACCGCATACCAATAGGTCGTACGCCTCTTTTATACGCTCCCAGCGCTTATCGCGGTCCATCGCGTAGTAACGCCCGACGATGGAAGCGATTTTCCCCGTGGTTTTATCAATGTGGTTTTGAAGTTGTTCGATAAAGCCTTTCCCGCTTTTCGGGTCGGTATCGCGTCCGTCCATAAACGCGTGAACGTAGGTCTCTTCAACGCCGTACTCTTCCGCGATGTCAATCAGTTTGAACAGATGTTCCAATGAACTGTGTACGCCACCGTCAGAAACCAGCCCGAGCAGGTGGATTTTTTTCTTGTTATCTCGGGCGTACGAGTAAGCTTTCACGATTTCGGGATTGTCAAGGATGCTGTTATCGCGACAAGCACGGTTGATTTTCACCAAATCTTGATAAACCACCCGTCCGGCACCGATATTCAAGTGGCCCACTTCCGAGTTGCCCATTTGGCCATCAGGTAATCCCACGTTTTCACCGGATGCCAGCAAGTACGCGTTCGGGTAAGAAGCCAATAGCTCATCCCAGTATGGGGTAGGGGTGTTGTAAATTAAATCTGCCTCGGATTGGTCGCCAATGCCCCAACCGTCCAAAATCATCAGTAATGCTTTTTTCCTCATTGTTTATATCGTGTTATTTTGTTATCCATTATCGGAGTGCAAATTTACTCATTTTTCGGCACTTTCCCTTGATTGTTTTTTCAATAATTGCATCCAGTTTTTGTAGGCAGCAGATGCTTTAGGGTTATACCCGGTAAACAGGTCGGAACGAATATAGGCATCCGCTTCCCTGTCCTTATTATCGCCAACACTCTTCAGCGTAGAACAGGGCAAATGAAAAAGCATGAGAAAGGCTACGAGGAAAAAATATGTCAGTTTTTTCATCATTCGCTGTTTGTCAGCCGACACTACCAGCACTATTTACCGAGTAAATCCTCCGATTTCACTCGCATCAGGCTGAGTGCCTTGAGCATCCACTTGGGCAGGGGCTTCTCGGGGTGCCTGTTTTTGAGGTTGAGGCTCAACCCCAGTTTCTTGGCGATCGGTACCTTGTGCGTCTCCACGAACTCAATTAGCGTGCCGTCGGGATCTTCGATATAGGCAAACTGGCCGGCGGCATCGCCCATATCGAACGAGTCGCCCTCCTTGAAACGCTGGCTGCTGTCCACGGTGAACGGATATCCTTTCTCGGCACAGAATTTCCCCAGTGCCTCCATGTCGCGAATATCGAAACAGACCTGGATAAAGCCCGGGTCACCCCAGAAGCGCCCTTCGTACAGTTTTTTAGGGGTACGATCCAGCGCCTGTACCAGCTCGATGGAGGAGGAGCCGAAGAGTTGGCTAAAGCTCCCTTTTCTCGGTCGCAAGTGGGTAAGCAGTCGCCGTCGGTAGGCACGCGTTCCCGCGGGGAGCGCTTTAAAGTCGGCGAAGATACCGGTCTCATCAGCTACGATGGTGTCATAGCCCAGGATGTCGCGGTATACGGTCATCGCCCGGTCGATATCGGTGACCCCGATGGTGACACCCGCCACGCCGGCGGTCAGCTTTTTCTCATCCTTGAAAATATAGGCGTCCTGCACCACTTGAAACAGGTTGCCGTACGGATCCTTCATGTAGAAGGAGGGTTGGCCGTCTATGCCTTGATTCACTTCGCCAATAAGGTTCGCTTTCGGGTTTTTCACGAACTGCTCGTAGGCGGCTACCACGTCGCGGCTCTTGATCTTGCAGACCAACACGCCGAGGTCGCCCATGTTCAACTCGAAGCCGAGGGGCTGAGGCTTGCGCTCCGCGTATTGCCACACCTCGAAACCGCCACCGCCCTGCATGTTCACGGTGATGCAGGCGTGACGCCGCTGCGGCTTGCCCCCGGTGTAGGGGAGCATCAGTTCCGCCGTCTTGTCGTCCTCCAGGATGCGGATGTCCATGTTAAACAGGTCGATATAGTAGCTCCACGCTTCGTAGAGGTTTTCCACGCCGATACCTACCTGTTGAATCCCCGAAATAATGTATCCCTTATTGCTACTCATTGTTGCTTGTTTGTTTGTTTTCGTTTAACGTTTGTTTCGGCTGCGGCCGTTATTTCGTTTGCAGAAGTTTGTTCATTGATTGACTTGGTCGTTTTTCGTTAGGCGTGTGATTGGTTGTTGGTTTGCATTTTGCCTTCATGCCACGAAAGGCATTCAATCACGTCGCCTTGATCTTCCTCACCATTTTTCTTGCCAGTCCCGGCAGGAACCGCTTGATGTACACCATCAGCAGCTCTTTCCCGCCTACAAACACCTCCGGCTTTTGGCGCTGGATGGCCCGCACGATTTTTCGTGCCGCCTTCTCCGCTGATATGCCGCCGGCTTGTCCCTCGTCCATCTGCCCGTGTTTTTGGCCATCGCCCCTTAGCGAGTTGTAGGAGATATGGGTCTTTACCCGGCCGGGGCAAACCATCACCACCCGGATATTCTGGTCGTAATATTCAGCGTGGAGGGTTTCAAAAAAGCCGTACAGCGCGAACTTCGACGACGCGTAGGCCGACCGCAGTGGGAAGCCAAACCTGCCCGAGATGCTGGTGGTGACAGCAACCGTCCCTCCCCCGTTGGTGATCATCGATGGCAGGAGCCGCTTCGCGATCTTCATTGGGGCGAAGAAGTTGACGTCCATGATCTTCTCGTCCACGCTGTATTCGGTGTCCAGGGCGTGGGCGCGTTGACTGATGCCGGCGTTGAGGAACACGATGTCGATGCTTCCAAAGAGGCCGATCGCCTGGTCGGTGAGCCCGTCAATGCCCGCTAAATCGGACAGGTCGTAAGGCAGCATCTCGCACCGTGCCCCTAAGCGGATACACGCTTCTTGCACCTCTATTAGCCGCTTCACGCGGGTGGCGGTTAGGATAAGGTTGGCCTTCTCTTTGGCCCACAGGTAGGCGCACGCCTCGCCAATGCCTGACGATGCCCCCGTGATCCATATCGTTTTACCGTTTTTCATTCATCCTCCTCAAGCACTTCCTTCCAGAGCTGTTCGCGGAAGTCGTCGATGACGTGCGGCGAACACTCTTCCACTTTTTTCACTTTACGCGAAGTGTAGATCATCTGCTCCAGGAAGTAGGGTGCGCGGTTGGCTCCCTCACCGATATTCACGAGCACCGTCTCGCCATCGTTAATCAGGTTCTTCTTGAGGGCGATGAAAAAGCCGGCCATGCAGACCGCCGAGGCGGGTCCCGGAATCACCTTCTTCTCGTAGGCCATCAGTTTGCCGACGGGCAGGAGTTTCTTCTCGTGCATCCGAAGGAAGCTGCCCCCCGACTCTTTCACTAGCTTCGCCACGATGGGGTAGGTACCCGGGTTGCCGGTGGCCAGGGTGGGAACTTCTGTTTGGGGGTTATCAATGATGGGGTAGTTTTTCTCGAACCCCTCTGGGAAACCAGCCGCTTCCGCCGCCTCCCACGCTTGAACCATGGGGTCGCACTTGTCGGTTTGCACCAGCAGGAAGCGGGGGTTCTTCAACTCGGGGTAGATGGGCTTGATCTCACGTATTCCCTTATCGACGGCGATGGGGCCCGTGCCACCGCTTACCGCCTGGATGTAGACATCGGGTACCTGATCTATCTGGCGGAGCCATTCGAAGACCATCGTCTTTTTGGCTTCCACCCGTATGGGGTCGATGTTACCAGCCGACATCGGTATGTTGTGGGCTGCGGCGTACCCCGCGGCGATCTCCTTCGCCTTGGCGTAGTCGCCCATTACCCGGAAGACCTGCTGCCCGTAGGAACTGATGGTGGCTTCGGAGGCTTTGAGGGCATCTTCCGGCATGAAGACGGAGCAGTTGACACCGGCCATGGAGAGGTACATGGCGTAGGCTGTCGCCGAGTTACCGGTGGAGGCGATGCAGTACTGATGGACACCGATCTCCTTAAAGAGGCTGGCGGCCAACGAGGCGGCGATGTCCTTGAAGGTCCCGGTGCCACCGTTCAGGTCGTTCCGATAGACATGCACCTGAATGTTGAGCCCGTGCTCTCTCTTTGCGAACTCCTCTAAGAAGGTCCACCGCTCCAGGGGGATGGCTCCCTCCCCTTTGCTCACGATGTGTCGCCGACGCAACAGCGGCAGGAAGGGGAAGTAGTGCCAGAAACTGTTGGGCGTGCGCTTGATGATGCGGGGCAACCGTTGATACCTACGGTTATATGAAACCTCGGAGTGTTTGCTACCGCACTTGGGGCATTGCTGCCCCTGATCGAACCAGGTCCAGAAGTTGGGGGTTTCTGTCCCGCACTGGGTACATGTTAAGGTGTACTTGTTTTGAATTTTTACTCGAAGCATGGTGTTAGGTTTTTAGTTGGTAGTCATAATTCGCGTTAATCATCCGTGTTTTTGATGCTGTTTAGGATTGGTAAATCACGAGACCGCCATCGACTGCATCTCGTCTGCTTTGTACTTCCCAGCATCCAGGTTGGCCTTGATCTTTTTGAACACTTCAATGGTCTCCTCCACCTCCCTCTTGGTATGTGATGCGGTGGGTATCAGCCGGAGCATGATCACATCCCTGGGTACCACCGGGTAGACCACGATAGAGCAGAACACATGGTGGTTCTCGCGGAGGTCGATTACCACGTTGGTGCCTTCCGCCACGGTGCCGCTCAGGTAGACCGGCGTGACGGGCGACTGGGTGTTGCCGATGCTAAATCCTTCGGCGACCAGTCCCTCTTGCAGCATCTTGGCCACCTTCCAGAGGTTTTCTTTGTGCTGGGGTTGCGTTTGGAGTATCTCCAATCGCTTGAGTGCACCCACGACCATTGGCATGGGAAGGGATTTCGCGAAGATTTGCGACCGCATGTTGTACTTGAGCGAGTCCACTATTGCCTTCTCGGACGCAACGAACGCCCCGATACCGGCCATCGATTTGGCAAAGGTGGCGAAGTAGATATCCACCTCGTCCATCACCCCGAAATGCTCGCTGACGCCTGCCCCAGTTTCTCCCATGGTGCCAAAGCCGTGGGCATCGTCGATCATCAGCCTGAAATCGTACTTCTCCCTTAGCTTGAGTATGCCCGGGAGATTGCCCAGGTCGCCCGACATCCCAAACACACCCTCGGTGATGAGCAGGATACCGCCGTTGTTCTCTTTGGCTTGGCGGGTGGCGAAGCCAAGCATTCTATCGCACCGCTCCATGTCGTTGTGCGGGTAGACGTAGCTTTTACCCCCTTTGGCCTTGTGGAGGAAGATACCGTCCATGATGCAGGCGTGCGACTCGGAGTCGTACACGATCACGTCGTTTCGGGTGACCAAGGAGTCGATGATGGAGACCATGCCCTGGTAGCCGTAGTTGAGCAGGTAGGCCGACTCTTTTTTCTCGAAACGGGCGAGTTTCTCTTCTAACTCACGGTGCAGTTTCGTTTGGCCCGACATCATCCGGGCACCCATGGGGTAGGCCATACCCCAATCGGCCGCGGCCTTGGCGTCCACCTCGCGTACTTCCGGGTGGTTGGCCAGCCCCAAGTAGTTGTTCAAACTCCAGGTGATCACCTCCCTACCGAGGAATTTCATCCTAGGGGCGATCTCCCCCTCCAACTCGGGGAACATAAAATACCCCTCCGCCTTCTTGCGATATTGCTCAAGCGGACCTTCGGCGCTTTTTAGCCGATCAAAAATGTCTGTCATACTGATTTCTTATATGATGTGAATGATTTCCTAGATAATCTCCTTGCAAAAATAACCAAAAATGGCTGATAATGCAATTATTGGCCCTTAATGGGGATTCACTTCTCTTTGATCTCCACGAATTCGGCATCTTCCACCTCGGTCGATTCAAAGTTTTTCTTTTGGTAGCCGATGATCCTGTCTTCTTGTGTTTCAGGTTGTTTTGGTGGCTCCTGACGGGATTGCGCACCGTGGGGAGTCCTGTAGCGCGGGCTGTTCTGCTTGTAGCGTATGCCAAACAGTAACCTCCCTATCGACCTTAAAATAAAGTAGGTGATGAAGAAGAACAGGAGAAATTTAATGATGAATCCCATAAGCGGCAACGAGTTCGTTTTAGCAAACAGTAAAGATACAACGTTCTTGTTAGCTTCTCTAACTGGTTTATATTATTTAACGATTTCACTGCCAGGGAGGCATAGGGAGAAAGATTTGGAAGCGGCTTTGGTGGAGTGCGGTGTTATTGTTTGGCATTCGGGTGCGGGATGAGCGAGAGCAGGATGTAGGTGAGCACCCCCATCGCGATGCCGACGAATCCCCACAGAGCGATGAATGCAACGACCAGCACCGCGAGCAGCAGTTGCCGTTCGTGTCCCTTCACCGCGAACCGATCCATTTTCAGGGAAAACATGGGTAGTTCGGTGACCATGAGCGGGGTAAGCAAGATGAGGAAGCCGAGGGTGATGTAGAGCACTCCTTGCCCTCCAATAGGCAGTAGGGTGTGGATACCTTGGCAGTAGCCGACCCAGAACAAGCCGTTGGCTGGCGTGGGAAGACCCAGGAACGATCGGGTTTGGCGCTCGTCAATATTGAACTTGGCAAGACGGTAGGCCGAGAAAAGCGGGATCAAGAATGCAAGGTAAGGGATAATGGTCAGAAGGGGTGTGGGGAGCAGTGTACTTTCAAGGAGTTGAGGGTTACCTGGGAGCAGTGAGTCACCTGATAACAGCGTGCCATCAGGAGATAACGCTCCACCGGGGCGCAACAAACCATCTCTTAAGAAGACGAAAAGCGCCGAGGCAGGCGCTACCCCAAAGCTGACCATGTCTGCCAGTGAGTCCAACTCTTTCCCAAGGGGCGAGTAGGCGTTCAATAGCCTGGCCGCCATACCATCCAGGAAATCGAATAAGGCAGCGACCAGCACAGCGATAACCACGCCGGTGAAGCGCCCTTGGAACGCCAGCGTAATTGCGATGCAACCCGAGAGGAGGTTGAGGAGCGTGAGTAGGTTGGGTATCTGTTTTCGCATACCGGTTTATAGTTTATTCTCAGGCAATTTAATCTCAGGTAACCGGGCCAAGATAGTGACATTGGCCTGTACCTGTTCGTCCAGCTCTACCATTATTTCGCTATCGACGGGCAGGAAGATATCCATACGAGAGCCCAGCTTGATGAACCCCAGCGAGGAGCCGATGGCCACCTCTTCGCCCTCCTTGACGTAGGTGATGATCCTTCGGGCGACCGCACCGGCGATCTGTTTCGTCAGGATGGTGCCGTGGTTGGGTGTCTCGATAACGATGTTGGTATGTTCGTTCTCGTGGCTCGATTTGGGTAGGTAGGCCGCCCGAAAATTCCCCGCCACGTGCGACAGGTGGGTGATCTTGCCGCTCACCGGCACCCAGTTGGCGTGTGCGTTAAAGAGCGACATGAAGATGGAGACCTGGATGCGCTCTTCGTTAAAGAACTGCTTCTCGAATACCTTTTCTATCACCACCACCTTGCCGTCGGTGGGTGCGTTCACCAGCCCGTGCAGCTCCCCCTCGTATTCCCGGCGCGGTTTGCGGAAGAAATAGAGGGTTATCGCGAACAGCACGATCGATACAACGAGGACGGTAATCGGGATCCAGAAGCTGGGTAGGCATACGAACAGCACGCCGTTGAGAAGCAACAGCACGATTAACATTTTTGCCAGCACGGGCTTTCCCTCTTTATGGATGAACTTTAGCACCTTGGTATCAATCTACGTTAAAGTGGCGTTGTTGGAAGAGTGAGTCGACAGTGATGGAGGTTGGTTTAGGGTGTTGGAGACTATCCGTTTTCGTTTCCACCTCTTCCCGGTATTTTTCCGGCACGTGCTCTTCCCAGAACTCCCGGTTCAGGTAGGGCACGATCGCGGGTACCACCGCCTCTACCCGTTTGAAGAAGAACGACTCCTCCTTCAGTTCGGGCTTGATAAGCCTCTCGTTCTTGTCAAGCATCAGAGCTAGGTTCAGGAGGATGCTCAGAATCACCATCAGCGTTCCTGTTGCTACCAGCGCACCAGCGAGGCGGTTGACGAAGCTAAGGAACACCACGTCGACGAATCGTTGCACGAGTCGCCCTATCAAGGCGATCACGATAGCGATGCCCGCGAAGGCGAGCACGTAGGAGATCACTTTTGCCACCTCGGGGGTGAGTTTGATCAGTCGGACGAGTTCCGGTAGGATAATCGCTGCCAGCTTACCACCAAAGATGGCGGCCAAGATGATGGTAGCCAATCCCACAAGCTGCATGATCAGCCCTTTCCGGTAACCGTGCACGAAGGCGAGCAGCAGCAAGATTAAAATAAGGATGTCAAAGGCGTTCATTTCGTTATCTCGAGTGATGTTTTTCGGGCATCGACTGGCTCGTTCATGAAGAGCGATGCCATCTGGTTGAATTTTTCCGGTGAATCGGTCGTGTAATACTGCACGGTTCCCCCCTTGGTGCACTTAACCTCCATCTCCGGGTGTCGGTGGAGGTAGTCAAGAAGGCTCTCTGCCACCTCTTTCCCTTGCGGGATGGCGGTCACCTTATCCGGCAGGTACTCCTGTATCTTCCCAATAAGCAGCGGGTAATGTGTGCACCCTAAGATGATGGCATCGATTTTGGGGTCCCGCTGGAGCAGGCGGTCGAGGTGCTGTTTCACGAAGTAATCGGCACCCGGTTTGTCGTGCTCCCTATTTTCCACTAGCGGCACCCACATGGGACAAGCTTCTCCCGTGACCGCCAGCCTGGGATGCAATTTGGCGATCTCCAGTTCGTAGGAGCGCGATAGGATGGTTCCGTCTGTCCCCAGGACACCGACGTGCCCGCTTCGTGTGAAGCGGGCTATCCGCTCCGCGGTCGGTCGAATCACCCCCAACACCCTTCTGTCGGGATCCAACTTGGGCAGGTCCACCTGCTGAATGGTGCGGAGCGCCTTTGCCGATGCAGTGTTGCATGCTAGGATGACCAAGTGGCACCCCTTGTCGAAAAACCATTTCACCGCTTCGAGGGTGAACTGATACACCCGCTCGTAGGAGCGGTTCCCATATGGTGCCCGGGCGTTGTCGCCAAGGTAGAGGTAGTCGTACCGGGGCATACATGCCCGGATCTCCGATAAGACGGTGAGGCCACCATACCCGGAGTCGAAAAGCCCAATGGCACCTGTTTTCATTTAAAAATCATTAAACTCGATACTGGCTATTCGCCCGGTACCCGGTTTCCCCTTGGCATCATTTTCACTGGCAACCGGTTGCTTACTGGATGCCCAGTTTTTCCTTCACGAGGGGGTTGGCATCTACGGCATCGGGCATGACGAACACGATTCCCGGGCAGTCCAAGTCGTAGATCACGGTGAATCCCTTTTCGATCCCCACCTGTCGGATGGCCTCGCTAATCTGCCCTTTTAGTGGCTCCAGTAAGCTGGCTTCCTGTGTTTCAATATCTTTTTGTGCCAGGTCCATAAACTGCTGCATCTTTTTCTCCAGCTCCGTGAGCTCTTGCATACGGCGCAGTTTGATGTTCTCCGCGAGCGAGGATTGGTAGGTGATATAATCGGAGTACTTCTTGTTGTACTCGCTCTGCATCAGTTCCAGTTCCTCTTTATAGTTTTGGCTTAAGGTGATCAAGTGTTGGGTAGCCGCTTCCCGTTCCGGGAATGCGTTTAGCAATTCCGTTGTGTTCACGTACGCGACGGTCACCTTTTGTTGCGACGCCTGTTGAAATGCCTGTTGTGGTGTTTGTAACGGCTCCTGTGGTATCACCTGTTGCGCCAACGCAGGCGCACTTACTAATAAAACAGCTGCACTAAGACTTAATAACGCTTTTTTTGCCATACCTCATTTGTTTTTTTAATCGCATGAAACCTTCTTGTTTTAGAGGGTTTTCTTTACTTCTATCTCTTCGAACGACTCGATCACGTCGCCCACCTTGATGTCATTGAAGTTGCGTATCGAAATACCGCACTCGTACCCCGAAACAACCTCCCTCACGTCGTCCTTGAATCTTTTCAGCGAGTCGATTTCGCCCGTGAAAATCACGATCCCGTCGCGGATAAGTCGCACGCGGCTCGAGCGTTTTATCTTCCCGTCGCGTACCATACAACCCGCCACGGTACCCACTTTCGATACCTTGAACACCTCTAGCACCTCTACGTTGCCGGTAATCTCCTCCTTGATATCGGGGGAGAGCATGCCCTCCATTGCGGCGGTCACCTCTTCAATGGCGTCGTAAATGATGGAGTAGAGTCTGATTTCCACCCCCTCTTTCTCAGCCTCTTTTCGGGCGCTGAGAGAGGGACGTACCTGGAAGCCGATGATAATTGCATCTGATGCGGCGGCTAAGGTGATGTCCGATTCCGATATCTGTCCCACTGCCTTGTGAATCACGTTCACCTCGATCTCTTGAGTAGAGAGTTGGATGAGCGAGTCGGCCAGTGCTTCGACCGAACCGTCCACGTCGCCTTTCACGATGATGTTCAGTTGCTGGAAGTTGCCTATCGCGATGCGGCGTCCAATATCATCGAGCGTGAGCATCTTCTGAGTGCGTATGGATTGTTCCCGCTGCAGTTGCTCGCGGCGGTTGGCGATGGAGCGGGCCTCCTGCTCGGTCTCCATCACGTTGAACGTGTCGCCCGCCTGTGGGGCTCCGTTGAGACCGAGGATCACGACAGGTTCAGCGGGTCGTGCCTCATCGATCCGTTGATTCCGCTCGTTGAACATGGCCCTGATACGCCCGAAGTAGGAACCGGCCAGCACGATGTCTCCTTGGCGCAGCGTGCCGTTCTCGATCAGGACAGTTGCAACGTAGCCACGGCCTCTATCGAGTGACGACTCGATGATGGAGCCGGATGCTCGTCGGTTCGGGTTGGCCTTTAGTTCGAGCATGTCTGCCTCCAGCAGTACTTTCTCGAGCAGTTCCTGGATTCCCGTCCCCTTCTTGGCGGAGATGTCTTGCGATTGGTACTTTCCTCCCCAATCCTCCACCAGGTAGTTCATCTCGGCCAACTTTTCCTTTATCTTTTCGGGGTTGGCGCCTGGCTTATCGATTTTGTTGATGGCGAACACGATAGGAACCCCTGCCGCGCCAGCGTGGTTGATCGCCTCCACGGTTTGGGGCATCACGTTATCGTCGGCTGCCACGATGATGATGGCCACATCGGTCACCTTTGCACCGCGGGCACGCATGGCGGTAAACGCCTCATGGCCCGGTGTATCCAGGAAGGTGATCTTGCGCCCGCTGGGGAGCGTGACGTTGTAGGCACCGATATGTTGGGTGATACCGCCGGCTTCGCCCGCGATCACGTTGGTGCTTCGTATGCTGTCGAGCAACGACGTTTTCCCGTGGTCCACGTGCCCCATCACGGTCACGATGGGCGGTCGCGGCAGCAGGTCTTCCGGTCGGTCTACCTCCTCGGCAATAGCCTCGATCACGTCGGTACTTACGAACTCGGTTTGGAAGCCGTACTCATCGGCTACGATATTGATCGTCTCCGCATCCAGTCGCTGGTTAATGGCTACCATCACCCCAATGCTCATGAGGGTAGAGATGACGTCGGTGACCGGCACGTCCATCATGTTGGCCAGGTCGTTGACCGTTACGAACTCGGTGAGCTGCAATACCTTGCTCTTTCTCTCTTGTTGCTTGAGTTCCTCCATATGGCGGTGAGCAGTGGCCTCTCTCTTTTCGCGTCGGTACTTGGCACCCGCCCTTTTGCTTCTCCTCTCGGTGAGTCGTGCCAGCGTCTCCTTAATCTGCTTTTGTACATCTTCGTCGCTTACCTCCGTTTTTAGCGGTCTTCGGAGGGATCCCTTTCGGTCGCCCCTCGTCGATTGGGTGTAGTTGCCCGGCTTATCAATGTTCACCTTGCTGGAGCGAATGCGGCGGCGTTTTTTCTTTCTGCTGTCTGAATCCGCATCTGACCTCCTGTCCTCGTCAATCGCCTCTTTCTTCAGCTGTTTAGCTGTTTCGTCCCTGCTCTTCTTGCCCGCTGCCCTCTGTTCCCTTTCCAGGCGTTCTTTCCGGCGTTGCGCCCTGGACTTACGGGCCGGACGAGTGCGGTCGTTAATCGCACTGAGGTCGATAGTGCCTTTCACCACGATATTGGGTTCGAGGTGGTTGGTACGTAAGCGGAACACTTCGTCTTCTTGCTCCTCGGTTACCGGTTCTTCGTCTAGAGCATCAGCCTTCGGTTCTTCGGCTTTCTGCTTCACGGGTTTTTTCTTCTCGGCTTTTTTCCTCTCCGCTTTTACAGGGGATTCCCGTTTCGGCGCGGGTTTGACCGTTTTTTCAGTCTTCTCTTCAGATGGTACTTTCGCTTCAACCGTTTCCTGGGTTTCAGCCGTTTTCGCAGGCTTCTCGACTGTCACCGGTTCTTTAACCTGTTCGACCGTTTTCGCGGTTATACTTTCCTTTTGTTCTTGCTCTTTCGTCGGGATCTCTTCTTTTTTACTCACCTGCACCTCTGCCTCACTCACCGGTTTCACGGATTCGGGTTCTGCTTTCGCGGGCTCCTCTTTTTTGGGAGTGCTCTTCTTTTCCGTCAAGGTATCCAGGTCGATGGTGCCAACCACGTTAAACTGGGGCCTCATCTCTTCCGGCACCCTCGTCTCGATGGTGGTTTCTCGCTTCGCCCGTTTCTTGGGAGGCTGATCTTCGGGTAGTTCATATCCCTCTATGGCAACGATTTCGCGCTTGTCGTCGCGCCGCTGCAACTTCTCCCTTGTCTCGATCGCCTCTTGGCGAATATGTTTGTGCTTACCGAATTCCTTTAGAAGTATCTCGTAATGTTCATCCTCGATTTTGGCGTTAGGATTTGCTTCTACTTCAATACCTTTTTTCTGCAGGAATTCAACGAGGCTGTTGATTCCCACATTCAAATTTTTCGATACTTTGATTAGTCTTATAGACATATATCTTTGTTTAACCTTTACTCCTTGATGTTATTTGCCCACGCTCAATCAGGCGTTCTCTTTGGGTTTATTATCTTCGTCGTCTTCAGTGCTTCCCATTTCCTCTTTGAACTCCTTTTCCTCGTTCTCCTCAACCTCTTCCGTTTCTTCATCGGTTGCATTGATGTTGTCCTCTTCAACGTACTCGTTATCATACGCTTCATCGTCATCATCCTCGAATTCGTAGCGTAGAATAGCCAGCACCTCGTCCACGGTGCTCTCTTCGAGGTCCGCCTCCCGTATGATGCGTTCCCGGTTCATGTTCAGCACGTTCTTGGCGGTTGAACACCCTATTTTCTTGAGTTGGTCGATTACCCAGCCATCAATTTCATCGCGGAACTCATCCAGGTAGATATCCTCCTCGTCCACCTCGTCGATATCGCGGAACACCTCGATGTTGTACCCGGTAAGCATGGAAGCCAGCTTGATGTTGGCGCCCCCTTTACCGATGGCCAGCGATACCTCTTCGGGGTTGAGAAAGACCTCTGCACGCATCTCCTCTTCTTTCACAGTGATGGAGTTAATCCGGGCGGGGTTCAACGCGCGTTGGATGAAGAGTGTGGTATTGCTGGTGTAGTTGATGACGTCGATGTTTTCGTTGCGAAGCTCCCGCACGATCCCGTGGATGCGGAACCCCTTCATGCCCACGCATGCGCCCACTGGGTCAATCCGATCGTCGTACGCTTCGACCGCCACTTTAGCCCGTTCACCGGGGATGCGGGCGATCGCTTTGATGGTGATAAGGCCATCGGCAATTTCCGGTATCTCGTGCTCGAACAGCCGCTCCAGAAAGACGGGCGACGTACGAGAGAGGATGATCCTCGGGTTGTTGTTCTTGTTTTCCACGCGTGCCACCACCGCGCGCACGTGCTCTCCCTTTCGGAAGAAGTCGCTGGGTATCTGTTCCGTTTTGGGTAAGATAAGCTCGTTGTGCTCATCATCGAGCAACAGGATCTCTTTTTTCCATACCTGGTACACCTCTCCCGATACGATCTCGCCCACCTTCTCCTTGTACTTGTTGAATAGGTTGTCTTTTTCTAACTCCAGTATTTTCGAGGCCAGCGTTTGGCGGAGGTTCAGGATGGTGCGTCGGCCGAAGCTATCCAATGACACCGCGTCCGTCACCTCTTCTCCAATTTCAAAATCGTCGTCGATTGTCAATGCTTCCGAAAGGGTGATTTGCAAGTTGGGATCTTCCAGTTCATCGTCCTCCACGATCACCCGGTTACGCCATATCTCCAGGTCGCCCCTGTCGGGGTTGATGATGATGTCGTAGTTCTCATCGGTGCCTGTGGCTTTCGAGATCACGTTTCGGAAGGCCTCTTCAAGGACGCTGATAAGGGTGGCCTTATCAATGTTCTTCAGCTCGTTAAATTCCGAAAACGTGTCTATGAGACTGATGGTTTCTTTTTTCTTGCCCATATGTTATTTGAATCTGATTAGATATTTTGTATGCTTGACTTCGTTGAACGCGAAGCGAATATTCTCGACCACCTCCACTTTCCGTTTCGCACCTTCGGGTTTCACCTTTTTCGTCACGGCGATCGTGAACCCTTCCGGGTCGGATGACTCCAGGGTCCCGGTGAGCTTTTCCCCCTTTTTGGTGAGTACCTCCACCTCTTCGCCCTCGAACTTTTTATACTGCCGCAACGTCTTGAAGGGCGAGGTGAGTCCCACCGAGGTGACGGTCAATTCAAAATCTTCCACGTCACGGTCCAGGCTCGACTCCAGGTGACGGCTCAACGCCGCGCACTGGTCGATATCCACCCCCTCGTCGTTATCGATCTCCACCGTGATCACGTTGCCGACACCTATCAGCACGTCCACCAGATAGCTGGACGAACCTTGCAGGTACGTCTCCGTCAGGTTGATGATCGTCTCCTTATCCATCATAAAAGTGGCGATAAACTACTGTTATGAACAAAAAGGGAAGCGGTCTTTCCTGCTTCCCTCGTTCATTTCGCCACAAAGATATTGTTTTCAAACGGATTCTCAAAATGTTTGTCCTATTTTGATATAAAAACAGATGATAATCATTATAGACATGTAATAAAATGCGATTATCGAGGATGACTTAGTATACTGGCAAGCTCAAGCTACCGTTTATCGGTCATGTAAAATAGCAGCGTTCCCCCGTTCATGATCTCCTCGTAGGTGATGAACATTTTGTCGTGCGGCTGGCCGTTCAGTTCGATTTTTTCCACGTGGAGGTTTGCTTCAGATAAGTTCTTCGCCTCTATCGTGAACCGTTTCCCGTTGCCCACGTCGATAGTTACTTTGGGCAACTGGGGAGCACCCAGCACCATCTCACCCCCCACGGGGTTGACAGGGTAGAATCCCATGGCTGAGAAGAGGTACCAGGCCGACATCTGACCGCAGTCGTCGTTACCGATTAGCCCGTCGGGCTTGTTCTGGTAGAAGTCAGTGAAGATGCGCCTTACCAGTCGTTGTGTCTCCTCCGGTCGGTCTAGGTAGGTGTAGAGGTAGGCCACGTGATGGCTTGGTTCGTTGCCATGGGCGTATTGCCCGATTAACCCGGTCACGTCAGCCAGTTTTCCCGGAGTTTCACTGGTGGTGTTGAAAAGGTAGTCGAGTGTTTTCCCCGCCTCCTCTTTGCCCCCCATCTGCTCCACGAGGCCGGGGATATCGTGCAACACGTGCCAGGTGTACTGTAAGGCGTTCCCCTCCGTGTAGTGACCCCCGATCTGGGAGTCGGCGTGCGCCAGTTCGTACGGGTCAAACGGTGTGAGCCACTCGCCTTTCGAACCTTTCGGCCGCATGGAGCGCGTCTCCGGGTCGAACAGGTTCTTGTAGTAGCCGGCCCGTTTCATGAAGAACGCGTGATCATCGGTTTTACCCAACTTTTCAGCCATCAGCGCAGCGGCGTAATCATCAAAGCCACACTCCAGCGTGCGCGATACCGACTCCAGTTTGATGAGGTCGTACGGGTAATAGCCGTAGCAGTCGTAGGTCTCCCAGTCCGTTTTGTAGTGGCCGCTTTCGGTGATGGAGCGTTTGATCGCGTTGTACGCCCGCTCCGCGTCAAATCCCTCGAACCCTTTCAGGTAGGCGTCCACGATCATGGGGATGGAGTGGTTCCCGATCATGGTGAAGGTCTCTTGACCCATTAGCGCCCAGATGGGGAGGTGCCCCTGCTGCTCGCTGTAGTCGACCATCGAGTTAATCAGGTCAGAAATAATCTCGGGACTGAGGATGGTGTACATCGGGAGGGCAGCCCGGAAGGTGTCCCATTGCGAAAGGGTGGAGTAGTAGTTGCCCGTTGATGAGCGGGAAATCTCCCGGCTGGGTCCCACGTAACGGCCATCCACGTCAGCGATGTTGTTGGGCTGTATGTAGAGGTGGTAGAGCGAGGTGTAGACGTTGGTCTTCTGGTCGTCCGTACCCTCAACCACCACCCGGGAGAGGCAGCGGTTCCACGCGTCTTTCGCCGCGGTGTGTACTGCCCCGAAGTTCCACCCGGGCACCTCTGCCGCCAGGTTGACTTTGGCTCCATCGATGCCTGTGGTAGACATGGCGACCTTCACCTGCAGGGTTTTATCACCTTGCATATCGAACGTGAGGATGTAGCGTGGTGCCTTTTCGCGGGGATCCCGTTGCACGAGCTTCTCCGAAGAGAGGATAGGTTTGTCGAACTCGATCACGAAGTAGTAGGTGCGCTCCACCCACTGGGTGCGGCGGGTATGGCCCGTGATTACCCGGTCACCCTCGAAATGGACCTCGTTGTCGAGAACGTGCGTGTATAATCCCTCTTCCTGCCAAACCAGGCCGCTTTGGAAGTCGGCCAGCACGTTAGACGCTTCGTTGCTGGCATCCGTGAAGGTGTAGCGGTGGAAGGCCACGTGGGGAGAGGTGGTGATCTCCACGGCCACTTTGTTGTCGGTCAGTTCCACGGCGTAGTAGCCGGGTATAGCTTTCTCGGTCGCCTTGTCGAACGTGCTGCTCAGGTCGTCACGTACCGCTCCCGAGAAGGGCTGTAGGAGAAGGTCGCCCAGGTCCACGCACCCCGTGCCGTTGAGACGGTTTTGCGAGAAGCCGTTGATTCGTTCGTCGTCGTAAAAGTAACCCGAGCAGTACTCCCACGAGAAGTTACCGGTCTCGGGACCCGGTTGCATCATCCCCAGCGGGTAGGTGGCTCCAGGGAAGGTGTGGCCCGTGAAGGCGGTGCCGATGAAGGGGTTCACGTACTGTGTGAAGTCAGCCTCTCCTCTGTTCTGCTTGGTGCAGGCGGTGAAGGAGAGGGCAAGCATTGACAGCAACGTGAATATCACAATTGTCGTTAATGCCCTTGAAAGCAGGGGTGCAGTAAACGTAGTTAGCGATGTAAGCATTGTTTTCAGCGGCATCCCATCAACTGTCCGCGTGGTTGTTGCTACATTTTTTTGCATGATGTTCCTGTTGTTGGTCAGCTTTCGCATGCTTTTAAATCGGCAACGAAATATTGGTTAATCATCCCGTTTTGCACGCTTGGTTTCCCAAATAAAGTAGGTGATTAAGGCGCTGAAGGCGATGAGCGCGGTGATCTGGGCACCCGTGCTGCTGGGGTCGCTCCAGACGTTGAGGTTGAGCGCGTTCGCATTATCAGTCAGGAAGATGATAAGCGCACCCAGTACCCCGAACAGGGCTGCGCCAGCGATGAATCCCGACGAGATCAGGATGGCCCGTTGATGTCTTGCACCGGCTAGCTTCTTATCTTTACCGGGCTTGGACTTGTTGATCCAGTGGTTGAGCAAGCCTCCCACGATGAGGGGGGTGTTGAGTTGGATGGGAATAAACATGCCGAGCGCGAATGCCAGGGGTGAGATACCCAACCAGTTGATGAGGATGGCTAGGACCGCGCCGATGCCGAGTAGCATCCAGCTGACACCTTGACCCGACATGAGGGGCTCTATGATAGCCGCCATGGCGTTGGCTTGAGGGGCCACCATGGGGTCGGGGTGTTCAGCGGTGGCGACAAAGCCATACGCCTCGTTGAGGATGAAGATAACTGCCCCCACGGTAGCCGCCGAGACCAGCGTTCCCAGGAACTTGAAGGACTGCTGCGTGGCGGGGGTACTCCCTATCCAATACCCGATCTTGAGGTCGGTGATGAAACCACCGGCCATCGACAGGGCAGTACAGACAATTCCCCCGATGATGAGGCCGCTCACCATCCCCTGCCAGCCGTCGAGACCCACGGCGACGAGCACCACGGACGATAGGATCAGGGTCATGAGGGTCATGCCCGAGACGGGGTTGGAACCCACGATAGCGATCGCGTTGGCCGCCACGGTAGTGAAGAGGAACGCGATTACGGTGATGGTGATCAGGGCCACGATGGCTTGCACGAGCGTGATCTTCACGCCAATGATCAGGAAGATGAACACGGCAATCAGTGTAAGGAGCAGGAACAGCGTTACGAAAGACATCTTCAGGTCGCGGTCGGTCCTTTTGACCGCTACCTGCTCATCCCCGCCACCCTTCTTGCCGACGGCCAACTTGAAGGCGCTGCCGATAACTCCTGAAGACTTGATGATGCCGATAATTCCCGCCATGGCGATGGCACCGATACCGATAGGGCGCACGTACTCGGCAAAAATCGCTTCGGCCGACATGGCGGCGAACGGGTTCACCCCGCCAGACGCGGCCGCCAACGCGCCAATCTCGTTGACCAGCGGGATCAGTACCAGCCACGAGAGGAGCGAGCCGACAGTGATGATCACGGCGAAACGCAATCCCACGAGGTAGCCGAAGCTGAATATGAGTGCGCTCACGTTGAACTTGAACACCATCTTGAACTTCTCGGCCAACGTGGCTCCGAAGGGAATCACGCGGGTGGTAATTACCTCACTCCACAGTCGGAAAGAGGAGAAACAGAAATCGAACAACCCGCCAATAAGCCCGCTTGCGATGAGTAGCTTCGCCTTGTTGCCGCCTTTCTCACCGGTCATCAGTATCTCGGTGGTGGCGGTAGCCTCAGGGAAGGGTAATTTCCCGTGCATGTCCTTCACGAAGTACTTGCGGAAAGGGATCAGGAAGAGGATACCCAAGAAACCGCCTAGCAGCGACGAGAAGAAGATTTGCCAGAAGTTAATCTGTATTTCCGGGTACTTTGCCTGCAGGATGTAGAGCCCGGGGATAGTGAAGACCGCCCCGGCGACGATTACGCCTGATGAGGCCCCGATGGATTGGATAATCACGTTTTGTCCCAGCGCGTTTTTCTTACGGAACGCGGCCGATGCACCTACCGCGATGATGGAAATGGGGATGGCCGCCTCGAAAACCTGACCGATCTTTAAACCTGAGTAGGCCGCCGCGGCAGAGAAAATGATGGCCATGAGCAACCCCATGCCAATCGACCAGGAGGTGGCCTCGGCTACCGGCCGGTCGGCAGGCAGCACTGGCTTGTACTCTTCCCTGGGTTTTAACTCACGGTACGCGTTTTCGGGTAATTCCGTGATTCTCTTTTCGTTCGATTCCATGTCTTGTATGTCATTAAATGTGTTCACGTGGGTTTTGCACGCCGCTTCCACGGGAGGTGCCGACAAGGCGACCAGCGCTCCTTCCACTAAATTTCGCCGAAAATACAAAAAATAGGGGAAAGAGTACGCCTATTTTCGTAACTTTGTGCCAATTTCCGGTAATGTGGGCGAATGGCACGGAAAAAAGATGAAAAAACAAAGATAAAATATTCGTATGAAACGTCTCTTTTTAATTTTTCCGCTGATGGTGGGATTGGTAACGGCTACCGCGCAGCAATATACCCTGGATGATTTGACCAGCGGTAGGTTTAGCCCGCGTGAGGTGAGCGAGATGATCTCATCCGCGGATGGGCAACACTACTATCAAACCGACCCGCGGAAGACGGCGGTTATTAAGTTCGCCTACGCGACGGGCCAAGCAGTGGATACCCTGTTTAACCTTTCCACTGCCCGGGGGGCTCAATTCAACACGTTCGAGGGGTTCCTGGTGAGTGACGACGAGAATCGGGTGCTTCTCTACAGAGATAGGGAGCAACTTTACCGCCGATCGTTTCGGGCGGACTACTTCTACTACGATGTGCGGCGCAACCTGGTAAGGAGGTTGAGTGACCAGCCCGGTAAGCTGATGATCCCCACCTTCTCGCCCGACGGGAAGATGGTGGCCTACGTGATCGATAACGATATCTGGCTCACCAAGTTCGATTTTGACACCGAGAGCCGGGTGACGACAGACGGTGAGGCGGGCAAGGTGATGAACGGGGTTACCGACTGGGTGTACGAGGAGGAGTTCGGGGTGACCCGCCTGATGGAGTTCTCGCCTGACAACCACTTACTGGCGTTCGTACGTACCGATGAGTCGGCCGTGAAGGAGTTCTCGTTCCAAACGTTTAACCAACAGCTATATCCCGATTACTACCGGTTCAAGTACCCCAAGGCGGGTGAAGCCAACTCCGCGGTCGAGTGCCGGGTGTTCGACGTCTCGGCGCGGACTACCCGAACGCTAAACGTGCCGTTGGATGGCGACGGGTATATTCCCCGGATCAAGTTCACGCCCAACTCCGAAGAACTGGCGGTGATGACGTTGAATCGTGATCAGAATCGTTTCGAGATGTACTTCGCGAACCCACGCTCCACGGTTGCCAAGCTGGTGTTGCGGGAGGAGAGCAACCACAATGTCGACTCGGAGTGGCTGAAGTCGATCCATTTCACGAAGGATCGGTTCACCTACGTATCGGAGCGGGATGGATATAACCATATCTACCTGTACGGATTATCGGGTACCTTGCAGCGTCAGCTCACCAGCGGGGAGTACGACGTGACCTCTCTTTTGGCGGTGGAAGAGCAGCGGGGGTTCGTATACTACCAGGCTGCCGCGGAATCGCCCCTGCGGCGAGAGATCTATCGGGTGCACATGGAGAAAGGGCTTCCCGAGAAGCTGTCAAGCCAATCCGGTTACAATAGCGCCTCATTCTCCGAACAGGGGAAGTTCTACGTGAACTACTGGTCGGACGCCAATACCCCCCCGGTAGTCACCCTGCATGATGGCAATGGCAAGCAGTTGCGGACGCTGGAGGAGAACCAGTCCCTTAGGGGGCAGGTGGCTTCGGCCGGTTTTCCTGCCAAGGAGTATATCACCGTGCCGGCAGCGGACGGCTTGACCTCGTTGAATGGTTGGCTGTTGAAGCCCCGCGATTTCAACCCGGGACGGAAGTACCCAGTCGTCCTCATTCAGTATAGCGGTCCCAACTCACAGCAGGTGATCGACAGATACGATAGGGATTGGTATTACGCGTTGCTCAGTGAGGGGATATTGGTGGCGTGCGTGGACGGTAGGGGCACGGGTGCGAGGGGGGCGGAGTTTCGCCACTGTACCTACCGGCAGTTAGGCATTATCGAATCGGACGACCAGATCGCTGCTGCACGCTACTTGGCTTCGTTGCCCTATATCGATGAGAAGGCCATAGGCATCTGGGGGTGGAGCTACGGGGGCTACAACGTGCTGATGAGCATGAGCCGCGGCAACGGGATCTTTAGCGCGGGGGTGGCCATCGCGCCGGTCACCGATTGGCGCTTTTACGACAGCATTTACACGGAGCGCTTCATGCGTACGCCCCAGCAGAACGCGTCGGGTTACACGAGCGGGTCGGCCCTGGCGCTTGCCGATCAATTGCAGGGTAGCCTGTTGTTAATCCACGGGACAGCGGACGACAACGTGCACGTGCAGAACACCATAGAGTACAGCCGCGCGCTGATTGAAGCGAACAAGCACTTCGACCAGTTCTTCTTCCCCGATAAGGACCACTTTATCAGAGGGGGGAACGCCCGAAAGTACCTATATGAAAAGGTAATCGACTACTTTAAGCGGAACCTCTGATTTCCCTGGCACCATCACACCCGGTATCGTCACACCATATTATATTATATAGCTTGGCGGCCGCCACATCGTGCGGCCGCTACTTGTATCCTTTTAGCCGCGTTTAAACAAAAAAAGCGGTGTGTTGTTATTATGGAGATACGAGTTTAATGAGGAGATTCCATGGTAGAGATGACAACCCGGCAACAGATAGTGGGGAACCCGGCATTGGGGGTGATGCCGATGTTCCTTTTTTCTGTACTTGTCTTGTTGTTGGATACCCGCATTGCGGTCTCCGCCGCGTTGCTTCTCTCTATCTCGGCCTTGTTCTCAGTGAAGCGGCCAGTTCGCCTGATGCACGATATCTCCCTGGTGACTTTCTCGGTAGCACTGCCGCTTTCGTTCACCCTTTTCACTTCGCTGCCACTGCTGAATCGCTTCGTGATCGTGGAGGTTATATTCGTCCTGCTGCTCGTCGTCGCCCGTCTATCGAGAGGAAGGGCCATGGTACGTGTAGCACGGCTTCGTGACTTAACGATGAAGAATGGACTGAGAGGGTCGTTTCGGGTAGCCTTTATCACTCGTTACGGGCTATTATTGCACCTGCTCTTGCTGTTTGCGCTCTTCCTGTTTAATACCGACAACTCGCTGCTCTCCCATACCGCTTTCGTGGTAATTGCCTGTCAGGTAATCTTGCTGCTGGTTATGCTCTTTGAAACTACCCGCTTGCATATTCTAAGCAAAAAACTGTACCGCGAAGAGTGGTTGCCGGTAGTGACCGAGAAGGGGGATGTGACCGGGCGGGTGGCCAAGTCGATCACGAGGGAGCTGAAAAACCGGTTTATGCACCCTGTGGTACGGGTGGTTTTGCTGCACGATGGGAAGATTTACCTCAAGGAACGCGATGCATCCTGCCTGCTGAGCCCGGGCAGGCTAGACTACCCGTTTGAGAAGTACCTGCAATTTAACCACGCCATTGATGAAACAGTGCGCGACAGCCTCGGGATGGAGTGTGGCGAGAGCGATTTGTCGCTCCGCTTTCTCTTGAAGTACACCTTTGAAAACGATGCGACCAAACGGCTCATCTTCCTGTATGCCGCACATGTGACCGACGAGGAGACGTTTAACAGCTTGCAGTTGAACGGGGGCAAGCTCTGGACTCTCGCCCAAATTGAAGACAACATACAGAGTGGCCTCTTCTCGGAATGCTTTGAACAGGAGTTCGAGTACCTTAAAAACACCCTCTTCCTGGCACTCCAATTCAAACAGCGAGCCGGCAATCGATTAGGGCATCGAACCGGCAAACGCATCAGCAGTCGGCCAGGCAAGCAAACCACCAACCCGGCAACCGCCCGGTAATTCAATTCGGTTGTATTATCGTTGTTACTTACTTTCAAGGTAAAGACCTTAGCGAACAAGTAGGTGATGGGTCGCCAAAATCGCTTCAGTCGAGCTCGAAAGTAAAAGAGAGATAAACTCGAAGAACTTGTACTAAGCCGCACATTTTTTTCAAAAATATGCCGAAATACTTGCATATCCTGTTGATTATTTGTAATTTTGTGCCGTTTTTCACTCGTAATAATTGATTATGTTATGATAATCAGCGTGTTATGATTATTGTGTTCCAGTTTTAACGTTTTGACAATAATCGATAGCACGTGTAGCGGGTGAAAGATGGACGATAACAAGAAACGGATAATAAAGTAATAACAGGTAAAAGAAAGCTGACAATGCCTACAATTCAACAATTAGTAAGAAAGGGACGCAGCACGCAAATGGAGAAAAGCAAGTCGCCCGCGTTGGACTCTTGTCCGCAGCGCCGTGGTGTTTGCGTGAGGGTCTACACCACGACCCCCAAAAAGCCCAACTCGGCCATGAGGAAAGTGGCCCGCGTGCGCCTGACCAACTCGAAAGAGGTGAATGCTTACATCCCGGGAGAGGGGCACAACCTGCAAGAGCACTCGATCGTGCTGGTACGCGGGGGTCGTGTGAAGGACCTGCCCGGCGTGCGCTATCACGTGGTACGCGGCACGTTGGATACCGCCGGTGTAAGTGGCCGTACGCAGAGGCGTTCAAAATATGGAGCGAAACGGCCCAAGCCTGCCGCCGCTAAGAAGAAGTAACATGCATGGAATACGCGACGCTAATATAATGATGAAGGGTTGAGTAAATGAGCTCAGTGGAGTTTCGTTGAAGACATGCAAACGGCAACCAAACAACATAAATTTTTATTTCAATGAGAAAAACAAAACCTAAAAAAAGGCAGGTTCTTCCAGATCCTGTATACGGTGATGTGAGGGTAACAAAGTTTGTTAACCACCTCATGTACGATGGTAAGAAGAGTCTCTCATACGACATTTTCTACACCGCGTTGGATAAAGTAAAGGCTAAACTGCCGAACGACGAGAAGTCGGCACTCGAAATATGGAAAGCGGCCCTGGACAACATCACCCCTCAAGTGGAAGTGAAGTCGCGCCGCGTGGGTGGGGCTACCTTCCAGGTTCCAACCGAAATAAGACCCGAAAGAAAAGAATCCGTTTCAATGAAAAACCTCATCCTCTACGCGCGTAGAAGGGGGGGCAAGACGATGGCTGATAAGCTGGCCGCTGAGATAGTGGACGCTTATAACAGCCAGGGAGGTGCATTCAAACGCAAAGAAGATATGCACAGAATGGCTGAAGCCAACCGCGCCTTTGCCCACTTCAGGTTTTAACTAGGATATAGAAAGCAAGGTATAAAAGATGACTAAGGGTTTACTAGAGGCATTGCAATATACTCGTAACATCGGTATCATGGCGCATATCGATGCCGGCAAGACGACCACCTCGGAGCGCATTCTCTATTACACGGGATTGACGCACAAGATCGGGGAGGTGCATGACGGCGCGGCGACCATGGATTGGATGGCTCAAGAGCAGGAGCGGGGGATAACCATCACCTCCGCGGCTACCACCACGAGCTGGGAGTATAATGGTGATACCTACAAGATAAACTTGATTGACACCCCGGGGCACGTCGATTTCACCGTGGAGGTGGAGCGCTCGTTGCGGGTGCTGGACGGGGCCGTGGCCGCGTTTTGCGCCGTGGGGGGCGTGGAGCCGCAATCGGAGACGGTGTGGCGCCAAGCAGATAAATACAACGTGCCCAGGATAGGGTACGTGAATAAGATGGACCGCTCGGGTGCCAACTACTTCGACGCGGTTCGCCAGATAAGGGAGATGTTGGGTGCCAACGCATGCCCCATTCAGATTCCCATTGGTGCAGAAGAGGAGTTCAAAGGGGTGGTCGACCTCGTGAAGATGAAGGCCTACTACTGGCATGACGAGACCATGGGGGCCGACTACGACGAGGCGGAAATACCGTCTGAGTTGTTGGAAGAGGCCCAGGAGTGGCGCGAGAAGATGTTGGAGGCGGTCGCTGAGTTCGACGATGTGCTGATGGAGAAGTTCTTCGAGGATCCCTCAACGATTGCCGAGGAGGATATCAAGAGGGCCATACGGAAAGGGACGTTGGCGATGCAGCTCAACCCCATTATCTGTGGCTCTTCGTTCAAGAACAAGGGGGTGCAGACGCTGCTTGACGCGGTGTGTGCTTACCTGCCTAGCCCGGCTGACACGGAGGCGATCACGGGTACCGATCCGAGGGATCCCAGCAAGGAGTTAACGCGTCGCCCCGATCCGTCGGAGCCGATGTGCGCGTTGGCGTTTAAGATCGCGACAGATCCCTACGTGGGACGCCTCTGCTTTTTCCGGGTTTACTCCGGTGAGTTGAAGGCAGGTTCCTATATATATAACGCCCGTTCGGGAAAGAAAGAGCGCATCTCTCGTCTCTTCCAAATGCACTCCAACAAGCAGAATCCCAAGGAGTTCATCGGGACGGGCGATATTGGCGCGGGGGTCGGCTTCAAGGATATTCGCACGGGTGATACCCTGTGTGACGAGAACCATCCCATCCTCCTGGAGGCGATCGATTTCCCGGATCCGGTGATAGGGATCGCAGTGGAACCGAAGACCCAAAAAGACCTGGATAGGCTCTCCGCGGGATTGGCAAAGTTGGCGGAGGAAGACCCCACCTTTACCGTGAAGAGCGATCAGGATACGGGGCAGACCGTGATTTCCGGGATGGGGGAACTGCACCTGGAGATCATTATCGATCGCTTGCGGCGGGAGTTCAAGGTAGAGTCGAATCAGGGACGGCCGCAAGTGTCGTACAAGGAGGCTATCACCAAGCCAGTTGAGCTGCGGGAGACCTACAAGAAACAGACCGGGGGTCGCGGCAAGTACGCCGATATTATCGTTCGCGTAGAGCCTGCCGATAAGGATTTCGAGGGTACGTTACAGTTCATGGACGAGGTGAAGGGGGGCAATATCCCCAAGGAGTATATCCCCTCCATCCAGAAAGGCTTTGAACGCGCCATGAAGAGCGGCGTTTTGGCCGGTTACCCCTTGGATAAGCTGAAAGTAACCGTGATCGATGGGTCCTACCACCCGGTGGACTCCGATCAGTTGTCGTTCGAGATATGCGCCATGCAGGCGTTTAGGAACGCCGCCGAGAAGGCTGGCCCCGTCTTGTTGGAACCCATTATGAAGGTGGAGGTGGTAACGCCCGAGGAGAGCATGGGCGACGTGATTTCCGATCTCAACAAGCGTCGCGGTCAGGTAGAGGGCATGGAGTCGAACCGCTCCGGCGCACGGGTGGTGAAAGCCAGAACCCCGCTCGCGGAGATGTTTGGCTACGTAACGGCGTTACGGACCATCACCTCGGGGCGTGCCACGTCGACCATGGTGTTCTCCCATTTCGAGGAGGTCTCCTCGTCCATTGCCCGGGAGGTGCTGGAAGAGGTGGGTGGTCGTGTGGAGTTGATTAAGTAACAAATTTTACGTGAAATAGTTATGAGCCAAAAAATCAGAATCAAACTGAAATCGTACGATTATAGCCTGGTTGACAAGTCAGCCGAGAAAATCGTGAAAACCGTAAAAGCTACGGGTGCAGTGGTCAGCGGTCCAATCCCCCTGCCCACGCATAAGCGTATTTTTACCGTGAACCGCTCGACCTTCGTGAACAAGAAGTCACGCGAGCAGTTCGAGTTGGCCTCTTTCAAGCGCCTCATCGACATTTATAGCTCCACCGCGAAGACTGTGGACGCGTTGATGAAGCTCGAGTTGCCCAGCGGGGTAGAGGTAGAGATAAAGGTGTAATTAATTAAACAACAGAGAAATGCCAGGATTATTGGGGAAAAAAATCGGAATGACATCCGTTTTCAGTGCCGAGGGAAAAAATATTCCATGCACTGTCATCGAAGCTGGTCCTTGCGTGGTTACTCAGGTAAAGACCATCGAAAAAGATGGTTACGAAGCCATTCAGCTTGGGTTTGTGGATAAGAAAGAGAAGCATACCACCAACGCTGAGAAAGGGCACTTTAAGAAAGCCGGGGTAACGCCAAAGAGACACTTGGCCGAGTTCAAAGGTTTCACGAAAGAGTACGAGGCTGGGGCTGTGATCGGCGTCGACATTTTCAGCGATACGGTGTACGTGGACGTGGTGGGCACCTCTAAAGGGAAAGGATTCCAAGGGGTGGTTAAGCGCCATGGTTTTTCGGGTGCGGCCGAGACATCGCACGGGCAGGGTGGGGTAACCCGTTCTCCCGGGTCCATTGGTATGTCGTCTACTCCCTCGAAGGTTCTCAAGGGGAAGAAGATGGCTGGACAGATGGGGAACGAACGGGTAACCGTTCAGAACCTACAGGTAATGAAAGTAATCCCGGAACACAACCTGCTCCTTGTGAAAGGATCGGTTCCCGGGGCGAATGGTTCAATCGTTTTAATTAAAAAATGAAATGGAATTAACTATTTACAATATCAACGGTGAGGCAACGGATAAAAAGATGATGCTTGATGATTCCATTTTCGGGATTGAACCCAACGAGCACGTTATCTGGTTAGACGTGAAGCAGTACCTCGCCAACCAGCGTCAAGGTACGCACAAGACCAAAGAGAGAGGTGAAGTCGTGGGAAGCACCCGCAAGATCATTCGTCAGAAGGGGAGCGGTGGTGCTCGCCGTGGTGACATCAAATCGCCCCTGTTGGTGGGTGGAGGCCGCGTGTTTGGTCCCAGACCCAGGGATTACGGCTTCAAGGTGAACAAGAAGACCAAGGTGTTGGCACGCAAGTCGGCCCTCTCCCTTAAGGCCAAGAACAACGCGATCGTGGTGGTCGAGGATTTCGAGTTCGATGCACCCAGCACGAAGAGCATGGTGAAGGTGACGAAGAATTTGCAACTGGCTGATAAAAAGCTACTTTTCGTTTTGCCGAATCAAAATAAAAACGTATATTTGTCGGCCCGAAATTTGCCGGGAGTGAATATTATAACGGCCTCGGACATAAATACTTACAAGATCATGGATTGCAATAACTTGGTGATTACCGAGTCGTCCGTGGCCGTAATCAACAACTTACTTAACGCGCAAGGAGGTACAAAATGAGTGTAATCGTTAAACCCATCATCACCGAAAAGCAGACCGAGATAACGGATAAGTACGAGAACCGGTATGGCTTCATCGTGGTTCCTTCTGCGAATAAGGTACAGATTAAAGAGGCCGTGGAGGCCTTGTACAACGTGCACGTCGAGAGCGTGAACACGATGAGGTACGATGGCAAGAAGCGCCGCCGCTACACCAAGTCGGGCGTGGTAGAAGGTCGCACCTCCTCGTACAAGAAAGCGATCGTGACCTTGAAGAAAGGGGAAACAATTGATCTATTTAGCAACATCTAAAACAGTATAATGGCAATACGTAAATTAAAGCCCACCACGCCGGGGCAAAGACACAAGATTATCGGTACGTTTGACAACATCACCTCAACCGTACCGGAGAAATCTCTCGTGGTCGGTAAGTCAGCGAAGGGTGGCCGCAACAACCAGGGACGGATGACCGTTCCGAACGTTGGGGGCGGACACAAGAGACGCTACCGCTTTATCGACTTCAAGAGAATGAAAGACGGTATTCCTGCCGTAGTAAAGAGCATCGAGTACGATCCCAATCGCTCGGCGCGCATCGCGTTGCTCTTTTACGCCGACGGTGCAAAGACCTATATCTTGGCCCCGAACGGGTTAAAGGTAGGAGACACGGTGATGTCGGGTGCTGAGGCAGCCCCCGAAATTGGAAACGCACTGCCCTTGGCGGTAATCCCTATCGGGACGGTGATTCATAATATCGAGTTACGCCCCGGTCAAGGCGCCAAGATGGCACGTTCTGCCGGAACGTTCGCCCAGTTGGTATCGCGCGAAGATAATTACGCGATTATCAAGATGCCCTCTGGTGAAGTCCGCAAGATACTCTCAGCATGCAAGGCTACCATTGGTAGCGTAGGCAATTCGGACCATGCCCTGGAACAATCAGGTAAAGCAGGTCGCTCTCGTTGGTTAGGGCGTCGCCCTCGCACCCGCGGTGTTTCTAAAAACCCGGTGGATCACCCGATGGGTGGTGGTGAAGGTAAGGCGTCGGGTGGTCACCCCAGGTCGGCCAAGGGTCTTTACTCCAAGGGGATGAAGACAAGGGCGCCCAAGAAGCACTCTTCGAAGTATATCGTGGAAAAGAGGAAGAAGAAGTAACCTGATTAATTAAGTAACGACTATGAGCAGATCATTAAAAAAAGGTCCGTATATCAACCTGAAGTTAGAAAAAAAGGTGCTCGCCATGAACGAGAGCGGCAAGAAGTCCGTGATCAAGACGTGGGCGCGCGGCTCGATGATATCGCCCGATTTCGTGGGGCATACCATAGCCGTTCATAACGGCAACAAGTTCATCCCGGTATACATTACCGAGAACATGGTGGGACACAAATTGGGCGAGTTTGCCGTTACCCGTACATTCCGGGGGCACGCCGGCAACCGTAAGAAATAAACAAAAATTAGGGAAAAGACATGAGTGCTAGAAAAAGAATATCAGCTGAAAAAAGAAAGGAAGCGAGAAAAAAGGTCTCTTTCGCCGTGCTGAGGGACGTGCCTACCTCCCCCCGGAAGATGCGTTACGTGGCCGATATGGTACGCGGGATGGAGGTGTTTAAGGCGCTGGGCGTTTTGAAGTTTGCCAACAAGGAAGCCGCGGCGAGGGTCGAGAAGTTGCTGCTCTCTGCCATCTCCAACTGGGAGCAGAAGAACGAGCGCAAAGCCGAGTCGGGTGAGCTGTTTATCAAGACGATTACCGTAGACGAGGGAAGCACGCTCAAGAGGCTCCGTCCGGCACCGCAAGGTCGTGGGCACCGCATTCGCAAGCGTTCCAATCACGTGACTATCGTACTGGACAGAATAGATAACGAAGAAAAAGAACAAAATTAAATAAGATGGGACAAAAAGTAAATCCGATAGCAAATCGTTTGGGGATCGTCAAGGGATGGGACTCTAACTGGTACGGCGGAAACGATTACGGTGACACGCTGCAGGAAGACAGCAAGATTCGCAAGTACCTCAACGCCCGTCTTTCCAAGGCTAGCGTCTCCCGTATCATTATTGAGCGGACCTTGAAGCTGGTAACGATCACCATATGCACCGCCCGTCCGGGAATCATCATCGGTAAAGGTGGGCAGGAAGTGGATAAGCTGAAGGAGGAGTTGATGAAACTCACCGATAAAGATATACAGATCAATATTTTTGAGATCAAGAAGCCCGAACTGGATGCCGTGATCGTGGCCAACAACGTGGCTCGCCAGATTGAAGGTAAGATAGCCTACCGCCGCGCGGTGAAGATGGCCATCGCCTCTACCATGCGGATGGGGGCCGAAGGGATCAAGATTCAGGTTTCGGGTCGACTCAACGGTGCCGAGATGGCACGTTCCGAGATGTATAAAGAGGGGCGTACCCCCTTGCACACTTTCCGGGCCGACATTGACTACGCCCAAGCGGAAGCGCTCACCAAGGTGGGGCTGATTGGCGTGAAGGTGTGGATCTGTCGCGGTGAGATTTACGGTAAGGTAGACCTAGCTCCCTCGTTCGCCACGGCTAAGGATAACCGTCCGCACGGTGGTGGTCGCGGTGGCCGTCCGGAAGGCGGTAGGGGTGGTCGACGCAGAAGGAATAGAAACGCTTAATCGATAAGAGAATATGTTACAGCCAAAGAAGACAAAGTTTAGGAGACAGCAGAAGGGCCGGATGAAAGGCATGGCTGGTCGCGGCAACGAGCTGGCGTTCGGTTCGTTCGGCATCAAGTCATTGCAGTCTAAATGGATTACCGGCAACCAGATCGAGGCGGCTCGTGTGGCCGTTACCCGCTACATGCAGCGTCAAGGGCAGGTCTGGGTACGTATTTTCCCGGATAAGCCAATCACCAAGAAGCCCGCGGAAGTGCGTATGGGTAAAGGGAAGGGGAACCCCGAAGGATTCGTGGCTCCTGTTACCCCCGGACGTGTCCTTTTTGAAATCGAGGGGGTCTCTTACGAGGTGGCCAAAGAGGCCTTGCGCCTTGCGGCACAGAAGTTGCCCGTGACCACCAAGTTCATCGTGAGAAGGGATTACGATTTCAGTAAATAATTGCAACCGCACATGCCCCAACGAGTAATAAACCATTAGCGAACGAATCGTGATGAATAAGAAGCAAGAAGAATTAAGAGAGCTTACCGATAAAGACTTACAAGAGAGATTGGAAGCCGAAGTGATGCAGTTAAACCAGTTGCGTATCAACCACGCCATCACGCCCCTGGATAACTCGAGTTCGATCAAAGAGAAACGGCGGCACATTGCCCGCATTCGTACCGAGATTAGGGCGAGGGAGTTGAATATTGTACAACAACGTTAGATATGGAAACGAGAAATTTAAGGAAAGAAAGAATCGGGGTCGTTTCCAGCAACAAGATGGACAAGACCGTTACCGTTGCTGTGAAATGGAAAGAGAAGCACCCTATTTATGGGAAATTCGTTAACAAAACGAGGAAATTTCACGCCCATGATGAGAAAAACGACTGTAACATTGGTGATACAGTACGTATAATGGAGACCCGTCCTTTGAGCAAGCTGAAGAGATGGAGGGTGGTTGAAGTAATGGAAAGGGCCAAGTAAGATGATACAACAAGAATCAAGGTTAAAAGTAACGGACAACAGCGGTGCCAGAGAGGTTCTTTGCATTCGCGTGTTGGGGGGAACCAGACGGCGCTACGCGTCGGTGGGCGATATCATCGTGGTATCCGTGAAGAGTACCATCCCCGCGAGCGAGATAAAAAAGGGCACCATTACACGGGCCATCATCGTTCGCACGAAAAAAGAGATACGGCGTGCCGACGGCTCTTACATTCGCTTTGACGATAACGCGTGCGTGTTGCTGAACAACGCGGGTGAACTTAGGGGGAGCCGTATTTTCGGGCCCGTCGCCCGCGAACTTCGCGCGACGAACATGAAGATCGTATCGTTGGCCCCGGAAGTATTATAATCTATAAAGCAATCAGAGGCAATGAGTAAATTACACATAAAGAAAGGCGATACGGTTTACGTTAACTCCGGTGAGGACAAAGGGAAGACTGGCCGCGTGCTGACGGTGCTGGTCAAGAAGAACCGCGCGGTAGTCGAGGGTGTGAATGTCGTATCGAAACATACCAAACCCAACGCGCAGTTCCCCAACGGGGGGATCGAGAAGAAGGAGGCACCCATTCACATTTCGAAGCTGAACCCGGTGGACCCCAAAACGGGTAAACCTACCCGTATTGGAAGGAGATTGAATAGTAAAGGGAAATTAGTTCGTTACGCTAAAAAATCTGGGGAGGAGATCGTATGAGCACCACATACCAAGTAAATTTAAAGAAAGAGTATAAAGAGCGTATCGTGCCCGCGCTGATGAAGGAGTTTAATTACACATCGGTCATGCAGGCCCCCAAGCTCGAGAAGATCGTGATAAACCAAGGTTTGGGAGCAGCTGTGGCTGACAGGAAGATTATCGAAACGGGTATTAACGAGCTGACTGCCATTACCGGGCAGAAGGCGGTTCAAACGGTTTCCCGTAAGGATGTCTCTAACTTTAAGCTGCGTAAGAAGATGCCGATTGGCGTACGCGTTACTTTGCGGCACGATAAGATGTACGAGTTCCTGGAGCGGCTGATACGGGTGGCACTGCCCCGTATTCGCGACTTCAGGGGTGTTGGTGCCAAGTTGGATGGCCGTGGGAACTACACGCTGGGAATCGAAGAGCAGATTATCTTCCCCGAGATCAACCTCGATAACGTTACCCGGATACAGGGGATGAACATCACCTTCGTTACCTCGGCCAAGACCGATGAGGAGGGGTACGCTCTTTTGAGGGAATTTGGAATACCGTTTAGGACGAAACAAGAAAATGAATAGCATATGGCAAAAGAATCGATGAAAGCCCGCGAGGTAAAAAGGGCCAAGATGGTTGCCCGATACGCCGAGAAAAGGGCGAAGTACCTGGCAGAGGGCAACTACGAAGCACTTCAAACCATCCCGAAGAACGCCTCACCGGTGCGCTTGCACAACCGCTGCAAGATTTCCGGGCGACCGAAAGGGTACATGCGTCAATTTGGCATTTCCCGTATCGTGTTCCGCGAGATGGCATCACAGGGGTTAATTCCCGGGGTGAAGAAAGCGAGCTGGTAGAAAGATACAGTTTTTAAATATTGTCCCGGGAGTCGGGATCAATTTAACAATTATAATATGACAGATCCAATAGCAGACTATTTGACGCGCATTCGGAACGGCATCATGGCGAACCATCGCGTGGTGGAGATTCCCGCGTCGAATTTGAAAAAAGACATCACGAAGATTCTTTTTGACAAGGGCTACATACTGAATTACAAGTTTGTAGATGATGGACCCCAAGGCACTATCATGATCGCCTTGAAGTATCACCCGGTAACCAAGGTCAACGCGATCAAGAAGTTGGAACGCGTTTCCACGCCCGGGTTGCGTAAGTACGTAGGGCATAAAGATTTGCCCCGCGTTCTCAATGGTTTGGGTGTTGCCATACTCTCTACTTCAAGTGGAGTAATGACCGATAAGGAGGCCCGCCAATTGAAGGTGGGTGGTGAAGTATTGTGTTACGTGTATTAATTTGAAGGGGAAATAGTATGTCAAGAATAGGAAAAGCACCCATCACGGTTCCCGCGGGGGTTACCGTTACCATTGGGGACGATAACCTGGTAACCGTTAAGGGGCCTAAGGGAGAGTTGCGTCAGCAGGTTGCTCCCGCCATGAAGGTGAAGTTGAAGGACGGTGAGTTGACCGTTGCACGGCCCAATGATGAGAAGGAGAACCGTGCGATGCACGGTCTTTACCGCTCCTTGTTGCATAACATGGTAGTAGGTGTTACCGAAGGGTTTCGTAAAGAGCTGGAGTTGGTAGGGGTAGGTTACCGCGTATCCAACAGCGGCCAAGTGTTAGAGTTGTCGCTTGGGTTCACGCACAGCATTTTTTTGGAGTTACCACCCGAGATCAAGGTGGAGACCAAGATGGAGAGGAACAAGAACCCGCTTATCATGCTGGAGTCATGTGACAAGCAGCTACTGGGACAGGTATGCGCCAAGATTCGTTCGTTCCGTAAGCCGGAACCCTACAAAGGAAAAGGGGTACGCTTCGTGGGCGAGCAGGTACGTCGCAAGTCGGGTAAAACAGCAGGCAAGTAACTTACGTAAACTGATATGGCAATGGTAACAAAAGAACAAAGAAGGTTGAGGATTAAAGCCCGTGTTCGCGGAAAAATTCACGGGACGCCCGATAGGCCCCGCTTGTCCGTGTTCAGGAGCAATAAACAGATATACGCGCAAGTAATCGACGATACGACTGGCACCACCCTAGCTTCGGCCTCCTCCTTGAAAATAGAGGAGAAGTTGCCCAAGAAAGCGATGGCCGCCAAAGTGGGCGAGCTAATCGCGAAAAACGCGATAGAGGCTGGGGTAGAGACGGTTCGGTTCGATCGGAACGGTTACCTCTATCACGGGAGAGTGAAAGAATTGGCGGACGCCGCTCGTAAGGGAGGGCTTAAATTTTAACGATCATGGTGAGAAGCAATAAAGTAAAAACAACGAACGATATCGAGTTAAAAGACCGTTTGGTGGCTATCAATCGTACCACGAAAGTCACGAAGGGGGGGCGCACCTTCACCTTCTCAGCGATGGTAGTGGTAGGAAACGAGGATGGCATCGTGGGTTGGGGCTTAGGTAAGGCTGGTGAAGTAACCACGGCCATCGCGAAAGGCGTTGAGGCGGCCAAAAAGAACCTCATCGAGGTGCCCGTGTACAAAGGTACCATACCGCACGAGCAAACCGCACGTTTCGGTGGTGCCGAGGTGTTCCTAAAGCCGGCCGTAACGGGAACCGGGGTGAAGGCCGGGGGTGCTATGCGCGCCGTGCTGGAGAGCGTGGGCGTAACCGACATCCTGGCCAAGTCCAAGGGGTCGTCTAACCCCCACAACCTGGTGAAAGCCACCATTACCGCGCTGAGCGAGTTAAGGGATCCCATGATGGTGGCCCGCGCCCGGGGGGTGAGCATGGATAAAGTGTTTAACGGGTAAAAGATGTTGACATGGCTACGATAAAAATCAAACAGACGAAAAGTAGAATCGGATCACCAAAAGATCAGAAGAGGGCATTGGATGCCCTGGGGCTTACCAAGATGAACCGCGTGGTTGAACACGAGGACAACTCCTCCATACGAGGCCTTATTCGCAAGGTGCGTCACTTGGTAACGGTGATCGAGTAAATTCATGTAAAACGATAAAATATTACTATAATGACAAGTTTATCGAACTTAAAACCGGCCAAAGGCTCTACCCACTCCCGCAAGAGAATTGGGCGTGGTGAAGGATCGGGAATGGGAGGCACTTCCACGAGAGGGCATAAAGGACAGAAGTCACGATCGGGCTACGCACGGAAAGTCGGGTTCGAAGGAGGACAGATGCCGTTACAACGTCGTCTGCCGAAATTTGGTTTTAAACCGTTGAACCGGGTCGAGTATAAAGCGATTAACCTGGATACGCTGCAAGAGTTAGCTACCACCCGTGGGATCAGTAAGATTACACCGGAGGTCCTGCAAGAAGCGGGCTTGGTGGCACGCAAGCACCTGGTGAAAATTTTAGGCAGAGGCACGTTAACGGCAAAGTTGGAGGTGAAGGCGCACGCTTTCTCGAAATCGGCTGAAGCAGCCATCACTTCCGCGGGTGGGACAATCGTAAAACTCTAGGGCGATGGGATTTGTACAGACAGTAAAGAATATTTGGAAGATTGAAGACCTTCGCACGAGGATTCTGACCACGATCGGTTTCGTGGCGATTTATCGCTTCGGGTCGTTTGTGGTGTTACCCGGTATTAACCCGGAGCTCTTGGTAGCCCTGCAGACTAGCGCCAGTACCGGTTTGTTGAGCTTGTTGGACATGTTTTCCGGGGGGGCGTTCGCGAACGCTTCCATTTTTGCCCTCGGGATCATGCCCTACATCTCGGCCTCCATCGTGATGCAGTTACTGGGAATCGCCGTGCCGGCGTTCCAGAAGATGCAGCGTGAAGGCGAAAGTGGCCGTACCAAGATCAACCAGTACACTCGGTACCTTACCGTGGGTATCTTGTTTCTTCAGGGACCGGCGTACCTCTACGGGGCTGTTGGTAGCGCTATACCAGGTGGTTTTTGGGATTGGGTTTTGCCTTCCACCATCATCTTAGCGGGTGGTAGCATGTTCGTGTTGTGGCTCGGTGAGCGCATCACCGATAAGGGGGTGGGGAACGGGATATCGTTTATCATTCTCATTGGTATCATCGCCCGTCTGCCGCACGCGTTGGTGGCCGAGTGGGATCGACTGGTAAACGCACCGGGGGGACTTATCCTCTTGCTGCTTGAACTGCTCTTCTTGATGTTGGTTATCTCCGGGGCAATCATGCTGGTTCAGGGTGTACGGAAGGTGCCGGTTCAATACGCGAAGCGTATCGTGGGCAACCGCCAGTACGGGGGCGTACGTCAGTACATCCCGCTGAAAGTGAACGCGGCCAACGTGATGCCCATCATCTTCGCCCAGGCCATCATGTTTATCCCCGTTACCCTCGCGAGGTTTACCGTGAAGGAGGGGGGCGGCTTTTGGGCATCGCTCATGGATTTCACCAGTTTCTGGTATAACCTCATCTTCGCCTTGTTGATCATCGCGTTCACCTACTTTTATACGGCAGTAACGGTGAACCCGGTACAGATGGCAGAAGATTTGAAGCGCAATAACGGGTTTATCCCGGGTGTGAAACCGGGTAAGAGGACGGCGGAGTACATCGACACCATCATGTCGAGGATTACGCTCCCCGGTTCCTTCTTCCTGGCACTGGTGGCCATCTTCCCCGCCTTTGCCGGGCTAATGGGCATCAACTCCCAGTTCGCCCAGTTCTTTGGAGGTACCTCGTTGCTCATCCTCGTGGGGGTGGTGCTTGACACGTTGCAACAGATAGAGAGTCACCTGCTCATGCGCCACTACGATGGCTTCCTAAAGTCGGGAGCCAAGATAAAGGGGCGCACGGGTTCCATGGCAGCTTATTAAAGCGTTAATAAGCTGAAGGAGTTAATGAGTTGATGAAACGGAACGTGATCATACTGAAAACCGACGAGGAGATAGAATTCATGCGACTGGCAAACCGCCTGGTTGGTAAGACGCTCGGTGAGCTGTCTCGCCACGTGAAGCCAGGTGTCACCACGCTGCAGCTGGATAAAATCGCCGAGGAGTTTATCAGGGATCACGGGGCTATCCCCACCTTCTTAGGGTACGGTGGTTTCCCCAATTCCATTTGTACTTCCGTGAACGAGAACGTGGTACACGGCATTCCCAATGATAGGCCACTGCAAGATGGAGACGTGGTTTCCATCGATTGTGGAACCTGCCTGCATGGTTTTTGTGGTGACTCGGCATACACCTTCCAAGTGGGGGAGGTGGATGAAAAGGTGAAGCAATTGCTTCAAACTACCAAGGAGTCGCTCTACAAGGGCATTGAGCAGGCCAGGGAAGGTAATCGGGTGGGAGACATCGGTTTCGCGATACAATCCTACTGTGAATCGAGAGGCTACTCGGTAGTACGCGAACTGGTGGGACACGGCATCGGGCGAAACATGCACGAGCCCCCTGAAGTGCCCAACTATGGTCGGCGCGGCACGGGGCCCCTGATTCAGAACGGGATGTGTCTTGCCATCGAGCCGATGATCAACATGGGAGGCAAAAAGGTGGTTTTCGAGAGTGACGGATGGACCGTGCGGACGAAAGACCGCAAGCCATCGGCGCATTTCGAACACACGGTTGCCATCCGTAACGGGAAAGCCGATATTTTATCTACTTTTGAATTTATTCAAGAGACCATTAACTAAAAAAAGGAGACATTCATTTTATGGCTAAACAACCAGCAATAGAACAAGACGGCACGATTATTGAGGCTTTATCTAACGCGATGTTCCGCGTGGAGCTTGAGAACGGGCACGAAATCACCGCCCACATCTCCGGGAAGATGAGGATGCACTATATCCGTATCCTGCCGGGTGATAGGGTGAGGGTGGAGATGTCGCCCTACGACCTCTCGAAGGGACGCATATCGTTTAGGTACAAGTAGCCAAAGTTTTTTAAAATTAGACTATTCCTCGCCATGGCCTTGTCCAAGCAAACTTGTCCAATGCTCATTTGGCTTAACGGAATAGCTCCATACACAGAAATATAAAAGTAAGCAAGTCGTATGAAAGTTAGAGCATCATTAAAAAAACGGACGCCCGATTGCAAGATCGTCAGGAGAAAAGGGCGGTTATACGTTATTAACAAGAAAAACCCCAAGTTCAAGCAACGTCAGGGATAGCCTATCGCGTACATTGAAATCAAATAATTAATAGAAATATATGGCTATAAGAATTGTAGGAGTCGACATTCCCCAGAACAAAAGAGGCGAGGTAGCCCTTACCTATATCTACGGTATTGGCCGAAGCTCCGCCAACGCCATCCTGAAGAAGGCGGAAGTTGACAGAGACATCAAAGTGAAAGATTGGACCGACGATCAAGCGGCCCGGATTCGTGAGATTATCTCTACCGAGTACAAGGTAGAAGGGGATCTCCGCACCGAAGTACAGTTGAACATCAAGCGATTGATGGACATCGGTTGTTATCGCGGTATTCGTCACCGCATTGGCTTGCCCGTACGCGGACAAAGCACCAAGAACAACGCCCGTACCCGTAAGGGAAGAAGGAAGACTGTGGCTAACAAGAAGAAAGCATCTAAATAATAGGTAGGTAACATGGCAAAAAGAAAAGTTGTTGCAAAGAAGAAAAACGTGAAGGTGGGTGCCATCGGGCAAGCCCATATCTCTTCGTCGTTTAACAACATCATCGTCTCGTTGACCAACGAGAACGGTGAGGTAATCAGTTGGTCCTCTGCCGGGAAAATGGGTTTTAGAAGTTCCAAGAAAAATACCCCGTACGCTGCTCAAATGGTCGCGCAAGACTGTGCCAAGGTAGCGTACGATATGGGATTGCGTAAAGTGAAGGTGTTCGTGAAAGGACCCGGTAACGGGCGTGAATCGGCTATTCGCACCATCCACGGCGCTGGAATCGAGGTGATGGAGATCGTAGATGTTACCCCGCTGCCGCACAACGGCTGCCGCCCACCTAAGGCAAGAAAAGTATAATCAGAAGTAAATTGTAAAAAATGGCAAGGTATATTGGTCCAAAATCAAAGATCGCCCGTAAGTTCGGTGAGCCTATATTCGGTCCCGACAAAGTGCTTACAAAAAAGAATTACCCTCCAGGGCAACACGGCAATTCACGTCGGAGGAAAACATCGGAGTACGGGATTCAGTTGCGTGAGAAGCAGCGTGCGAAGTACACCTACGGGGTACTCGAGAAGCAGTTCCGCCTGACGTTCGAGAGAGCCGAACGGAGCCGCGGTATCACGGGTGAAGTGCTGTTGCAACTGCTCGAATCGCGTTTAGACAACATCGTTTACCGTTTGGGTATCTCACCCACTCGCGCCGGTGCACGCCAGTTGGTATCGCACCGTCACATCGTGGTGAATGGGCAGGTGGTGAACATTCCCTCCTTTACGGTTAAACCGGGTGACGTGGTAGGCGTACGCGAAAAATCGAAATCGATGGAAGTGATCGTGGACTCCCTTACCGGGTTTAACCACGGCAAGTACCCTTGGTTGGAATGGGATAAAGGCAGCATGAGCGGGAAGTACCTGCACATGCCGGAGCGAGCTGACATCCCTGAAAATATTAAAGAACAACTCATCGTAGAATTATATTCCAAATAATAGTTTCATGGCAATTTTAGCATTCCAAAAACCCGATAAAGTAATCATGTTGCAGGAGGACGCGTTCCACGGCACGTTCGAGTTCCGTCCCCTTGAGCCTGGATATGGTATCACGATAGGCAATGCCTTACGCCGTATCTTGCTCTCTTCGCTGGAAGGATTCGCGATTACATCGGTAAAAATAGAGGGCGTGGAGCACGAGTTCGCCTCCATACCAGGTGTTATTGAAGATGTAACGGGGATCATTTTGAACCTGAAGAAAGTTCGCTTCAAAAGGATCGTGGAGGAGTTCGATACAGAAAAGGTGAGCGTCGCTATTTCGGGAACGGAACTGTTTAAAGCCGGGGACATTGGCAAGTTGCTTACCGGTTTTGAAGTGCTAAATCCTGAACTGGAAATCTGCCGGATGAATAAGAAGGCAGAGTTACGCCTTGAGCTTACCATCAACAAGGGACGCGGGTATGTTTCTGCTGATGAGAATCGGGAGGAACTCGCGACGGACGATGTGCAAGTTTTGTTCATCGACTCCATCTATACCCCCATCCGAAACGTGAAGTACGCCGTTGAAGATTACCGTATCGAGCAGAAAACCGACTACGAGAAACTGGTTATCGAGATATCTACCGATGGCTCCATCCAGCCCAAGGAGGCACTCAAGGAGGCCGCGAAAATCTTGATTCAGCACTTCGCGTTGTTCTCGGACGACAACAAGATCATGCTGGATACCTCAGACTCAGAAAACATCGAGGAGTTCGACGAGGAGGTACTTCACATGCGTCAGCTGCTGAAACGCAAGTTGTCCGACCTGAACCTCTCCGTGCGCGCTTTGAACTGCCTCAAGGCCGCCGACGTGGAGACGTTGGGTCAACTGGTCGTATACAACCGAAACGACCTGCTTAAGTTCCGTAACTTCGGTAAGAAGTCGCTGGCCGAACTTGAGGAGTTGCTGGGCGGGCTGAACTTGACGTTTGGCATGGATATAACGAAATACAAATTAGACAAAGAGTAACAACCGCAATGAGACATAAGAGAAAAATCAATCATTTAGGCCGCAAGACCGCGCACCGCAAGGCGATGTTGTCCAACATGGCCTCATCGCTAATCATGCACAAGCGCATTTTTACCACGGTTCCCAAAGCCAAGGAGCTAAGGAAGTACGTGGAACCCCTGATCACCAAGTGCAAGGAAGATACTACTCATTCCAGGCGCCTTGTGTTTAAAAAACTGCAGAACAAGTACGCCGTACAGGAGTTGTTCCTGAACGTTTCTCCAAAGGTGGGCGATCGTCCGGGCGGGTATACCCGTATCCTTAAAACCGGTTACCGATTAGGGGATAACGCATCCATGTGCTTTATTGAGCTGGTCGATTTCAACGAGAACATGTTGAGCGAGGGTAAGTCCAAGAAAACCAGAACCCGTCGTTCGCGCAGGAAATCTTCCGCGGCAGCGACGGCTCCAGTAGCGGTCGGTGCGGAGGCTCCCAAGGCAAAAGCCGAAGAAGCAAAGACTGGGGAGGTTGATGTCGCAAGCGAAGCCCTGGCTGTAGAAGTTCCGAAAGTCTCGGCTGAAAAACCTGCCGTTGAGGCACAAGCTGAATCTTTCGTGGAAGAACCTGCCAAACCAGAGGATACCCCCACTCCAGAGGCAACAGTCTAGGAGGAACCTAAAAAAGGGGAATAACCTCTCACCATAAGCGCCGCAAGTAATTCGCGGCGTTTTTTTTATCCCTTGCCCTGCTTTTAACTCGTTGAATTCTCTCTGCATAGACTAATAATTGATCGGTTGTTTCTCTTTTCGCGTGTTCGGAAAAATCATTTCTAGATATTTATCTTGCAAGTCGTTTGGGGAAAGTCATTTTTTTCTTTTATTTTTGTGGTACGATGCAATCAAGAGGAGATAAAAGGGAACTTAAAAAAAGGTTAATTAGGGCGTTATTGGAACTTAACGCCTTTTGGTCCTATGCTGATGTTACTGAAGCTAATGTTCCGGACGAGGAGTTGATAGAGAAAGCATTTATTTATTTAGATTTAAAGGAGATAGCCACACTTTTCGAGATTTATCCAAAAAGCTATCTTCGTAGAGTCTGGGAAGAAAAAATGGTTATTCAGGGGGATTATCTGTTCGACTTGAACGTGATGATTGCCATTTGCTACTTTGGTATAAAGCAGCCCGAAAAATACCTTAAGCAGCTTGAACGCGAGCATGTTAAAACAATAACGGATTATGCGTAGGGGATTGACGGATAATATAAGCGCCATAATAGATAAAGTGGCTGCCATGGAAAGCATCAAACCCTATATCCTTAGTGGAGGAACCGCGCTTGCCATACAGCTTGGCCACAGGAAAAGTGAAGATCTGGACTTCATGATGTGGCGCAAATCAAAAAGAGAGAAACCGGAAGTTAATTGGCCGGTAATCGAGAAGGAGTTAAAAGAGAAAGTTGGTCCCATAGAGAACTTTAACATGCTCGGTTTTGATCAAGTTGAATTTAAGGTTGCAGGTGTTAACCTCTCTTTCTACGTGAGTAACAGCAATTCACCCGTTTCAGAGCCAGTCTCTTTTTTGGGTAATATTCGTCTAGCTGATGTACCCGCCATCTTGGCGATGAAAATAGAAGTGATGCTTCGCAGGATACAAATGCGAGACTATTACGATATTTACTCCATTTTGAAGGAGGGATATAATATTTCCACAGGGATTGAAAGTGCGTTAAAGTATTCTCAACACAAGTTAAAGACAAAAAATGCGGTAATGATGCTTATGTCTGCAAGGTTTTCAGTCGATGAAAAGATGAGGCAGCTTGATCCCAAATACAACGTTTCAAATGAAGAGATGCGTGAATATATCGCGATGAAATTAAGAGAGAGTGGTTTAATTTAAAGATTATGAAACGATTAAACATGATATGGATTGCTTGGCTACTCCTTGCGGCGTTGTTACACGCTCAGGAGGGAGCCGCGGATGTACCCGAACAAAGCGATAAGGAGTACACCTTTTTGTTAACGGGAGCCTCGTTTGCCGTACCCAGCAACGGGTGGTTCGAGGTGGGGTGTGAATTGGTAGGAGCGAAACCGATTAACCGCGCCATCGGGGGTGAGGCAATCGCCCACACCGCTAACCGGATGATTGAGGGAACGCTCTACTCCAAAGAGGAGTTGGAGGAGATGGATGCCCTGGTGATCATGCAGGTGCATGATAGGGATGTCTTTAACTCGCCCAACCTGAAAGAGAAGTATACTGATTATGAAACACCCGTTCCCCGCGAGGATTATGCCGCCGCGTTCGACTACGTGATCAAACGTTACTTGACGGAGTGTTATAACTTGAAGTTCGACGAGAGTTCCAAGTATTACAACACCCGGGGGGGTAAGCCGGCCGTGATAGTCCTTTGCACGGACTGGCACGACGGGAGAGTCACCTATAACACATCGGTGCGGCAACTGGCTGAAAAATGGGGGTTACCGCTGGTAGAGTTCGACAAGCTAATCGGGTTTTCAAAGAACACCCTCCACCCCGTCACGGGGGAGCAGGTGAGTCGCCTCTTCTCGAGAGACAAACAAGAGATTGACGGGGAAACCTACGGTTGGCATGCCGATAAAGGACAAGATAAATATATTCAACGACGGATGGGGGCCATCTTTGCCGATACCATGAGGAAAATTTTCCCGATAGAGTAGTTAAAAAGCATAGCCGATCGAGATATATCCCCAAGGTAAAACCCCCTTTCCACTATACTCTTCAATTCCTGTTGCGGCAAATTTCCCGTAAATGGGCGAGAAACCTATGCGGAATTGAACCCCTTTGTTCCCTTCATATCGATACCCTATTCGTGCGGAGCCGACAAAATCGGGGTCAGTAAAAAGGTAGCATGCACCTACTCCCAATTCTAAATTGTGTTTTTCGCCATACAGGTATCCCGCGGTGAGTACACCTGAAAATATTGGGGAACTATCTATTGGAATAAATAAAGTCCCGATACCCGTGGTGATCCTATGCATGGACTTAAATGGGAATTTTCTTTCGTAATTAACCGAATACCATACGGCTGAGCCACCAGCCTCTAAAAAAATGGCATTTTTCTTTGGTCCAACGCTAGAGGCGTTCTCTTGTGCAAAGAAGTTGGTAGCACTCATAAAGAGTACCAGTGAAATGAGAATGATTTTTTTCATAAAATGGATTATCCGTTGAGTTTTACATTAACCCCTCTACTCTTCCCAAACGAGGTAAGCCGATACCAACCAGTGGTTGAGCTTGTTCTCCGTGATCGGGGTGGATTCCGGGATGCTGATGGTGAGGGTGTGGCTGCCGGGAGCGAGCTCGTTTAGATCCACCTCTACCGGCGGCACATCGCTTCCCGGGCACCAGTTGCTGCGGGAGAGGTCGGACGATGCCAGTGGTTCCTCTATCTCCTTCACCTCCCGCTTTCCCCCGCGGCCAATAAAGGCCATGGGACGCGTACGGAGCCAAACTCCCGAGGTGGGGTTAAAACGTCGGAAAGAGGCGCAGTCGGTCCGCCAAGGGAGGAAATTCAACACCTCTTCTCCATTCACGTAAAGGATATTGCGTTGCGGACGAAACTCGTCGCCACCGGAGTGGCCACCATGGCCTGTGGCGATGTATTTGAGGCGGGCGTTTTTCGCGTTCGGGGGGAGCGTGAAATCAATTACCACATCCCGCCTGGAGAAAATGTCCGGGTGCTTCTGACCAATGTAGTAATTGGTGTTGATCAACGGCTCCACGTACAGCCGCTGCTTCGTGTCGCCGGGTATGGCACTCTCGATGAAGGTGAACCGGGCGTCTACCTTGTACCCCTCGGCGGTCCAGGTGTCCACGTAGATACCCACGTACGCTTCGCCTTCAAGGAGGGGGAGGAGGTCGGTAATATCCTGCTTCCATGTGACCGCTTCGGCCCACCCGTCGATGTAGACTGGCCGGCGCTTCTCGGAGACCGAGTCTTCGTTGCTACTAAAGTGCCCAACACCAAATGGGGTCATGAACCGCATAAGCTCCACGGTAGGAAGGTACCCCTCTCCCCGGATAATCCCGGGGAGTTGCTCGTAACGCACCGTGTCGTGTGGTGGGTACTTGGCCCGGCCAGCCGCCACATCGATCATGTTGATGGCCGATGCACGGGGAATCACGAAACAGGAACCCGACTTGTCCCAAGGGTCGCCATTCGAGACCAGTGTGATCTCGATTTCCGCTTCAGTATACTGGGAGAATTGGGGAACCGTTATTTTTTTTAGCGCGATCCGCCCATTTCCCAAGTAGGTAACCCCATCCTTCTCAATTACACCATTTGGGTAGTCCGCCGGGTTGAACAACACGGGGGTCTCTCGGAACAACTCCACGGTAACCGGCGCTTGGGTGCGCTGGGCGTCGACCGTGAGGGTCGCGGCTAAAGTGAACAATAAAAGCAGTGTTCGTTTCATAAAAAACAGTGTAAACGAGAAACAAAATGGAAATAATGAACGCGAATGTACGAAAAAAAACTATATTCGCGTGGGAACCCATCCATTCACTAACCTTTTGTGGCTATGCGTGTAAAAGAGATCATACAGCTTATCGAGCAGGTGGCTCCCCTGCCATTGCAGGAAGAGTACGACAATAGTGGCCTTCAGGTGGGTGATCCCAACCGGGAGATTACCGGTGCGTTGCTTGCGATAGATGTTACCGAGAACGTGATGGACGAGGCTATCTCGTTGGGGTGCAACCTCGTTATTTCGCACCACCCCCTGGCGTTTCGTCCCTTTAAGTCGTTGATCGGTAGGAACTACGTGGAACGCTGCATCATCAAGGCGATCAAGCATGACATCGTTGTTTATGCGGCGCATACCAACCTCGACAATGCTTGGAACGGGGTGAACTTTAAGCTGGCGGAGAGGCTGGAGCTGCAGAACGTGAAGATCCTTGAGTCCAAAAAGGGGGCGCTGCTCAAATTCGTGACCACCGTACCGGTGCAGCAGGCCGATAGCGTACGTAACGCTCTCTTTAACGCGGGTGCCGGCCATATCGGCAACTATGATAGCTGCAGTTACAACCTCACCGGTCAAGGAACCTTCCGTGCCAAAGAGGGGGCACATCCCCATGTGGGGGAGCTGAACAGACTCCACTACGAGGAAGAGGTGCGCATTGAAACTGTTATCCCGGCCATGAAAAAAGAGGAGGTGCTGCGGGCGCTCATGGCGGTACACCCGTATGAGGAGCCCGTTTATGACTTATACCCGATCGTGAACGACTGGCCAAGGAGCGGTAGCGGGGTCGCGGGCGTTCTCCCGGAACCGATGCCTGAACAGGAGTTCCTCTACCTGCTCAAAGACCTTTTCAACCTGCCCGTTATCCAGCACTCAAAGATGCGGGGAAGGGAGATTCGGGACGTTGCCCTCTGTGGCGGTGCAGGTGCCTTCCTAATACCGAAAGCGATTGCTTACGGGGCCGACGCGTTCATCACGGGAGAGGCCAAGTATAATAACTTCCATGACGTGGAAGATAAGTTGTTGCTCGCGGTGGTGGGCCATCACGAGTCGGAAATTTGCACGAAAGAGATTTTTTATGAGCTTATCTCCAGAAAATTTCCTACCTTTGCACTGCATAAATCGGCGTTCGATTCGAACCCGGTCAAGTACCTGTGAAAAGGGCGGTTTGACTTGTTCCCGCGTTTGCAGGAAAGGTGTGGTGATGAAACGGCTCTCTGCCGTTGCATTGCTGCATTTTTTCTTAAAGCATTTTGGCAATCGCTTCACGCTAAGCGCACAAGTGACTTGAAAACGCACAGGGGGTACGACAACAACAACTATTAAATTAATAAGAGAACTATGGCGACAAAAAAGAAAAGTACCGAACAAGAGATGTCGGTAGAAGACAAGCTGAAAGCACTCTATACACTGCAATCCTACCTGTCCGAAATCGACCGCATCAAAACGCTACGGGGAGAGCTGCCGTTGGAGGTGGCCGATCTGGACGACGAGATAGCGGGTTTGGGAACGCGAATCAATAACTTCGAACTAGAGCTGCAAGAGTTGGATACCAACACCAAACTGCAGAAGGGTAAGATTGAAACCAGCAAGGCGAGGATCGAGAAATACAACACGCAGCTTGATAACGTGCGCAATAGCAAGGAGTACGATCACCTTTCGAAAGAGATCGAGTTTGAAACGCTGGAGATCGAGCTTGCTGAAAAACATATTCGCGAGTATGGACAAGAGATAGTGAGCATCAACGAGCAGATCGATATAGCCAACGAGCAGCTCAAGGATAAAACCACTGACCTGGAGCACAAGAAGAAGGAGTTGGATGACATCATTTCCGAAACGAAATCTCAAGAAGAGACAATACGAGAAAAGGCCAAGAAGACCGAAAAGAGCATCGATCCGAGGTTGCTAGCGGCCTTTAAGCGCATTCGCAAGAACGCGCGAAACGGACTGGGCGTGGTGCTCATTCAGCGCGGTGCTTGTGGAGGTTGCTTCAACAAAATTCCCCCGCAGAAGCAGATGGATATCAAGTTGGGTAAAAAGGTGATCGTGTGTGAGTATTGCGGCCGCATCATGATCGATCCCGAAATGGTGGGGGCTAAGGAGAGGTAGGCATTGACAGGGACCCGATATTCAACGATCAACTGCCAAACTATTTAAACGAAACAGATGGCCAAACGAATTAAAATCAAAAAAGGGTTACGTATCCCGCTGCTTGGTGAACCGGACGAGCGGCTTCGGGGGACGGTGACCAGCGAGCAGGTGAGAATTTGCCCGGAAGATTACCCCGGTGTGATCCCCAGGTTAACCGTTAAGGAGGGTGATGCGGTGAAAGCCGGTACCCCCTTGTTTCACGAGAAGGATCATCCCGAGATGGTCTTTGTTTCGCCTGTGAGCGGTGTGGTGACAGAAGTGGAGAGGGGTGAGCGACGGCGAATCCTTAACATCGCGATTAAAAGCGACCGCTTGAACGAGCGGATCGAGTTCGGCAAGAAGGATGTGAGCAAGCTCTCGCCGGAAGAGGTAAAAGGGGCAATCCTTGAAGCCGGTTTATGGTTCGCGATTCGGCAACGGCCATACGATATCGTGGCTTTACCGGACAGGTGGCCCCGCGATATATACGTGACCGGGTTTGACTCATCGCCATTGGCTCCTTCGTACGACTTTATACTGCAGGGGCAAGAGGAGGAGTTGCAGATCGGGTTGAACGCGTTGGCCAAGTTAACCGAGGGAAAGCTCTACCTTTCCATTAGCGCCAACAGTACCAGTTGTGCCCTTAGAGAGGCCAAGAATGTGGAGCTTTACGAGTTCGAGGGGCCCCATCCCGCCGGCAACGTGGGGGTGCAAATCAACCACATCAAGCCGGTGAACCGGGGTGAAGTGGTCTGGACGCTCAACGCGCTGAACGTGGTGCTGATAGGGCGCCTGTTCAAGAACGGCACGGTCGACCTTACCCGCACCGTGGCACTGACCGGCTCGGAAGTGAAAGAGAAGGGATACTACAAGATGTTGATCGGTACGGAGCTGTCATCGCTCTTTAAAGAGAACGTCACAGAGGGTATCTCGTTGCGCTACATCAGTGGTAATCCCCTAACCGGGAGGAAGATTGAAAAGAACGGGGTGCTGAGGGCCTATGATGCCCAGGTGACGGTGATACCCGAGGGCGATGACGTACATGAGGTTTTGGGCTGGGCCTCGCTCTCCCCAAAACGGTACAGTGCCGGTGGCACCTACTTGAACCTGAAAAAGAGGTATCGGATGGATGCCCGATTATTGGGAGGGCCAAGGGCCATTATCGTATCCAACGAGTACGATAAGGTGTTTCCCATGGATATCTTCCCGGAGCAGCTCATCAAGGCCACCCTGGCCTTTAACATCGAAAAGATGGAACGCCTGGGTGTTTACGAGGTGGCACCTGAGGACTTCGCCCTCTGTGAGTTCGTGGATACTTCGAAGCTGGAACTACAGCGCATTATCCGTACCGGGCTCGACCTGCTTCGCAAGGAGGTGGAGTAGGGATTCCCGAGGTGGGCGCAACAAGTGTAGCTGACATGATAACGAGTAAAAACTATAAAAGATATCATTTTGAGAGCGTTAAGAAATTACCTGGATAAGATAAAACCGAACTTTGAGGAGGGTGGGAAGCTGCGCTGGCTCCACTCCACGTTCGAGGCGTTCGAGTCGTTTCTCTTCGTGCCGAACAAGACATCAAAGTCGGGGGTGCATATCCACGATGCACGTGATTCCAAGCGGACGATGGTGATCGTGATCATCGCGCTGATTCCCGCGTTGCTCGTGGGGATGTATAACGTGGGACTTCAGCACTACATGGCTATCGGGCAGGAGGTGAGCTGGTTCACACAGTTCCTTTACGGGCTGATCGCTATGCTGCCGCAGATCGTGGTTTCGTACGCGGTGGGGCTTGGGATTGAGTTCGCGGTGGCGCAAGTTAAAAAAGAGGAGGTGGCCGAAGGTTTCCTGGTATCGGGGATCCTCATCCCCATGATCTTACCGGTAGATACTCCTCTTTGGATGATTGCTCTGGCCACCGCTTTTGCCGTGGTCTTCGCGAAAGAGGTGTTCGGCGGCACGGGCTACAACGTGTTTAACGTGGCGCTGGTCGCCCGGGCTTTTCTGTTCTTCTCCTACCCTTCCAAGATGTCGGGCGACCAAGTATGGGTACGTACCGCTGATACCTTTGGTATGGGTGGAGGTACCGTGCTGGATGGCTACTCGGGTGCGACGCCGCTCGGGCAGATAGCGACCACCGAGGCGGCCAGTTTTAGCGAGTTCACCTTTCAAGGCATTACCGGCCAATCTCTCTCGATAAGTGATATGTTTTTTGGTTTTATCCCCGGGGCGATGGGGGAGGTTTCAACCTTCGCGATTCTGCTGGGTGCCATCCTGCTGATAGCTACCGGCGTTGGTAGCTGGAAAACCATGCTGTCCGTTTTCCTTGGAGGTGCAGTAGCCGTGTTGATTACCAACCTCTTCGCGCAAAATGTCCTTATGGAGATGCCCATGCATTACCACTTCTTGCTGGGCGGGTTCGCGTTTGGGGCTGTCTTTATGGCCACCGACCCGGTCACCTCGGCCAGAACGGAGAAGGGGAAATGGATTTATGGCTTCCTGATCGGGGTGATCGCGATTACCATACGGGTCTTTAACCCCGGCTACCCCGAGGGAATGATGCTGGCTATCCTGTTTATGAACATCTTCGCACCCTTGATTGACTTCTACGTGGTGGATGCCAATATCAAGCGTCGGCTCAAGCGTGCGGCGGCGGTAAAGGCTACGAACGATCAATAACGAGAGGAGTATGGCTATGAATAGAGAAAGCAACACATATACCATTTTGTACGCGGTGGTGATGGTCGTGGTGGTGGCGCTGGGCTTGGCCCTTACGCATCAACTGCTGAAAGACCGACAAGTCGAGAACGAGAATATCGATAAGATGCAACAGATATTGCGTTCACTGAATGTCAACGTGACTGCCAATGAAGCGCTGGATCGATATGGTCAGCTGATACAGAACGCGTATCTGATTGATGAACAGGGGGTGAAAGTGGCCGAAACGGAGGGTACCGCACCCCAGGATCCTGCGTTTTCAACCGAGCTGGGCGACCCGGCGGCGAAAGGGATGCCGGTCTACGAGGCGTTGGTCGACGGCTCTCTAAAGTACGTGATCCCGATGAGCGGGGCGGGTCTTTGGGGAGGCATTTGGGGGTACATGGCCATTGAGGCTGATGGAAGCACTATTTATGGTGCTGAGTTCGACCACTCCGGTGAGACGCCCGGGTTGGGTGCCGAGATCGCGGATGTCGCTTTCAAGCGACAGTTTCAAGGGAAGCACCTTTTCCGGGACGGTGAATTTCGCTCTGTCGCGGTGGTTAAGCCGGGCAGGACAGATGCTCATCGCGACTACGTGGATGGTATCTCGGGTGGAACCATCACCAGCCAAGGTGTCGACAGGATGCTGCGTGAAAGTGTAGGCGAGTACCGCGATTTTTTAATGAAGTTAAACACGGCTAACCAGTAGGAAGTAGCCGATTACAATAGAAAGAACATGGCACTGTTATCAAGCAAGACCAAAGCGGCGCTGTTGGGACCGCTTAATAAAAATAACCCCGTCATCGTCCAGGTACTTGGAATCTGTTCGGCCCTCGCGGTCACCTCCAAGCTGGAACCCGCCATCGTGATGGCTATCTCGGTGACGTTGGTGGTGGCGTTTGCCAACGTTATCATCTCGCTGTTGCGTAACACCATTCCCAACCGCATCCGCATCATCGTTCAGTTGGTGGTGGTCGCCACATTGGTAACCATTGTGAGTGAGGTGCTGAAAGCTTTCGCGTATGATGTGAATAAGCAGCTATCAGTATTCGTAGGATTGATTGTCACCAACTGTATCCTTATGGGGCGCCTTGAAGCGTTTGCCCTTGGAAATGGACCCTGGCCCTCCTTTTTGGATGGAATAGGCAATGGGTTGGGATACGGCTGGATACTGATCGTGGTCGGTTTCTTCCGAGAGTTACTGGGTTCGGGCACCCTGATGGGGCACCAAGTGATCCCGCAAGCGTTCTACGACGCGGGGTATCAGGACAATGGGCTGATGATGCTCGCCCCCATGGCTATCTTGCTGGTAGCCTGTATTATCTGGGTGCACCGAACGGTTAACAAGGAACTACAAGAAGAGACGAATTGAGGGGATAACCCGTGTACAAGGCAAGTACGGTTTACAGAGAATACATAATTTGAACGGTATATGGAAGCGATTAGCTTGATTGTTAGATCAATATTTGTCGATAACATGATTTTCGCCTACTTCCTGGGGATGTGTTCATTCCTGGCGGTATCGAAAGATGTGAAGACAGCGATGGGATTAGGGATTGCCGTTACCTTCGTGCTGGTGATTACCCTCCCGATTAATTACCTGCTTGAAAATTACGTGCTAAAGGCGGGTGCGCTTGCTTGGCTGGGGGATGACTTTGCCAACGTGGACCTGAGCGTCTTCAGCCTCCTTATCTTTATAGCCATCATCGCCTCCTTCACGCAGATCGTGGAGATGGTGATAGAGCGGTTTAGCCCCGCTCTCTACTCGTCGCTGGGTATCTTCTTGCCCCTTATCGCGGTGAACTGCGCTATCCTGGGAGGGTCGCTGTTCATGCAGCAGCGCGAGTTTTCCAATATCGGGATGGCCACGGCGTATGGCTTCGGCTCCGGGATAGGGTGGTTGCTAGCGATCGTGGGGATGGCGGCCATCCGCGAGAAGCTGGAGTACTCCAACGTGCCCAAACCGCTGAAAGGGCTGGGCATCACTTTTATCATCACCGCCCTGATGGCTCTCGGGTTCATGAGCTTCGCGGGAATCGATATGTAATGAAGTAGACAAACGAAATAGCATCAAGGGTATGGGTCTATTATTAAACGTGGCGATGTTGACGATCTTGACGAGCGTCGTGGTGTTCTTGGTAATCATTTTAATCCTGGTGATCATGATCCTGGTGGCAAAGGCCAAGCTGGTGCCGTCTGGTAACGTGAAGATCACGATTAACGGTGAGAAAGAGTTGAGCGTGCCAATGGGAAACACGCTGTTGAACACCTTGCAGTCGAACCAGATATTTCTCTCCTCCGCTTGTGGGGGTGGAGGCACCTGCGGCGAGTGCCGCTGTCGGGTAACCGATGGGGGAGGTGAGATACTCGCTACCGAAAAGGTGCACTTCACACGCAAGGAGCAGCTGAGTAACTGGCGGTTGAGTTGCCAGGTGAAGGTGAAGGGTGACCTTGCCATCACGATTCCCGAAGAGGTGTTCGGCGTTAAGGAGTGGGAGTGCGAGGTGGTCTCCAACCGCAACGTGGCCTCGTTTATCAAGGAGTTCGTGGTGAAGCTGCCGGAAGGGGAGACGCTCAACTTTCAGCCGGGTGCGTACTGCCAGATACGGGTGCCCAAGTTTCACGCGATCCGTTACTCCGACTTCGATATCGACGAGCGGTATAAAGGAGAATGGGACCGATTCAAGACCCGCCGAAGGGAATATCATCACGCTCAACGTGCGGATTGCGACACCGCCATTCGATAGGGCGAAAGGTACTTGGATGAAGGTGAACCCGGGGATCGTCTCCTCTTACATCTTTCACCTGAAGGCGGGTGATAAGGTGATGATGTCGGGTCCCTACGGGGAGTTCCACCCCATCCTCGACAGCAAACGAGAGATGCTATGGATTGGGGGTGGTGCAGGGATGGCTCCCCTGCGCTCGCAGATCATGCACCTGACCAAAACGTTGAAGGTGACTGACAGGAAGATGTCCTATTTTTATGGGGCAAGGGCGTTAATCGAGGCGTTCTACCTGGAGGATTTTTACGAACTGGAGAGGGAGTTCCCCAACTTCTCGTTCCACTTGGCGCTTGACCGTCCTGATCCGGCAGCCGATGCGGCAGGCGTGAAGTACACGCCGGGTTTCGTCCACCAGGTGATCTACGATACCTACCTCAAGGAGCACGAGACGCCCGAAGATATCGAGTACTACATGTGCGGTCCCGGTCCCATGGCCGATGCTGCACAGCGCATGCTCGATAGCTTGGGGGTGCCGCCGGAGATGATCATGTTTGACGACTTTGGCTAACTAATTGCCTTTACAAAAGCTGCTTCGGGTGGAAGGTGTTGAAAGTGGAGAGTGAAAAAGCCGTTACAAAACGAAGGAGTGGACGGCTATATATTGGCAAATTGAAACTTTTTTGAAGAAAACGTGGAAAATATTTTGCAAGTTCACTTTTTCATGTTTACTTTGCATCCGTTCAATACAAATAAAGTATACACAATGTACAACAACGTCGATATTCTAGTCGTTTCTATTATTGTCCTTCTGCATGTCATCGGAGGGTGAGACTGGAATATCGTTGGATGAACGAAAACAATAAGGATAACCTTTCTCACCCGGTGGGAAAGGTTTTCTGCTTTTAAAGGGGAGGTTTAATTTATAATGTAACAGCATGGAGCGTATTTATGTTTTTGATACCACGTTAAGGGACGGGGAGCAGGTGCCCGGCTGCCAGTTAAATACCGTCGAGAAGATACAAATAGCACAGTCCCTCGAATCGCTCGGCGTGGATGTGATCGAGGCCGGCTTTCCGGTTTCGAGCCCGGGTGACTTTCAGTCGGTTGTGGAGATTTCAAAGGCGGTCACCTGGCCCACCATCTGCGCGCTCACCCGCGCAGTGAAGAATGATATTGAGGTGGCCGCTGAGTCGCTTAAATATGCCAAGCGCAAGCGCATCCATACGGGAATTGGTACTTCTGACTTCCACATCCTACACAAGTTCAATTCAAACCGCGAGGAGATACTGGATCGGGCGGTGCAGGCGGTGAAGTACGCGAGGCGATTCGTGGACGATGTGCAGTTTTACGCTGAAGATGCCGGTCGTACCGACAACGAGTACCTGGCACGGGTGGTGCAGGCGGTGATTGATGCAGGTGCCACGGTCGTAAATATTCCCGATACTACCGGTTACTGCTTCCCCGACGAGTATGGCGCGAAAATAAAGTACCTGATTGATAACGTGGATATGAAGCAGGCAATCCTGGCGACCCACTGCCATCAGGATCTGGGTATGGCCACGGCCAACACCATCGTGGGGGTGTTGAACGGGGCACGGCAGGTAGAGGTAACCGTGAACGGTATCGGTGAGCGGGCCGGGAACACCTCGTTAGAGGAGGTGGTGATGGCCTTCAAGAGCCATAAGGAGAGGGGATTCGATACCAACATCAATACGCAGTACATCTACGGCATCAGTCGGCAGGTGTCGAGCTTGATGAACATGCCGGTGCAGCCCAATAAGGCCATCGTGGGAAGGAACGCCTTCGCGCACTCCTCCGGAATCCACCAAGATGGGGTTCTCAAGAACGTGGAGACCTACGAGATCATAGATCCCAAGGAGGTGGGCATCGACGACAACGCGATCCTTCTCACCGCTCGCAGCGGTCGTGCGGCGCTCAAGAACCGCCTCTCGATCCTGGGTGTGAAGCTGAACGACGAGGAGCTCGATAAGGTATATCAGAATTTCTTGACCCTGGCCGATAAAAAGAAAAACATCCGAGACGAAGACCTGCTGATGTTGGTCGGCAAGGAGTCTAGAAAAGCGCGTATCAAAGTGGAGTACCTGCAAGTGGTATGCGGAATCGGGGTGCGCGACGTGGCAAGCATCGGGCTAAATATCGCCGGGGAGCAGTTTGAAGCCACGGCGACCGGTAATGGACCGGTTGATGCGGCCATTCGGGCAGTGAAGAACATCATTAAACGGAAAATGAAGATACAGGAGTTCCTGATACAAGCCATTGACCATGGAAGTGACGACGTGGGCAAGGTACATATGCAGGTGGAACATGAGAACAAACAATATTACGGCTTTGCGGCCAATACCGATATCATTGCGGCATCGGTGGAGGCGTTTATCGACGCGGTCAACAAGTTCGTAGAGTAAATAATAGGTGAAAGTTCAATTAAGTAATAACAGCATGAAGACGCTTTTCGATAAAATATGGGATGCACACGTGGTGAGCACGGTGAAGGATGGTCCCACGCAGTTATACATCGACCGTCACTTCTGCCACGAGGTGACTAGTCCCCAGGCTTTTTCAGGCCTTCGGGAAAGGGGATTGAAGGTTTTTCGACCGGAACGTACCACGCTCACGGCCGACCATAATATTCCCACCATGGGGCAGGACAGGCCCATTCAAGACTCCACCTCCCGTTTTCAGGTAGAGACGCTCGAGAAGAACGCGCGTGATTTCGGGTTGACCTACTATGGGCTGAACCATCCCAAGAACGGGATCGTGCACGTGATTGGCCCCGAGAATGGCTATACCCAACCGGGAATGACCATCGTATGTGGTGATAGCCATACTTCTACGCACGGTGCATTCGGCGCCATTGCCTTCGGGATTGGTACCAGTGAGGTGGAGATGGTGCTGGCCTCGCAGTGTGTCCTGCAATCACGCCCCAAGACGATGCGAATTCACTTCGAGGGGCAACTGGCGGAGAACGTGGGTGCTAAGGATATGGCCCTTTACATGATCTCTAAAATGACCACTGGCGGGGCTACCGGCTACTTCGTGGAGTATGCTGGCGAAGCGGTGCGTAACCTCAGCATGGAACAACGGATGACCCTCTGTAATATGAGCATCGAGATGGGTGCCCGAGGCGGGATGGTTGCGCCGGACGAGACCACCTTTGCTTACCTCAAAGGGCGTGAGTTCGCACCAAAGGGGGAGCGGTGGGAGGAGGCGTTGGCCTACTGGAAGACGCTCAAGAGCGACGACGGTGCACGGTTCGATAAAGAGATCACGTTCAACGTGGCCGAAATCCGACCGATGATCACCTACGGGACCAACCCCGGGATGGCGATACCGGTGGACGGTGCGATTCCCACCTTGGACGAGATAGAGATGGCAGGAAGGAACTCCTTCGAGCGGTCGCTCAACTACATGGGCTTCGCACCGGGTGAGAAACTGGTGGGGAAATTCATCGACTACGTCTTCCTGGGCAGTTGCACCAATGGACGTGTTGAGGACTTCCGACTGTTTGCCAACTACGTGAAGGGCAAAAAGAAGGCCGATAACGTGACGGCCTGGCTGGTGCCTGGTAGCTGGCAGGTGCGTAAGCAGATCGAGGATGAGGGATTGGACGAGATATTGAGAGAGGCCGGGTTCGGGCTGCGTCAACCGGGTTGCTCCGCGTGCCTCGCCATGAACGAGGATAAGGTGCCGACAGGTAAGTACGCGGTCTCCACTTCTAACCGCAACTTCGAGGGGAGGCAGGGACCGGGCTCCCGAACTATCCTGGCGGGGCCGCTGGTGGCGGCCGCGGCTGCGGTGAGCGGGAAGATCACGGTGCCGTGAATAGAAATAAAGATGTAAAAAAATACAAGGATGGAGAAGTTTACAACCATAACGTCAACCTGTGTGCCACTGCCCATTGAGAATGTGGACACCGATCAGATTATACCTGCCCGTTTTCTGAAGGCAACCACCCGTGAAGGGTTTGGAAATAACCTGTTCGCCGACTGGCGGTACGACAAGGCGGGGAATCCCAAGGGCGACTTCGTGCTGAATGATCCCACCTACAAGGGGGAGGTACTGGTTGCCGGTAAAAATTTTGGTAGCGGGAGTAGCCGTGAGCACGCGGCATGGGCTATTGGGGGGTATGGCTTCAAGGTGGTAGTTTCCAGTTTTTTCGCCGATATTTTCCGCCACAACGCGCTCAATAACGGCATCCTACTGGTGGCGGTGAGCGAAAAATTTCTGAGTGAACTATTTGCTTCGGTGAAGGGGAATCCCAAGGCTACCGTCACCGTGAACCTTCAAGAGCAAACCATCACCAATAATGAGACCGGGAAGTCGGAGGCGTTTAATATCAACGCTTACAAAAAGGAGTGCTTGCTGAACGGGCTGGATGATATCGATTTTCTGCTCTCTAACAAGGGCAAGATTGAAGCGTTCGAGAAGCAGCGTCCCTACTCTTATTAAATGGTTGTTTATATTTTGATATAAATCACTTGGCTTTTAAATGTTGTGTAATGCTTATTGGTCGCTTCTATTGTGAAGACTTCGAAATAAAGCAAACAAAAATGTAAATGCGAAAATTGGGTAAAACAAACATTATTGTTTTGGAACAGGTAAGGAAAATAGAGATCATGGATACCACGCTACGCGACGGGGAGCAGACCTCCGGCGTGTCGTTCGTCGCTCAGGAGAAGCTGAGCGTGGTGCGCCTCCTGCTCGAAGAGCTCAAGGTGGATAGGGTGGAGATTGCCTCGGCGCATGTGTCGGAAGGGGAGTTCCGCTCCGTCCAAAGAATGGCTCGGTGGGCTAAAGAGCATGGCCATATCGATAAGCTGGAGGTGCTGGGTTTCGTGGACGGTACTGCTTCGCTGGAGTGGATCGCGAAAACGGGATGCCGGGTGGTGAACCTGCTGGCCAAAGGGTCGCTGAAACATTGCAAGTATCAGCTTTGCAAATCACCTGAGGAACATCTGACCAACGTGAAGGAAACTATCGCCATGGCCAAGGAGATGGGCATGACGGTGAACCTGTACCTAGAGGATTGGTCCAATGGCATGCGTGATTCCAAGGCGTATGTGTTCCATATGCTCGACGGGCTGAGAGAGGAGCCGGTCGCTCGTTTCATGTTGCCCGATACATTGGGGATCTTGAACCCCGATGAAACGGCAGCCTACGTCCGGGAGGTGGTTGGCCGCTACCCCGAGCTTCATTTTGACTTCCACGCGCATAACGATTATGACCTCGCGGTCGCGAACGTCTACGAGGCGATCAAAGCGGGTGCCAAGGGGGTACACGTTACCGTGAACGGGCTGGGCGAAAGGGCGGGCAATGCGCCGTTGACCAGCGTGATCGCGTTGATCCACGACCATATGAAGTTACGAACCAACGTGAACGAGGAGAGGTTGTACGACGTGAGCAAGGTGGTGGAGACCTATTCGGGGGTGCGTGTCCCCAGCAATAAGCCTATTATCGGCGATAACGTCTTCACCCAGGTGGCCGGCGTGCATGCTGACGGCGACAAGAAGAAGAACCTCTACTTCAACAACCTGTTACCCGAGCGGTTTGGGAGGTTCCGTGAGTACGCGTTGGGCAAGAATGCCGGGCGTTCCAACATCACCAAAAACTTAGAGGCATTAGGTATCGAATTGGATGACGAGGCGACCCGGAAGGTGACCGCCCGTATTATCGAGTTGGGCGAGAAAAAAGAGATCGTGAGTCTCGAAGAGCTTCCCTACATTGTTTCAGATGTGCTCAAGAACGGGACTGAAAACAATGATATACAGATGTTGAACTATTCGTTGACGCTGACTGATGGACTACGCCCTACCGCCACGGTGAAGATATCCATCAAGGGGGAAGAATTTCAAGAGAGTGCCGCTGGTGAGGGGCAGTATCACGCGTTCTCTAAGGCGATGTACAAGATATATAGGAAGCTGGAAAAACCGGTGCCGGAGTTGATCGATTACGTGGTGGTGATCCCCCCGGGCGGGAAGACCAATGCCTACGTGCAGACGGTGATTACTTGGAGACACGAGGGCAGGGTGTTTAAAACTCGGGCGCTGGATATTGACCAGACTGTTGCGGCTATTAAGGCGACGATGAAGATGCTGAACATGATTGAGAGCGGGAATATTCCCAACGTGAAACTCCCCGCCCAACTGCCCTGATATTTTGAGGATTATCAAGAAAAAAAGGTCGATATGAAACTGAATATAGCTCTATTACCGGGTGATGGTATCGGCCCTGAGATCATGACGCAGGGATTGAACGTTACCAAGGCTATTTGCGAGAAGTTCGGCCACGAGCTTACCTATAAAGAGGGGGTCGTGGGGGCACGTGCCATTGATGAGATGGGCGATCCCTACCCGTCAGCGACACATACGCTCTGTATGCAGAGTGATGCGGTGCTGTTCGGGGCGATCGGGGATCCCAAGTATGACAACGATCCTAATGCCAAGGTACGTCCAGAGCAGGGATTACTGCGCATGAGGAAGCAACTGGGACTCTACGGCAACATCCGTCCCGTGATAACATTTCCCTCGCTCATTCATAAATCGCCCTTACGGTCGGAGTTGATCGAGGGCGCTGACTTCCTCTGTGTTAGGGAGCTGACTGGTGGTCTCTACTTCGGACGACCGCAGGGTCGGAGCGAGGATGGGGATACGGCGTACGATACCTGCGTATATACCCGAGAGGAGGTTGAACGGGTGTTGCACTTGGCCTACCGTTTCGCGGGTCAGCGGCGCAAGAAGCTGACCGTGGTAGACAAGGCCAACGTGTTGGCTACCTCTCGTTTATGGCGTCAGGTGGCGCAAGAGGTGGCACCAAGTTACCCCGATATCGAGACCGATTACCTCTTCGTGGATAATGCCGCCATGCGCCTTATCCAGTGGCCTAAAAGCTTCGATGTGCTGGTCACTGAGAACATGTTTGGCGACATCCTTACTGATGAGGCATCGGTGATCACCGGGTCGCTTGGGCTCTTGCCTTCGGCCTCCATTGGCCTGCATACTTCGGTATATGAGCCGGTACATGGTTCATACCCGCAAGCCGCTGGGAGGAACATTGCAAATCCGCTGGCCATGGTCCTATGCGTGGCCCTAATGTTCGAGTACAACTTCCAGCGGATGGAGGAGGGTGCGTGGATACGCGAAGCGGTCAACGCGAGCCTCGAGGCGGGTATCATGACCGAAGATATTGCCGGCGATGGGAAGGCGTACACGACCAGCGAGGTGGGTGAGTGGATAGCCCGTTATATTCGGGAAAAAGGTAAAAGGTAAAGTTAAGTGGACGAAAAGATAAATAATCATAAAGCAATGGAGGATAATAGGTTGCTGGGGTATCAACCAACGGTTCCCGTTTCACCGTCAACCTCTTCTGCACAAAAACCAAGGGATTGGAAATTTGAGTTGCGGAGCATGGCCATAACTCAAGGGCGACGCATGGCGGG
>JAMNYO010000114.1 GCA_023622765.1 Bacteroidota bacterium | reverse complement strand
GAAGTTACCAAAAGAGTGTATTCTATTGGAAATGAGCGTGTATTAGTTGCTCATTATGGTAATAGGTTACGAATTAGTAAGTTATCTACTGCATTATTCTTCTGCGCGTTGCGTAACCTTCAAAGAACTCTTCGTATGCAAAGGTAGCGATTTTAATTGGGACTTTTGAAGTATTCCACCTGTTTTTTATTCATATTTTCCGTAAAAGCTGATTTATCCGTCGGCACACCATCGCCCAAAAGAATTTTGAACGAACGTGTGCCTACTACCGCATAAGTTGAGAAAAGGGTTTTGCCTCACGCCTAAACGACTGTTTAGACTGATGAAGCAAGGCCCATTTCTTTTGTACTTATGCCTAAGAGGTGCTTTTACGGGGTTCTGACGATTTTTCTTTTTCGATGTTCCTTTAAGCCGTAAGCGGAAAGCCGTGTCTGACCACCCGATCCATGAATGGAACAGGCCGTCACTCACGGCAGGCAAACCGGGAAGTATGGTTTTATCCATCCGACCAAACACGTTTGGCCAGACAGACAAAACCATACTTCCTTGTAGGTGGTTTGCCAGGTTTCACGCTACCGGCTATGCTCTTTCTTTTTGTAGGAGATTTCTCTTTTCACGGATTTTCTTTTCGAGATTTTCCAGTCTAATCTGCCTCTACTTCCGTTTACCTCCATTTCCGCGCCTTTCAGTGAGCCGCATCAGGCTGTCATTTCCGTTCTGGGCGCAAAGGTAATTACGGGATTGGACGGGAATGCAAGGTCAAGCCTCCTGTTTTCTGGAAAAATCTCCAGCCCTGCGGGTAGTATTTTTCCGAAAAACCTTGCAATCCCTAATCCCTACCTTGTTAAGCACCCGAAACGAAAACGACCGATGCGACAGAAAGACGCATTAAAAAAAATGTCGGATAAACGAGAGGCAGATAAGAAAGTTTGAAACTCAACTCCCTCAGCTCTTGAATCCGCATTAAAAAATAAAAAATCAAAAACAAAACGGATATGAGAACAACAATAGCAACAAAATTCGTGGCTTGGGAAGTGCCGACACTGGAAGCACTGAAAGGCAGTAAGGTTTACATTCTTCGTGAGAAACTGAACAACGGAGGACAGATGAACCGAGAGGAAAAGGATTGGCTCACCGAAAAAGTGAACAGCAACACCTATTTCAAAAGTGCAGTTCCCTTACAAGGCTGGAGGTTTGACTTCTCCGACATTCTCCGAACTTACATCGTAAAGCAGTACGGACATTGGACGGAATATAAGGCAACCGACAAGACCGCACTCCGCAGTTTCCTTTACGGCAGGATTGACAACATCGTGGAACTTGACAAATGAACGTATATAACAGCAACGGCAGACATCAGACAGACAGCGCAGTACATGGGTATTGCTATATGCACCCTAATCATGCGCACCGCCTTTGGGGTGTTCGGCATCCTTTGGAGCATCGTCAAAGAGATAGTAAACGGAGTGTTCCGAGTGGCGATAGGCATAATCGTGGCTATCCTTTCCACAATCGCCTTCTTCGGCTTCATTCTTTGGTTATTCACCCTTTAACCCTTACCGACATGGCAAAGAGAAGCAGCAGGACAGCAGCGCAGCAATGCAGATACTACGAGGTGGACAACATCTTCGAGTATATGGTGGAAACGTACATCAACGGCAACATATCCGTATTCCGTGAACTCTACCACGAACTGAACAAGGACGCACGGAAAGACTTTATGGATTTCCTGTTGAGCGAGGTAGAGCCTACCTATTGGAGAGAGATACTGAAACAGACAATCTAAAAACGAAAGCGATATGAAAGGAACAGACCATTTCAAGAGAACGATACAGATGTATTTGGAGCAACGTGCGGCGGAAGATGTGCTCTTTGCCAAGAACTACCGCAACACGGACGGGGAGATTTACGGACAAGCCGTACACTACTATGACGAGAACGAGATAGAGGTGGGCAAGCCTATCCAATGCCAGGTAGCCGTGAACCATGTGGTGGAACTCACCGCAGAGGAAAAGGCGGAAGCACGTCAGAAGGCTATACGGCAATACCAAGAGGAGGAAGTCCGCAGGTTGCAAAACCGCAACAAGCCGAGAACCGCCACCAAAGCGACCGCACAACCTATTCAAGAACCCTCATTATTTGATATGTTATGAAACCGAGGACACGCATACAGAAAGAGGTAGCCAAGTTAATCCGCAGACTGCCCGAACTGACCGAGAAACAGACGGCATACGCATTTGAGCATTGCTTCAAGCACTATGCCCACAGAACGAAAGGCGGCATCCTCACTTGTACCGAGTGCGGACACCGATGGAAAAGCGAACACCCGCTTGCGGAGAGCGTATGCGGTTGCACCTGCCCCCATTGCGGAAAAGAACTTGAAGTGCTTGACACCCGAAAGCGAGTGTTCAAGGATATGGAATACTTCTCCGTCATCACGACCTGCAAGCAGTTCCAAGTAATCCGTTTCTTCGCAGTACATCTTAAACGGAAGGTGTGCCAGCCTGCCAAGTATTACATCAGCGAGGTGGTCCAACGATGGATTGCACCCGACGGCAAGACGGAGACCGTGGCAAGGTTACGTTGTCAGAGCCTTTTCTACTGCGACCTATGGAACGAATGGAGCGATATGGAAATCCGTGGCAACAAGAAATTCGGGGCATACGACATAGACCCTATCTGCACTTATCCGACAACAAGGCTTATCCCCGAACTGAAGCGCAACGGCTTCAAGGGGGACTGCCACAACATCTTGCCCTATGACCTTTTCACGGCTATCCTTTCCGACAGCCGAGCCGAAACGCTTTTGAAGGCAGGACAATATCCCATGTTGCGCCACTACATCCGCAGTTCCTTTGACATGGGGCAGTATTGGAACTCCATCAAGATTTGCATCCGCAACGGCTACACCATTTCGGACGGCTCAATGTGGAAAGACACCATAGACCTTCTGCGACATTTCGGCAAGGACACCAACTGCCCGAAGTATGTTTGCCCCGCCGACCTTAAAGCGGAACACGACAAGTTGGTCGTAAGGCGCAACCGACAAAGGGAGCGTGAGAGAAGCGAGGAAGAACGGAGAAAGATGATAGAGAACGAGAAGAACTATCTGAAAGCCAAAGGAATGTTCTTCGGGCTTGTATTCTCCGACAACCTTATCCTTGTCAAAGTCATAGAGAGCGTGGAGGAAATGGAAACCGAGGGACGGCTGATGCACCATTGCGTGGGTGGCTATCACAATAAGGCAGACTCCCTTATCCTTTCCGCAACCATTGATGGCAAGCGCATAGAAACCGTGGAAGTGTCCTTGAAAACGCTGAAAGTGGTACAGAGCAGAGGGGTGTGCAACTCCAACACCGAGTACCACGACCGCATCATCCGACTTGTGGAGGATAATGCCGGACTGATACAACAACGGATGAACGTGGCATAACATCAACCTATAATACCTAACAATATGGAAGTAAGAATTGAAAGCATGGTAAGCGTATGGGACGACCAAATCCCGATGTTGCTCATCAACCTTGTGAACACAGCCGTGTTCGCAAGGAACGGGAGCGAGTTCAAGACCGCCATACGGCAGTTATCCGAAAACACGGACTTTGACAAGTTCTTCGCCTACGGCTATGGACGCAACCACTTTTGGCTGAAACAACGGCTTGCATCGGATGCAAGCAAACACATGGAGAACAGATTACTGATTGTTGAATTTTAACCCTACACGATTATGACAACAAGAATGACCATCAACGGAGTAAGCACCTGCATAGAGGCAGGAACGGAGAAGTATGAGAAATTCCAAACGGGTATCGGCAGACGCAAGCGGACGCTTGTGCAGTACGACTACCGCCACATGGACGGAGAATTGTTCGCTTGTGTGAAACCCACATTGGACGAGTGCAGAGCCGCACGGGACAAATGGTTGAATAACAAGCAAGGAAAGGAGGACAAGCGATGAATGAAGCAGGCTACCAAACGCTGATAGTCAAGTTCAGCGAACCTATTACAATTTTGGACGGCATATTTGACGATGCCGAAGCGTGGGGCGTTGATACCCTGAAAGGATGGATAGAAGACTACGAGAGCACACGTTTTACCGCCACTGACATCCATACGGCAGTCATAACGAGCGAGTACAACATGGAATGTGTGAAGGAGTGGCTGCAACGGCGGACACCCATTGCCGAAATAACGGAATATTGAATGTGTAGGCGGTGTCCGCACCGCCTACATACCATACCTAAAAGACAACGGACATGATAGCAAAGACAATTTTAGAGCAGATAGGCGGCAGACGCTTTGCCGTCATCACGGGAAGCAAGGACTTCATAGACATGGGCAACGGCTTACGCATGAGCCTTGCGAGGAACAAGACAAGCGCGAACCGCCTTGACATCATTTATGACGGAGGGGCAGACCTCTACAATATGCGTTTCTACCGCAAGACGTTCAGCAAAAAGACATTCGAGAGCAGGACAAAAGACATAGAAACGCATGAGGGGATATATTGCGATATGCTGGAGGACGTATTCACAATGGTAACGGGACTTTACACCCGATTTTAAGAGGTGGGCGGCGAAAAGCCGCCTACTTTCTTTCATGAGCATGATGGCGGGCAAAGAAAGTAGCAAAGAAACCGCTGTTTCAATCTGCGATAATGTATAAAAGAAACAGGGAGTATGCTTGCCTACTCCCTGAAGAATATTCTCTTTTTCAAAATAATGCTATGAAGCCTACAATCAAAGACAGTATGCTAATCACAAGCTACACCTTGTCATAGGGCGAAAAGGATTTTTTTGATTGAGTTTTCTTCTTTTTAGAAAACTCAATCTACAACTTAAATGAAATATCCAATTTCATGATCGCTATATTTTGAGTTTTAGACTGAATTTTTATCGTCCTCGTAGTCATTTTTGGACACTTACGATTAAACAAAAGGCGTGCCAATTTGAATATAGCACGCCTTTTGCAGTCGTTTTGTCAGTCATTTACGGTTCATACAGCAGCGCAAACTCCGCCTTTCTCCGTTTAAGCAGCATGGCGTGGCGTTTGCCCTTGTAGTTGCAGAAAGCGATATACTCGCGGTAAATGTTCCTGTCGCCCGCCTCTAACTTTCGTATCAGCGCACTTTTGTGTATCTTCTTGCTTCCTAAAAGCCGGTACGGACCGACATTGTAGGCAAGCGTGGCAAGGAGCAGACTATCTTTCCCGAATTTGCGGAACATTGCGCAGAACTTCCGAAGGTCTTTCCGCAGGAGCACGTCCGCCTCCCGCTTCGTCATGGTGCGTGCCGAATACCTTTCGCCAGGCAACAGCTTATGCCCGTATCCCACATATGGATGGTGTTTCTCCGAGTGCCAGCCCTCAAAGTATTTGGTACAGCGCACCGCCCTCTCGAATAGTGGCAGCCGATAGATAGCCGCCTGTCCGTCCGTTCCCTTATTGCGGCTGATCTGTGCGGACACAGAACAGACCACCATAAGCGAACAGAGGATAGCCATGAATACACGCATCATCGCATAATGGGTTTGAAATTCCCGATGGGAACAACCGATATAATCCCGTCGTCCTTCACGTTTCGGTTATTGAAGTCAAACTCCAGCTCATAGGAGTTGCCGAAGTTGTCCTCCACCACCACAATGAAGTTGTGAGCCTCGTTCCCCTTTGCCGTATAGTACAGTCGGAACTTCTCGTTTTCGAGCAGATAACGGTCATTGGGCAGGAAGGTGATGCCGTTGTCCATTTCCAGCGTACCGTCTCCCTCAAACTGGAAATACCAGATGGTGTAGAGCGTATTGGCGAAGTCGCCCGTCTTTTTCAGTTCACAGCGTATTTCCACCGTCTGCCCCTTCGTCACCTTGTTAGGCACGGGCATGGTTTCCACCGTAAACGGATAGGATTGCTGGATGTCCATGTCGTCATCACACGATACGACGGTGAGCGACAGGGCGGCGAACAGGCAGAGTGCCAACGCCTTGAAGATTGAGTTTTTCTTGTTTCTGTTGTTCAGTATGTTCATTGTCCTTTGATTTTTGAGTTATTGTTCAATTCTTTTTTCGTTGTCAGTTGCAGGTACTCGTTCAAGTCCTTGCAACCGTCATAGAGTGCGGAACGGTCATTGATACGTTCCTTGTAGTGTCTTTTCAGCGTTTCCAACGTGCGCCGTCCGGATTCGTCATGGTCAAGATAACAGTCGATACACCCGTAACCGTCCAGATCCCTCATTGCCTTTTCCACGTTGGCAACCGAGTTCAGCACAAGGCAGTCGCCCGTTTCCAATCCGAGCGTGGCAGCGGAGAGAAAGTCCATGAAACCCTCGAAGACGCTGCACACGTCAGTCGGAAAGCATTCCGCCTTGACTAGCGACACATCCTTCGGCGGTACGCATCCCTTGAAGAAGCGGCTGCGTATCTCATAACCGCCCGCCACGTTCGGAAAACCGACAGCAAAATACCGTTTGCCACGCACTCCGTAATTCAGTCGGCAGCAGTAGCTTGATGCGACAGCGTAAGGAATGCCCCGTTCCGCCAGATAGTCCGTCAGTGGGGATCGATGCAGTGGGACGGCTTCCACTCCCTCAAAGACAGGTTCGGAAGGTTTAGGCAGGACGGCGGGTTTTCTCACATCGGAAGCAGGCATAGGCATATTGGCGGTTTCCGCTATGAACTTCACTTGTTCCATGAAGTCCCCGCTTCCGATAAACTCCCCGGAAAGCGTGAAGATGTCGCCACCCTTGCCCAAACCGAAGTCATACCATAGTTGTTTTGCCACATTCACGCGGAAAGATGGAGTACGCTCATTGCGATAAGGGGCACAATACCACAGCTCGTTTCCGCTTCTTCGGACAGGTTCATATCCTAACCGTGCAAGAAAGTCTGCCAGGGGTATCTGCCTCATGGCTTCGATTTCCGTCCGTTCCATGCGGTGCGTCAGTTTATGATGAACTTGATACCCAAGCCCCACTGTGTATGAAACTTCTTCGTATCGCCTCCCCACAAACAACGTTCCCGGAGGTTGGCTAGCAGGGCGATACGGTCGGCCACATAAAACTCCATATCAAGCGTCACTGCACCACCATAGATGAAAGCGTCCCGGTCATGAAGCGTGGAGCCGTCATGCAGCACCTTCTCGCCCCAGTTCACCGACTCATATCCGGCAAGAGCCGAAGCACCTGCATAGACAAATACGATTTTGCGGGGGCTGGATAGCACCTTGAAGTAGTAACCACCCTCCGCCGTGAACTGCGCCACGGGTATCTTACCGTCCTTGTAGGGATTGTTCTTCAGCAGGTATTCGCCGCCGAACACCCATTTGTTCCCCTTTTTCGTGTAGGTGGAAAGAGCCGCCCCGAAGCTGTACCCGCCATTGTTGCCGCCGGGCTTGAAGCCGTCCGCCATGTTCGCCCTGACCTCGATGCCCTGCATCTTCGGCAGGCATCGCTGGGCGTGCGCCTGCCCTGCAAAGAGGGCAAGCGACGCGATGATGATTGCGATGTACTTTCTCATGGTCAGCGCACCTGAAGTTCATTGATGGTATTGGCACGTACCAAGTCCTCGTTCTCAATCACAAAAGACTGGTGGCGGCCGCCGTTCTTCTCGTTCAGTTCCACCACAAGACACTTGTCATCGGGAATGGTGAACTTCGCCATCGTGAATACCGTGCGCTCGCTCTTCTTCCCCGGCACGCAGGTGGCGTAGTTCTGCGCACGGAGCGGCAGGATGATCTGCTCCTGCACGGCGGTACGCTTCGCCACCTTCTTGTCCACTATTTTCCATGTGATGTAGTCCACATCGAAAGGCACATTGCTCTGGTTCTTGATTTCCGTGTGGAAATAGAGAAGCCCGTTGTGCGTGTAGATGCCTTTCAGCAGGTATTGGATGCCGAAACGCTTGCAGCCGATATGCTTCACCTCACGCTTGTTCTGCTTGTGGATGGACTTCATGATAAGACGTACCAGCATCGGACTTTCGCTGCCCAGTTCTTTCAGATAGATTTCCTGCGCGTTGTTCGGGCGGTTCACCTTCTCCCCGTCATGGATGAAGTCGCACATCTCCACATTGAGCAGCAACGGTTCGGCGGCATACTTCACGTTGAAGGTGTAGAAACTCCCGTCCTCCGTTATCACGGACATATTCGTTTCATTCGGGAAATTGCGCACGGTGGCCTTCACGCGGATAACATTCTCGGCACCGTCGGCTTTACCCGCAATCAGGTCGGGTGAGCCTAAATCCACGTAGCGCACCTCTGCCGGGAAGATGACATGGACAGTCTTGTCGTAGGTTACCTCCAGCCCGTGCGGGGGTATCATGCGGTCGAAAGTCAGCTTCTTTGTCAGCCCGTGATACAGGTCGCCGTCCGCTTCTTTCTGCGGATAGACTTCCTTTGTCAAGGTCGGTTGTTCCTCACTGCCGTTGTTTTCTCCAACGGTTACTTTCTCCTGCGCGTTGGCAGTTGCGATGCCCATAGCGAGGGCAAACATCATGATTTCTTTTCTCATTTTACTTTGGATTTTAGTGGTAATTGAAAATTTGATTGTGATCGATTTCTTTTGGTTGTTGATTGTCTTTATTGGTTCTCAATCTCTATCTTGGTAGAGCATGACCTTGTACCCGGCTTTTAGATGCACCTTGACCGTGCGCATCTTTTTGGCGATGTACTGGCTCGTACCCTGTATCAACCCCTTGCCCAAATCGGAGGCGAGTTGCGCCCCGGCATTGGTGGAAATATTGATACTGCTGCCCAACGAGCCGCCCATGTTGGCGGCAACCTCCCTGACTGCATTCATCTCCATCGAGTTCGGAATGAAGATGCCGGGCTGTCCGTCCGTGTCATACACCGCCAACTCCACCGGAATGATAGTGCCGTCATATTCCAACGACGTGATGCCGATGTCGAGCCGTTCATCCTGTATCTTTGCCGTGCCGACCACCACCGCGTTGCGGGGAATGATTCTGTCCGCCACTGCCATCGGCTCCAACAGGCGCAATCTGACCGCCTGCCCGTCCGTCACGCTCTGCGCTCCATAGACACACGCCGATATGGTGTTCTTGTCCGATACGGTCGTGCCGCCTATCGCCGTGTTGAAACTGCGGTTACACTCCTGCGAGAAAGATGCGACAAACTCGGCATTACTCATCGGCTGTCCGAGCGAGGACACCACCTGATGCGCCACCTGCCTGACAGGTGCAGCCCTGTTCTTCCCTGCTTTTCCCGCTTTCTGTACGGGAGAAGGCTCTGGTGACTGTACCGTTTCCGGCTTTCCGTTGTTCTGACCGCCCATATACTTCGCCGCCAGTTCGTAGGACTTCTCCATAAGAGCCACTTGGTCATCCATAGAGGACGACTTTCCTTTCTCACTTTCAAGTTCTAATTCCAATGAGGAAATACGTTCCAGCAGTTCGTCCATCTCCGCGTTGTCGTTCTTCGGCTGCTCATAGAAGTTGCCGAGCGTGGCATTGAGGTCACGGTAGGCGGCTGCGGAGGACTGTATGGTCTTCGGTACGGATTTCTCCGCTTCCTCAGTACCTCCGGGATTGGCAAGATCGAAGTCCCTGCCACCGTCCACCTCCGCCACCTCACGGTCGAACATATCGCCCAACTGCTGCATGGCACGGCTGCGGTTCTCCTTCCGTTCCTCCATCGCCCCCTGCTCGTAGGCTTTCACCTTGTCGCCGATAATCTGGCGGTTCGCCTTGTCCGCATCGGGCATCTCCATGTTGTAACCGCCCGTTCCCGGCTGTTGCTTCTTGTCGGAGGACGGTGCGAATATCAGCCACATCGCCCCGATGAACACCAGCACCATAGCGGGCAGCACTATCATCTTCTGACGTTTCAGCCGTTGGGCTTCGGTCAGCGGCTTGCGCTCCTTTTTCGGTTTTTCATTGCCGGGAGCCGCCTTGTTTTCGTTCTTTTGTTCATTCTTCGTCTGTTCCATATAAATGAGGTATTACGTTGTGATTGTTTTCCGGCTTAATGGACAGCTCCACCTGTCCGGCATGGTCTTTCACCAACTGCCTGCCGTCATTTCTGCCGATGTCATAGACGGCTTTGCCGAAGGTGTAGAGAGCAAGCATTGCGAAGGCGGCGAGCATCGTCAGCACGATGCGTTTGCGTGTTTTCGGGGGCAAGCCGTCCAGATAGCCCTTTAGCCTTGATACCAGCATTTTCTTTTTGTCATGGAGTTTCCAATAGGCACTCCAAAATGATTTCCTGATTTTCTTCATGTCCGTTATCTTTTGATGGTCTGTAAATTCTTGTTCTCGATGATGGTGAATCCCTCGATGGTGAAACCGTTGGGATTGTCGTCCGAGCGGGACGAGTTCAAGAGGCGGCACGTGGTCACGAGGCTGCGCTCGGTGACGTTGCTCTGCCGGATGATCTTCTGCGTGGCGTAGGTTATCGCACGATACGGGTAGCCGTTGAAGTCGCACACCACGCTGTCCACCTTCAGCACTTGGTTGATGTTCCCGGCAATGATGCGGTTGTAATACCCTTTCTCGGCGAAGTCCGAATAGTAGTGGTACACGCTCTTGTCCGCCAGCAGCAACGCCCGTTTCACGTTATGCTCTATCGCGCTCTTTTCGGGCGAGAGCGTGAAGAACAGTTCGTGGAAGCGGCGCACGTGTTCCTTTGCCTCCGCCGGGCGGTTCTGCGACAAATCCTGCGAGAGCGCCAGCATCAGCGACTTGCCGTTGTCCAGCACGTAAATCTTCTCCCGCTGCTTCTCCGCGAAGCGGTAGGAACTCCACACGCTCCATACCGTTATCACGGCGCACAGCGAGAGGAAGACAATACCGAACAGACGTATCTGCCTGAACGATGATTCAATGTTTTTGAGTGATTTGAATTCCATTGTTGTTTATTCGTTTTTTATTGTCAAATATGTTGTCTTACGGATGTTCTGTCAAGGTAGCTACCTTGTGGCGGTCGAGGTAGCTACCTTCAGCCAGTCTTTGCAGCTACCTTGACAATCTCATCCGGATTGTTATTTCAGCAGCTTCCCGGCACGTCCCAGCACATTGCCTGCGGTGGCACCCGCCACGCTTCCGGCGAATCCACCCGCCTTGCCTGCTGTCTGGTTCACATTGCGCCCGTAGCTTCCCATGCCACCGGCCTGGATGATCCAACCCGCCACCGTCGGGATGGTGAAATAGCCGATGATGCCGATAATCATGAATACGATATAGACCCCGTCACTCGAATCCAGCGAGAAGTTCGGGTCTGCCTGCATACGCTCGATGTCGCTTTGCAGCATCAGCACTTGGATTTTCGCCAGTATGGTGCTGAACATGTCCGACACTGGCAGCCACAGATAGACCTGTATGTAGCGGCATATCCATTGCGTGAGCGTGCTTTGGAAACCGTCCCACACCGATATGGCGAAGGCTATCGGACCGAGTATCGCCAGCACCACGAGGAAGAAGGTGCGGATGGTGTCTATCACGAGGGCGGCGGCTTGGAACATCAGTTCCAGTATCTCGCGGAAGAAGTCGCGGATGCCCTTCTTCATGTTGTACATTCCGCGCTCGATATACATCCCCGCCATCGTCACCATATCACCCGGCGACCAGCCTAATTCGTCCAGCTGCTTGTCAAACTCCTCGTTTGACACAAGGTAGGCGGTTTCGGGATTGCGCATCATCGCCTCGTATTCGAGTTTGTCCTTTTGCTCCCGGTATCGGTTCATGTCCAGCGTTTCTGCCTCCAGCATCTTCGCCGTACCCTGCACGACAGGCGACATGATGCTGTTTATCGTACCCAATACCACCGTCGGGAAGAACATGATGCACAGGCCGATTGCGAACGGGCGTAGCATGGGGAACACGTCTATCGGTTCGGCTCTCGCCAGCGATTGCCATACCCGGTAGGCGACGTAGAACAGCGCGCCTAATCCGGCAATACCTTTCGCCACGCCCGCCATGTCCTCGCACAGCGGCATCATCTCCTCGTAGAGTGAGCGAAGTATCTGGTGAAGGTTGTCGAAATCCATAGGCTACCAGTATCTTTCGTTGGCATTCCCGTAAAGCCCCATGATGCGGTCAAGGTCGTTTTTCTTCTTCGCACGCAGGTAGCTCACACTGATGTTCTTGTTGGTGTAGTAGCTCACGAGGTTGCGGTAACGCTTCATCTTGGAGTAGCAGCTCTCCACCACGTCCATACGCTCCTTGTCCGTCATGGATAGCGTGGTGATGTTCACCACGTTCTTCAGTTCCGTCAGCACGTCGTTGGATTCCTCTAATAGTTTGGTGTAGCCGAAGGCGATGGCTCCGAGTTCCTCCACCGTGAAATTGTCGTCACGCATCATCTTCTGGAAGCTGGTCACGTAGATGTCGGTGATGTCGCCCACCATCAGGATGGTCTGCTGCACCTTGCGGGCGTCCTTGACCAGATTGTTCACGGATTTCAGAGCGTCGTAATACTTCTTGCCCTGCTCGTAAATCTTCACCGTTTCCTGAAAGTTCTTCACCATATTTTGGGCGGTCGTGGAGGTGTGTACCACGTTCTTGGAGGTGTTCACGATGCTCTGCGCGATGTTGGACGGGTCCACTACCGTCCACTGTGCGCTTGCCTTGCCCGCGACAAGCAGGCAGAGGCAGATAATCATTGTCATTCTTGTTCTCATCTTTCTTTGGATTTAGTGGTTGATATTATTGGTTATTGTTCGTTTACCGGATGTTCCGGCTGCGGTTTCACCCTGATATAGTCCCCGTTGGGCGAAAAGGTCAGGATGTCCGTCGCCTCGTTGTAGGACACGTCGATGCGGAAGCCGGTGTTCATGAATAGGTTGCCGTTCTCTTCTTTCAAAAGATAGGTTTCCGGCTTGAGCTTGCGGCTAAGTCCGCCACGCTTGAAAACCGTTACTTTGTAGGCTTCGCCCTCCTTGTAGATAAGTACGTCGGGCTTTCCCTCCACGCTTTCCCAATTCCCGCACAGCATCGTGCGCGTGTCTTCCGGTTCCGTACAGGCTTGCAGCATCATACTTGCAAGTCCTATCATGCAGCTGCCCATGAGCAGCAGTTGGTTCTTTGTTATCTTCATGTTCTTTTCTTTTTTTGTTGATGAATGATTCTGTCTTACATTGTTTCGTTACATCTGTTTATCGGTTATTCTTTGTTTCTCCTTCTTTCGGCAAGCTGACGGATGGCGGCTTCGATGTCGCCGTCCAGTTGCTCCGCCAGACGGTACACCTCCACCTTTTCTGTTTCCTCGGTGGTGTACGCCAGATACTCCTCCGCGCTCACCTCGGTGGCATAGACTGCCGACTGCGTGCCGCCCAAACCTATCCACACCTCCTTGTAGAGCCTTGACGGGTTGTTAGCCATGTTGATGGAGAGTATCTGCGACTTCTCCTTCTCCGTCAGTCCGAGCAACGCCTGTATCTGGTCAAACTTGTTCATGTACTTCCGCTGGTCGAGAAGAATCTTGCAGTCGGAGTTGTTGATGATGCTCTCCTTGACCACGGGCGAGGAAATGATGTCGTCCACCTCCTGCGTCACCACGATCGCCTCACCGAAATACTTTCGGACGGTCTTGTACATGTAGCGCAGATATTCAGCCATGTTGGCCGATGACAATGCCTTCCAAGCCTCTTCCACGATCAGTTGCTTACGTACGCCTTTCAGACGGCGCATCTTGTTGATGAAGGCTTCCATGATGATGATGGTCACGACCGGGAACAGTTCGCGGTTTTCCTTGATGCTGTCAATCTCGAATACGATGAACCGTTTGCCCAGTAGGTCAATGTTCTCTTCGGAGTTGAGCAGGAAGTCGTAGCGTCCGCCCCGGTAATACTGCCGCATGGTGGTGAGCATATTGTCGATGTTGAAGTCGGACTTCTCCACCTTGATGTCTCGTTGCGCCAGTTCCTTGCGATAATCATCGCGCATATACTCGTAGAAGGTGTTGAACGATGGAACGATGCTCCGGTCCGCCTTGATACGCTCGATGTAGGCACTTACCGCACTGCCCAGTTCGCCGCTTTCCGTCTTCGTCACCTTGTCATCCTCCGACTTCCAGAGTGTCAGCAACAGTGTCTTGATGCTGTCCTTTTTCTCCACGTCAAACACGTAGTCATCAGTGTAGAAGGGGTTGAACGAAATCGGCTTCTCTTCGGTATAGGTGAAATACACGCCGTCAGCCCCGTTTGTCTTGCGCCGTATCATCTCGCACAAGCCCTGATAGGAGTTTCCAGTGTCCACCAGTACCACGTGCGTGCCCTGTTCGTAGTATTGGCGCACAAGGTGGTTCATGAAGAACGACTTGCCGCTGCCCGAAGGACCCAATACGAACTTGTTACGGTTGGTGGTGATGCCCCGCTTCATCGGCAGGTCGCTGATGTCGAGGTGCAGCGGTTTTCCCGTGAGCCTGTCCACCATCTTGATGCCGAAGGGCGAGAGTGAACTTCGGTAGTTGGTTTCCTCCGTGAACAGGCATACAGCCTGCTCGATGAAGGTGTAAAAACTCTCTTCTGCCGGGAAGTCCGCCGCGTTGCCGGGCATCGCCGCCCAGTAGAGTGTCGGGCAGTCGATGGTGTTGTGGCGCGGTACGCACTCCATGCTTGCCAGCTGGCTGCCCACGTCGTTCTTAATGTGCTTCAGTTCCTCCATATCATCGCTCCACGCCATGACGTTGAAGTGTGCCCGTACCGATGTCAGCCCGTAGGAATGGGCTTCGTTCAGGTATTGGTCTATCCACTCGCGGTTGATGCTGTTGCTCCTTGAATAGCGGGAGAGCGACTGCATGTTCCTTGCGGACTTCTCGAACTTCTGAAGGTTCTCCTCGCTGTTGTCGATAATCACATACTGGTTGTAGATGTGGTTGCAGGAGAGCAGCAGCCCCACGGGTGAGGCGAAGGAGAGGCGGCAGTCCGAGCGGTCAGTGGATAGCCGTTCATACCGGGTGTCGGTCGCCACCTTGCCGGGCAGGTCTTCCGCATCGGAGAGGGTGTGCAGGCACAGGCGGTTGTCGCCGATGCGCATTTCCCTTGCCGAGAGGTTGATGTCCTGCAAGGTCGTGTCGCCTTCGGGCATGAGCGAGAAGTAACGTTCTATCAGTCCGGCTGTCTTCTCCGTGCCGACAATCTCGTCGGTGGAGAGACGGCGCAGCCTGACAAGTCCGCTGTCGTTCATGATGCGCTCGAACTGTTCGGCCGCCTCCATGAACTTCCCGGCGGTTTCCTTGTCCAGTTCCTTCGGGATGATATGCCCCCGGCACAGCGTGCTGAAGTTGCTCTGCATCCGGTTACGCTCCTTCGTCGTCTTGGTCAGATAGAGGTAGCAGGTGTGTTTCAGGTAGGGACGCTCGTTGAAGTGACGTTCAAAAGAACGGCTCAAAAAACTCATGTCGTCTTTTTGCAGCTCAGGCTGATAGCGTTCCTTGATGAACCAGTCCTGCTTATGCACGACAGAGAAGTCGGGCAGTACCTTGATTGCCTTGCACCAGCAGCCGTGTACCGCCTCGTACTCTGCGCTTGTCACGGTGTAAAGTTCCGGCAGCTCCACCTCGAAGGCCACCGTGATGTCGGCATCTTTGGAGATGATACAGCCATGCTCCACAGCCAATAGCGGGAACTTGTTTTCCAGTGTTGTCATTTTGGATGTATTCCTCATGTCGTTTCTTCCTTTCGTTGTCGTTTGAATAATCGGGTAATTCGCCGCCGGTTGATCAGGTATCGGGGATGGCTCCGTGCCGCTCCCAACTTCATCAGCCCGTGTTCGCCGTACCGGGCGTTCAGCGCGAAGGTCTGCCATACGAGGACGGAGGACGATACAACGCCAAAGCCGATACATATCCACTGGTCGATACCGACCATGTAGAGGATGACGAACAGGATGAAGAGTGCCAGCAGACCTCCGCAGAAGATGAAGAGGTACTGTGCCTTCAGACGTAGGCTAAGCACCCAGCGCCTTACCATATTTCTATGGCAGGTTTCCGAGAACTCGCCTCCGAACCGTACGTACACGTCTCCATGTATACGGCTCTCCATTAACATATTCAGTCTATCCACCATGATGTATCTTTTTATGGCAGGGAATACATACAGCCAATGTCTTCCTCCGACGTCCAATCATTTGGATTTCCCAAGGCTTTTTGCCTTTCAAGTCTTTGAGTTTTTTGACATGATGGATTTCGATATTCCCTTCAGAACCACATAATTCGCATTTGCCAGCTCGCAACCGTTCAGTGAGACTGGTTGTAGAAGTAATGCAAATTGTGTTTGCCTGGTTATCACAATTCAATACCATAGTGGTTTTACGCTTAAAGCTACCGTTGAAGAAAACTCTCATTTTCTTTTCTCCTTTCTTGTTCTCATAGAATACTGCAAAATCTTTGTTATAGCGATATTTGGCTATGATTTTGCGAACAGATGTACGATACTTATTTGCAAAAGTCTTATACATACTGTATTGCATGATATACTTGAAAGAGTTGAGATGTGAACTGTTATTAGCAATAGAATAGTAGTTGGCAAAACCTCTTATTTCTGTATTATATGCGTCCAGTATTTCGAGGTCATCGTTATGGAGTACCTTTGCTCTTCTTATAGGTTTCCACTTCTCTTTATTTTCAAATTGATGTATTCTCATCACTTCGTAGGAGAGAAGTTTCTTTTTTACAGCTTCCATTGGCATTTCCAATACTACTTTTTTACCATAAACTTTACTTAGATTTCCAGTTTTCTCACTTCTTTTGGTCATATCAGAGAATTTACGAACGTAGATTTCATAGCCGAGAAATTTAGCATGCTTATTACCATGTGTTATCAGCGTTTTTTCTTCTGAAAGAGATAGTTTAAGTTTATCATAGAGAAAGTATTTAATGTCCTCTTTGATTGTCTCACTATCTGCTTTAGAACCAATGACACCGATAATAAAATCATCTGCGTATCTCACGTACTTAATCCTTTTATAATTTTCGTCCATCTCATCTACAGAAGGTAAATGCAACCTTTCTTTCTGAATATTCTTTATTGCTTTAATTAGTTCTTTCCGAGTTTCTTCATTCTCGGTTTTCTTTAGCTTTGTTCCGAGCCACCAAATTTTTCCAGAGTAGCTTTTATACTCAAGGTTCATTCTCCGTGTTATGCCTTTATCAAAATTTTTGGCATATTCTTTCATATACTTATCCAGTTTATCCAAGTATATATTAGCCAGAATCGGACTAATAATACCTCCTTGTGGTGTTCCGCTGTACGTTTTATGAAAGACCCAATCTTCGATATATCCAGCTTTGAGAAACTTTCTTATCAACCGAATGAAACGTTCGTCTGTAATGCGTTCTTTAAGGATTCCAATAAGTACATCATGGTTGATGTTATCGAAAAATCCTTCTATGTCGCCTTCGACAAACCATTTAGTTGCAGTGAAGTTTTTCTGTACCTGTATCAATGCAGTATGGCAACTTCGTCTGGGTCTAAAGCCGTGGGAAGTGTTTTCAAAGTAACCTTCATATATTGCTTCTAACAACATTCTAATTACCTCTTGCACTAATTTATCATCGAAAGATGGTATTCCGAGAGGACGTAGTTTCCCGTTTTTCTTTGGTATATACGTCCTTCTCGCCGGATTGGGTTGGTACGATTCATTTTTAAGTGTACCAATCAATTTTTCAATGCGTTCTTGGCTCATTCCGTCAATTGTTTTACCGTCAGAACCTTTTGTCATATTTCCAGGCTTACTCTGTATATTATTGTATGCCAACAGAAACATATCTGCATTGTAAAGAACCCTGTAGAGCCGCTCAAACTTATACTCCGAACATTTACTGTGCTCTGACAGACTGTTTAATACTTTTTCTGGACTTCTCATGTCTCTCACATTTTCCGTTAATTGTATTAATAATGTTAACTGCTTCCCTTCGCCATGTACGAGGCTTTCCCTCGCTCGGACTACTACGGAAGCTCCGTTACCTTGTCGGATATTCAGAAACCTATTACTTCATAGCCTTTCGGCATTCCGATTTAGGTAATCCCCGTTTAGCTCTATGGTAACATAGCTTGATAGATTGTCGGATACGACTTTCGTCCTTTACTGCTTATCGCAGTTGCGCTGTAACCTGTTCTGCTTCCAATTCTCAAAGGAGGAACTAAAAGTGTTACAGTATGGCGTTAGTAACTACCTTCCGCCAGAGTTCCGAGTTATGCCGCTTGGACTATCGTTCAATCAATTCAGACTTTATCCTCATATCTATCGTTTCATCTTCTAATTCAGTCGCATATTGGTAGTTATATGACTTATCAGTTTATCGGCATGCTACACTCCCTGTCTGGTTTCCCTTTCAGATAAGCCGATTGATGATAGGCTATCGAACACCCGCCTAATACCTTGCTAATGGTATATTTACCAAAGAACCTCTACGGGCGCACCCTTGAACTCTACCGGACGGCCGATCCCCTTGTTTACCGGGTATTCAGCCATACATTGCGTATTAAAGGAAGAATGAGCGCAGGATAGTGGCGGCGACAATCAGAAAGATACAGGCTCCGAACCATGAGGCGGCTGTCTTGCTTGTGTCGGGATCGCCGGACGAGAACTTGCCATACACTTTTACACCTCCGATAAGACCGACCACCGCGCCGATGGCGTAGATGAGTTTCGTGCCGGGGTCAAAATAACTGGTGACCATAGAGGTGGCTTCGTTGATGCCTGCCAGTCCGTTTCCCTGCGCGAAGACGGAGGCGGTTGCGGCGATGACGAGTGCCGTTGAGAGGATTGCTCTTTTGTTTTTCAAGATGTTCTTCTTCATAAACTGTTCTTGTTTTGTGCCGTCGAAAGGGTGGATAGTCCTTTGTCGGGCGGTTGATACTTGATTACTTTACTTTGGTTTAGTGGTTTGCCTGTTTGTTTCCACGGACTCGGGCGTGTCCGTTGCGGGTTGGCTGTACCTTGTACCGCCGTGCGCCTGTGGTGATGTCATTCTACTTTTTCATTTCCTTTCTTTTTTAGTCGTTATACATAGTCGCGGATGTCGAAGTCCTCGATGTTGTCAGGTACGGTAAACTCTTTCTTCGGCTTTTTGAGTCTGACCTCAATCAGTCCCTTGATGCGGATGCTCAGTTCCGTCGAGCCTGACATCAGTTTGTCGTACAGTTCCGTTCCTTCCATATCGGAGAAAACCTTTGCCGCTTTCTCACATTCTTTCTCTGTCGCTTCCGGGTTCTTGGCTGTCCTGACCGCATTGTCAATCTCGTCAAAACTGCTGCCCGAAGCCCGTGGCGAATCCGGTTCACCCTCTTCCGGTTCATCCTCCCCGTACTCCAGTTCCGAAGGCGGAATGCTTGTGAAGGTTTCATCAAGTTTGTCTTCCGGGACTTGTGCCGGGCGTGAGGCGGTTTCCGCGTTTCCGTCGTCAAAAGTAGCGTCTTCCTCCGACAGTTCAATGCCTTTTTCCAAAGTGGCAGTTTGTGGCACCGGTATGGCAGCGGTTGTCCGGGTTGAAGCCATTTTGAAACGGCTCTTGCCGATGATGTCCTGTACTTCTTCGGGCGGCGTTTCTGTTGTCGTTTCCTGCTTTGCCACCTTGCAGTCCAATGCCCGCCACAGTCCGGCAAGATTGCGGAAGAAGCGGACAATCTTAGTGTCCATGATGCGGTCATAGAGCAGCAGGAACAGGAACCAGAGGTTACAGCCGACCGATACGGTCAGGAGAATGATGGTCATGTTCATAGTTCTTTGGGGACAGCGTTCAACATTCGGTTCAGCTCGTCACGGTGTGTACACAGGAACTCGCGTACCACGTTCTCGGTGAAGTCGGCGATTGTAACTTCCCCGTCACCCAACCAGCGGACAAGCATGGCAATCTTGTCATGGGTTTCCTTGCTGATGTACACTTGTTTTCCCTCCCTTGCCTTGAAGCCTGATTTCTTCATGAAGGCTCGATAGTCATTCTTCTTTCTTTTCATGTCTGTTTCTTTTGATGGTTAAAATACTGAATTGTAATTTTGGGCGTACAGGCTCTTTATCGCATCCTCGCATTGCTTGAAGTGATGCGCAAGCACATGGTCGATATAGGCGGACAGCGACAGCCTGTCATGCCCGATCACGCGGGTAATGCGCATGATGCGGTCGTGGAAGTCCTTCTCGCCGCATTTGCCGTTTACCGGAATGGGCGACAGGATTTCCACACTCGCCTGCACTTGTGCAAGCATACTCCCGCTATTTTGCTGCGGGCTTCCGTTTTCTTGTTTCTTTTCCATATTCAGATTAAATCTTCACGTTGTTTTTTGTATAATTCGTTTATTTTCTCCTTGTGCTGTTCCAGATGTTGGCGCAGCACGGTGTCCACGTAGCCGCCTACCGAGATTTCCCGTCCGGCGATGTCGTTCACGATTTTCAAGATCTTGCTGTGTACATCGCGGCTGATATAGACACACTGGCGGGTCTTTATCTCGTTGCGGCGGAGGAACATACCGGAATAGTCATCTTCCTGCCGTTTGCGGCGTCCGCTGTCTTTCGGCGGCTTCTCCCTTGACGGCACGGGGGACTGTTCCGTTTCCGGGACGCTTTCCTCTGCGTGGGCAGGTGTGGGCGGCTCCTGCGCACGGTACAGGGTCCCGTCCTGCTTGCGTCTGCCGATGGAGGCTATCAACAGTTCCTCGTCGATGCCTTCGGTGTTCACTTTCCTGCTGCCCATAGTCATTGCGGTTTGATGATGCCGGCAATCTCTTCCGAGAACTCGCGGATGCCGCTGCCTTTCATCAGGGATGCGTCCATCGGGAAGATGGTCGAGCGGAAAACACTCTTGCGCTCTTCCGAGAGGTCGCGCCGGAACTTCTTACTGTCGGGCAGGCGGGTGGACAACACCGACAGCCCCATTTCGGCAATCACATCCTCGTACAAGTCGTACAGGCCGTTCTTCTCCCTGCCGTCCACCATTGTCCAGAACAGGTACAGCCCTTTTGTTTTCGCCTGTCCCGTCGTCATGAGGTTGTCACGGAACATCACGGCGAATTGCAGGGTGCTTTCCACGACGAAGCGGTCGGCACTCATGGGCGCGAAGATGTAGTCCATCTGCGAGAGGGTCTTTACAACCCCGTTGCTTTTCAGCGTTCCCGGCATATCGAAGAACACGATGTCCGGTTTCACTTCTTCTTCGGCAAGCATCCTTTCGGCATCGTCAAGGGCGTTGAGGGCATCGCTTGCAATGACCGGATAGGCGTTCTTTCTTATTTTGCGGAAGTGGTCACACGCGAGTGCCTTGAAATAGAGGCTCTCGTCGATAAGTTTCGTTTCACGTTCACGCAGCTCATGGATGCTGTGCTGCGGGGCGTCGCAATCTATGACGGCGACATTATGACCTTGCATGTTGTGGAGGTAACTGGCGGCAAGTGCCGTGACGGTCGATTTGCCGATGCCTCCCTTTTGTGTTGCGAATGCAACGAAGATTTCATTACTCATTGTTCTATTGTTTTTAATTGTTGATGAATTGTTTTCTTGTTCCTGTACGGGAGCGGTGGCTTACATATCCGCGTCCGCAAATCATTATCAGGGCGGTTCAGCACGTATCCGCTTCAGGGGTGAAGCCCGTATCCGGATAACCGGTGAATGACGGCATTGCGTCATGAAGTCATTGAATGCTTGAATCACCGCATTGTTGTAAGACCGGGTATCCGCTGATGCGGATATTCGGTTTTGCAAACCTCCGCCGAAGCGGTTTGCCGGGTATTTGGAAGTTCCGTTTTTCATATCTTCAAATCGTTTGTTCCTTGAATCATGCTGCAAATAAACAATGATATTTTGGAACTTGTATCACTTCTCCGGCAAGTGGCAGCACGTTGCGCCGGTTGGCACCGATTGTCCGGGTCAAGCCTCTGTCCGACATCGCTTTAAGGGCGTAACTTTGCACCCGAACGGCAGGGTACGCCGCAGGTGGCGCAGCCCGGAGTTTGAAAGGCATTATCCCCAATCCGTCCCCGACGGATTTTTATGTTCACCTGAACATAGCAAGGTATGTTTTCAGCCGCTCAAAACATTTTGAGCATCCCTGAAAACGCCTTGCCCTTGCAGGGGGCGGGCTTACCCTCCGAAGTCGGGAAGCCTCTCAAACCTACGGTGTCTGTGCCATGAAGCGGCGGCTTATGCCGTTAAACCGCTAAATCCAAAGTAATATGAGTGAAAAAAGAAGAAAGAAAGGCGGGAGAAATCCCAAACTCGACCCGGCGGTGTTCCGCTACACCGTCCGTTTCAGCGAGGAGGAACACAACCGTTTCCTCGTCATGTTCGAGAAGTCGGGCGTTTACGCCAAGTCGGTTTTCCTGAAAGCGCACTTCTTCGGGCAACCGTTCAAGGTACTGAAAGTGGACAAGACGCTGGTGGATTATTACACCAGACTGTCCGATTTTCATGCGCAGTTCCGCGCGATAGGCACGAACTACAACCAAGTGGTGAAGGAACTGAGGCTGCATTTTTCCGAGAAAAAGGCGATGGCGTTGCTCTACAAGTTGGAACAACAGACCGTGGAACTCGTGAAACTGAGTCGTAAGATTGTGGAACTTTCAAGAGAACTAAAAGAGCAGCGAGAGCAGAGCCAAACTTGTTTGGACTCTGCCGAGTCGCGTTTGAAGAAGGGTGAAACTCAACTGGAGGCAAAATGGTCGCAAAAATCAGTTTAGGAATTTCATTGTACGGAGCACTTGCCTACAACGGGGAGAAGATCAACGAGGCGAAAGGGCGGCTTCTGACAACCAGCCGCATCTACAATGACGGCACGGGAACGGTGGACATCCATAGGGCGATGGAGGACTTTCTCGCTCTGATGCCCGTGCGGTCGAAGGTGGAAAAACCGGTAGTGCATATCTCGCTCAATCCCCATCCTGACGATGTGCTGACCGATACGGAGCTTCAGGACATCGCACGAGAGTATCTGGAGAAGATGGGCTTCGGTGGTCAGCCTTACCTCGTTTTCAAGCATGAGGACATCGACCGCCACCACCTTCATATCGTGACGGTACGGGTGGACGAAAGCGGCAGGAGCATTGACACCCGAAATAACTTTTACCGGAGTAAGCAGATAACCCGTGAACTGGAACGAAAATACGGACTGCACGATGCGGAACGGAAAAGCCGCCGTACTGATATGCCGCTGCATAAGGTGGATGCTTCGGCTGGCGATGTGAAGAAACAGGTGGGAAATGTGGTTAAGGAACTAAACCGCCGTTACCGCTTCCAGACGATGGGCGAATACCGCGCCCTCCTTTCCTTATATAATATGACGGTGGAGGAAGTGCGGGGCAACGTGCGCGGACGAGAATATAACGGGCTGGTCTATTCCGTTACGGACGACAGGGGCAACAAGGTCGGCAATCCTTTCAAGTCTTCGCTGTTCGGGAAGTCCGTCGGCTATGATGCCGCGCAGCGAAAGTTTGCCCGTTCAAAGGCGGAGATTAAAGACAGAAAACTTGCCGACATGACGAAACGCACCGTCCTTTCCGTGCTGCAAGACACGTATGATAAGGAGAAGTTCATTGATACGCTCAAAGAGAAAGGCATTGACACCGTGCTGCGCTGCACGGAGGAAGGGCGCATTTACGGAGCCACGTTCATCGACCACCGCACGGGATGTGTGCTGAACGGTTCGCGCATGGGCAGGGAACTTTCCGCCAACGCCTTGCAGGAACACTTCACGCTGCCATACGCCGGACAGCAGCCGATTCCGCTTTCCATTACCCCGGAAGGACATGAGGAAACGCCAAGTCTTTCTGTTTCCGAACACGGAAAGGATTGGGACGGCATGGGCTTGTTCACTACCGAAGGCCCGGCGGTGGATGCCGAGGAGGAAGCCTTCATCCGGGCTATGCAGCGCAAGAAGAAAAAGAAGAAGCGCAAAGGCTTGGGAATGTAAGCAATCAAAGTATCAACAATCAAACAATATCAATGTATGTCACAACAAGAAGACGATTTGAGGGCATTGGCGAAAATCATGGATTTTCTGCGTGCCGTGAGTATTATTTTAGTGGTAATGAACGTGTATTGGTTCTGCTATGAAGCCACACGGCTATGGGGCGTGGACATCGGCGTGGTGGACAGGATTCTGATGAACTTCAACCGCACGGCTGGATTGTTCCGTTCCATCCTCTACACGAAACTGTTTGCAGTCCTTCTGCTTGCCCTGTCCTGTTTAGGAACAAAGGGCGTGAAGGGTGAGAAAATCACTTGGGGCAAGATATGGACGGTGCTTGCCGTAGGTTTCGTGCTGTTTTTCCTCAACTGGTGGATATTGGCTCTGCCGTTGCCGGTAGAAGCGGTAACGGGGCTGTATATACTGACTATCGGGACGGGGTATGTCTGTCTGCTGATGGGTGGTCTGTGGATGAGCCGCCTCTTGAAACACAACCTCATGGACGACGTGTTCAACAACGAGAACGAGAGCTTCATGCAGGAAACAAGGCTTATTGAAAGCGAGTATTCGGTCAATCTGCCGACACGGTTCTACTACAAGAAGCGTTGGAACAACGGCTGGATAAATGTGGTGAATCCCTTTCGTGCGTCCATCGTATTAGGCACACCGGGCAGCGGCAAGTCTTACGCAGTGGTAAATAATTTCATCAAGCAGCAGATTGAAAAGGGCTTTTCCATGTATGTGTATGACTTTAAGTTCAGCGACCTTTCTACCATTGCATACAACCATCTGCTTAATCACCCGGAGGGCTACAAGGTGAAGCCGAAGTTTTATGTAATCAACTTCGATGATCCACGACGCTCACACCGTTGCAATCCCATTCATCCGGATTTCATGGAAGATATTACGGATGCCTACGAGAGTGCCTATACCATAATGCTCAATCTCAACAAAACGTGGGTGCAAAAGCAGGGCGACTTCTTTGTGGAATCCCCGATAATTCTGTTTGCCAGTATTATATGGTATCTCAAAATCTACCAAAACGGAAAGTATTGCACGTTTCCCCATGCCATTGAGTTTCTCAACCGCCGTTATGAGGATATTTTTCCCATTCTGACCTCTTACTCGGAATTGGAGAACTACCTTTCACCATTTATGGATGCGTGGCTCGGAGGGGCTGCGGAGCAGTTGATGGGACAGATTGCTTCGGCGAAAATCCCGCTTTCGAGGATGATTTCCCCGCAGCTCTATTGGGTCATGTCGGACAGCGAGTTTACACTGGACATCAACAATCCCGAAGAACCGAAGATTCTTTGCGTGGGCAACAATCCCGACCGTCAGAACATTTACGGCGCGGCACTTGGTCTGTATAACTCCCGTATCGTGAAGCTCATCAACAAGAAAGGGATGCTGAAGTCGTCTGTCATCATTGACGAGTTGCCAACAATCTACTTCAAGGGGCTGGACAACCTTATCGCCACCGCGCGAAGCAACAAGGTCGCTGTGTGTCTGGGCTTTCAGGATTTCTCGCAGTTGGTACGCGACTATGGTGATCGCGAAGCGAAGGTCGTGATGAACACCGTCGGCAATATTTTCTCCGGTCAGGTGGTGGGTGAAACTGCCAAGACGCTTTCAGAACGCTTCGGTAAGGTATTGCAGAAGCGGCAGTCTATTTCCATCAACCGGCAGGATGTTTCCACCTCCATCAACACGCAGATGGACTCGCTTATCCCACCGAGCAAGATTTCTGGCTTGACGCAGGGAATGTTTGTCGGTTCGGTGTCCGACAACTTCAACGAGCGTATCGAGCAGAAGATTTTTCATTGTGAGATTGTCGTGGATGCAGAGAAAGTGAAACGGGAGGAGAAAGCCTACAAGAAGATACCCGTCATTACCGACTTCACGGACGAGGACGGCAACGACTGCATGAAAGAAACGGTGCAGGAGAATTACAGGCGCATCAAGGAGGAGGTGAAGCAGATTGTTAAGGACGAGCTGGAACGGATTGCGAACGACGATAACCTGAAACATCTGTTGCAACAGAAATAACCGGGCAGACGGATGACAAAGGAACCGGGCGGAGCAAGTTTTGACACCTGTTCCGCCCGTTGCTTTTGAGAATTTATGTGTTTATTTTCTCATGCGCTCCAGTTCCTCATCACGTAGCATCTTCTTATTCAGTTTCTCCTGCATCCTATCAAGAAAATAGGTGCGGCTCTCATTCTTTCGGCGTTTGATGTCAATATAGAAGCGGTAACAGTCCTTTGCTTCGACACCGAATATCTTGTAAAGCAGCGGGGCAAGCTGCTTGAGTGGCATTTCACCGTTGTTGATACAGCCCATCTCGTTGATGCCGTAGATCAGTTCCACGAGGTCGATGGCGTTGCCCGTCCATTGCAGTGGTGAGGCAGAGCTTTCTGTTGTGTTCGTTGAGGATGTGTGGATAGGGATTAGTGGTGGCACTTGGGGAGCGGCAAGGAACTTCTGCATTCTCCTCACGAATGAGAGAGCCTTGCTGATATAAGTAGCAATCTCCGTTCTTTCTTCAGAAAGGTTGCGCACGGGATGGTGCTACAACTCGATTTCTATGTAAGCCAATGCGATGATGGTACGGTTTATATCCGCGTTGCCGTTGCACAGCTCGATCACTTGGGTGGCGAAAGCCGTGTATGCCGTTTCTATGTTGCAGGCACCGGCTTCATTTATCAGACGGAAAAACTCGGTTTCCGCCAGTAGAAAATAATTCATGTCCTGTCATTTTTTGAAATTTTACACTCTGTTTTTGGTATGCGCACATGAATAGTATTGGCAAAAAGCGCGACCAAAAAGCAGAAAATCCGACACAGATTTCTGAATGTGCTGATTTTCAGAGTGATAAAATTTAATATTTTTTATCCGGCATGAATTAAGGCTATCTTAAAATGTTCTTTTTCAGAACATTGTTTCATTAAGCGGAACCTAAAATGTTTGCAGACAGAACAGTTTTGCTACCTCATGACTTCCGTAAGTGTGTAAATGTTACGGGATACCCCGTTAGGATAGCTCTTTTGCGAGGTAAGTGTCCAGCGTGTTTCGGGAAGTGCCGACTTGAAGAAATGCCGCCCTGTCCCGGATATGAAAGGAACTGTATAAAGGATAAACTCATCCACCACACGCATACGCAGCAGTCCGTTTATGTAGTCCGCATTGTCAGGAGTCGTTTCCGCAAGATAGCAGATTTCAGTGCAGTCCTTCCGCCATTCGTCCAGCATGGAGATGGAGTAGTCGGGGGTGATATGGTAAAGTGCCTTTTCTCTTATTTCGTTGATGCCACAACGGTCAAGACAAATATCCTTGCCGGACTTGCCACATAATTCTGAAGCATGACATCCGTCCATCGTGAGGACGGCGAGAATCTGAACTTTACCCATAGTCTTTTCCTTTCGTTGGGCAAGGAGCAAAAAAGTAGCGTGCAATCCACACTACTTTCAAGCGACGGCTCTGGTAAAGCCTTTACGGAGAGTACGTGAATGCACGCTATGCGTAGGCATAGCATAAGCATCACGCAATCGTCTCCGTAGTGTCAATTTACCAGATTTTCGCTCGAAACGCCTTGCGGTCTTATGTTATATATCTCGGCGGCGAAAGGCTCTCCTGTCGCCGTTTGTCCTCAAATGTTATGCAAAGATAGCCATTTTCAGTGAATTATCGGCTATGGTTGCTGAAATTTATACTTTAATCCATACTCTTCCAACTTGCTATACAGCGTTGTACGTCCTATTCCGAGCAATTCGGCGGCAACCTTGCGGTTTCCGTTTGCCTGCTTCAATGCTCGTAAGATACGCTCTTTCTCTTCCGCATCATTACGAAGGGCAAAGCTTACAGGCGATGTCGGTTTCGTTATGGCAAGTTCCAGATGCTCTTTCGAGACAGTTCCCATCTGCGCCTGCAACACCGCGCCCATAATCTTTTGCCGAAGCTCACGGACATTTCCCGGCCACGGATGGGTCAGCAATGTCTTACGGGCTTCCGCATCGAATCCTGTTACGCTACATTCCAACTCATTGTTGGCAATCTCACGGAAGAACTCCGCCAACGGCATGATGTCCTCCTGACAATCACGCAAAGGCGGGACGGTTATCTCAAAGTCGTGCAGACGATACAACAAGTCCTGTCGGAATCGCTTTTCATTGACCGCCTGCTCCAAATCTTCGTTGGTGGCGGCAATGATGCGGACGTTGAAACTCTTGTCCGTCTTATCTCCTATCGGGCGGTATCTCCGTTCCTGCATGGCACGGAGTAGCATCTGCTGGGTTTCGGGGGCGAGGTTGCCAACCTCGTCCAAAAACAACGTGCCTCCTTCCGCTTCATGGAAATATCCATTCTTGGTGCTGTCCGCCCCCGTAAATGCGCCTTTTACGTGTCCGAAGAATGCAGACGGAGCAAGTTCGGCAGAGATAGAACCACAATCCACCGGCACGAACGGCTTTCCTGCCCGCTTGCTCTTATCATGCAGATGATGGGCGATATGCTCCTTGCCTGTGCCGTTTTCTCCGAATATCAGTACACTCATATCCGTAGGAGCAACCAGCCTTATCCGTTTCATGATGGCTTGAAACGCCGAACCGTCACGGGGAAACACAGGCATACGGCTTCGCCCGAGATTTCGTTCTTTCAGAATGTTGCGGAGCAATGGCACGAGTTTGTCCTCCACAAGTTGTTTGGGTATGTAGTCCAGCGAGCCGAGTTTCATGCTTTCAACCGCCGTATGCACTTCGGCGTAGTCGGTCATGATGATAAACGGTTGCATCATCCCTTCCTTGCGCATCCAACGCAACAGGTCGATACCATCTCCTTCGGGCAGACGCAAGTCTGAAACTATGATGTCGTTTTCTGTTGCTTGTTGCAGCAGTTTCTTTGCTGTCGATAGGCAGAATGCCTGTTCGGTGCGGAATCCTTCCCGCGCCAGCAGGTTGCAGACAAACTGGCAATACACTATGTTGTCTTCCACCACGATGATTTTTGTCTTATCCATTTTCGTATTTTCTCCTTTCTTCTTTTGCCCGTTGGATAATCGCAATGCCTGTATTGAGTACGCCTTCTACGGCATGGTGTATCGCTTCCCAATCGGGTGTACTCCCGGCATGAAGCAGCATGTAAAGTTCTCTCAACGCTTGATCTGCATGGAGTATCTGCCATGAACTGCGTAGATGGTGTATAAGGGCGTCCAACTTTTGAAAGTCTTTATTTTGTTCCGCTTCCCTGACCGCCTGCATTCCCTTCTCGGTTTCATCTATGAGTTTCTCCAGCATGACGGCTTCATTGCCATAGGACAGCAGGGTAGAAAAGTCCGGCTTTTCGCTTTGTGTTCCTTTTGCCGCACAGTTGTCGGTAATCTCCACCAGTTCGGATATGGAGAACGGTTTGAACAGGCACCCGGTAAATCCACGTCCTATAAGTTCTTCCCTGCTGCAACTGCCCGAAGCAGTTGTTACGACAATTGGGATAGTCTTAGAGTTACCCACATTAGAAGTGCGCAGCAGTTCCAGCAGTTCAAACCCGTTTATTTCCGGCATATTCAAATCGGTCAGAAGCAGGCTGTATTCCTTTTTACGTATCAGTTCCATCAGTTTTGCCACATCGGTACAAGTATCGCAGTGTATTCCCTCTCGGTTATACATCTCTTTCAACATCTGGAGAAGCACTTCGTCATTGTCGATGGCTACTACATTATAGAATGTGTGATTACGATGGTTCTGTATTTGACTTGTTCGTTCCTCCAGCTGCTCAGTTGCCTGCTGTGCGGGAATATTCACAATGAAACGGCTGCCTCTTCCTTTCTCACTTTCCAGTTGGATTGTACCGCCGAGCATAGCCACGATACGCTGCACGATTGACAATCCCAACCCGAAGCCGTCTTTTGTAACAGCATTTGAAAGACGTTCAAACGCACTGAACACCTTTTGCTGTTCATCTTCTGTCATGCCTGTACCTGTATCTTCGACGACAAGTTTCAGCATACTGTCATCATAATCTATGGTCAATGATACGCTGCCGGTATCCGTAAACTTGACAGCATTTGACAGAAGATTATTGCAGATTTGCAAGACACGCTCCTTATCAGTCTGGATAATCGCTTCCACATGACTTGTTACGATAAGGGATAATCCCTTGCTTATGGCAATGGGCATAAATTCCGTTTCAAGAATGTGCGAAATCGCGGAAATCTTGCATGGGGATATATTGGCTTGTTCCTTGCCGTTGTCCAGACGGAAGAAGTCCAGCAGCGTATTGAGCATCCCTCGCATACGTTCGGATGATTGTCGGATATTTTGTATATACATACCGGCTTTATCCGTGTCGTTTTCTTTGTCTATCAGTGCAGCATAGCCCGTTATTGCCGTCAGTGGAGTGCGCAGTTCATGGGTGATGGTATGCACGGCTTTCTTACGGGATGTAATCAGTGCTTCGTTTTGTTCCACAGACTGTTTCAGTTGTCCGATTAAGTCTGTCGTTTCCCGTTTGTACCGTTTGATACGGTTGGCATTACGATGTATGATGATGTATGAAATGACTAAAAGCAGAAGGACGAAACCAGTCATGCCTCCTATCTGCATAAAGGATTGCTCACGCATGGCAGTTATTTCGGCTTCGCGCAAGGCTGTCGGCTTGTTCCGACAATTGGCGATCCTGCACTTTCTGTTCGCTGATTACGTTTCTATTGACCGAATGAAGGATAGTGGTTGATACTGCTGGAGTTACTTCCTTTTTTTTGCCGAATATGCCTAAGAAACCTTTTCGTTTTGGCTTTTTGGACTGTTCCTGCACACTTTTCTGTACAATAACCGGAATTTGATTGGCTATCTTCTTGTTAATAGATTGTTGTTCATCCATTAACCGGACTATCTGGAACATCTGTCGTTCCTTATCCTCTAAAAGACTGCGCACACTATCGATGCGCTCTGCTGGATAGGTGGCCTTGAAACGGCAGAGCATACTGTCCATTGCCATACGCCGTGCATGGTAATGCTCGATATCTTTATCGTTCCATTCCAGTATTGTTTCACCCAATAAAGAAAATTTTATCATTTGAATATTGATATTGTTTATTTCTTTTCGGAGCTCGTCTATTTTTTTATTGCCAAGTTCTAATGCTTCTATCTCCTGCCATTCATAGAGGCTATTATATGCCATACATCCGATAAGAATGGAGATAAGTATATATCCCAACCGTATTGCCTTATAGAAATTTCCTGACCGCTCCATTATTTTAATGACATTGATTTTTGGAACATGAATAAAAGTTTATCTTTTTCGTTCATGCGGATATTATCAGAATAACCGTCTTTTGTTATTTGATACCCACATGGCTTAACCATAAAAATGCCTAAGCCCTTAGTGTACGAACTTACTTCTGAGGCATAGTCTTTACTTGTATTTAATGGAACTTTCCCTTTAATATGACACCACTCATTATTACAACTGATGTCTTCAATCTCAGACATCAGTTTTTGCAAATCTGTAATAGCTTTGGAACTCGCTACTTGGGGTATCTGCAACTCAAAACAGAGCATCGGTTCGAGAATGTCCACACCTGACTGTTGCAAAGCCAGCCTGAAGACATAAGGGGTCAGCTGTCTGAAATCAGCAGGTGTACTTACCGGGCTATAATACTCGGCTTGAGTAAAAGTTACTTTCAGATCTGTCACTTCCCATCCATGTAAACCAGATTGGCAAGACATACGAATCCCTTCAAAAACGGCATTTTGAAAAGAATGGTTCAGATAACCATAGGAGATGTCACTTTCGATTTGCAACCCTGCCCCTAACGGTAAGGGTTCAAGAGTCAGCCCTATTGTGGCCCAGTAAGGGTTGGGTGGTACTTCGATCTGAATAATCTTATTGACCTTTTTTATAGGTCGTTCTTTGTAGATAGTCTTGATCTCATCAAAATGGACCTTTACGGAAAATCGTTCTTCCAGCAATGTCTGTATGATTTCCTTTTGGGTCAAACCATATAACGAGATTTCCAATTCATCACTATATGAGTTTATGGAAAAGGACAAAGACGGGTCTTCAATCCACAATGTATTCAGAGCGGATATCACCTTGCTTCTCTCTTCGGGCTTATTTGGCCGGACGGAGGATTTGAGAGCGGGATGCTGATGAGATAATCCTTGAATCAAACAAGGTTTAGCACCTAAATAATCTCCGATTCGAAAATCTTCTATATCTTCTACAATCGCGATATCATTGGCACCCACTTCATCAACATTTATCTCTCTGCCCTGATAAATAGTCTTTAGATTTTTAATCTTGATGAATTTTTCCGAATCGTTGATTCTTACAACGTCTCGAAGTCTCAGACTTCCGTCAATTATTTTAAGAAAACTTCTTTTATGCCCTTTGGGGTCATGCTCTATCTTATAGAGATAAGCTGAAAGTCTGTTTGAGACTGATGCCGGAGGAAGTATAAAAGAAGAAATGGCGTCCAACAACTCATTGATACCGATATTGAACATTGCTGATCCATGTAGCACCGGATAGACTTTGGCTTTTGCCACAAGAGCGATTATCGTATTCCAATAATCAGCCGGTGAAATTTCGCTATCCGCCAAATATCGTTCTAATATATCGTCGTCATGGTTGCATACAAATTCTTTGTATTCTTCCTTTATATATGTTTGGGAGCAAACCGGATAAACCGATCCATCGACAACAGTTTGCATAAACAGGACATCTTGCGACAGATTTGTTTTTATATCCATATACAAACGCTCCAAATTCACACCGGCACGGTCAATCTTATTGATAAATATAATTGTCGGGATTTGCAGCTTTTGTAAAGTACTGAACAGCAACTTTGTCTGCGCTTGTATGCCTTCCTTTGCGGATAAGATGAGGACTGCTCCATCAAGCATTTTGAATGTCCGCTCCACTTCCGCAATAAAATCCATGTGTCCCGGAGTGTCAATGATATTGCATTTCACTCCATTCCAGATAATAGATGTCGTAGAAGCCCGGACAGTAATTCCTCTACGTTTCTCTATATCCATAGAGTCCGTTATGGTGTCACCATTATCCACACGGCCGCACTTTTCCGTTGCTCCACTGGCAAACAGCAGATTCTCGGTTACGGAAGTTTTTCCTGCATCAATGTGAGCAAGAATTCCTAAATTTATAATATTCATTTGGATTAAGCAATAATATACTACAGTAGATGCATTGTCGAAACGCACCTTTTAATACCTCCTCGTAGCATATGAGAACTACAGGATTACTAACTCGTATTAATATGTATATTATTACTGCCGCATAACGATTACAAAATTACACAAAAAAATATATCTAACAAAAGTGGGAGGATTTTTTAACTTTTTACCATAGACATTTTATTAGGGAAGCGTAGGTTCAACTGGCAAGTACAAATAAGTAGAAATGTTTGAACAACACCGTTTTAGGAAGTTGAAAAATCAAGTTTCTCTCTCGGTATAGCGTTTATTTTGGCCAATATCTTCTTTAGTTTAGCATTTGTGTATTTCCCATTCGTGTTCTATTTAGCTCCTTATTATGAGTATGTAGCAAGTTACTTATCAAATTCAGCCTCTTTGAGGGTCAAATATGGTTTTGCAAATGGTGACTGACAAGACATAAACAAGGTCAGCAGGAATTTTTTACATAAATGGACATGAATGTATATAACCTAAAATAAGAATAAATTTTAATCTGATTATCCGTTTATGCACCTGTTATATTCGCAATTACTAGTCTGTCAAAGAGTTTGTCTCCAAAATACCGTCTGTTTAATTTGTAAATAAACTCGTTGAGATACAACTGTA
>JAMNYO010000101.1 GCA_023622765.1 Bacteroidota bacterium | reverse complement strand
GAATTTCGGTTCGTTTCGCACGGGTCGAGAGACTCGAACTCCCGACACCTGGTTTTGGAGACCAGTGCTCTACCGACTGAGCTAGACCCGTGTAAACCTTGCCCCGCCTCCCCGCGTATAACGAGGAGGCGGTAGGCAAAGATCTATGTTAATAGGTGGGTATTACTCGATCAGTTCGGTAATCTGTCCAGCACCCACGGTACGGCCACCTTCGCGAATCGCGAAACGGAGCCCCACGTTACATGCTACCGGGTAGATCAGGTCTACCACGATGGTCACGTTATCACCGGGCATCACCATTTCCACGCCTTCGGGCAGTTGTACTTCACCGGTAACGTCAAGCGTACGGATGTAGAACTGTGGGCGATACTTGTTGTGGAACGGGGTGTGGCCCACGTTATCACCGGCACGTCCTTCGTCGAGGATCTTGCGGAACATCTCAACACCAGTTACAACCGACTTCCTACCCTTGGCTCCCAGACCGATGATCTGAACCTCTTCACCGGTTTTGATGATACCGGTTTCGATACGTCCGGTAGCCACGGTTCCGCGTCCCGTGATGGAGAACACGTCTTCAACGGGCATCAGGAACGGTTTGTCCACGTCGCGCGGAGGCAGCGGGATCCAGGTGTCAACGGCGTCCATCAGTTCTACAACCTTTTCTTCCCACTGGGGTTCGCCGTTCAGCGCACCCAGGGCAGAGCCTTGGATAACCGGCGTGTTGTCGCCGTCGAATTCATAGAAAGCGAGCAGGTCGCGCATCTCCATTTCTACCAGTTCCAGCATCTCATCGTCGTCCACCAAGTCGACCTTGTTCATGAAAACGACCAGCCTGGGAACGTTTACCTGGCGCGCGAGAAGTATATGTTCGCGTGTTTGAGGCATGGGACCATCTGTAGCGGCCACCACGATAATGGCACCGTCCATCTGGGCTGCACCAGTTACCATGTTCTTCACGTAGTCAGCGTGACCGGGGCAGTCAACGTGCGCGTAGTGACGGTTTTCGGTCTCGTATTCAACGTGCGAAGTATTGATCGTGATACCTCTTTCCTTTTCCTCGGGGGCGTTGTCGATCGAGTCGAACGAGCGAGCCTGCGAGAATCCCTTTTTTCCTAAAACGGAGGTGATAGCAGCCGTCAAGGTGGTTTTACCGTGGTCAACGTGACCAATCGTACCGATGTTCACGTGCGGTTTCGTCCGGGAAAAATGTTCTTTTGCCATAAAAAATGTCCTTAATTAAATTGGTGTAAATAAAATATGTATTGTTATATGTTTCGTTCGTGAACAGCAAAGCTCAAGACGCAAGGTTCCTTGGAACCTTTACTCTTGACACGGCGTTGAACTTTACCTTGAGCCGATGGCGGGAATTGAACCCGCGACCTCTTCCTTACCAAGGAAGTGCTCTACCACTGAGCTACATAGGCAAATCTGAGCGGAAGACGGGACTCAAACCCGCGACCCTCAGCTTGGAAGGCTAATGCTCTATCAACTGAGCTACTTCCGCGGTTGTAAACGCGCCGAGGCGATAAACACACGCGCTCGTTCATATCACTCGTTTAACTTTGAGCCCCTCTTCATTTATCCCTGAGCCTCTTGTCGGATTCGAACCAACGACCCCGAGATTACAAATCACGTGCTCTGGCCAACTGAGCTAAAGAGGCTTATAGTCTTGCTATTAACCGTTTTTTCCCAGATTTTAAGAGAGAAACGGTCGCAAAGGTAGTGATAATTTCGTTGATACCAAAACTTTTGGCTGATTTTTTTGGAAAACTTACCGCTCCTTTTTTCCCTTGTTTTTGATAATTTGTTTTTCGAGTGCCACCGCGCAGAGGTCAATTGCCTCTTCGAAGGTATCGGCGGTTTTGTTTGCGAAGGCTTCGCTGTTCCTGAGGAGTAGTTTTACAGAGGCGTCTTTATTGTTGTGTGTTTCGGGTTTTACCACTTTTAAGATCACTTCCGCCTGGATGATATCGTCTGAAAAACGCTGCAGTTTCCTGATTTTTTTCTCTACGAATGCTTGTAGCTGTTCGGTCGCGTCAAAGCTTACGGATTGAATCGTTAGTTCCATACTATTCCTCCTTTGTTTTTGCTCTTGGGTGAGCGAGTTTATATGTTTTTTTCATCTCTTCAAATGTCACGTGCGTGTAGACCTCCGTCGACGCGAGGCTGGCGTGACCCAGCAGTTCCTTTACCGCGTTAAGCTCCGCACCGTTGTTGAGCATCCCGGTGGCGAAGGAGTGCCGCAACACGTGCGGGCTCTTTTTGGTTTGCGTGGGGATACACCCCAGGTACGCGTGAACGATGTTGTACACTAGCTTAGGATAAAGAGGACCTCCATCTTCTTTAACAAAAAGGAAGTCCGTTTTGTTCTTGATATTTTCGTCTCTTACCGTTCTATAATGTTGTAATTTTTCCTTGGTGTCGTTCGAGAAAGGAATGATGCGCTGCTTGTTCCCCTTCCCGGTAACCTTGAGGGTGGACGCGTGGAGGTCGATGTCGTTATCCTTCAGGGCGATGAGCTCGGCCCGGCGCATCCCGGTCACGTAGAGGAGCTCGATCAGGAAGCGGTCGCGTACCCCCTTGAAGTCTTCCGGGTAGAGGGATTCATCGTCCAAGAGGGTTGACATCTCCTTGGGATTCACGAACGAGGGGAGCCTTTTTGAGGCTTTCGGGCCCGGGATGCCTTCGGCCACGTTGTGCTCCACGATGCCCTGTTTCTGCAGGTAGCGGTAGAACGACTTTACCGCGCTCAGTTTCCGGTTTACCGTTCGTGCCGTTAGTCCCTCCTCCATGAGCGTCGCCAGCCAGTGTCGGATGAGGCGCTGGTCGACCTCCCCCGGGTGGAACCTTTCTTGTCGCTCTCCCTTTGGCTGGCCCTCTCCTTGTTGCCCCTTTCCTTTTTTGGATCCTCCCTGTTCTTCGACCTGTTCCCCGGTGATGAACTCCTTGAACTGCGTGAGGTCCTTAAAATAAGATATCTCCGTTCGAGGGGAGTAGTTCCTCTCGTAACGGAGATACTGTATGAATTTTTCTATCCACATGCTCGTCACCCACCTAGACTTTGTGCTCACTAGGGTTCGTTGCCCTTTTAGACCCGTTGTTTACTCAAGTCCGTTGTCTTTTATAACCTGCTGCTCTCTAGCGCCCGTTGTTCACCCGAGTCGTCCCTCAACTGCTGCACGTACACGGCACGTTGCTTCTGTTTGCGCTTCGCGACGGATGGTTTAACGTAGGCTTGACGACGGCGAAGTTCTTTTACCACGCCAGTCCTCTCGTATTTACGTTTAAATTTTTTCAAGGCCCTTTCAATGTTTTCGCCTTCTTTTAATTGTACTACAATCATTGTTTGTTATCTTTTTGTTTAATTGTCTTGTTCTTCATCAACCGTTGTTTTCGTCTCACGGTCTCGTTCTCGTTGTTTGTCCCGTTTTCGTTTAACCCTCTTGGTTTCCGTCAAACTTTTTCGAGCTTATTGCATTCGTTTCATTTTCACCAATTCCGGCAATCGCCCTCCTATACCGGTAATCGTGCGACACCTTGTTGGTCTGCATCACCAAATTCTTGATGTCTGATGACTGCCAACATGCCCGCGATCCGTTGCCTATCTATGTTTGCCTTACTTTTTTATTTTTGTTGCAATAACCTCCCTTCTATTTCGGGTGGCAAAGATAGCGATAAATTTTTAATCGCGGTACTTTTCGCACGACAGTTTTTCCTCTATTTTAAGAAAATCAAAGGCTGTACACCTACGGAACAGCGTCAAAATTCAAGAATTTGGAATAAATAAGATTTTTCGATTGTTGCTGTTCGCTTTTTAAGCGATAACAATTTCTTTTAAAAATAACTTTGTATGTTACAACAAATTGCAATACAGATGGGGTATTGATAAAAGAAAACTGTCCATTACATCTGTAGAGAGACAATGGATTGGTGAAGTGTACTTTATCATCAAGTTAACTTGATGATTAAACAAGAGTTATTGTTTCATGTAGTCTATTGTGCGACTATATATCTTTTAATTAAACATATTATGCCATGAAGTTTAAAAAAATCAGAAAAGGGGAAAATTTCTTTTTTATCTTCCTTGTTATCTGTTTGTTATCTGGCACGAACACCTATTCACAAAATGAAGGAAAAAAAATTACCGGGCGTGTCGTAGATGAACGAGGAGAGTTAATGATTGGTGTTACGGTTACAGAAGTAGACTCTCACCCAATTAATGGAGTGATAACTGATGTGAACGGGAACTACCAGATTCATGTCAGATCGTCCAGTTCGTCTTTAAAATTCTCCTTTGTGGGCTACAAGGATTACGACATTAAAGTGGGTAATCTGAATGTCATAGACGTGACTATGCAAGAGTCAATAACTGAACTGGAAGAGGTGGTAGCAGTGGCCTTCGGAACACAGAAAAAAAAGGATCTTATAGGTTCAGTGACATCTATAAGACCTGCTGACTTGAGGGTCCCATCAAGTAATTTAACAACGGTGTTGGCGGGACAGGCGGCAGGGATTATCTCTTATCAACGAACAGGGGAACCAGGTGAAGACAATGCCAATTTCTTTATTCGCGGGATCACCTCCTTCGGGGTCGGGAAAAAGGATCCTTTAATTTTAATTGACGGGATAGAGCTTGGGGTAACGGAGTTAGCGAGGATGCGTCCGGATGATATTGAAAGTTTTTCTATATTTAAGGATGCCACCTCTACGGCGTTATACGGGGCTAGAGGAGCCAATGGCGTAATTTACGTGACCACTAAGCAGGGTGTTGAGGGACCACCAAGTATCTCATTGCGGGCAGAAACCACACTTTCTATGCCTACTAAAAATATTGAGTTTGCAGATCCTACATCTTACATGAGGCTCTACAATGATGCTTTATATTCCCGCGATCCTTTTGCACCTCCCATTTATAGCAGGGAGAAAATCGATGAAACCGCATCCGGGCGTTATCCTATTATTTATCCCGCGGTTGACTGGATGGAAAGCCTTTTTAAAAAGAACGCGCTCAACCAAAGATATGATCTCAGTATCAGCGGGGGTGGTAAAATTTCAAGGTACTTTGTTTCCGGATCCTTCTTACAAGATAATGGTATCTTGAAGGTAGATAAAAAAAACAACTTCAATAATAACATCGATTTAAAGTCATATACGTTAAGGGCAAACGTAAATATTTTTCTAACCAAGAGCTCAGAATTGATCGTGCGGTTAAATGGCAATTTTGACAATTACATAGGCCCCATCGATGGCGGGAATGATGTATATTATAAAGTCGTTAGGACAAGTCCCGTGGATTTCCTTCCCTATTATCCGGTTGATGAAGATCATAAATATGTTCAACATATCATGTTTGGTGGTTTAAGAGACAGGGCATTTTTAAATCCATACGCGGATATGGTTAAAGGATACAAGGAGTACGATCGCTCATTGATGATGGCACAGTTGGAGTTTAAACAAGATCTCGACTTTATCACGAAAGGGTTAAAGTTTCGCACCCTGTTTAATACCAACAGGATTTCACGATTTGATAAAATCAGGGAATATAAGCCATTCTATTATGAATTATCCGCCTTTGACAAAAGAACGGGTGAATATTCTGTGGAAGTTATCAATGAGATGTGGGGTGAGGAGTTCCTCGATTTTAGATCAGATGAATGGGCGCGGTTGCAACAGTCTATTTTCTATGCTGAATCTGCGCTTACTTATAGTAACACTTTCAATGAAGATCACACGATAAGTGCCCTATTGGTTAATATTTTACGTTCTCAGACAAACGCTCAAGCCAATAATCTGCAACTCTCCTTGCCCTTTAGAAACGTGGGCTTTTCAGGAAGGGCTACCTATTCGTTCAAGGATAAATATTTCACCGAATTTAATTTTGGCTATAATGGTTCCGAGCGATTTGATCAATCCAACCGTTTTGGATTTTTTCCATCCTTCGGGTTGGCATGGAGCGTATCCAATGAAAAATTTTGGAGTAGCTTGAAAGGCGTTATTAATAATTTTAGAATTAGGGCCACATATGGCCTTGTTGGTAACGATCAGATTGGTGGAGCCGATGATAGATTTTTTTACCTTTCCAATGTCAACATGAACTACGGTGGCTTTATTTATGGAAAAGAGAGCACTTATGGGAAAACCGGGATAAGAGTAACGCGCTACGCGAATCCAGATATTACATGGGAAGTATCTTACAAAAAAAATCTCGCGTTAGAGTTGGGACTTTTCAATGAATGGAATATACAGGCAGATTATTTCACGGAAAGAAGAACAAATATCTTAATGGATAGGGCGGATATTCCTTCTACCATGGGGTTGACCGCGCCAGTGAGGGCAAATGTAGGGGAAGCTTCAGGTAATGGGTTTGAGATCAGCACTGATTATTCACATTATTTTACCAATGACCTGTGGATTCAACTAAGAGGAAATTATACCTATGCCACCAATAAGTTTGAGGTTTACGAAGAGCCAACATATGAAAAAGAGTGGTGGAAATCAAGAATAGGATACCCTATATCCCAGCCATGGGGTTATATCGCTGAAAGGTTATTTGTCGATGACAGCGAAGTGGCCAACTCCCCTGCTCAACGCTTTGGTGGAATACCGAATATAGCTGGTGATATAAAATATAAGGATGTGAATCGGGATGGGCAAATCAGTGAATTAGACATGGTGCCGATCGGGTTTCCATTAACACCGGAGATAATTTATGGAGGAGGATTTTCCTTTGGGTATAAGGGCTTTGATTTTTCTGCATTTTTCCAAGGTTCAGCCCGCTCCTCATTTTGGACCGGGGGCGCTGGAGGCCCCGCGGCTATTGAACCTTTTGTTGACGGTAAAAATATAATAAAAGCTTATGCCGACGACCACTACTCTTTGGAAAATCAAAATCTTTACGCGCTATGGCCCAGATTGAGCACACAACATCAAGCGAACAACACGCAATTAAGTACTTGGTGGCTAAATGACGGTAGATTTTTACGTCTAAAGAAGATGGAAATGGGGTGGTCATTGCCCATGAAGATAAGTGATAAGTTGAATGTGAAAACTTTAAGACTGTACGTTAGCGGCTCAAATTTATTGCTGTTCAGTAAATTCAAATTGTGGGACGTGGAGATGGGTGGAAATGGACTGGGTTATCCTATCCAAAAAACATTTAATGTAGGTGTGAATGTCGTTTTTTAATAGATAGCATAATGAACAAGAAGATAATCATATTAATAGTGTCAGCCTTCGCCATGTTGGGATGTGATAATTTCCTTGACATAGTGCCTGACAACGTGGCTACCATTGATTATGCATTTCGCATGAAAGCCACTGCTGAAAAATACTTGGCAACCTGTTACTCTTATTTGCCAGATTTAGGTAATCCCGAACGTAACCCGGCCATTTTCGGTGCCGATGAGTTTTGTCTCTCCAATCATTATTCATATATCTTTTCCTTTAATATTGCTAAAGGAGAACAGAACCCCAATAACCCGTTGGTTGATTATTGGGGGGGATATAATCAGGGGAAGCCACTTTGGGAAGGGATAAGCCAATGCAATATATTTTTAGAAAACATCATGAATGTCCCGGATATGATGGAGGAAGAAAAAAGGCGATGGGCTTCCGAAGTGAAATTTCTAAAAGCATACTATCATTTTTACCTCTTAAGAGCCTACGGTCCGATACCTATTATAAGGGAGAATTTACCTATATCTGCTTCGGGCGAGGCCGTGCGTCTTTATAGGCGTCCCGTGGATGAAGTGTTTGATTATATCATTGAACTCATAGATGAATCATTAAGCAATTTATCGGAAACCGTTAGGGATGAGCATACAGAATTAGGCAGAATCACTTTACCCATAGCCTTAAGCGCGAAAGCTAAAATATTGGTTTATGCCGCGAGTCCTCTTTTTAATGGGAACAATGATTACCAGGGATTTAAAAATCAAGATGGGGAGGATTTTTTCAACAGTGAGTATGACCCTGAGAAGTGGCAGAAGGCGGTTGATGCATGCAGAACAGCCATAACTGTCGCACATAGCCTCGGGCAGGAATTATATGAATTTGAAGGAAGCCATTTAACCAAGAATATTTCGGATGAAACACGACTGAAATTATCATTCAGGGGGGTGGTTACCGAGAGATGGAACCCTGAAATTATTTGGGCAAATACGAACAGCACAACCCGATATCTACAAGAGTGGTGTGCGCCTAGGGCATTGGATGCATCTCAAATGAGTTATACAGGCTCTAACGGCAGCTTTGGCGTCACACTTAAAATAGCCGAACTGTTTTATTCTAAAAATGGGGTTCCCATCAATGAAGATGCCCAATGGGATTATGGAAATCGTTTTGGTTTGAGGGTCGGCACTGAGAATGAAAAATATTATATTAAACAGGATTTGGTATGGTGCCGGAAAATTCGACGACGAGGATTCCTATTGGATAGAATCTAAAATAGGACAGTTTTTAGGTAAACAGCAAGCCGGCTGGCATTCAGTTCCCGGTTATTTCGCGAAAAAAATGGTGTATTATACCAATACCTCGGTTAATTCAACAACCTATACATCTACTAATTATCCTTGGGTGATGTTGCGGTTGGGAGATTTGTACCTATTGTATGCTGAAGCTTTAAATGAATTGAATGGACCTGACCAAGAAGTGTATGGTTACATAAACAGAATAAGAGCTAGGGCAGGATTGCCCACTGTTGAGGAATCGTGGAGCGATTATTCAAAAAACCCAAACAAGTATAAAACAAAAGAGGGTTTAAGGGAGATTATTCATCGAGAGCGCGGTATTGAGATGATCTTCGAAGGACAGCGCTTTTGGGATTTGAGACGTTGGAAAGAGGCTCCCAAAGAGTTAAACAAGCCGGTGACAGGATGGGATGTAGATCAAGAAACAACCAGGGCCTATTATAGAGAAAAAACTCTTTACTTTCAAACATTCAGTTTAAAAGATTATTTTTGGCCTCTAAGAGAGAGGGACTTGATCGTTAATAAGAATCTAGTACAGAATCCAGGCTGGTAGATATCTAATATTTTAATCGTATGAAACCGTCAGGTTCCATATGATACCTTAAGAAATAAAAGTTTTAATCATATGAAAACGAAAATATTAATAGCCCTGATAATGATAACGTTGGTTTACGGGTGCGGTGAAGACGTCAAAGGGCCTATGGTTACAAATAGTTACATCCCTCCCGAGGTAACGAATATAAAAATAGAAAACATGCCGGGGGGAGCAAAAATCACCTATAATGTTCCTGAGAATTCGGATATCTTGTATGTGATAGCCAGGTTTCAATCTCGGGATAACACTTATAGAGAGGTAAAATCATCTATCTATAAAAATTTCATCATATTGGAGGGGCTCCCCGATACAAGGGAATATCCGGTTTATTTGCATTCCGTGTCAAGATCTGAAGTTCGTTCACCTGGTGTAAAGACTACCATTAATCCCCTTAAACCTCCCATTGTGAGTATATTCGAAACCCTCACTATTCACGCGACATTTGGAGGAGTGGTTGTCAGTTTTTATAATGAATATTTGAACGAGTATATATTGCACACCCTGGTGAAAAACAGAGAGGCAGTTGAGGAGGAGTGGATCGAGTATGACAGGTTATATACGCAGTCATTAGAGAGAATCTACGCGGTTAGAGGATTAGAGGCCGTACCAACCGATTTCGCGTTTTATTTTACTGATAAATGGAAGAACAGTTCAGATACGCTAGAAATCACGTTAACACCACTGTATGAAACTATTTGCGACAAAAGCTTGTGGAAAAATGTGGGTTTGATTGATGATAGCGATAAAGGAATGTTCCTTCCTGATTGGGACATCTCCAACCTCTGGGATGAAGGCAGCAAGTTTTTCTATCAGCATGACAACATATATACCGTTCCCAATTGGATTACCATTGATTTAGGGAAAAAATACACCTTTAGCAGAATGAGGGTTAACCAGCTCACTCATCATGATACGTGGAAATTTGGAGATGGGGCACCTCACATTTTCGAAATATGGGGAACAAATGCTCCATCCACAGATTGGGAGGTTTGGACACTGCTTGGAAAATTCGAGTCAATAAAACCTTCAGGTTTGCCGGTAGGGCAGTTTACTGAAGAGGACTATGCCGTGAACATGGCCGGAGAAGATTTTGATTTCCCCCCTATGGCGGATGCATTTCAATATATTCGTTTCAAAACGCTTAAAACGTGGGGAAATACACGATACGTATGTTTTAAAGAGTTGACTTTGTGGGGTCAAGAAATCGATTAATTGGTAACAGTATGAAGACATCAAATTTAATATTTTGTATTGCAACAACTATGATGTTGATTCTTGCAAGTTGTGAGAATATTAAAGATACCTATGAAGAATTCATCAAGGATGGAGAAATAATCTACGTTGCAAAAGCCGATTCCATACAAGTAAGAAGTGGAAAAGATCGTTTGGAGTTGTCGTGGTTGTTATTGTCAGACCCCAATGTGGCCAAATATAAAGTATTTTGGAACAACAAAAGGGATTCGGTAGAAAGCTCGGTGTCAAAAACATCAGAAATTGATACCGTTAGGCTACTGCTTGAGGATATGGAAGAGGAGATTCACCATTTCTCCATTTTTTTGTATGACAAGAAGGGCAACTCATCTATAGAAGCAACCGCTATAGGCAAAGTGTATGGTGATCGCTATCAAGCCTCGTTGCTAAATAGGACCTATAAAAGTGTTAGAAGGATTAACTCCAAAGATATTGAAGTTGAATGGATGCCCGCGGATATGGATGTTATCGGTGTAAAAAGCGAATTTGTTGATAAGAATAATATTCTGCACAAGCACTTTTCTTCTAGCGAAGTGATACTGGATACAATAAGAAATTTTCCGTTAGAGGGAGTTTTGAGTTATCAGACAGCCTTTCTTCCCGAAGTCACGGCTATAGATACCTTTTACGCGAATTATGAACTTATCCCCGCGCCTTTCTATGAAGTGAGATGCGATAAAAGTCTGTGGAGGAATGCTGGATTGAGCGATGACAGTGATCAAGGTATGTTCCTTCCTGTTTGGGACATATCCAATCTATGGGATGATGGGGATAATTTTTTCTATCAGCGTGATGACTACACTATTCCGAATTGGTTTACAATAGATTTGGGGGTAAGATACAAATTTACAAGGATGAAGGTCAACCAATTATCTCACAACGATTTTTGGAAGTTCGGAGACGGTTCTCCCAAAAAGTTTGAAATATGGGCGACGAATACAGCTACAACAAACTGGGATGATTGGCATTTAATTGGTACTTTCGAATCGGTTAAACCCTCCGGATTACCTGTAGGGCAATTATCAGAACAAGATCATGCTGTTAATCTAGCGGGTGAAGAGTACCATTTTGCTTCCATGACCGATGCATATCGATATGTTCGTTTTAAGACACTGAATACTTGGGGAGGGGTTAACTACACATGCATTAAGGAGTTGACTTTTTGGGGTCAACCAGTTGATGATTAATTTCACTTTAAGCAACATGAGGAGAAATAATATAGGGGGCTTAATAACAATTTTTCTGCTTGTGATCTTGTTGTTTAACCCTTTCTTCTATGGCTGTAACAAATCTGGTGCCGACGACATAGTTATCGACGACACAGATGATGTTACTGAAAGTAGTAATCTTGCTAAAAGCAAAGGGAATTCAATTCAAATTGATCCATACGCGCTTTATAGCTTGGGTATTACTCCAAGTGAACTTGTGGGAGATCTTAAAAAGGCCAACATAAAATATGTCCATTATTTCCTGGTCAACTATTGGAACGGGAGTAAAAATGACGATCTATTCAAGAAAGAGTATTTAGATGCATTGGAAGAGAATGGTATCGGAGTCTGGCTGATGTTGCTTGGAAACTGTTTTTATGGAAAAACGACCTTCCCGAAAGAGTGGGAAATGGAATGCCTGACTCCATATCCGGGAGAGATCTGTTTTTACTCCTTTCACAATGATGAATATGTGGATTGGCAGGTTCTGCGTGTTAAAAACATTGTCAAGAATTACAACTTTATCGGGATCGAGTTTGCAGAATCCTATTTCCCTGAGTGGAAAACAATATATGATAATGGATTTTATGGCGATGTTAGCCTTTATGCTCGTCGGAAGTTCACCAGGCAATACCTTGGACCTGATGCAGATGTACTCTCTTTTAATACCATAAGGAGTGATCCTGATCTGTACAAAAAATGGCAGGACTTCAGGTCGGATGCCGTTGTAAATTTCAACAAAAAAATAAAAGAGGCTATTAAGTCAACCAATCCGAAGGTTTTATTTGCATCGTGGGGGATGGGCATCCGCAATGGCTCATTGAAAGAGATTAGAGAACACTTTGGGTTGGATATGGAACGCATTGTAAAAGAGGTGAAGCCGGATCTGTTTTATATTCAGACCGCTGCACAAGATTGGGGAGACCCGGGATTGAAACCGCACTATCTGTTAGAATACTCCTATATTGTGAATGCCCTAAAAACAGCAGCACCTGATGTTCCGTTGGGAATACAGACTGACATTGCATCGCTTTCGTTCCATAATCCGGACCTGGAAAAACGGGACGGAAAATGGTGGTCCACATTTATGAATCTTTCCCTTTCGAGTGGTTATTACACCAACACGGCTTATGAGTATTCGTTTTATAAACGACAAGGTCTTTGGGTTGAATAAATCAAACAATGAAAATAATAATCACGATAAAACGGAAGAGGTTACCGGGCACGCTTTATTTTAAGAAAATCACGGCACTACTCCTTGTTTTGGTGCTGTCTAATGTCAGTCTCGCGCAAAATAACAGGATAGGACTCACCCTTATTCCCCCAAGCCCGGTAACAAATAAAGTAGATCTTGATATCAGGGCCGGGATCGTTAACCACGAATCTCAACCACGGGACTTTGAACTCTATATCTATCTGAATAAGGAAAATAAAAAGTCACTCCTTCATTTCTCGAGACCTCATGTAAAAGCAAACTCGGGACACAAGGTACAACTTATTTTGCCGACCTCCGATAAGGTCGGTATGAATAAGGTTATCCTGAAAGTCAGGTCGGGCGAAAAAATGTACAGTGAGGTGAAGGAGTTCCAAGTAATAGAGTCAGATACCCGATCAGCCCGTCAAATAGATGGGGCTTGGGTCGGGATTTATCACTGTAGCGAAACAGAAGGCAAGCATTGGAATAAAGATATTGCAAAAGTGACCGATGCTCAATGGCAAGAGCTCGTGCGTTCGATGAACAGCATAGCAATGAATACGATTGTTCTTCAAGAGGTGTTCCGAAACGATGATTATGTTGGGAAACACTCCCTAACCGTCGAGAGCTATGCCGGCAAAGCATTTTATCCTTCCAATCTATACCCGGGTAGAATGCCTGTCGCGGCAAATGATCCCGTAGAGGCAATACTCTCTGAAGCAGACAAGCACGATATGTCGGTGATGGTCGGAGTGGGACTGTTTGCCTGGTTTGATTTCACTTCCGAATCGCTCGAATGGCACAAACGTGTAGCAAAAGAGCTTTGGGATAGATATGGGCATCATCCCTCATTCTACGGGTTTTATGTTTCGGAAGAGAGTGGGGGAAGCCTGGATAACTGGGAGTTAACTACCGAAGCGCAAATGATGCGCAAACGGCAAATCGTGGAGTTTTTCAGGGCATTTAAAGCCTATTGCAATAGACTGGCTCCTGAAAAGCCGATTATGCTCGCTACAAACAGCATGGGAATTCAACAAGCGCTGGACACCTACCCTGCTCTCTTGCAAAACCTGGATATCCTTTGTCCCTTCGGTTTCGCGCGTATGCCTGAAGGTGATCTCTCCGGAGAGGAGGCGGCCACCTTGCTACAACAACTGTGTGACGATGCCGGTTCCCACCTTTGGCTCGATCTTGAAGCTTTCTTGTTCAATCCCGATCAGTCATTGTATCCAAGACCCGTGGAAGAGATTATTCATGATTTGACACTGTTTGATAACTTTGAAAAGATATTATGTTACCAATATCCCGGTTTTTTCAGTGATCCTAAAGCTTCAATAAGGGTGGGAGAAGAAAAAGCGGTGAAGCTATTCAAGGATTACAAAGCATATCTGGATATGTTAAAGGAGAATAGAACGAAGAAAAATAGGTAATAAATAAAAATTCAACACCAAAAGAAAATTGATATGTATAAAGCAAAAATATATTGCATCGTCTTGTTAATATCGGGCTTATGCCTTTTTAGCGCGTATTGTACACCGGCCTCTTGCGGCGAAGTTGAAAGGTGAGGATAATCGGTCCGATAACCAGGTAGCTGAAGGAGGTGATTGTCCGCCATACTAGGGCAACCATCAACGCTATGGCCGGGTTGGGGAAATAATCCACGTATGCTACCTGAAACATGTACTCCGAAAATCCGCTCCCCCCGGGAGTGGGGATGATGATCGCGAGCAACCAGATGGCCATTTGCCTGATGTAAGCTACCATCCAATCCACGTCCATCGTGCTGAACCCGTACACCAGTAGGCACGCGATGGTGAAACGGGCTCCCCAGGAGACGACCGTGGTACCAAACAGTTTTACCCAGTACCATCCATCCATATTGCGCATCTCTTGGGATGCCATCAACAGGTCGCTTTTCAGCTTCTCGGCACCCCCTCGCCACCTGCGTAGCGGCTTCCAAGAGGTAACCCACAGAAAGAAGTTGCCGACCCAGGCTGGCTTGTGAAAGAGGGAGATATAGAGTGCTAACGTCCACAGGGACAATATGACCGTCACCAAGACTAGGGTGATGTAAATCCCGACCGAGAGGGCAGGGATATCCTCGATGCCCAGTCCCTTGTGCACGAAAAATAACAAGAAAACACCGATGAGGGACATGAGCAGTTCGTCCAGGAAAAGCCCACCGATCGTGATGGCGGTAGCCCTGCCAACGCTGACGCCTTCACGACCCATGAAGAGAAAAGCCACGGACGATCCCCCCACGGCCGATGGTGTCACCGCGGAGGCGAAATCGACCAGGAAGGTCACCCGAAGCGCTCCCCGCTTGTTCATGTAGGGGTAAGCCAGCATGTAATAGCGATGCCCCATGGCCAGGTTCTGCACCCCCCAGGCTATGATCGCTAACCCGATACCCGTCATCGAGCGACGGGTGAGGACGAAGCTCTCGAACGAGTCCGCCGTGATATTTTCTCTCATCAAAAGGGCCACCACCAACAAGCTAATCCCTACCGGCAGCAGGATCTGCCAAAGGGAAAAGCCTAATTTGCGGTTTTTTGTCTTGATCGCGTCGGGTTCCGATTTGCCGATAGTGGAAGTCTTTGCCGTAGTTTCGCCTTGATTCATCTCTTTCGTGCAATAAGGTGTTGGTACCTGTCGAAGACCTCCCTGCTGATATCCTCCCATGACCGTGTCAATGTTTCCTCGGCCCTTAACGCAACCCTCTGCAGGAGCGCTTTGTCCCTAATGATCTCTGTAATGCGTGACGCGTAAGCGGTGGTGTCATGGGGTGAGACGAAGCCGTTGACGTTGTCCTGTATGGCTGTCGCGGCCGTGCTTCCCTCGATGAGCAGGGAGGGGGTTCGTAGGGCCGCGGCCTCACGAATAACCAGCCCCGCCGTGTCGTACAACGATGGAAACAGGAAGAGGTCCGCGGCGGCATACAGGCTTGCCAGCTCCTCTCTATCGGTGATGGAGCCGGTGAAGGAGATCATCTCCTGCTGGCCGTTAGCCACTACCTGCTCGCGAAAACTCTCCAACCCGTACCCCTCGCCCACCAGGATCATTTTGAAAGGAAAGTCCAGAAGCGTGAGGCTATCCAGGAGGAAGGGGATATTTTTCTCCAGGATCTGCTGACCCACGAAGAGAAATAGCGGGGTTTCCGGTATTATTCCCAACTCTTTCCTTTTCTTGGCCCGCAACGTCTCCACGTTAGTGATGGATGCAAAATCATTTCCCAGCTCTACGATCTCTGTCTTGCCTGTGTAGCCATAAGAGCGTAAGACCTCTTCCACCGCCTCCTGCGAAATCCAGACCTCATCCGCGGCTTCATAGACCTCCATGATGTGCCGAATCATCCAGTCTACCAGCAGCGGGCTTTTGACCGAACGGGTGAAGTCTTCCCTGAACTTGGAGTGAAAGGACATGATGAAGGGAATCTCCCGCTTTTTGGCGATGCTCATTCCCAGTCGCCCCGCCGAAAACGGGCTGTGCCCATGAACAATTTTAAAAGGGGTTCGATGTATCTGGAACACGGTGGGCGTGCTGAGGTACGGAAGTCCCCACCGGTACGGTTTCCTTTTGGGAAGGGGGAACGATGGGTATCGAAACACCTGAAACGGCTCATCAAAACGCTCTCCATCGGCAAACGGGGTGACCACGCTCACGGGATGACCATTCTGGTGGAGCCAATAGGCGTAATTATAGGTAGTCAAGGCCACGCCATCCATGAGCGGAGGAAAAGTTTCATTGAAGAGTCCTATCATCTGCGTCTACGAACAGGAGGTTTTTTAAAATAGTTACCCATATTAGGGTACAAAGGTAATAAAAAGTATCGATATCTGTTGGGTCGATTTCCACGAGTCGGATTTTTTTCACGAAGTTAATCTTAGCTTGGCATCCAATAGCTGCGCGTGGTGATATTGTTGTTAACACTTCCCTAAAAGTTAAAGGACCGTGAATGGCTTGTTTATCTGAAATCACTGCACTAATTTTGTGTTCTCCCGAGGATTTCATAAGGGTTACCGGCATGCCCCCGTTCAGTACCGGGTTGCAGCGATGGGTGTACCCACATGGCGTAGCAAAGTTGCCGGCATGCCCCCGTTCAGTACCGGGTGCACCCTGGAGACCGTTGTAGGTAGATAATAAACGCTTACGAGACTACGATATGAGCATGCTTACTATTTCTATCCTTGTTTTGTTGAGTATCATACTTATCGTGATACTGACATCCGTTACGAAACTGAACGCTTTTGCATCGCTGTTCATCGTTTCACTGCTGCTCGCGATGATCGCACTTCCCGACAGGAACGTGGTGGAGATCCTGAAACAGGGTTTTGGCAGTACCATGGCATCCATTGGCTTTCTGATTATTTTCGGGGCGATAATCGCGGTCGTTTTGGAAAAAACAGGGGGTGCGGCAAGCATTGCTAACTATATCTTGTCGAAAACGGGACACGGCAGAGCCGCTTCGGCCATAGGCATTACAGGATTCATCGTGGGGTTGCCTATCTTTTGCGATTCGGGCTATATTATCATGAGCGGACTGGCAAAATCGTTCAGTTCCAAGGCCAAAATAGCGCTGCCCTTTATCGCGTTCGTGCTGGCGACTGCCCTTTACTCGGTACACTGCCTTACCCCCACCCACCCGGGCGCGTTGGCTGCCTCCGGAATCCTGGAGGCCAACATAGGAATGCTGATTTTGTTGGGAACGCTGTTTGCCATCCCCGCCGCGTTGTCGGCATTTTTCTGGGTTAAATGGCAAACGCGAAAAACCCCGTTCGTCGAGACAGCCTCCCTTCAGCATGAAAGCCAAAACGAAGAGCAGCTTCCATCGGTTCAACTCTCTTTGTTGCCCATTGTGACACCGTTAATCCTGATCGCCATCGGCTCACTGCTTACCGTGTTAAAAGTTCCCGATACCCATATCGTGCTGAAGGGGTTGGCTTTTATTGGGCAACCCATCATCGCGCTGATGATCGGCGTGTTGTTGTCGCTTTTATTATTGAAAGAGAGGGCGATGAAAACAGTCAACGCTGTCCTTGAGTCCGCGATAGAAAAAGCGGGCCCGATACTTATCGTGACCGGTGCCGGTGGGATGTTCGGCTTGGTCATCAAGGAGACCGGGGTGGGGGCTTATGCCGGTGAGTTCCTGCTTCAAACGGGGCTGGGGCTTGCCGTTCCTTTTCTCATCGCTTCGATATTGAAGACGGCACAAGGCTCTTCCACGGTGGCCATTATCACGGCGGCTTCATTTGTCGTTCCGATGCTACCCGCCCTGGGACTGGATTCTGAAACGGGAAAGCTGTTGGCGATGATCTCGATGGGGGCCGGCTCCATGATGGTTTCCCATGCCAATGACTCCTATTTTTGGGTGGTCTCCCGCTTTTCGGGCATCAGCTCCAACACCACGCTCAAAGTCTACTCATCTGCTACCATCGTCATGGGGATCGTCACCTTTCTCTCTGTTTGGGTGACTTCACTATTTATCTTGTAACTGATGAGAGAAATAGCCGAACAGATATTCCTTGCAGGAAATTCAATTACCTTTATATTACATTGTAGATGAGAGAGGTAGCCGAACAAATATTCCTTGCAGGCGTGGAAAGCGTTTTGCCGGAAAATTTAATAAGGTCCCGGGTAAAGCTTTCTGGCGACATGTTACAGATCGCCGACAAGAGCTTTCCTTTACCGCAATTCAAAAACGTGTATGTCCTTGCCGCGGGAAAAGCGGCGGCGTTGATGGCAAAGGAGACCGAAAACATCCTGGGCGATAACATAACAGACGGGCACGTCGTTACCAAGTACGGGCATGGGACAGCGCTAAAGCACCTGACACTTACCGAGGCGGGGCACCCCATCCCCGATGCCGAAGGGGTGAAAGGTACAAGGAAGATGCTCGACATTGCCCGACGAGCCGGTGAAAATGATCTGGTTATCTGTCTCATATCGGGTGGGGCATCGGCGTTAATGGCCGATTGTCCCGAAGGCATTTCACTGGATGACCTGAAACGAACCAATGAGCTGTTAGTGAAATGCGGTGCGGATATTGCCGAGATAAACAGCGTGCGTAAACACCTGTCGAACGTGAAGGGAGGTCAGCTGGCCAAAGCCCTTTACCCGGCCACGACCATCAGCCTGATTTTATCGGATGTGATCGGGGATAGGCTGGATGTGATCGCGTCGGGACCAACCGTGGCTGATTCAACCACCTTCGGGGACGCACTGGCGGTTGTGGCAAAGTATTCGTTGAACGACGCTCTCCCTGCTCCCGTGCTGCGCTATTTGCTTGCAGGCGAAAACGGTTCCATTCCCGAAACTCCAAAATTAAATGATGCTGTTTTCAACCATGTGCAAAACGTCATTATTGGGAGTAACCGTGTCGCACTCGAAAACGCTTCGCAAAAGTCACAAGAGCTCGGCTTTGAGACACGCGTCATCACCGATAGCTTGCAGGGAGATTTTACCGAAGCCGCCGATTTTATCCTGCAAGAGATCGAAAACTTTCAGCCCCGTGACGGTAAGCCTGTTTGTTTGCTGTTTGGTGGCGAACCCACCGTGAAGGTTTCGGGAGACGGGTTGGGCGGACGTAACCAGCATCTGGCGCTTTACCTGTCTACCCAAATCGACGAAAGAAAAGGTATCACCATTCTTTGTGCCGGTACCGATGGCACCGACGGACCTACCGATGTGGCCGGAGCCGTTGTCGACCATCAGACTACGCGGGATGCCGCAAAAGAAAAACTGCTTCCGCGTTCTTTCCTTCAAAACTCGGACTCCTACCGTTTTTTCCGGCAAATAGGCGGGCAGATCATCACTGGAAATACGGGAACAAACGTGATGGATATGGTGGTGGTGTTACTTGCCGGCTTTGATAGAGCCTACACCGCTTTTATCTAACGCTTTTATATTCGGATTTCCGTAATAGACGATACCTCCCACGCCGCTGCCGTATAGTTCGATGTTTTTGGAAGCGTAACACTTAATGTTTCCCACTCCCGCCGAGTGAACGATCACCTCTTCTGCAATAAAGTCGCTTGTGTCAATACCTCCCACACCATTTAACTCGTACTCGGCAAGTCGTCCTTTCCCTTTTAGACGAATGTTTCCCACTCCCTCAGACTCAACGGTCAATTGGTCGCACTCCAGTTGCAATGCCCTAATGTTTCCCACTCCGTCGGAATCAATATGCAGGTTTTCCGTTTTCACGACTCCCTCTAAAGTAATATTCCCAACTCCGTCGGAATCAATTCTATAAAGATGGGGCGAGCTTACTTTGACCGTGAGTTTTGGCCTTTTATTTCTAAATTTTATCTTTAAATTGCTCCTCATCCTCAGTTTTAACTCATCCTCTTTCACGGTTACAATTAATCTGTTTACCAGATTCTCGTCGCCTTCGGCTGTAATGCTTGTCTCATCTGATTGTGTGAAAATGATGTTTCCTACAATATCGGTTTCAATGGCTGAAAAACTACCCACGTTGAAGTTTTTTGTAATGGGACTGTTTCCTGATTTATCGGTTCTCCCGCGATTTTGTGCAAATGTTGTCTGCAAACCCATTATTGTCAATAGGGCAATGATAAGCGAAAAAGTTCTTGTCGGTTTCATATTTTTGTTTGTTAAAAGTTTTATGTTCAATGTTTTATATTCAGTGTTTTATGTTCAATGTTTTAAGTGTAATGCTTGACGGTAAGCCGTTTGCCTGGGTCTATAAATCCATTCATCTATTTCTCTATTGTCATCAATCCTGGCTCTTGGCTTTTATGTCTATATATTAGACGAGTATCGTGTTGTTTTGGTTACAAAAAATGTTTTTTAAACCATTTAAAAACAAAGGTAAAACCATCGTCTCCCGTTAATTTTTCAACAGTTCCAATATTTTCAGCCGGAAGGCGTACTCGTATTTCGCTTGTGCCTGCTCGCTCAACACTCGCGTGAGGTTGCTTTTCGCTTGAAACAGCTCGTACGCGTTGGCGCGGTCGTTGTTGAACTTCTCCTGTGCAAATCGGAATGCCTCCTTGCTTGATATTTCCGATTTCTGTGTGGCTTTCCACTTGCTTTGAGCGCCCACGGCATTGTGAAACGCCTGCTCGACCCGTTTGCGAAGCTCAATTTTCACCTTATCCATCTCAATGCGGTTGTTCTCCACGGCGATTTGGGCGGAGCGAATGTTGTCGCGGGTCTGGAACTTGTTGAAGATGGGAATGCGCAGGCTGAAACCTAACGAGTTGCTCATGTTGTTGCGCAGCTGTGCACTGAAAGCATCGTTTGGACGCCCGCTCATTTTATAGTACCCGGTTCCGAAATTGGCACCGAACGATAACGAGGGATATAGCTGTGATTTTGCCATCTGTACCTCTTTTTCGCTACTTTGCACGCGATACTCTGAAGCACGGATCTCGGGACGAACGAGCAATGCCCGTTGGTACACCTCTGTTGGTGACAACAGTAGCTCGTCGCTGATGATTTGCTCCACCGGGGGCGCCGACACATCGAGGTTTGAGAAGTCGTCCAGTTCCATGATCTGTGCCAAATCGAGCAGTGCCAGCTTGAGGTTGCTTTCGGCTTGCACCCTGTTTTGCTCTTCGCGTGCCCGTTGTGCCTCCAGTTCGTATATTTCGCCCTGCGCCATCTTCCCGCTTTTAATCAGTTCTTCGCGGCGCTGAATGTTCTCGTCGGTTAAGGCGATTTGTTCATGGGCGATTCCCAGGAGTTCTTTTTGAAGCAAAACCTGCAGGAAAGCGGTCGCCACGCTCATTTCAATATCGTCTTTAAATTTCTCTACGTCGGCTTCTGCCGCGCTCAGCTCGGCACGTTTGGCATCGATGTTGTGCTTCATGCGTAACCCGTCGAAAAGGGTGATGTCGGCCCCCATCCCTAACGAGGTTTGCGTTGAGTTGGTGTTCTGATACGTGTTGTCGATTCCGATAGAGCGTCCGAACGTGAAGTTTTGTCCCGCCTGCGCGTTGAGGTTAGGCAGCATCTCGTTTCGGGCTTGCGCGTAGGCTATTTCCCGTTGTGCCCTGTTCAGCTCCTGCTGTTTTATGGTGCGGTTGTTTTGCAACGCGATGTCGATACACTCTTCGAGCGTGTATTGTTGCGCCATTCCGGTTAAGGAGACGGTAAAAAAGAGCGCGATAATAATTGGTCTCATTGTCTGTTGTTTTTTATTTCTTCTTCTCCACGATCTCGTTCCCGCGCACCTTGTCCTCCAGCTTCAGCCCGTCGATGACTTCAATGTTAATACCATCAGATAGACCCAGCGACACCTGTTGGCGCTCGAACTCCTGTGGCTTCTCGTTTTTCACCACGTACACGAATGCCGAGTCGTTGCTGAACTCGATGCAGGTTTCGGGCAGCATCAACACATCGGTTTTCTGATCCAAAACGATGTCGGCGTTCGCGCTGTATCCGGCACGGATAAACATGTCGGACGGTATCTCCATCTTGGCCTTCATCTCGAACAGAATGGCGCCGCTCTCCTCGGTAGCCTTGGGAGAAACGTACTCCAGCGTGGCCGGGATTTTCGTGTCCTGGATCGCGCCAATCGTGATCTCCATCTGCATTCCCGTTGAAAGCTTGCCGACCTCGGTTTCATCAATCTTCCCCACGAAAAGCATGTCGCTCAGGTTGGCGATGGAGGCGATCGTGGTTCCGTCGTTGAAGTTGTTGGTTTGGATAACCGAGTTGCCCACCTTGACCGGGATATCCAAAATGGTCCCGCTCACGGTGGCACGCACCAACGTGTTGCTCGACTTTTGGGTGTTTTTCGTCATCCCCGTCTTGATCAGGCTCAGGTTGTCGTTAGCCGCCTGCAGCTCTTCCAGGTCGTTTTTGTACTGCAGTTGCACCTTCTCGAACTCCTCCTTCGAGATGACTTGACTTTCGTACAGTTTCCGGTCGCGCTCGTAATTGGTCTTGCTTTGCTCCGCGGCCAGTTGCGCACGCGAAACACGTGATTCGGCCCCGCTCAAGTTGACCATATCGGGGACGACCTGAATTTTGGCGATAATGTCACCCGCCGCGACCAGATCGCCTGCCTCTTTACATACTTCGGAGATAATACCCGACATTTGCGGCTTGATCAGTATCTCGTTGCGGGGCTCTACCTTGCCCGTTGCCACCGTTTTCTTCTCGATACTGCCTTTCGTAACGGTCTCGATTTGATACTCTTTCTGTACCGGACGCGATTTCTTGTAGAGAAACACGAAGGTCCCGATAACCAATAGTCCTAAGAAGGCTAATCCTGTAAATTTCAGTACTTTTTTCATTATGTTTCTTTAGCGTTTAGCTATTGGCTTTTTGCTTTTAGCTCAGCGTTGAGTTGAATTCATAGCTTTTGGCCTTTTACCGTTAGCCGTTGACTCCTCGTCGAGTTGATTTGCCTTTCTGCCAATAACGTGGATTGTTTTTATTGTTTGTTCTATTTTTTAAATCTGTAGCAATTTTTTGCCAACGGCTAACAGCTAACGGCCACCAGCCAAATTACTCTTCCGCGATCGCCTCCACCGGCTTTATCATCATGGCCCGTTGAGCGGGGAAAAGTCCTGCCAGAATACCGATAATGATGAGAATAACCAGTGAGCCTACCGCCATCGAAAAGCTAATCTGCGGGTCTTTAAAGAACTGGTCGCCCTGGCTCAACGCCACACCTACTGCCGAAAGCAGGCCCACGCCCAGCATGATTCCGCCGATTCCCGCCAAAACGGTCAGCACGATGCTTTCGCTTAGGATTTGCCCGATGATATTGTTCGGCGTCGCTCCCAACGCACGGCGGATGCCTATCTCCTTGGTTCGCTCGCGCACGGTTACCAGCATGATGTTGCTCACGCCGATGGCGCCGGCCAGGAGTGTTCCGAGGCCGACGATCCAGATGAGCGCGGCTATCCCGATACCCAGGTAGTTGAACATCTTGAACTGCTCTTCTATATTCATACTGAAAACTGCAGATTTGTCGTCGGGCGATATTTGATGTTGCTGCTTCAATATTACTGTAATTTTATCTTGAACGATTTTCACGGCTACCCCCGGCTTGGCGGTGGCTGCCAGGAAGTGAATGATATTTCCTTGATTAAACGCTTGCTGCATAGTGGTGAACGGCAGTACCACGGTTTCGGATGTATCACCACCGATACTGGCACCCGATGTGCTTCGGGCCACGCCAATTACCTGAAAGTAGATTCCATTTACGCGAATCGCTTTTCCCACGGGATCTTCGCCGTGAAAGAGCACCTCGTATACCCGTTCGCCGATGATGCACACTTTCCGTTTCTCGGCGATATCGATATCGTTCACGTATCGCCCGTATAGCATTTTGCTCTTTTCGATCAGATCGTACTCGGGATAGCACCCTTTTACCAGGTACGAGCCACTCTTTTCTCCCCGCACCACGTTCTCATCGCCGCTGCCACCTCCAAAAAGCACGGGCGAGATATATTGCAACTCCTCCACCCGCTGACGGATAATCGGTAAGTCGCTGTTGGTCATATTCCATACGCGCCCTTTCCTGAAACCTTTATACGGCTCGGTCGTACGCTCTGCCATGAAAAAGACCGAGTTGGTTGCAAACCCTTCCATTTGCGACATGATGCCCGTTTCTAACGCTTTCCCCGCGCCCACCATCAGCACGAGCATCAGTATTCCCCAGAACACCCCAAATGCCGTGAGGAAACTGCGCGACTTGTTGCTGGTGATGGTCATCCATATCTCTTGCCAGCGATCGGCATCGAAAGCCAGTCTCAGCCTCCTCCAAAAAGGGACTTTTTTATATCGCGGGTAATTATTTATCTGTTGTTGCATGTCGCTTCTATCTATTTTGTAAACCTTAATGGCTAATTCTGCTTTGCAGCACTTTTGCTCGTCGTGGCATAATCAGAGCAAGCTCGTCTTCTGCTCACCAACTTAACGCAAAAGTTCGGCTAACGCACCCTGTCTGCTCTCGTTCCTAAAAAAATTGCTCATTGTTCATTGCTCATTGTTCATTGCTCATTGCTCATTATTCATTGCTCATTGCTCATTGTTCATTGCTCATTGCTCATTGTTCATTGCTCATTGTTCATTGCTCATTGTTCATTGCTCATTGTTCATTGCTAATTGCTAATTGCTAATTGCATCACTCCTGCCTCATGGCCTCTATCGGTTTTATTTTCACTGCCTTTCTCGCGGGCAAGTAGCCGGCGATCACTCCCGAGATGATCAACAAGACGGTCGCGAAAAGCGCGTAGCCGACGTTGACGGTCGGATTTTTGAAAACAGTCATTCGTGTTTTCTCATCGGCCACTTGCATACCGTTAGCCGATTGCTCCATAACGAAGTTAATCAGTTCGGTAAGCCCGATGCCAAGCATCATTCCGATATACCCGAAAATGGCGGTAATGATAATGGATTCCAGGATAATGGACTTCAATATGGATGCCGGTGGTGCGCCAATGGCCTTTCGGATACCGATCTCGCGCGTGCGCTCTTTGACCGATACCAGCATGATGTTGCTGACCCCCACGATTCCCGCGATGAGTGTCAAGATCCCCACGATGGTGACGAAAATATTGATCCCGCCGAATATGTTCATCGTTTCGATGTAGTCGGCTTGTGAATTACTCACCCAGAGTGCTTGCTTATCTTCGGGGTTAAAATTAAGCCTGCGCCCCATCTGGCTTCGCAATGCCTCGTTGAAACGGTCGTTTTCGGCTTTCGTTTCGAGCCCTTCCACAGTGAAGGTGAGCTGATAGAATTTCTTATCGGGATTAAACATGGCTTGCGAGGTAGAGAAGGGTATATAGGCGACCGGTCCTCCCCACTGCTCTTTTTTAGAGTTCACGCCGATGACTTTGAACATGAGGTCCCCTACTTTAACATATTCGCCCAGTGGCGACTTCCCTTTGAAAAGCACCTCCGCCATTTTTTTATCCAACACGATCACTTTGCTTTTCTGTTTGAAGTCGAGTTGATTGATAAACCGTCCGGCATCGGGTTCAAAAATCAGTTTCTCTATTTCAGCATAGCTCGGCATTACACCACGCACCTGGTACGAGCCGTATTCCGTACCGTAGGAGATGGTTTGCGTTTTATTGGAACGGGCGGTAACCAAACGACTTTCGTTGATGTCATCCTCTACCATCGACAGCTCTTTTTCGGAGAACTGGATGTTTCGTCCCGACTTCAGTCCCTGATGCGGCATGGATGTCGTTCCCGCCCACAGGTTGACGCGGTTTATGGCACGTTGTTCGAAATTGGACATCACACCGTTTTTCAACCCGTTGCCCGCGCCCAATAACACGATAAGGATGAAAATCCCCCACGAAACCGACAACCCGGTCAGCGTGGTGCGCAGCTTGTTTTTGCGCAGGGTGGTAAATATTTCTTGGAGCTGGTCCCTCATTTTATTGGTTTTTTTTTGGCTTTTGGCTAATGGCTAAAAGCTAATCGCGAGTTTCAATCATCCCATCTTTCAACCGGATAATCCGGTTGGTGGTATCAGCCACCGACTGTTCGTGCGTGACGATGATGATGGTGATGCCCTGCTTGTTCAGGTCGGAAAGGACACCCATCACCTCCATGGAGGTTTGGCTGTCCAACGCGCCCGTCGGCTCATCGGCGAGGATGATCTTCGGATTGGATATCATCGCGCGGGCGATGGCGACCCGCTGTTTTTGTCCACCCGATAGTTCGTTGGGCATGTGATGCGCCCAATCTTTCAGTCCCATCTTATCGAGATGTTCCATCGCGATGATGTTGCGTCGTTTTCGGCTCACGTTCTTGTAATAGAGTGGTAGCGCCACGTTTTCCAGCGCGTTTTTGAAGTTGATCAGGTTGAACGATTGAAACACGAACCCGATCATCTCGTTGCGGTATTGTGCCGCCTGTTTTTCGCTTAGGTTTACGGAGACGTATTCGCCCGCGTCAATCGTGAGGCTGATGCCTTTCAGCACGTGCAACGAGATGGCTTCGGTGTAGTAGGACTTGTGTATGTCTGTGAGGGTAATCATTTTTGTGGCTTTTGTTGAACCTATTCAGTTTTCAGTTGATAACCTTTTTATTCAATGTTTTTTACAGTTTTCAGTTTTTCAATAAACTCATCCAAACCAATCTCTAAAAGAGCTATCTTCTTAGCGATAGCAAGCAGTTCCGTCTCCATAAACTCCTTTTTGTACATGCCCTTCACCCTTTTCTTCGCGTCGGGCGAGGCGAAAAACCCCACGCCCCGCCTGTCGTAAATGATGTCGAGCGATTTCAGGTAGTCGTAGCTGCGCATCACGGTATTGGGATTAACGCCCAGCTGTGCGCCCATCTCCCTGATGGAGGGGATGCGTTCATCTTCAGCGTACTCGTCGTTGAGAATTTTCTCGCAGATGGAGTCCGATATCTGAAGGTAGATGGGCTTATGTTCGTCAAAGTTCATCATCATTAATACCTTTTGGTTTTCATTAGTCGGTATGAACCGATCATGAAGATAATCGGCAAAACTACCGTCATGAATAGCTTTAATAGGAAGCCGGAAACGACCAGAGGGTTCTCTTCCCCGAAAAATCCAAACAAATCGTATTCGTTTAAATTGATATGCACATCGTCTGATATCTCATCGAAAAATCCCAATGATTCCAAGAACATTATCGATGACACCAGCACGATTGAGAGCAGCATGTTTACAACCACGAAGCTCGCGATGGTTTTAAACACTTTCCCCCTAACAAACAGCAGGTTGCAAAAGAATACGGCCTGCAAGGTAAGGAACATGATCAAAAAGGCCTCTTCCGTAACCTTGTCGTTGAAAAAATAGGCGATGGCATAACCACTCTGGTGTCTTGGGAATAAAGCGGTCAATAGCGCATCGACTCCTCCGAAAAACAGGATGGCCATGAGTGGCAAAACAATGATACAGGTCACCTGCATGGCAACGAACTTTTCCAGTACCGACGCGGGGAGCATCACTTCAGGCAGTCCTTTCTTAGGGTGATTGTATAGCTTGTAAAAAAAGAAAGGGGATATAACAAAAAAAACGCCTACTAAAATTGTCAGTATCTCGCCTCTAACACCCAGTGAAGCTCCTTCGCCCGAGGTTAATGTGCCCAGAAGGAGGAAAAAGATGGGGATTGCTGCTAATACTAATGCCGTGTTGCGTATTGTTGTGGCGTTTTGCTGAAATGTTCTACCAATAAGCTTTCCTGTTCTCTTGAATTGAAATGTATAGTTGTTCATCGTGAGTCTGTTGTTAAAATGCTGAAGTGCATCATCATTAATACCTTTTGGTTTTCATTAACTTGTAGGAGCTGATCATGAAGATAATCGGTAAAACTACCACCATGAATAGTTTGAATAGGAAGCCGGAAACTACCAAAGGGTTCTCTTCCTTGAAAATTTCAAACAAACCGCCTTCGATTACATCGACATGCACATCGTCAGATATCGCGTCGAAGTAGCCCAGTGATTCCGTGACAGATGTCGTTGTTACCAGGAAGATTGAGAGCAACGAGTTTACGATCACGAAGCTCACGATGGTTAAAAGTAGCTTTCGCCTCACGAAAAGCAGGTTACAAAAGAACACGGCCTGCATGGTGAGGAACAAGATCAAAAAGGTCTCTTCCGTAACCTTGTTGTTGAAAAAATAGGCGATGGCATAACCACTCTGGTAACTGGGGAATAGGGTAGTTAACAGTGCATCGCCTCCCCCGAGAAACAGAAAGACCATAAGTGGAAAAACAATGATACAGGTCACCTGCATGGCAACGAATTTTTCCAGTACCGATGCGGGGAGCATCACCTCGGGCAGTCCTTTCTTAGGGTGATTGTATAAGTTGTAAAAAATGAACGGCGATAAAATAAAGAACGCACCTATCCAAAATGTTAGCATATTGCCTCTGTTATCCAGTGAAGGTCCTTTTCCCGAGGCTAATATGGCTATAAGGAAATGACAGATGGGGAGTGCTGCTAATACTAATGCCGTGTTGCGCATCGTTTTGTCTTTTTGCTGAAATGCCCTACCTATAAGCATCCCTACTCTTTTGAATTGAAATCTATTGCTGTTCATCGTGAGTCAGTTTTATTAAATGTTGCATTTGGGTGATAAGGAATTATTCCGGACGAAGTGATGGGGTTGAAACTTCCGCCGCGTTCGGAGCGAAGAGCTCCTGCATGCGCTTTTTATGCTGCATGGTGGCATTGAAAAGTGCCTCTAAGTTCACCTTACTTTCGCCCAGGTCGTCATTCTCCATGACGCAGAGGTAGCCTCCCGGCACGGGTTCTGAATAAAATGCGTTGGCGGGGATGGATGCGTGTAGCCCGAAGTACAGCTTTTCTGAGATTTCCTCTAACGACGCGTTCATCAGTACTGCCTTATTGTCGAGGATGATGATCGGGTCAATCAGGTTTTCCAAGTCGCGTACCTGATGGGTAGAGATAAGCGTACAGGTATTGTCTGACACGTACTCCACGATAATCCTTCGGAACAACGTTTTGGAGGGGATATCCAAGCCGTTACTGGGCTCGTCCATCAGCAGTAAATCGGCGTTCGTGGCTAAGGCGAAGGCAATGGCACCCTTTTTGGCTTGCCCGTGCGATAGACTGGTGAGTTTTTTGTCGCCCTCCACGGCAAACTCCTTTAAAATAGCCTCGAACTTCTCGTTATCGAAGTTGGGGTAAAATGGCCCGTTTACTTTCGCGAAAAAGCGGATGGAGTAGTCGTTTTGGATATACTCCAACTCCTCGGGTAGGTAATAGACGCGGCTTAAAAACGAGGGAGCTCGGTTGAATGGATCTTCACCGAAAACGGAACAGCTTCCATTCCAAGGTTTTTGTAGCCCGGCGATAACCTTTAACAGGGTGGTCTTTCCCACGCCGTTTTCGCCCAGCAGCCCGTAAATCTTCCCGGGCTCGAGCCTCATTGAGATATCGTTCAATACTTCCTTTTTACCGTATCTGAACGAGAGTAGTTGCATTTTAACCATATTCGTGTTATTTTGAGTTGTGTTCAAGTTTACTATCTTTCAGGCTGTTGTAGCCAATCTTCATTACTTTAGTAACTAGTTTTATAGTGCACTAGTGAACTAAGACACTGCAAAGGTAATGATTGTTTTCACGGCTCCAAATTTATTTTTCGGATTTAATATTATTTAAGACTTGAGGCTGGGATTTAAGATTTGGGGGTGGAATTTAAGAGGTGAGGCAGGGGTGATCACTATCGACAGCGATGCTTTGCTCGAAAGATTTTCAACTCATTATCTGCCGCAATGCCCCACGATCCAGAATGGTGATGTTTCGCCTGTCCACTTCAATCACTCCCTCCTTGGCCATCTGCATCATCACGTTGACCAAGGCGGGACGGGAGACGCCGAAGAACCGCGCCATCTCTCCCCTCGACAATTGTAATTGAAACCGGTCCTCGCCTTTCGACTCTTTCAGCAGGTAATAGGCAAGTTTTGCTTTAATGGTACGGAACGAAACCAGGCGCAGCTTTTCGGTGAGGAAGGTTAACTTGTTGGATAGATACGATAAATAGGTTTTCATGAACTCCGGGTATTTCCGCATCAGGTGATAGATATTCTCCTTGGGAATGAGCACCGCAACCGTGTCGACTTTGGCGACTGCCGTCACGGGCGAAGCGTTGTCTGTGGCGAACAGGAATCCTGTGGTCAGCGGGTTGGGCGCTTTAATGGTCTCGATAGTCATGAAGTCGCCCGTTTCATCGGCCATTTCGGTTTGTACCTTCCCCTTTATCACGATGAGCAACTTGTCGCATCGCGCACCTTGATGGACCAGGATATCCCCCTTGTCGTACCGGGTCACGGAATAGTTGATGTCAGCGAGGAACTCCTCCTGCTTGTCGACGGGAATCGAATGGCACAAGGGGCATTGGAAAATAGAGTGTACCTGTTCGGGTGTTCGGGAACGCATACTATTCAAACTCCTTTAATGGTTGTGAAAACGTTTTGTTTCGGATGATCCATACGCTTGCAGTATGGATGTAAAACGATTCGCTACGGATAATCGTAAACGCCTACTGCATGGATGTAAAAACGGTTCGCTTTGGCTGCTAAAACGGAACGTTACCACCATTTTAACACGAAAATAGCGTTTTTATTTAATATTCGTCATAAATATTACAGTTTTTTTAAGTGTGTTTTCCTAACTTTGCAGAAATTGGGTAAAGTCTATATTACCCTGAGATAATGTGAAATTATGATGGATAGATTACGAGCATTTTGGATGAAAATCAAGCCGCGCGGCGGGTGGAAATACTTCGCGATCATCATGGCCGGGGTATTTGTAGGGTTGTTTATCTACTCTTTTTTCGCCTCACGTTCCTACAGCTACCTTTCCGACGAGCCCAAAACGTGCGTGAACTGTCACCTCATGGCTCCCTACTACGCCACGTGGATGCACGGCTCGCACGGGCAAAACACCACCTGTAATGATTGTCACGTGCCGCAAGATAACGTCTTCAACAAGTATTACTTCAAGGCCAAAGACGGTTTGCGCCACGCCGCCGTTTTCACCATCAGGGGCGAAGCACATTCGCTGCAAACCATCGATGCCAGCTCCGCGGTGATCATGGACAACTGCATTCGTTGTCACACGCAGCTTAACACCGAGTTCGTGAGCACGGGACGAATGGGCTATAAAGAGGTGAAGGAGATGAAAGGAAAGGCTTGCTGGGACTGCCACCGCGAGGTGCCGCACACGCGTGGCCGTTCGGAAACCTCCACGCCCAACGCGTTGGTGCCCATGCCGGAGTCCAACCTGCCGGGTTGGCTGACCAACCTGGTGAATAAGGAGCAAGGAGAATAAAACGATAGAAATAACAACCCCCGCGAGACGTTCAACAGGGAATCGCACGGGCAAAGTGATTAATACCGATTGAAACAAAAATAATTACATAACATATAGTTGCTATGAACAAGAGTGCTGATAACAAAAAGATGAAACCCTGGGTGGGATGGCTACTGTTTTTCGTTACCGTAGGGGTGGTATTCCTATTGGGGATGCTCGCCGCGTCTATCACCCAACGACGTGCCGAGATCGCGAGCGTGAGGAACAACCGGGTGATCGAGATCACGGGGATCGAGTCGAGAAACGAGATCTTCGCGCAAAACTATCCCCGCGAATATGAAACGTGGAAAAAAAACGACGACACCTCTTTCCAGAGCGAATTTCACGGGAGTAGCGTGGTCGATGTGCTGGAACAGCGTCCCGAAATGGTTATTTTGTGGGCAGGATACGCATTTGCCAAAGATTACGGAACACCGCGCGGACATACTCACGCCATTGAGGATATACAGCACACCTTGCGTACGGCGGCACCCATGAAACCTGAAGATGGTCCGCAGCCGGCGACTTGCTGGACCTGTAAATCGCCTGATATTCCTCGCGTGATGGACTCTGTGGGGGTGGCCGAGTTTTACAAGGGTACCTGGGCGCAATGGGGACCGGAAATCGTGAACCCGATTGGCTGTGCCGACTGCCACGAGGCCGAAACGATGAACCTCAAAATCTCGCGCCCGGCACTTATCGAAGCGTATGAGAACATGGGTATGGATATCAATAAAGCCACGCAGCAGGAGTTGCGCTCGCTGGTTTGCGCGCAATGCCACGTGGAGTACTACTTCGTTCCCGATGGCAAGTACCTCATCTTCCCGTGGCACAACGGGATGACGATGGAGGGGGGCGAAGCTTACTTCGACGACCTGCAGTATGCCGACTATACGCATAAGCTGAGCCGCGCACCCATCATCAAGGCGCAACACCCCGATTACGAGCTCTTTGTAACCGGTATCCACGCGCAGCGCGGCGTGTCGTGTGCCGACTGTCATATGCCCTACGTCTCTGAAGGGGGAGTCAAATACAGCAGCCACCACGTGCGTAGCCCGCTGGCCAGCATCAACAACACCTGTCAGGTTTGCCACCGGGAGACGGAGGAGGACCTGCGCGAGTCGGTGTACGAGCGTCAGCGTAGCGCCACCCAGATTCGCGATCTGGTAGAAAAAGAGTTGGCCGCCGCCCACATCGAGGCGCAGTTCGCATGGGAAAAGGGCGCTACCGAAGCTCAAATGAAAGATGCATTGCAGCTTATCCGTCAATCGCAATGGCGTTGGGATTACGCGGTGGCATCGCACGGTGGGGCTTTCCACGCGCCGATTGAATTCCAGCGACTCCTTGCCCTGGGCTTGGACCTCGCGCACAAGGCCCGCTTCGAGATTGTCAAGGTGTTGGCGCAATTGGGCTATACCGGCGATGTCCCCATGCCCGATATCTCCACCAAGGAGAAAGCACAGGCATACATCGGCTTGGATATACCGCAGGAGAAAGTGAACAAGCAGAAGTTCCAGGAGACTGTTGTCCCGGAATGGCTCAAGCAGGCCAAGGAGAACAACCGCCTTGTGAGCCTCAAGTAATTGACAGATCTGCAAAGTGCGTGTTAACGCCCCATAATTTAGGGACGCGTTGATGCGTACACCTGCAACAGGTTTATAAAAACCAGGTGACGTGTATACCAGCAGTGTGTTCAGCTAGGTAACTTTACTCACTTGCAGTCTATTTGTAAACGCCGTGCCGAAAGCGATTGCCTATGGGGTCGAAATGTTTTATACCCTTGTAGCGTACTTGCAAACGCCAGTCAATTTATACAACTGCTGAGTACCCGTAAACGCCCCATGAATCAGGGGAGAAGAGAATAGTAACATAAATGGAGAAGTCATCCCGTAAAATCTGGGAACATCCATGGGGATACGCCGAAGGGTTTATCGTAGCATCGGGAGTGCTGCTTGCCGGACTCATGCTGCAACTCACGATAGGCAACATCGACCCGGCCGCTTTTGGTTTCCCCGTGAATATCATTATCGGAGCCCTATTTATGGTAGGGCTTCTTTCTTTACATTTTTTTCTACGCCGTAAAAAGATAGTCCGGTGGTTATCAGGCGTCAGCTCTACCATCCCGGCCATCTCGCTCTTGTTAGCGGTGATCGTTATCATGGGCTTCACGCCGCAGTTCTCGGACCACGTCTCCCAGGAACAGCTGCCGCCCACGCCACTCCGGGGCTTGGGATGGTATCAGATGACCACGTCGTGGCCGTTCGTGCAGCTCTGTTTTTACCTGCTCACCATCCTGGGGTTGACAACGCTTAGGCGCACCACCAAAAAGAGGGGGTGGCGAGACATCGGCTTTTACCTCAACCACGTCGGGCTGTTCCTGGCGCTCCTAGGAGGGATGTTAGGCAGCGGCGATATGAAGCGGTACACCATGAGCGTGAAAGAGGGGAGCGTCGAGTGGCGTGGTACCGACCAGCTGGGACAGATGCACGAACTGCCCATCGCCATACAGTTAGATACCTTTATGATTGAAGAGTACCCGCCCAAGCTGGTCATCATCGACAACCAAACCGGCAGGATCCTCCCGGCTGACCGCCCCGAGGCGTACATGTTCGAGGGGGTGGGGAAGACGACCACGCTGGCCGGGAACCGGGTAGAGATACTCGACTTCATGGCCGATGCCGCCATCGTGCGGGACTCCAACATCGTGAATTTCGTGCATATGCCCATGGAGGGGGCCACCAACGCGATCAAGGTGCGGGTCACCCACCCGTCGCTCGACCATCCCGTGGAAGGGTGGGTGAGCAACGGGAGCTACCTCTACCCGTACGAGGTGCTCTATATCGACAGCACGACAAGCGTGGCGATGCCCGTGCAGGAGGTGAAAAAGTACACATCGAAGGTGACCGTTTACACGAAGTCGGGACATGTGCGAAAAGCCGAGATAGAGGTCAACCGGCCGCTTTCGATAGAGAACAAGGTGGTTTACCAGTATAGCTACGATGAAACAAGGGGGAAATACTCCCAGGTCAGCATCTTCGAGATCGTGACCGACCCGTGGCTGGCTGTGGTCTACGCGGGTATTTTTATGCTGCTGGCCGGGGCGCTGTTCATGTTCATCGCGGGGCCAAGACAAGAGGCTACACCCGAGGGATGATTGTAAGTTGAACCAGTGTTCCAGACGGTTACCCTCTCGCGAGTGGCGAATAAGATATCAAACCCCGGGGGGTATCATGGGGCCAAGACAGACCGGCCCACGAGAAATTGAAAATAACAGGTCGCTATGAGTTGGGATTCATTCATATATTTCTCCGTTGCCGCCGTGATATTATGGACGGCAGGGGCATTGATAGCCCTCAAGGGCGAAAAGAAAACCGTCCCATCGCTGCTCACGGCGTTGGGGCTGGCGGTCTTCTTCGCGTTCATCCTCGGGCTGTGGTTCTCACTTGAACGTCCCCCGCTACGCACCATGGGCGAAACCCGCTTGTGGTACTCCCTCTTCCTCCCGTTGGCCGGGCTGCTTACCTATCGCCGTTGGGGTTACCGCTGGATATTGTCGTTCACCACGGTGCTCTCCGCGGTGTTCATTATCGTGAACATCACCAAGCCCGATATCCACAACAAGGTGCTGATGCCCGCGCTGCAAAGCCCCTGGTTCGCGCCACACGTCATCATCTACATGTTCTCTTACGCCATCCTGGGTGCGGTGACGCTTATCGCGATCTACTACCTGGTACGGGAAAGCAAGATCAGCAACAAGGGCCGCTTGATGGCGATGACCGATAACCTGGTATACGTCGGTACCGCCCTGATCACCATGGGGATGCTCATGGGGGCGATATGGGCGAAAGCCGCCTGGGGACACTACTGGAGCTGGGATCCGAAAGAGACGTGGGCGGCAGCCACCTGGTTGGGCTACCTGCTCTACATCCATTACCGGTTGCGGCGAAAGGCATCCAATAAGACATCTATGTACATCCTGATCGTCGCGTTTCTCATGCTGCAAATCTGCTGGGTGGGGGTCAACTACCTCCCTTCGGCACAGGGTCGCAGCGTGCATACCTACACGATGGAATAGTTTTTTCGCCGCAAGGTTTCAAGCCTAAGAGATGCTATTCGTAGATTGATCAGTCCGGTATCGAGTGTTTTCATTACAAGGTTATAGGGTAAAAGAGGATAAAGGATAGAAGTCGGAAAGCGATATGGTAAAAACAGATAAACTGCTTAATTTTCAATTATATAACATTACAATCATGAGAAAGATTTACATACTTATTATCGCCCTCTTGCTCCTCGCACCCGAAAGCGTGGTTTTCGCGCAGGAAGGGGGAGAGCTTTCGGTAAAGGCACAGGTCAGGCCGCGCTACGAATACAACCACGGGGGCATTTTGCCACTGGGAGAGAACGATGACCCCATCTCCTTCATCTCCAACCGGGCCAGGTTAAGCCTTGGCTACGATAACGGCTTCCTGTCGATGGGGCTGTCGGGGCAAGACATTTCGGTGTGGGGACAAAAACCGCAAATCGACAATGCCGCCAACTTCACGCTTAACGAGGCGTGGGTAAAACTGACCAACAACGACTGGTTCCTGCAGTTAGGACGTCAGTCGCTGTCCTATGATGACGACCGTATCCTCGGCACGCTTGACTGGCATCAGGCGGGTCGCTGGCACGATGCCCTCAGAATGGGGTACGATAACAAGGAGCATCGCTTGCACTTTATTTTGGCCTATAACCAAACGCCAAAAAGTCCACGACAAGGCACCTTTTACGAGTTTGGCGGGCAACCCTACAAGCTGATGCAGACTGTCCACTACCTGTACAATGGTGCTGAAAACCTTACCGCCGCTTTCCTGTTGATGAACCTCGGTTTCCAAGGGGGGGATAATGTAAATCCCAGCATTAATAATATGCAAACCATAGGCACGCACCTTACCTACAACCTCAACGCGTTGGGATTAACCGGCTCGCTATACTATCAGACGGGAAAAACGGCGACGGGACTGGACCTCGGCGCGTACATGTTCGCTTTGAAGGGGCAGTACAAGTTCACACCCACGTTCTCGGCAGCGCTGGGTATTGACTACCTTTCGGGCGACGACAACACGAACGAGAAGTTCACCGCTTTCAATCCGCTATACGGCACGCATCACAAGTTTTACGGCGCGATGGACTACTTCTACGCTTCGCCCTTTGGGAACTACGGTTTGGCAGATATATACGCTTCGCTTATTGTCAAGCCCACTACTAAGCTGACCATCGACCTTACCTACCACAACTTTTCCGCCCAACAACCCGTGGAGGTGGGTGGTGATGAGAAAAAAGGGTTGGGCTCCGAAATAGACTTGACGTTCACCTATCCCATTCGTTCCTATATCACATTACAGGGCGGTTACTCGATGATGTTTGGCACCGACGCGTTTTTCACCATTAAAGGCGGGACAAAAGACCGCACGCAAAACTGGATGTTCGTCACGCTGAACGTGAACCCCACGATCTTCAAGGCGAAGTTTTAGTGGATGATGCCGCTGTTGCCCGTCTCTTTTATGGTGTATCAGATATCAAATGAAGTTGCTTGATGTCTTTTGGGGCGTTTGTGCTAATTGAAACCAGTTGAAGCCAATAGTAGTCAATTGAAACCAGTCGGTGTTACTTTGCCTGACTCCGTCACCCACTCCTTTAATCCAAGGCGCACATCCGTGTCTTTCTCCACGTTCTCTAGTGTCAGTACCGGATCTATATAGCGGATAGTCGTGCCGTTGATTTTCCAGTACTTGATGGTCCACGACTTGGAATGAATCGCCTCGAAAACGACGGTTTTCCCTTTTTCAACTTCTGCTGGAGAGCTGATTTCCACGTCATCCACCTTGACGACAAGCTCTCCCTCGCCAACCTCAACGCCAAACGTGATGGTCACTGTTTCAGGTTCCGTTTCGATATCATCCTCGCTGCACGAGAACGAAGAGAACAGAAGTCCAACAATCAGCAGCACCGCGAATGATGCAATTTTGATGATCTCTGCCGGTTTTTTCGATTGATTTAATGTTTTCATACGATTATTATATTTTTTACATTATGGTGTATGGAACCTTTGATGATTAAAATAATCATTCCCAAGGATGTTTAATGATTTTTTTAATCATGTCGGTTTCATACGATTATTTTTTTTGTTTCGGTGTATGGAACCTCTCGGTCTAATACGATTTATTTAGTGTGTGGTAAATATTTTGCGCCAAGGTACGCTTTTAACGAAGCCGTTTTACACTGAAAAGATGGGAGAAAGTGGGTGGACGCTGCATAACGCTAGGTTAAATAACGTTAAGCAAAATGCGTGTGCCATGTCTCTTATGTACACGCAACTCGATTTTATGTACATATCAAGCTTGTCATGTTAAGAAAAGCCGATTTCCTTAACACGTTATGATTGATATGACTCCTTCTATTACCCTGAAAGCAGTCAATAACGAATAATCGAATAGCGTTTTACTGTTAGCTTGAAACCAGTTATTTATAATTACATCGTTCGTAAGTGCTAATGAGATATTCTTCATTAAGGATTGGATCTTGTCGCTTTTAAATTTGCCCACAACTGTACGCCATCATTTAGCTGGATATAAAACTGCATGGTGTAATAGTTGCCATCAGAACTCCTCGCGAATAGAATTGCGCCATTCGCGATATCATCCTTGTAGAAGCTAATGCTCTTCCAATCTTCCCACGATGCCGCTTCGGGGTTGGTGATATGCATGAAACCGATATGCAGGTTACTCCACGCTGAACTTGTCATTTCAATCATCTGCCCTAGCATATTTTCTGTAAAACCGTTCATAACTCCAAAATGGATGGTGACCAATTCAGGATACTTCTCTTTGCACCATTCTATGCCAATAGACCCATCATCTTCCCTCTTCGCTTTCACGTAGTCGAGCTCCCCTTTCACGATTTCAACTTCCTGTGATCCGATACGAACTACGTTTTCTTTCATCTTTTTTGCCTTCTTCAATTGACCTTCGTTGCTGTCATCCTCCTCCTCCGGTGCGGTTATTTCAGCTTTGACAGAACCACCCCATACGACCGGTAAGTTGGTCTTAAATTCTGCCGTCACGCTGCCTTCGGTGAAATCATCTTCTGCCGTGAACGTAATATCCACCGTACCGTCCGGGGCAGTCACGCCGGAGGCTGGGCAACTGCCGCCGACAGCCGTGAATGTGAGAGTTTTACCTTTCACGGGAGACCACTCTCCGGTTAACGAAGAGTACATTTCGAGTTTAAAGGTAATCGGCGCTTTTCCAGTTTCAGGGAGTATCTGCGATGTAGGGTTAGCGGTCAAGCGGAAATTGATGATTTCCGCCTCCCATAACTCGGCTTCGATTTGGTCAGCCTCCTCATCTCCAAGCACGATCTCTGCCTTGACATTGCCTTCATCCGTACTGGTAAGTGTAAAGGATACATTTACATTACCCTCACTGTCGGTATAAGCATACTCCTTGTCCAGCGTGCCTCCTTCCGCCTCGAAGTGAACCAGCATGCCCGCCGCGTTGTAATTGTTGCTTGTGAGGTAATTTTTATTTGTAGCATGGTATTTAATCTCTTTGGTTTCGCCGGTCTTCATCTGGGTTGGCGTCTCGGTCTCCAGGTTCAATACGTCCGGAAGAGCCACAATAGGCAGATCAAATAGATTAACCGGGTCAATTTCAACCAGGGGCGTCTCAATGAAGAAGAGATCCAAATTAAGGGCGAGATCCAGTTCGATACCGGTGGAGAGACCGGCGTTCCATCCCAAATAGCTGTTGTCGACTAAACGAGCGTCCGCGGCCGCTTTCACGTAGGGTTTAGGATTGATGGTTGGGCAAAGAACGCTGTACAGCCCTATTTTAATTGAAGGATAGGTATAGATTCCTCCCTCTAAATGCGCATGAGCATCAACAGAGGGGCTAATAAGTTCCAAATTCCTTTCTATTCCGTAGATGGGCTTGCCGCCAGTATCCTTATCCCACTCGACACCAAACTTCGCCGTCATTCCTGCACTAACGCCACCCGAAATCGACGCCTCACCTTCCGCGGCGGCACTCAATTCAGCCATCAGATCGGAAGCAACCGATACGTACACGGGAACGGCTCCTACCATGAAGGTAAATCTCGTCTTCACGATATCTTCCTTGAGCGTGAACTCCTTGCTAACGTCAGCACCCGCGGTAGCTGCGATCCTGAGTGCCAGGTTCATGTTGAATCCACCTTCAAGATATATACTCAAATGTTGTAGATCACCCACACTTGCCTCCTCCCACGGCACCTCTCCGAAATCGAATTCAAAATCCATATTCTTCTCCCACTTGAACAGTTCCTTGGACATCTCTTCGGAGGACCTTGTCCTGCCGTATACGGGGATATATTTATGTCCGTCGAATATTTCCACCCGACTTGGTGTATAGACAGGATTGAACGAAGATCGGGTCGTAACGCCGGATTCCGTGGAGAGGGTAAATTTACAGTTCTTGAATAGGTGTCCCATCTTGCCCTCAGAGGTTTTTAACGACAAGGTGCCGCCGCTTCTCGTTTGGGTAACGGATGAAACGAGCCGGATATGGTAATCTCCGAATTGGTCTGGGACAATGAGCACATCATTCTTTTTAATGCGCGGCACATTCTCTTTGAAAACAATTTCGATATCTCCGGAAACAACATCGAACGTTTGAGAGCTTACATCCTGTTCCCAGTCAATATCAATATATTTCAATTGATCATCTTCCTTGGCGGTTATTTCAGCTATGACAGAACCGCTCCATACGATTGGCTCGTTGGTATTAAACGCTGCCGTTACACTACCTTCGTTGAAATTATATTCCGCCGAGAAGATAATATCTACCGTACCGTCTTGGGTGGTCACGCCGGAGGCCGGGCAAGTTCCGCCGACAGCGGTAAATGTAAGGGTTTTGCCCGGTACAGGAGACCACTTTTCGGTTAATGAAGTATACTGTTCGAGTTTGAAAGTAATTGCCGCTTTTCCGTTCTCATCTATGAACTGCGTTGTAGGATCAGCTGTCAAGCGGTAGTTGATGATTCCCGCCTCCCACAGATCAGCTTCGATTTTGTCAGCCTCCCCGTCTCCAAGCACGATCTTCGCCTTGACATTACCCTCTTTCGTGTCGGTAAGCGTAAAGGATACCTTGACATTACCCTCACTGTCGGTATAGGCATACTCTTTGTCCAGCGTGCCTCCTTTCGCCTCGAAATGAACCAGTATGCCCGTAGCGTTGTACTTGTTGCCGGTGAGGTGATTTTTATTGGTAGCGTGGTACTTGATCTCCTTGGTTTCACCGGTCTTCATCTGGGTTGGCGTCTCGGTTTTCAGTGTCAGCGAGTCCGGAAGAGTTACGATTGGCATATCGAATAGATTAATCGGATCGATTTCCACTTGTGTCTTTTCAACGAAGAAAGGATCCAGATTGAGGTCAATATCCAGATCAATACCGGTGGAGAGTCCGGCGTTCCATCCCCAATAGCTGTTATCAACCGAGCGTGCGTCCGCGGCAGCTTTCACATATGGCTTGGGGTTGATGGTTGGGCAAAGAACGCTGTACAGGCCTATTTTAATAGAAGGATAGGTATATACATTTCCCTCCACATCCGCGTGGGCATTAACAGATGGGCCAATAAGTCCCAGGTTCTTTTCCAGTTCGTAGATGGGTTTGCCGCCGATGTTCTTATCCCATTCGACACCAAGCTTCGCCGTCATTCCGGCAATAACGCCACCCGAAATCGACGCCTCACCTTCCGCGGCGGCACTCAATTCAGCCATCAGATCGGATGAAACCGATACGTACACGGGAACGGCTCCTACCATGAAGGTAAATCTCGTCTTCACGATCTCTTCCTTGAGCGTGAACTCCTTGCTAACGTCAGCACCCGCGGTAGCCGCGATCTTGAGTGCCAGGTTCATATTGAATCCCCCTTCAAGGCATATGCTCAGATGCTGCAGCTCGCCCATGCTTGTCTCCTCCCACGGCACCTCTCCGAAATCGAAATCAAAAGTGCCCTTGAGTCCTATGTCAAAGGTACATTGTTCCCAAGATAGGTTTATTGGGCCTTGTTCCCACAATTTAGTGCCGTTCATATTCTTCTCCCACTTGAACAGTTCCCGGGCCATCCATCCGGAATTTATCGTCATGTCGTATAAGGGGATATATTTCTCACCATTGAATATCTCCACTCGACTTGGCATGTAGACAGGATTGAACGGGGATCGGGTCATTACGCCGGATTCCGTGGAGAGGGTGAACTTACAGTTCTTGAATAGGTGTCCCATCTTGCCCTCCGAGGTTTTTAACGACAAGGTGCCGCCGCTTCCGGTTTGGGTAGCGTACGAAATAATCCGGATGTGATACTCTCCGGATTGATCCGGGACGATAAGCACATTATTCTTTTTAAGACGCGGAACATTCTTTTTGAAAACAATTTCGATATCGCCGGAAGCAACATCGAAAGTGTAAGAACTTACATCCTGTTCCCAGTCAATGGCAACATACTTCAATTGATCCTCCTCCTTGGCGGTTATTTCGGCTTTGACCGAACCGCTCCATACTACCGGTTCGTTGGTATTAAACTCTGCCGTTACACTGCCTTCGTTGAAATTATATTCTGCCGAGAAGACAATATCTACCGTACCGTCTTGGGTGGTCACGCCGGAGGCCGGGCAAGTTCCGCCGACAGCGGTAAATGTAAGGGTTTTACCCGGTACAGGAGACCACTTTTCTGTTAATGAAGTATACTGTTCGAGTTTGAAAGTAATCGGCGCTTTTCCGTTCTCATCGATGAACTGCGTTGTAGGATTGGCGGTCAAGCGGTAGTTGATGATTTCAGTCTTCCATATATTAGCTTTGACTTTGTCAGCCCCCTCGTCTCCAAGCACGATCTCCGCTTTGACATTGCCTTTTTCCGTGTCGGTAAGCGTAAAGGATACCTTTGCATTACCCTCGCTGTCGGTATAGGCATATTCTTTGTCCAGCGTGCCTCCTTCCGCCTCGAAATGAACCAGCATGCCCGCCCCGTTGTACGTGGTATCGGCGAGGTGATTTTTATGGGTGGCGTGGTACTTGATCTCTTTGGTTTCGCCGGTCTTCATCTGGGTTGGCGTTTCGGTCTTCAGGGTCAACGCGTCAGGAAGAGTTACAATAGGCAGGTCAAAGAGATTAATCGGATCAATTTCTACCGGGGGCTTCTCGATGAAGAAAGGGTCCAGGTTGAGGTCGAGATCCAAATCAATACCGCTGGAGAGGCCGGCGTTCCATCCAAAATAACTATTCTTAACCAAGCGCGCATCCGCGGATGCTTTCACGTAGGGCTTGGGGTTGATGGTTGGGCAAAGAACGCTGTACAGGCCTATTTTAATAGAAGGATAGGTATATACATTTCCCTCCACATCCGCGTGGGCATTAACAGATGGACCAAGAAGTTTCAGATTCTTTTCCAGTTCGTAGATAGGCTTGCCGCCGATGCCCTTAGTCCATTCGACACCAAGCTTCGCCGTCATTTCGGCATTAACACCACCCGAAATCGACGCCTCACCTTTTGCGGCGGCACTCAATTCTGCCATCAGGTCGGAGGAAACCGACACGTACAAGGGAACGCCTCCTACCACGAAGGTAAATCTCGTCTTCACGATGTCCTCCTTGAGTGTAAACTCCTTGCTAGCGTTCGCATTCGCGGTAGCCGCGATCTTGAGCGCCAGGTTCATGTTGAACCCCCCTTCAAGCCATATGCTCAAATACTGCAGCTCGCCCATGCCGACCTCCTCCCACGGCACCTCTCCGAAATCGAATTCCAGAGTGCCCTTGAGTCCTATGTCAAAGCTGCATTGCTCCCAAGATAGGTTTATTGGGCCTTGTTCCCACAATGGAGTGTTGTCCATATTCTTCTCCCACTTGAACAGTTCCTTGGGCATCTCTCCGGAGGACCTCGTTATGTCGTACACGGGAATATATCTATCGCCGTTGAATATCTCTACTCGACTCGGTGTATAGACAGGATTGAACGGGGATCGGGTCGTTACGCCGGATTCCGTGGAGAGGGTAAATTTACAGTTCTTGAATAGGTGTCCTATCTTTCCCTCCGATGTTTTCAATGACAAGGTGCCACCGCTTCCCGTTTGGGTAGCAGATGAAACAATCCGAATGTGATACTCTTCGGCTTGATCCGGGACGATGAGCACATCATTCTTTTTAATGGGCGGAACACTCTTTTTGAAAACAATTTCGATATCACCGGAAGCAACATCGAACGTGTGAGAACTTACATCCTGATCCCAGTCAATGGCAATATACCTGGCACTCCTGGTGAAAACGGGTGCGTTGAAATAATACAAATAGTTGGCAAAGGGAGTCAGGGATTCACGGGACAACGAGTAGACAAAAGCTTCTTGTGGGGTAATGGTCAACTCGAGATCTGTGGTGACTCCCGGGAAGATCGAAACAAAGATCATCTCCTCGCTACCGACTTCTTGATCACATGCCACATTGATGTAGGAGGGTTCCTTTCCTAGCGTGAAAGAACCGTTCTTCAGATCAAATGTACCTTCAACAATAAGACCGCTGCCGCTGACGGTCAATTGCGTGATCTTTATGCTGGGCGAACCATCCAACGAGGGATTTTTAATCCCGAGTACCGCCATCTTGCTGCTGAATGAAAGGGCAATTTTTCTGTCGGAGACCTTTCCGGAAGCACTCATCAGCATCGGCAGGGTCCGCTTGGATTGTTCCTGTATGTTTATCTGAAGTTTCCCGTTCGTAATCGAGGATGTCTGACATCCTTCAGCATAGACAAAGTACACGGTTTCCCCATTTTTAGGCTCTTGAAATGTGCCTGCTTTCTTAAAACGGGCGGTGCCGTCCACTGCAACCTCATTCACTTCATAGGTCATCTGGATATCGCCGGTGCCATTGTTGTAATAACCGATAATCTTGTCTCCCTTCTCCCACTTGGGGGTAAAGCCTTGACTTCCACCTCCTCCTGTTCCATCGGTCATGGTCTTGACCGATGTCCAATTCGCGATCACGGCGGAAACAACAAGTTCGGTATTGCCGTCGTTCGGGTCATCATTGCCGTTGTTCGGGTCAACGGGTTCATCCAGATCGGTCTTGCAAGAAAAAACGCTTGCCAGCGTTACGCAGAGAGCGAAAAACAGCGTCAACTTGTTCTTAATCACACGCTCCCGCCTTCGTTTTGGTAAGTTTGTTTGTGTGTTCATCATAATAAGGTGATAGTAGTGATTGCATTTAAATCAATTTGTATTAAAAATTTCCCTTGTTTACTTGATGGTTTTACACCTATCCAAGTAATGTAAAGCGTCTGAAATAGAATCTATTCCATGAAATGATAAAATATGTAAACGCGAATATACGATTTATTTCCCAATATCCGCTTTTCGTAGAGCCTTTTCGCTCTAGTTCCCCGATATTCTTGAGCTTTTCTATATCTCGATATATAGATGACTCGCTCACCTTTAATAACTTAGATATTGTTTCTCTTGAAATTTTATTATTCTTTTTTATAAGTTCTAGAACTCGTAGCTGCCTTGTTGTTATTACTTCTTCTGCTTCATTTCTTGCTTCATTTCTTGCTTCATTTCTTGCTTCATTTTCTTGCTTCATTTTCTGCACCCTTTCTGCACTCTTTCTGCACCACTTTTCGTTTTAGGATCTGCGCTCATAACAACAACTTTAAAAGTAGTGATATCGTTGAAATTAAATAGTGCCAAGCCATTTTTATTTGCCATCAATTCCTTTTGGACAGTTTCAATACCTCTACCAAACTGGTTAACATAGCCGAGTGTTTTTATCGAGACAGCTATTACAGGAATGAGATAATCGGTTTCATGGGGAAAGTTATCGGGATGCGCTTTGCCATAGCTTAATCTTTAGTTAATTCCTTCCGCATTTCCTCTAAAAGCCGAAGCACTTGTTCATATTTTAATTGTCTGGATGTTTCTAAAATCTGATTGATTAAAGGACTTTCTTCTTCTTTTTCTACTTCCTCTGTAATGATATTTCTTACAAAATCTACCGCCTGCTTTTCATCCGCGAGCATCTCTTTCACATCACGTATCATCAGCTTTCCACCGGCAATAAACTCATCAAAATTATCGTGTTCACTTGATATGTTGTAAGTACTGTTCATAAACGAGTTTCGCGGTTTCTATGTTTCTGCTGTCACTACTGCCCATTAAGTCAGCATACACTAACAATGGATGTACGGTTCGTGTGTGATATTCATCTTTCAAATTAAGTGTAAATGGAAGGCGTAAAATTTCAATCCTGCCGTTTTCAGCAGGACGCGATTTCAAGTTTTTGCTCACATCTTGCCAGCTTGCATTGGTATATATTGTATGTAGAGCCGGATTAAGTTGTTGGGTGAGCAATGCTCCCGCGTTTTCATTGCCCCACAGGGTAATATCCTCACCTGTGGGATAAAACATGATTTTATGCCATAGCGAGAAATCTTCGGGATAGATGTAGTCCATTCTTTTGAGCAATAATTTAGGACGCATCACATCGTGATAAGCCATAATCCACCTTTTTAATAGTTCAGGTCTGTTTTTAATTAACTTCTGTTTTTTTGTTCTCAAAATAAAGTTAAGCTCTTCCAACTCCTTGAATATTTGACTTACCGAACCTAACGACACGTCAGCCATTTCAGCCAATTCCCGATAGGGTTTATTGCTGTTTTTCGGGTCGATCAACAGTTGAAAAATCACTTTGACGCCTGTTTCCTGAAAAGCTCGTGCCTGATTAACACGTGGATTTCGTTTAATTCACTTACCTTGAATGATGACCGATAGACTTCCACTACGGATATAGCAATTACCCGCCGTATCGGCATAGTTAATGCCGACATTTATGTACTCTTTGGCAATATCAGAAGGAATGTAGTCCGTAAAAAGTAGAATGGGTAGATTTTCTTCACGAGAAGCCTCTTGTAATTGTGATAATACCACACCCTTGTTTCCACGCGAAATTTCAGGTTTAACATCTACCAAAAAACGTTCGCCCTCTATGGTTATCAACCCTTTTTTTCTTTCTTTTGTATCAGAAACACGAATATCAAAGCCCGTGTTTTCTTTTAACTTAATAATCGCATTATCAGATATTTCATTCATTTCCCCTCGCTTTTCAATGTTCAGTAAACTTTAATGTTCATCGTCAATGAACACGCAAAAACAATGAACATTTTTGTATTGTGCAAGAGAATAGGTGCAAACGGTAACTGATGTCTCGTGCTACAGTTGCGGTGCTTACATCAATTTTTTCTGACAATTATTTCCTTGATATAAAATTATCGTCTTTAATTAATGAAACCAAGGTTTTTTCTCGTGAAGATAATTTTTTTGTATCATCTGTGTCAATTTCTGTATCATTACCTCCCTTATCTGTATCATTTCTTGCTTCATTTCTTGCACCACTTTCTGCACCACTTTCTGCACCACTTTTTGTTTAGGGATCTACGCTTATAACAGCCATTCTTTAATTCTCTTTTGTTTGAGAAGATCAATGTCAAAGTGATACGGCCTTAGATTTGTAGCGAGATTGCAGGTACAATAGCAGGTCGGGTTTATGGTCGATTTTGTATACTTGTAAAACAGCTTGTTCCCAAGGCGAATGGTATATCATGAGATAACCCATACACCGAAAGATAATTTGAGAATAGTGAATTATGAGCGAGTGGCAGAGTGTGCTGTTGGAATTGTAGAACTGATGAAAAGATGCTAAGTAGGGTCTGCTGAAAAACCTTACGCGACTTTTATTATTTTATAAGACGACGATAGGTTTCCCATCAGTTTTAGTTGAGAAAAAATACAAAAAAAACGTTCTTTGAAAAATTGCC
>JAMNYO010000133.1 GCA_023622765.1 Bacteroidota bacterium | reverse complement strand
TCACCTTGATCGAAGTACTTCTCCATCAACTCCACGTCGTTCTCCGCGGCTGCCTCCAGCAACGCCTGGTAGTAATCATCGGCCTTCGCTTTCTCGCTGTCCGGTATATCGAGCACTTCGGGAGCGGTAGCACCCGGTGCCCATTTGTAGAATTTTTGTTTGAGCACGTCCACGACTCCCACGAATGAGGTACCACTCCCCACCGGGTATTGCACCGGCACCACCTTGTTGCCGTAGAACTCTTTCAGGCTAGTGAGGGTGTTCTCGAAGTCGGCTTTTTCGTGGTCCATCCGGTTTACCAGCAGTGCCATGGGCTTCTGCAGGTCGTCCACGTAACGAAACTGGTTCACGGTGCCCACCTCTACCCCGCTGGACGCGTCGATAAGCATCAGCGCCATGTCGGTCACGTTGAGGGCGGTCACCACGTTCCCCACGAAGTCGTCCGATCCCGGGCAATCGATAAAGGTCATCAACTTGCCTTTCCATTCGTACGAGAAGACGGTAGAGAATACCGAGTAGCCATACTCCTTCTCCACGGGGAAGTAGTCACAAACGGTGTTTTTCCCTTCAACGGTACCGCGTCTATTTATAAGACCACTCTCGAGAAGCATCGCTTCAGCGAGGGTGGTCTTACCTGTTCCGGAATTGCCAAGAATAGCAATGTTTTTGATTTCGTCTGTTTTATACACTTTCATGATTAAAACGATATTTTAAATGTGATTAATTTTCCACTTGAACCATTGAGCCTGGTTGACCCGTTAAACCCGTTTGGGTATATCCTTTTCCCCGGCTTGTCTGGTTTAACACTTTCATCCTCTTTGATTTACCTTTCTGCCTGGATCAGCTCCAACGCGCTGCTTGGTAAAGAAAAAACTTTGCAGCGGTAGGAAACGCGTGCAAAGTTATCCTTTTTTTTAACGCGATGCAATTTATAAAAAATGGACGATATAAAAAACGTTGCGGTTATGTTATATAACATAAAAACCATCAACGGGCGGTTACCGGTAATGCCGATAAATCACATGCGGTTGGATAAAAGCCGCTTGACTTAACGGCTCCCCAGTACCTCTTCAATGGCCTCCGCGATAAGCGGTATCCCTTTTTGGATCGCCTCCACGTCGGTATTGCAAAACGACACCCGCATGAAGTCGTTCTTCACCCCATCCGGGTCGAAGGTCTTACCGGTGACGAAGACGGTTTTCTTCTCGATCGCCTTTTTCAGGATCGCGGTCGCGTCGGTTCCATCCGGCAGTTGCAACCAGGTATAGAAGCCGCCCCTCGGTCGCTCGAACGACACGCTTGGCGGCAAGTGCGTTTCCAGCGCCTCGATCATCGCCTCACCCCGCTCCTTGTACGCCCTCCTCATGTCCGCGGTGTAGGTGTGGATATAGCCACCCCGGATGAACTTGTCCGCGATCACCTGCGACAGGCTGGGGGAGCAGGCGTCGATCGACTGTTTGATCAGCTCGCACCGCTTGTAGATCTCCTCCGGTACCAGCATCCACCCCAACCGCAATCCCGGTCCCAGTATCTTGGAGAAGGAGCCGGTGTAGCAGATGTCGATCCTTTCCGGGTCGATCGCTTTCATCAGCGTCATCTCAGGGAGGTCCTCCTCGTGAAAGTAGAGGTCGCTATACACGTCGTCCTCAATGATCGGTATATTTTTCCCCTTGAGCAGCTCCATCATCTGTTGCTTCACCTGTCGCGAGTAGATGATGCCTGCCGGGTTATGGAAGTTGGGCGTGTAGTAAAGGAACTTCGGGGTTGGCCGCGTGGCTTCGAGTCGCTCCTCCAGCTGGTTCACATCCATGCCATCGCCCTTCAGGGGCACCGAAACCAGCTCCGCCTGGCAAGCGCGGAAGGCGGAGAGCGCCCCGATAAAGCTGGGGGCCTCCACCAGCACCGGGTCTCCCGGGTCGGTGAACGCCTTGGCCAGGATATGGATTCCCTGTAGCGAGCCGGTGGTGATCATCAGCCGGTTGCTTTTCACCGGCAATCCCTTCTTCTCGAGGTAGTCGGCCAGCGACTCCATGAGCGAGGGCAGTCCCGCTGTGGGCCCGTATTGGAGCGCCACCTGCTTCTCCCTATCGGTCAATGATTGGTAAATCTGGTCAAGTATCTCCAACGGGAACAGGTCGTTCCCCGGCATGCCGCCGGCGAAGGAGATCATATCGGGAGCCGTTGCCAGGCTCATCAGGTCGCGTATCTCCGAGGAGCGGAGCGAGGCGACGCTACGTGCGAAACGAATCATTTTCAATGAACAATTAGCAATTAGTAATTAGCAATTTTCTTAGGAGCGAGGGCAGAGCTGAGCTTGCTTAAGCTTTGCCGAGCGACGACAGAAAAGGCGCGTAAGCGAATTAACAATGAGCAATGAGCAATGAGCAATTTTCTTAGGAGCGAGGGCAGAGCTGAGCTTGCTTAAGCTTTGCCGAGCGACGACAGAAAAGGCGCGTAAGCGAATTAGCAATGAGCAATTAGCAATGAGCAATGAACAATGAGCTATCGTTTACAGTTGATAGATGTCGTTTTGTGACAGCAGCGTTATTCCCTTCTCTTTCAAGAGTTTCGTCACCTCCGTGATGTTCTCGGTTCGGATCACGCCTAACGCGACGTCATCGTTGGAGAACGCGTACATGTAATCGACGTTCACCTCTTTCTCTGCCAGTATCTTCAGTATCTTGTAGAGCGATCCCGGCTCGTCGGCCATGTTCACGCAAGCCACGTCCGTGAGCCCGATCGAGAAGCCCTCCCGTTCCAGCGTCTCTTTGGCCAGTTGCGGCCTTCCCACCACCATCCGCACGATACCGTAGTCGGTCGTCTCCGCCACGTTCAGCGCGATGATATTGATATCGTTTTCCGCCAGTATCCGCGTCAGCTCGGTAAGACGCCCTGACCGGTCTTCCAGGAAAACGGATAGTTGTTGTATGTGCATTTCATTTGGTTTTTAAAAAATAAACTTCATCTTAGGTCGATAATTCGTTGCGCCTTCCCCTCCGAACGTTGGATGCTGTTGGGTTCCACCAGCTTGATAATGGCGGTGATTCCCAGCATGCTCTTGATGTTCACCTCGATTCGTTTCCGAATGCCCTCCAGCACGCGGATGCTGTCCGACCAGTTCTTCTCGTCGATTTCCACCTTCACTTCCAGCGTGTCCAAGTTGTTCTCCCGGCGGATTACTAGCTGGTAGTGTGGTGAGGCTTCCGACATGCTCATTAACACCGCTTCCACTTGAGACGGGAAGACGTTCACGCCGCGGATAATCAGCATATCGTCCGTCCGTCCCAGGCATTTCTCCATCCGCGTCAGCGTTCGTCCGCAGTCGCACTTCTCCCGGCAGAGCCTGGTGAGGTCGCGCGTGCGATACCTCAGCAGCGGCATCGCCTCCTTGGTCACCGTGGTAAACACCAGTTCACCGATCTCCCCATCGGGAAGTACCTCGAGCGTTTCAGGGTCGACCACCTCCGGGATGAAATGATCCTCGAAAATGTGGTTCCCTTGCTGGCATTCGCACTCCATGGAGACCCCCGGTCCCATCACTTCGCTCAGCCCGTAGATGTCGTAGGCCGTGATATACAGCAACCGCTCGATCTCCCGGCGCAACTCGTTACTCCACGGCTCCGCCCCGAAGACACCCGTCCGCAGCTTCACCTTTTCCGGTGAGATCCCTTCTTTCAGGATGCTCTCTCCCAGGTGCGCCGCGTACGAGGGGGTACAGGCCAGCACCGACGCGTTGAAATCGGTCATGAACTGCAACTGCTTTCTCGTGTTACCGCTCGATATGGGGATAACGGTTGCACCCACCTTCTCCGCGCCGTAGTGTATCCCCAATCCCCCCGTGAAGGGGCCGTAGCCGTACGACACCTGTATCGTGTCATCTTCGTTAACCCCCGCCATCACCAGGCCCCGGGCCACCACCTCGGCCCAAGTCTCGATATCCCGCTGGGTGTACCCCACCACGGTCGGTTTCCCCGTGGTTCCGCTCGAAGCGTGTATCCGTACCACATCGGTTTGCGGCACGGCGAACAGCCCAAACGGGTAGTTTTCCCGCAGGTCATCCTTGGTGGTGAAGGGGAGCGCCTTCAGTTGATCCACGCTACGGATGTCTCCCGGCTCGATCCCCATCTCCTTTAGTTTATTCCTGTAAAACGGCACGTTGTAATACATCCGTTCTATCATCGCGGCGAGTTGCTTGCTTTGCAACTGCCGCATCTCCTCTCTGTCGGCACACTCCCTTTCGGGGTTCCATATCTTATTTGCTCGTTTCATCTTCTTTTATTGCCAGCGCTCTTCCCAGCCTGAACGCGTTCAGATTCATATTCACCACCTCATCACCTTTCCGCTCGAAGAACCGCGCGATCGCCGCTTCCAACTGCTCCGTGCTGATCCCCAGGTAAGGCGACGCCGCCCCCAGCATCACCACGTTACCTGCCCGTCCGCTCCCCGCCTGGCGTGCCAGTGGTTCCGCTTCTACCAGCAGGTGTTGGGCCGACTGCCGGATGGTCGCCAGCACCTTCTCCTTGTCCGGGTAGTTCCCGATATTCTCGATCGGCTCGGTCGCCGCCACGATCATCCCATCCGGTGCCAGGAAGGGGATATAGCGGAGTGCCTCCATCGGCTCGACGGAGAGGATCAGGTCGGCCTTGCCCAGGGGGATCAAGTCGGAGAAGATCTCCCGCGACGAGAGGCGCAGGTGCGATTCCACTGCTCCACCGCGTTGGCTCATGCCGTGGACCTCCGCCTGCTTCACGTGTAACCCCAGCTCCATCGCCGCGAGGTCGATAATCGCCGTTCTTTTTCAATTCCTTTCTTTCTCTTCTTTTTTCTTTCCCTTCACTCTTTTTTCCGTTTTCTTTTCGCTGTCTGCACGCACTCCCGTTGCGCGATGATGACCGAGACCCCTTCATATTCCAGTTCCTCCCGTATCACCTTCACGTTCTCCTCGTGGTTACGCTTCAGTGGAACCACCGTTCGGATATGCTTCTCTTCCACGCCTATTCCCCTACAGATATCGCGGAAGCGCCCGGTTCCCGCCGAATCTTGCCCCCCCGTCATCGCCGTGGTTTCGTTGTCGGAGATGATCACGGTAAGGGGTGATCGGTCGTTCACCGCGTCTAATAGCCCCGTGATTCCAGAGTGGGTGAAGGTAGAGTCGCCGATCACGCACAGAGCGGGGCGCATACCCGCGTCGGCCGCCCCTTTCGCCATGGTGATCGCCGCGCCCATATCCACGCAGGTATGGATCGCGTTGAAGGGCGGCAGGGCTCCTAACGTGTAGCAGCCAATATCGCCGAACACCCGGTGGTTCGGGTAGGATCTCATCACCTCGTTAAGCGCGTGGAACAGGTCCCGATGCCCGCATCCCGGGCAGAGCATGGGCGGTCGCCCCTTCACGATAGCCGGCATGGCGTTTGGTTCTGCCGTCTCTACTCCCAGCGCTTTCGCCAGCAGGCCAGGGGAGAGCTCCCCCGTGCGCGGCAGCGTACCATCCAGTCGCCCCCGTAGGGCATCATCACCGCGGTACCCTTTCAACAACTCCTCGTAAACCGGGTACCCCTCCTCGACGATCAGCAGGGTGTTATGTTTCTCGATGAAGCGGCTCACCAGGTTCCTCGGGAGCGGGTAGGCACCTATCTTGAGTACCTCTACCGGCAGGTTGTAGGCACGTATCACCTCCATCACGTAATTGTAGCCGATGCCAAACGCGATTACGCCCGTGATACCGTTTGTAACCCCGTCTATGATATCGTTTGAGACTTGAGTGGTTGTTCCCCCTTGATCGGTTTTCCCGTCGCGGTTGGATGTTCCAACAGGGTTAGTCTCCCTATCGTGGTCAGTCTCCCCCTCGTTCCACTCCTTGACCCAGTTGAAAGGGGACGATTCGGCGAGGGCGACGAGCTCCTCCTGTTTCTCCAGCAACCGTTGATAATTTCCCCGCGCGTTTGCCGGCAGCAAGACCCACTGCCCTTTCCCCGTGGAAGGGTTGAGCGGGTTCTGCCCCTTCGGTTCACCGCGTTTCACGGTGGAGCGGGAGTGCGAGAGCCGCGTGGGTACCCGCAGCATCACCGGGAGTCGGCTCTTTTCCGACATTTCGAACGCGTACCGCGTCATCTCGTACGCCTCCTGCTGGTTGGCCGGTTCCAGCACCGGGATCATGGCGAATTTCCCGTACACGCGGCTATCTTGCTCGTTTTGTGACGAGTGCATGGAGGGGTCGTCTGCCACCACGATGGTGAGGCCCCCGTGTACGCCCGTGATGGATGCGTTCATGAACGGGTCTGCCGCCACGTTGAGTCCCACGTGCTTCATGCAGACCAGGCTTCTTTTTCCCGCGTACGACATGCCCAGCGCCGCCTCCAGGGCAGTCTTCTCGTTGGTGCTCCATGCCGAGCGCACCGCTTTTCCCGGGTCTCGTTGGGCCCGTTGTATAAACTCGGTGATCTCGGTGGAGGGGGTTCCGGGGTACGCGTATACCCCTGAAATCCCGGCATCCAATGCCCCTTGCGCGATTGCCTCGGCACCCAGCAATAGTTTTGTCATAAAATCAGGTCTTCTAAATCACTGAAAAAGGTATCCAGCGTTACACAACCTTCCGGGAAATTGTCTGTAATCGGTGTTCTATGAAACTGTTTGCGATGCGTTACCTTTCCCTCTCTTCTTCTGATTTCGATAGTAGGGGAAACATCATAGTTCAATTCAGGCTCATTAACCTCGTTTGGTTTCACGGGTTGGTCAATATTATTCTTTTCCGCCATAATTGCACGTTTTTTATTTTCGTATACCCTTGCTTGTTATATGAAACAGATTGCTTTAAGGTGGCACACTATGCCAATCCTTTGCAACTAAAACGAGCAACCCGTTAAGCTTTTCAGGTTAACGGGTTGCGAGTCAGTTTTGTTGCCAGTTGCTCGTCACGTTGGTCTTTCCCTGACGCAGAGCTTTTTCCCGACGGTTTCCCGTGGCTGCATGCTTTATTCAGGGTTTAACGGCGTCCGCCTCTTGGCCCCCTGGGCCTTTCAGACCTTTCAGGCCTTTCGGGCCTTATTGATTCCTCTTTTGGTCTTTCGGGTTTCGGGAACAGCACCTTCCGCGACAGTTTGAACTTACCGCTCCTGGGGTCGATGTCGATCAGTTTCACCTCGATCTTGTCGCCCTCCGCGATGCCCGCGTCCTCTATCTTTTCCAGTCGTTTCCATTCGATCTCGGAGATGTGCAGCAGCCCATCTTTCCCTGGCAGGAACTCGCAGAAGAGCCCGTACGGCATAACCGACCGAACCGTTGCCTCGTACACCTCGCCCACCTCGGGAACGGCCACGATACCCCGGATCTTGGCCAGGGCCGCTTCGATGGAAGCCTTGTTGCTGGAGGATATCTCCACCCGCCCCACGTTGTCGATCTCGTCGATGGCGATGACCGTTCCGGTCTCCTCCTGGATGCTCTGGATGATCTTGCCACCCGGCCCGATCACGGCGCCGATATAATCCTTCGGTATCTCGATCACCTCGATGCGCGGCGCGTGCGGTTTGAGGTCGGCCCTCGGCTCCGACATCGTCTCCATCATCTTATTCATGATATGTTCTCTGCCTTCTTTGGCTTGTGCCAGGGCTTTCTGCAGTATCTCGTACGAGAGGCCATCCACCTTGATGTCCATTTGGACGGCGGTAATCCCCTCGCGGGTGCCGCACACCTTGAAGTCCATATCGCCCAGGTGATCCTCGTCACCCAGGATATCCGACAGCACCGCGTAGTTTTGTCCCTTGTTTTCCGAGATGAGGCCCATCGCGATGCCGCTTACCGGCTTTTTGATGGCTACCCCGGCGTCCATCAGCGCGAGCGTTCCCGCGCAGACGGTGGCCATGGACGATGAACCGTTCGATTCCAGGATGTCCGACACCACCCGCACCACGTAGGGGTAATTCTCGGGCAGCACCCGCTTGAGTGCCCTATGTGCCAGGTTCCCGTGGCCAATTTCCCGTCGCCCGGTTCCCCTTTGCGGCCGGGCCTCTCCCGTGGAGAAAGGCGGGAAGTTATAGTGTAGCAAGAAGCGGTCGAACCCGTGTACCAACGCGTCGTCCACGATCTTCTCGTCGAGCTTGGTACCCAGCGTTACCGTGGTGAGTGATTGCGTTTCACCGCGTGTGAAGAGCGCCACCCCGTGCGGTCCCGGTATAAAGTCCACCTCGCACCATATGGGCCGTATTTCGGTGGTCTTGCGGCCATCCAGCCGTTTCCCCTCGTCGAGGATGCAACGGCGCATCGCCTCTTTCTCTACCTCGTGGTAGTAGCGTGCCACCATCGCCGCTTTCTCTTCGCGCTCCTCTTCGGGAATCGTCTCCAGGAAGTCGGTCTTAATCGCTTCGAATGCCTCTCCGCGCTCCTTCTTGTTGGTGTTGCATGCCGTGACCACGTCGTATGCCCGTTGGTAGCACTCCTTCCACACCCGTTTCTTCAGCTCCTCGTCGTTCTCCTCGTGGCAATACTCCCGCTTCACCGTTTTACCTACCATCTCGGCCAGATCCAGTTGTGCCTGGCACTGTACCTTGATCGCCTCGTGCGCGAACTGAATCGCTTCCAGCAGGTCGGCCTCCTGCACCTCGTTCATCTCGCCCTCCACCATCATGATGTTGTCGATGGTGGCACCCACCATGATATCCATGTCGGCCTCTTCCAGCTCCTTGAAGGTAGGGTTCAGTACCAGTTTCCCGTTGACGCGTGCCACGCGTACCTCCGATACCGGCCCGTTGAACGGCACGTCGGAGACCGCCAGCGCGGCCGAAGCGGCCAGTCCCGCCAGCGCGTCGGGCATATCCTCCCCGTTGGAGGAGAAGAGGATCACGTTCACGAACACGTCAGCATGGTAATCGTCCGGGAAGAGCGGTCTCAGCGCGCGGTCCACGAGGCGGCTGGTTAGTATTTCGCTGTCGGATGGTCTCCCCTCGCGTTTCAAAAACCCTCCCGGGAATCTCCCGGCAGAGGCAAATTTTTCCCTGTATTCTACTTGTAACGGCATGAAGTCGGTACCCGGGGTGGCTTCTATCGCGGCGCAAACGGTTGCCAGCAGCATGGTATCGCCCATTACGACTGTCACTGCCCCGTCCGCTTGTTTCGCCAATTTCCCCGTTTCCAGCGTGATCACGCGCCCGTCTGGCAGCTCGATCCGCTTGCTAATTGGATGTGTCATAAAAATTTATCTAATATATCGGTAAAAATCCCCCAAAGTTACACAAAGTTTTGCTTTCTTGACGCATCGGGGAGATTAAATAACGCGAAAAGGGATGACGAACACGATTGTCACCCCTTTTCGCGTAAAACAGTGTTTGGGTGGAAATTGCTTATTTTAATTTTTTCAATCGGTAATAGTTGGATGCGGAAAATGATACAATTTTATCTCGGGGATGTACATGAAATCTTTCAAGTTCAACGTGAATAGTTCAATGTCGTGATAAAGGGCTGTTGCAGCAATTAGAGCATCTTCAATGGTTATTTTATGGGAAAGACAATAATCTTGAACTAAACGTACACCCTTGTTTGAAATCTCCCTGTTTATTGGCAAGGTGTTTAACAAACGTATGTCGTTTATTATTTTCTGTAACTCCGTTTTGTTTTTAGCACCGTAAAACAGTTCAGCACAAGAGATGTCAGAAAGAGTGATGTTGGCTTGCCCTATATTGTCCAACTCATTTTTTATTGCCTGATTGCCGCGGTAAATTTCTATGATAATATTCGTATCACAAAGAGTCATCGCCATATGTCTTCGTTCTCCGTTCGAGGTTCTTTTGTCTAATCTCCTTGATGTTCATATCGCGTCCTTTCCACATCCCAAAAGACTCCGTGAAAGGAACGCTCGATCGTTGTTCTTCTTCGGGGGCGTCTTTTATTTCAACTTCTATTCCCCAAGAGTTAAGGAAATCCACCATCGATTTTATTTTCTTCCGGCTTATTTTGCCTTTTAAAACTAATTCTGTCATTGTCTCTTACCTTTAATAACACGTAACAAAGATAATAACTTTTTCGTGAATGCAAAGTCTTAGCGTTCTATACTTTCTTGCGGGTGCGATTGTCACCCCTTTTCGCGTAAAGTCTCCGTTTTTTCGTTACAGCCCGCTGAAATCGACCCCTTCAAACACGAGGGAGGGTATACGGAGCGACGTGTTGGGCCGCGGGTCGTTCCCCGTTTCGGCGAGCCCGTTCCACAGGTCGATCATGTTGCCGGTGACGTTCATCTCGGCGAGCGGCGTGGTGAGCGCGCCGTTTTCCACGAGGAACCCCTCGATCCCGTACGAGAAGTCGCCGGTCGAGCTGTTGCAGTTCCCGCCGTTGAAGCCGGTGACGAGGATGGCCCGGTCCAGGTCGGCCACCAGCCCGTTGAGCTCCTTCTCCCCGTTTTCCATCAGCAGCACCGACGGTCCCGAGATGGTAGGCTCCGTGTCCATCTTCTTTGCATTGTAGGTATCGATGTAGTAGGTTCTCAGCACCCCCTGGTCGAACACCACCCGGCGCTCGGTGGCCACCCCTTCACCGTCGAAGTAGCGTGCGCCCGGCGCACCCGTCAGGTGCGGCTCGTCCACGAGCGTGAACTTGTCGCTCCCCACCTTCTGCCCCAGCCTCTCCAGCAGGAACGAGTTCTTCTGCTGCAGCGCAGAGCCCGCGATGGCGCTCAGCAAAGGTCGCACCAGTTGTGCCGAGTTCATCGGGTCTACCACCATGGTGTACTTCCCCGACCGGGTTTTCCGTTGCCCTATCTTCCGCAGGGTGCGCTCCAGCGCCTTTGTCCCGATCCCCTCGCGGATGAGCTTGTCGAGGTGGAGCGACGATTCGTACCAGTAGGAGGAGGGACGTGCCTCCCCTTCGCCTTTCACCGCCACACCGGCCGAGAGCGAGCACCAGGAGTTGGCCGTTTCGCCTTCGAAGCCGTTGCTGGTGATCAGGTAGCTGAAGCTGTCACCATCACCGTACGACGATTCCACCGAGATGATCCGCGGGTCCTTCCCCATCGCCTCTTCGGCCACGGCCCGCGCCATCGCCACCTTCTCGTCGGGGTGCAGGGCGCCCACCTTCGGGTCCATCAGTTGCAAGTCGGGCCTGCCCCCCTTGTAGTAGCGTGCCTCATCCGGCAGCACCCTTGCCTCGTCTTCCGCCAGGTAGCGGGTGGACTCGATCCCGTTCGCGATAAACCGCTCCAGCTCCCCCTTCTCCAGCCGGTTGGTGGAGTAGGTGCCGTAGCGGCCGTCCACGTAGAGGTACAGGCTCATCCGGCTTTGTGTCGACTGTTGCAGCTTGTCCATTTTCGCGTCGCGCAACTCGAACGACGCGTTAGATCCCTGGTTGAGCGATACTTTCGCCGCCTGGCAGCCGTTTTTCAGCGCCTGCTCCATCGCCCATCGGGCCAGTTCTTTATATTCGTTGGCTATCATTGTTTCGTTTCGTTTGTTTTATTCTCTCCGTCAAAGTCAATTCTTCCCGTCCGCGTTAACTCTCCCCGTTCACGTCAATTCTTCGCGTTCACGTCAACTCTCTTTGTCCACGTCAACTCTCCCCTCCCACGGTGAGCTTGCTCACCAGTGCCGACGGCATCCCGCAGGTCACCGGGCAGGATTGCCCGTCTTTGCCGCAGGTCCAGCTCCCGTTGTCAATCGCGTCGTTATCAGCCACCATGGTGATATCTGCCAGCGCTTTAGGCCCGTTCCCGATGATGTTCACGTCCTTGATGGGCTGGGTGAGCTTCCCGTCCTCGATGAGATAGCCCGACTTCACGAAGAAGGTGAAGTCGCCCGCCCCTATCTGCACCTGCCCGTTGGTGAAATTATCCACGAAGATGCCGTTCTTCACCGAGGCGATGATGTCTGCCTCCTTCACGTTTCCCGCCTCCATGTAGGTAGCCCGCATGCGCGGCATGGGTGTATGTCGGAACGATTCGCGCCGGCCGTTCCCGGTGGAGGGGATCCCGTAGTGTCGCGCGCTCACCCGGTCGTGCAGGAAGCTGGTGAGCACCCCATCCTTAACGATGTAGGTCTTTTGACCGGGTGTACCGTCATCGTCCATGTTCACCGATCCCCGGTTAAAGGGGATGGTGCCATCGTCCACCACGTTGATATGCTCGTTACAAATCTTCTTGTTCAGCTGGTCGGAGAAGATGGAGACGTTCTTCCGGTTAAAGTCGGCCTCGAACGCGTGGCCGATGGCCTCGTGCAGCAGTATTCCCGAACCTCCCGCGCCCATCACCACCGGCATCTCTCCCCCCTTGGGCTTGATCGCCCGGAAGAGGATGGCCGTCCGCTCTACCGCCTCCCGGGCGATGAGCTCCACCACGTCGTGCGTCAGGAACTCGAACCCTTGCCGGTAGGCCCGCGCGGCGTGACCGTTCTCGAACCTTCCGTTCTCCTCCATGATACAGAGCGCGACCAGCGTCACCATGGGGCGGTAGTCGTAGTAGCTCACCCCCTCGGAGTTGCAGAACAGCACGTGCGACGTGCTGTCGTTGAGCGCTGCCGACACCTTCTGCACCCGCTTGTCGAGCCCGAAGACGCGGTCGTTCAGCCTCTGCAGGTAGGGTGTTTTCTCCTTCAGCACCACCTCTTCCCACGGGGTAGTCACGGGGTAGTAGTTGGTTGTCAGCCGCTTCTCGGTCAGCGCCACCGGGTTAACCGTGGTGCCCCCCTCGGCGATCCGCGCCGCCGTACGCGCCGCGTTCACCATCTCGCTGAGCGTCACGTTCTCGATATACGCGTAACCCGTCTGGTCGCCCTTAAGCACCCGCACCCCCATCCCGAAGTCAATGTTCGAGTGGCTTCGGTTCACCGCGCCATCCTGTAGCGACACGCTGTTGCTGAAGGTGTGCTCAAAGAAGAGGTCGGCGTAGTCGCCCCCCTTCTCCAGTGCCGCGGCCATCGTCTTGCGGATATCGCCCTCGGTCACCCCGAAATGCTCCATGGCCGCTGCCACGCCCCCTTTTGAGCCGGTGGGCGGCACTATCAAAGTAGCCGCTTCGCCTTCCGTCCCGGGCAGGGCCGATGCCAGCGTCGGCGCGGTGGCCGCCCCTGCGAGCACCAGGCTACCCGTCCTAATAAATTTTCGTCTGTCCATAGTCACGTGGTTAGAAAAGGTTGCCCCTTCCCGATGTTCCCAATGCTCCCGGGGTTGGGTTAATACCCCAAGGTCCCAAGGTGGAACTACCGGCGTAATAAACAAGAGGTGTCGCGAAGGTAAAAAAATATCGGTAATGGCGCAACAGCAGGGTTCGCGTTTCCATGTTGAACTTGGGATTGAACTTGAGGTTGAAAAGCGAGTTAACTATCCACCTTTCTCTTCAACTCTTCGTTAAGCTCTTCATCTTGTCCTATTAGCTGACGGACCAATTTAAAGACCATCGTACACGGGTTGTGAGTCGCGTAGCGTTTATCGGTATATTTTTTGCTCATTTCTTCAGCGTATTTAATGGCATTGTCCATCGAGCCATATTCAGTCATGACCCTATAATTATCCTTGTCATTTTTAGCGTAAACGTATCTGGTTTTTGATTGAAAATTAGGAGAATTATTGACTGCATCCGAGATGGCTTTTTTGTACTCCTCTCGGTTCATTCCTGTTGTTCTATTCACGAAATGATATAGGAACCACAACTCGAAAGCTTCGTTACTCCACGCGCATCCCACCTTGTTACTCTCGGCTTTGTTTATAGCATCATTAAAGAGTTGATCAGAAAAAGCATCTTTGTCAAATACACTCCAGACTCTATCGTAGTCGTTTTCATTTTTTAGATCAATGGCTTTGCCTACAACACTCATGGGGTTTTTCCCGAGTCCTTTCGTTTCAATATCATAGACCACTGGTTCTTGGGGTAATTTAAACGCGTTAAAATAGTTGGGTTCGGTTTTCGTCCCTTCACATACAATTAAAATTTTGCATCTGATAGGGCGTTCTCGCCGTTTCAGAGATCTTTTAGCGTATCGCTTTTCCTTTTTCTTGATGGACATGATAAGGCGATATTACTCGTTAATAATGTAAGGGATAGCGCCATACCTGCCGGCAATGTAGTTTTTCTCGTAGTTGGCGTCGTTACGAGGTTTTGTCCCATCGGGGAACACGATGTCAGTCAGGCAATACAGGTCTGTTTGCTCAACGTCATTTTTTTCCGTGAACCAGATTTGGTCGCGACGAAGCATTTTAGACGATAAAAGATGGGTGTCGTGCGTGGTGAATATCAGTTGCGCGTGGTGCGGGTTGGTTCGCGGGTTATTGAACAAGCGAATAATTTGTTGAGAAATTAATGGGTGCATCTTTGCATCCAGCTCATCAATCACAAGGATTGTCCCTCTTTCCAAGGTGTCAAAAATCGGTCCCGATATATCGAACAGTTTTCTTGTACCCGATGACTCTTTTTCGTCAAAGGGAAACTTTACAGAGCTACAAACTTCCCCTTTATCGTTGTACAACTTGTGGATAGAATCGATTTCTATGTTTTTTTTGCCTTGAATTTCTCTTGTTAAAAACGGGAGTATTTCTTTGGGTATATCATCGGGAATTGAAATTTCCTCCTCGCGAGTTGCTATATCTTCAAACCCCAATTGAAGCGCTTTGAAAAACTTCAATGCCTCCTTGCTCGCCGCCTTCTTGTTATGGAAGAGTGTTTTAGAGAATCTATTGTACGCCCGGTTATCAAGACCCGACAACACGTTTAAGTCAGTCTGAAACCACGAAATAACTTGTTTGGATATTTCACCACCCAATTGAGCACACAAAGAGACAAACAGGCGATTGTCATTTACTTTTGATTCTATTCCCACCCCCTCGGGGAATTTTCCTTCATCGATAGCAATCCCCTCTTCATCGCGGATAAACAAAGCTTGTTCTTTTGAGCGTTTCGTGGTGCCGCGAAATAGCCACTCGGCTACAATTATCCTTGCCGAATAAGAGAAACCGTAGCGATAACAGAAGTTATCTTTTAAAAAGGTGACTTCAAACATGGTGGGCTTCTTGTTCCCCTCTAACAACAAAAACGGATCGTACGCGAGAGGATCTTCGCTATTGAGCTTAACCGAAAACAGCACGCATTGTCTCATTGTGCCTAAAGCACTTGCCATGTTGGACTTGCCACTTGAATTCGCTCCGTATATAGCTACTGTTTTTAGTATGTCGTAAGATAACTCCGTGACAACATTGTATTCAAGTTCACCAGGTTCACTACGTTTTTGCGCTAGCATCGAGAGCGTTTTACTTTCGTAGAAAGAGCGGTAGTTTTCAACTGTGAAATCAAGCAACATAACTTATTCGTTTTTTGATTAAAATCAGTGATACATCTATTTACTGGTGAACAAAGATACAAATCATTTCTTAGTCGCGTGCAATTTTGAGAAAAAATCTCATATTTTCCCGCGATGAATATTATAACATTCCAGGGTTAACAAACACTAAAACAAGAGATATCGCGAAGGTAAAAAAATATCGGTAATGGCGCAACAGCAGGGTTTAACCAAACATCTCCATGAGCACCGACTTGACCGATTCGATTTCTGACGGCCTCAGGTGTCCCATGTAAGTGCTGATCCGTGCCTTATCGATTGTTCTAATTTGGTCAAGGGCGATGCTCCCCTGTTTGTCACCAACGAAACAGTTAACCCGGAAAGGGTAATCTTTTATCGTTGAGGTAAGCGGGGCGATGATAATCGTTCGTAGATGCTCGTTCAGCTCGTTTGGGCTGACTACAACGCCGGGTCTTTTTTTGACAATCTCGCTACCTATCGCGGGGTCTAATGAAACCCAGAAGATGTCGTATTGGTTTATTTCTCGTCCCATCTCCACCCGTCTACATTTTCATCATTGAACAGGTCGCCCATCAACAGCGTATCGTCCTTGGACTGCGACATCTGTTGGGCGGCCTCTGCCCACCCTTGTCGGGGCACCGGTTTTATGGTAATGGCCCCATCGTCATCATACCCGATCTCGACGGCCGATTTTAACGACAACTTGCATTTCCGCAATATCCTACTCGGGATGATGACCCCCCTACTGTTCCCTATTTGAATGATACTTGTTTTCATTGCTCGTCCATGTTATAACATTTCCGTGCACGAATATACGTATTAGCCATGAATATTATAACATTCCAGGGTTAACAAACACTAAAACAAGAGGGGCTAAATTCGGGATAAGGTTAAAAACGCGGGAAATAATCGCGGATCCTGTAATTTTATGTATATTTGCATTCTGATTGCATAAATGTATAAGCTATACCTGTAAACATGATTGACAGACAGCTCGCGCTTACCCTTGAAAAGCGATTAAAAAGGTTTCCCATACTCACGCTTACCGGACCCCGCCAATCGGGGAAAAGTACGTTGCTTCGAAATTATTTCCCCGAATACGCGTATGTTAACCTGGAGCGGCCAGACTATCGTCATTTGATCATGAATGATCCCGTTGGTTTTTTGAGGAGTCAGGAAAAGGGTGTTATTTTTGATGAGGCCCAGCGAGTGCCGGAGCTGTTTAACTACTTGCAGGTGGTGTCTGACGAGCGAAACATAGCCGGTCAGTATATTTTATCCGGTTCGCAAAGTTTTTTGATGAACGAGCGTATATCTCAATCTCTGGCAGGCAGGACAAGTATAAACCACCTTTTCCCGTTTGACGTGTCGGAAATAGGGTTGCGAGAAACGGTTTTCGATACCATTTACACCGGCTTTTACCCTCGAATTTACGATTTCAACATCGAGCCGGGAGAGTTTTATCCCCCTTACATTCAAACCTACATAGAAAGGGATGTAAGAACGTTGAGATCGATTGAAAACCTAACCACTTTCACCCGGTTCCTTGCTTTGTGCGCGGGGCGTATCGGACAAATACTTAATCTTACCTCTTTAGCCAACGACGCGGGGGTATCCGTCAACACGGCAAAATCTTGGTTGTCGTTGTTAGAGGCTAGTTTCATCCTGTTTCGACTGCAACCGTATTACAAGAACTTCAACAAGCGGCTTATTAAGTCGCCGAAACTATATTTTTGGGATACCGGGTTAGCCTGTTCGTTACTCGACATCCAGTCTGCTAAAATGGTTCAATCGCATTACTTGTACGGGTTCCTGTTTGAAAATCTCGTTATCGCCGAAATTGTTAAGCTACAATCGCATAAAGGATACAACAGGAAAAAAACCTATTACTGGCGCGACAACAACGGGGTTGAAATAGACTGCATACTGGAGGGAGCAGATGGGAAATTACACTTGATTGAAATTAAAGGTGGCGCGACCATCAATACCGATTACATGAAAAACCTTACATCTTTTCCTGTCAGGGGGTTGGGAGTTGAAAAACATGTTATATACACCGGGGACAAATCTTTAACGATAGGCGATGTAGAGATAACCGGCTGGTATGGGCTAATCAAGCTGCTTGCTCAACTGTCCGAAAAGTAATAAGCCACTTATCCCCCAAGGCAGAAGCATCGGGGCAAGGGTAAACGCTTACGTGTACACGCGTGGTGCAACCTATTTAATGTATATCCTTGTGTTCGAGCTCTTTAATCTCAGTTGCAGCGGGGTCACCCCCTCGATGATGAAGGAGGTTCTCACCTCTTTATTATCCTCTATCTCGCTTAAAACGCCGTAATCGATCACGTTCAGCTGCACCTCGTCGCCCACCTTACCGCTTGCCGGTGGATGCGCGATGAAGAGGCGTTGCTCGTAAGGCGTCCCTATCTTCTGGCAAAGCCAGTAGCCGTTGTCTGATTTGGCTATCAACTTTGGTGCCAGTCGCTGGCTGGTGCCGTCGTAAACGCCGCTGGCGGAATATGACGGTATCTCCTCCTTTTTCTCCTCGACCGTCACGGCCAGTTGCGCCGTTTTGTCGCCCGACGTGATGGCGATATTCGCCGAACCTTTGCTCACACCGGTGATGGTGAGCACTTTCCCCTGGACAGTCACGGTCGCCACCGCCACCTTGCTGCTGGCGGCCTCGTAGGTGCCTGTTCCTCCACCCAGGGTAACGGTCGCGGTTTCGCCCACCTTCACTACCACGCTTTTCGTGGAGAGGGTAATCGGATCGGTGGGTTTCTCCTCCTCGCAACTCGCGAAGGGAATCAGCAAAAGCGACAAGACGATGATGAGTATGGGGTTAATTCCTCGTTTCATTTCTCGTTTCGTATAAAGAGTCTTCATATTCTATCTGATTTAGTTAGTTTACCTGATTATGTTGATTTTAAAGCGATCGCTCTATTCACGTGGTCACCTCAATTCTTGGTGACCTCGTAACGTAGCGTCCACTTCTCTCCATTTTCCAGTTCCAGGTCGATGGATAATGTCCCTTTCACTTTCAGCTTATCGCCTATTGCTTTCGTCTCGCCGTTCACGGAAATCGTTTTGACGGGGCTTCCCGCGTCCTTAATATGCAACGTGATCTCCTCGTTTTCTCGCAATATTTCGCGCTCGATGTAGAGGTGCGGGATCAAGAAGTTCCCTTCCGACAGTTTACCCGTGGTCACAACGATGGTTACCGGTTCCGACTCCCGTTCCTCTTTCACGCTAACCAGTGTGAACGTGTAGGTTTTGCCCGGCTCCAGTTTACCCACGATCACGCTGTCGGCGTTAGCCACCTCGATGGTTGTACTGCCGTAGCGTACGCGGTAGGTCATACCCTCGGCACGGGTCCATTTCAGGACAACCTCGCGTTGGTAAGTCCGGGAGGCCTTCAGCCCGGTCGGTGTGCCCGGCTTCGGCTTGTTCACCGTTACGGTGCACTCGGCCTGCTTGCCGCTGCCGTCATTCGCGACAGCCTTAACAGTGGTCGTTCCCGCTTTCACCGCGGTCACCACCCCAGCCTCGTTCACCGAGGCCACGGCCGGGTTGCTGCTGCTCCAGGTGAGCGACCTGTCGGTAGCGTTGTCGGGGGCCACCGTCGCGGTGAGCGTCCCGGTCTGTCCCTCCTCGAGGGTCAGCGTGGTTTTATCTAATGTCACCGAGGTGACCGGGATCACCTTCTTGTTCACCGTCACGGCGCACTCCCCGTATTTGCCGCTACCGTCGTTCGCGGTAGCCTTAATCGTGGCCGTACCCGCTTTCACCGCGGTCACCACCCCAGCCTCGTTCACCGAGGCCACGGCCGGGTTGCTGCTGCTCCAGGTGAGCGACTTGTCGGTCGCGTTGTCGGGCGCTACCGTCGCGGTGAGGGTACCGGACTGCCCCTCCTCGAGGGTCAGCGTGGTTTTATCGAGCGTCACCGAGGTAACCGGGATCACCTTCTTGTTCACCGTCACGGCGCACTCCCCGTACTTGCCGCTACCGTCGTTCGCAGTGGCCTTTATCGTGGCCGTACCTGCCTTCAGGGCAGTCACCACACCAGCCTCGTTTACCGACGCGACGGCCGGGTCGCTGCTGCTCCAGGTGAGCGACTTGTCGGTCGCGTTATCGGGCGCTACCGTCGCGGTGAGGGTACCGGACTGCCCCTCCTCCAGGGTCAGCGTGGTTTTATCGAGCGTCACCGAGGTGACCGGGATTACCTTCTTGTTCACCGTCACGGCGCACTCCCCGTACTTGCCGCTACCGTCGTTCGCGGTGGCCTTAATCGTGGCCGTACCCGCCTTCAGGGCGGTCACCACACCAGCCTCGTTTACCGACGCCACGGCCGGGTCGCTGCTGCTCCAGGTGAGCGACTTGTCGGAAGCGTTATCGGGCGCCACCGTCGCGTTCAGCGACATGGACTGCCCCTCCTCGAGGGTCAGCGTGGTTTTATCGAGCGTCACCGAGGTGACCGGGATTACCTTCCGGTTCACCGTCACAACGCACTCCCCGTACTTGCCGCTACCGTCGTTCGCGGTGGCCTTTATCGTGGCCGTACCCGCCTTCAGGGCGGTCACCACACCTGCCTCGTTCACCGATGCCACGGCCGGGTCGCTGCTGCTCCAGGTGAGCGACTTGTCGGTCGCGTTATCGGGTGCCACCGTCGCGTTCAGCGACATGGACTGCCCCTCCTCCAGGGTCAACGTTGCCTTATCGAGCGTCACCGAGGTGACGGGTATCACCTTCGGTGTCACCGTCACGACGCACGCCGCGTATTTCCCGCTGCCGTCGTTCGCGGTGGCTTTAATGGTGGTCGTACCTGCCGATAACGCGGTCACCACCCCCTCATCGTCTACCGAGGCCACGGCCGGGTCGCTGCTACTCCAGGTGAGCGACTTGTCGGTCGCGTTATTGGGTGCCACCGTCGCGTTAAGTGAACTGGTCTCTCCCTCCACGAGGGTTAGCGTTGTTTTATCGAGCTTCACCGAGGTAACCGGTATCACCTTCTTGTTCACCGTCACAACGCACTCCCCGTACTGGCCGCTACCGTCCTTCGCGGTGGCCCTTACGGCGACCGTTCCCGCCTTCACCGCGGTCACCAGCCCCACCGCGTTCACCGTGGCCACGGCAGGGTCGCTGCTGCTCCAGGTGAGCGACTTGTCGGTCGCGTTTGCCGGCTGCACGGTTGCCTTGAGCAACATGAATGCCCCCTCCTCGAGGGTCAGCGTGGTTTTATCTAATGTCACCGAGGTGACCGGGATCACCTTCGGGGTCACCGTCACGACGCACTCCCCGTACTTGCCGCTACCGTCGTTCGCGGTGGCCTTAATCGTGGTCGTCCCGGTTCTCAGCGCGGTTACCACGCCCGCGTCGTTCACCGACGCGATGGCCGGGGCGCTGCTGCTCCAGGTGAGCGACTTGTCGGTAGCGTTATCGGGGGCCACCGTCGCGATAAGCGACTCGGATGCCCCCTCCATAAGGGTCATCGTACCCTTATTCAGCGTCACCGAGGTGACGGGAATCGGTTTCGGGGTAACCGTCACGACGCACTCCCCGTACTTGCCGCTACCGTCATTCGCGGTGGCCTTCACGGTGGCCGTACCCGCCTGATGCGCGGTCACCACCCCCTCCTCGTTCACCGACGCCACGGTCGGGTCGCTGCTGCTCCAGGTGAGCGACTTATCGGTCGCGTTGTCGGGCGCCACCGTCGCGGTGAGCGACATGAATTGCCCCTCCTCGAGGGTCAACGTGGTTTTATCGAGCGTCACCGAGGTAACCGGGATCACCTCCTCCTTGACCGTCACGGTGCACGACGCGTATTTGCCGCTACCGTCATTCGCGGTAGCTGTAACGGTGGTCTCCCCCGCTTGATGCGCGGTCACCACCCCTGCCTCGTTCACCGAGGCCACGGCCGGGTTGCTACTGATCCAGGTGAGCGACTTGTCGGTCGCGTTCGCCGGCAGTACCGTCGCGATAAGCGAAGCGGAAGCACCCTCCAGAAGGGTCAGCGTGGTCTTGTTGAGCGTCACCGAGGTGACGGGAATTACCGGCGGTACGTACTCCTCAACCGTCACGGTACACTCCGCGTATTTTCCACTGCCGTCGTTCGCGGCAGCCTTAACGGTGGCCGTACCCGCCTGATGCGCGGTCACCACCCCTGCCTGGTTCACCGATGCTACGGCCGGGTTACTGCTGCTCCAGGTGAGCGACTTGTCGGTCGCGTCATCGGGTGTCACCGTCGCGATAAGCGAAGCGGATGCCCCCTCCACCAGGGTCAGCGTGGTCTTGTTTAACGTCACGGCAGTGACGGGTACCTGCGGTGGCACCCCTTCCTGAACCGTGACCGTACACTCCCCGTACTTGCCACTGCCATCGTTCGCGGTAGCCTTAACGGTGGTCGTGCCTGCCGTCAACGCGGTTACCACCCCAGCCTGGTTCACCGTGGCGACGGCGGGGTTGCTGCTGCTCCAGGTGAGCGATTTATCTGAAGCATCCGCGGGCATCACCGTGGCGTTGAGCGATGTGGACTGCCCCTCCTCCAGGGTCAGCGTGGTTTTATCTAATGTCACGGAGGTAACCGGGATCACCGGCGGTATATACTCTTCGACCGTCAGGGTGCACTCCGCGTAATGGCCGCTACCGTCATTCGCGGTGGCCCGGATGGTGGTGGTTCCCTTTTCAAGCGCGGATATCATGCCCGCGGCGTTTACGGAGGCTACCGTTGGGTTGCTGCTTGTCCAGGTGAGCGACTTGTCGGTCGCGTTGTCCGGCAACACCGTAGCGGTGAGCAAAGCTATATCTCCCTCTTTCATGGTCAGCTCTGTCTGATCGAGCGTCACCCCGGTAACCAGAATTGGCGCTTTAACCGTCACGACGCACTCCCCGTACTTGCCGCTACCGTCGTTCGCGGTGGCCCTGATAGTAGTCGTGCCGGGAGTCAGAGCGGTCACCGTTCCCTGGTTGTTTACCGATGCAACACCCCCGTTGCTGCTGCTCCAGGTGAGCGATTTGTCGGTCGCGTTATGGGGCAGCACCGTCGCGGTGAGCGTCTCGCTCCCGCCCTCCAAGATGGTCGTCTCGCTCTTGTTGAGCGTCACCGAGGTGACGAGAACCACCGGTGGCACGTACTCTTCAACTGTCACGGTACACTCATCGTATTTTCCACTACCATCTTTCGCGGTGGCTTTAACGATGGTCGTGCCTTCCGCCAGCGCGGTCACCACGCCCGATTGGTTCACCGTGGCCACTGTCGGGTTGCTGCTTGTCCAGGTGAGCGATTTGTTCGTCGCGTTGTTCGGTAGCACCGTCGCGGTGAGCGTCCCGGACTGCCCCTCCTCGAGGGTCAGCGTGCTATTATCGAGCGTCACGGAACTGACGAGAATCTCATCCTCCTCGGGGGGTGTTCCCCCAACGTTTCTAATGCAGCGCAGCGGCAAGGCCTCTCCCCGCGCCGCGGTACGAAGTGCATTCGGGACAGTTTCCCCGAACGATGCCACGTGTACCATCGACGCGTCCGAGGTTGTTCTTCTCTTTGACCAGTAGCGCCCGGTTAGCGTTCCCGAGCTAACCACATCGGCGGTAAACTTTTCACGGGCATGGTGTAGTGAGAACTCGCGGACCCCCACGTTGGACGCGTTCCACTGGTCGGTCCAGTTAGATACTTGCATAACGGTGGCGCCGCCTGCCGCTCGGGCGGTTATTCTCCAGTAGGTGTCCATCTTCTCGTACCTGAAGGCAGTGGCGTAGTTGGTCCCCTTCATTTTCACCGCGTAGATAAGCCCCGGGCTCTTCATGTAGTAATCCGCGGTAGATGTGTTATATACCCCGTCAGGGTAGTAGACGGTTTCGGAGATGTTCTCTTTCGTTTCGCCCGAACTTAACGAAACGGTGGGCAGGATAGAGGTCCACTCGCCGTTATGGGGAAGGTGGTACCCCTCGGGGCAGGGATCGCCCACCAAGCTGATGTTCGAACCCAGGTAAGCCTCTTTTGTCGCCCCGTTTTCGATGGCTTCGGCGGTTTTGTTCACGGCAAGGTGCCACTCCGATGTCTCGCTGAGGGGATATGCATTCAAGTAAAACCAGTCGTTGTCGGCCGCGTGAGCCGTTTGAATGAAGGTGGTACCCCACACGACCGGGGTCTGTAAGTGGTTCTGTTTTACCGATTTCTCCACGTTACCCGAGGTGGGGAGAGGTACGTTTCGTCCAAACTGGTACAGTTTGCCGGAGGTAACTCCTTGAGGGCTTGAAGCGGAGAATTGGTTAATTCCCTCCAGGTTATGTGTGGCAAAGCGTTTCAAGGGGTTGATGTATGCCTGTGCTGCCGCGTTCAGCGTGAAAAACAAGCAGAGGAACACCCCCAACAGATGTTTTTTTCTCATGAGTTTTAGGATTTACGTGATAACGATCTATTAAGCATGTAACGAGTCATACGGATGAACAAGTTAGCTATCAAAGGTAGTAAAAAGGGAGAATCTATAGGTATCAATTAACAATTTTAACTTTTATCACCCGTTTCACCTTATCCGAGGGAAATGGCCAATCATTACCCGAAACTGGTGGTAACCATGAGTCGTGGCGGTACCAGTTATAACCGTAGGATTCTTGTCTTTAATAGAGGAACCCAAAGAGCCACAGCGGAATTTCGTTTTTGAAACCGTTCGTTATCCCGTCCAAAGCCAGGTAAGCGTTTTTTAAATCTTTTATCTGTTTCGATGACTTTTGTTTGCCACCTACCTCGAAGTAATATTTCCCGTCGATGCAAAAGTCGGTCTGTTCGGTGTACGTTACCTTATGTTTCTGTTGCAATTGGTTAAAGAAGAAAGTCTCCCGCAGGTTTCCGATGTTAGGGTTCTCTGCCGATAGGGCGTAGCAGTAATTGGTGTTTTGCAGGTAAATTTTTTCGGGTTTAACCATTTGACGCGTACCGGTAGCTCTCTTTTCCAGAAGTAATACGCAGTGTGCCTTCTTTAGCAACTGCAGGTAATTCATCAAGCTTGTTCGTGTAACATCCGTCATTTGACTTAACTGCGAAATGTTAGGTGTAAAGGGAACCATTTCCGAAAGAATGTAAAACAGTTTCTTGATTCGGTTTATCGAGTAAAAGTCTATACGCTGCACGTTGGGCAGGTCGCTTTCGATGATGGTGTTGAATGTCTGTAAAACCCGTTCACCGTACCCGGTAATATCTTCCCGGTAGAACGGGTAATAGCCATATTGCAGGTATTTATAGAAAGAGGGGAGGGGTGTGATTTCCTTGTTTAGCGTATGAACGATCGAGAGATGATTCTCAAGAATATCTTCTAATGTGAAAGCATTATGTCTCGTTTGAAGTAACCCCTCAAAGATGAGGAATTCACGGAATGATAAACCAAACAGTTGGTAGTGTCTCACTCGTCGACTTAAATCGACATCAGCCTTATAGATTTCCAACATGGAAGATCCCGTGAAAACGATTTTCAGTTTCGGGAAATCATCGTAAATGTTTTTTATTTCCCGTGACCAAGTGGGATATTTATGTACTTCATCCAGGTACAGTTCTTCTCCACCAAGAGAGAGAAATTCTTCGGCAAGTGAATATAGCCTGTTAGCGGTGAAGAAAATATTGTCTAAGCTAACGTAAAGTGCCTTTTCGGGATGATTGCCGTGCTGCTCTTTTACACGTTGCAAGAGCATCGTTGTTTTTCCCGTACCCCGTGCGCCAGTAATGGCAATTAAACGATTGTTCCAATCTATTTGACTTTTCAGGTAGCGTTCAAAACGATTGTCTGTAGCCTCCAGTTTGCGATAAAGCGCGGAAAACAGTTGTTTCATATCTATTGTATTTTCACAAAGATACAAAATGCATTTTTGAAAATACAAAATAACTGTATTTTTGTATTTTATAGAATACAATTTTAACTTTTATCACCCGTTTCACGTTATCCAAGATTTTGAACAAGCGGGGCGGCATCACATGTAGTTGTTTATGAAATCTGTGGGAGATAAAATAGCTATATCTCGAAAAGGAAATATCTGTCAAATTTTTCACGCATCCTATTGAAGAATTTCACGGAGAATTTCTTCCGTTAATCCCCTCTCTTCCATCGATTTGCCTAACTCGTCTAAATAGCGAAGAAATTCTTCTCGGGTTTCAGATAACTCTTCGGCTAGTTTTATATTTATACTTTGAGATATCTTTTGTTTCCTTTCTTTGGAGGAAACCCGCCATTTTTTGGCAATATCGCTATCTACTTCCAGTACAATACGTTCAGTCATAATTCTCTATTTAGTTATTTGTACACAATTTAGCTTTTCCCCATCAATATCTCAATGATTACATTGTCCTTATAAGGACACTTATCACTTCAAAGATACTGTTTTTTCTTGAAAGCAACAACAACGGGGTTAACTGTTTTAACGTGGGGAGTAGCAGACAAGATACTCCAAAGAAAATTGTGTTCTTCGGGTGCGGTACTTATTGAGGGAGCCAAGTGGTGTGGAGCGCAACCATGCATACCGGCACAGGACGTATTGCCCGAATGCTTATGAGACCTATGAGCTTGCAAGAATCGGAGGAGTCTACAGGAGAGGTTTCGCTTGCCGCCCTTTTTGATGGTGAGCTTGATATAGCGGCTAAATCAGAAATTGACCTTCACGACATAGCGTTCGCGCTTTGCCGCGGAGGGTGGCCCGCCAGTTTGTTGACCCTTCTATTGCCACGGCTACGCTTAAAATAAATCCTGAAAGAGTTTGGAAAGATATGGAGCTCTTTGGCTTTCTGTTTGAATCCATGTGTACTCGTGATATTCGTGTATATGCTGATGCCTCGGAAGGCAATGTCCTCTATTATCGTGATGATACCGGATTGAAAGCAGATCTTATCGTACTGCTTCATGATGGCAGGTGGGGAGCTATCGAGGTGAAAATGGGCAATAAACAGTTGGAACAAGCAGCGGATAATCTGATAAAATTGGCATCAAAAGTCAAAACTGAGAAAGTAGGAGAACCCTCGTTTCTTATGGTGTTGACAAGCAGAAGGGTATGCATACCGGCGCAAAGACGGGATACTTGTTGTTCCTATCGGCTGTTTGGGCGTGTGATATTGCTATCAAGACCTCACGGGAAGGTCTTACACAAAAAACCCGCCCTGAACAGGGCGGGTTTTTTTAAGTTAACGCTAACGGGTTTAAGCCTGTTGGCTAATGCCCCATGTAGCGGTTAGGATCATTAGAAGTTCCTCACCTGGAAGTGGTAGTACTCGCTGTAGGTCCCGTAGTCGTGTTGAACAATTACCGGTAGGTAGATGTCGAGCACTTCGCCCGGTACGTTCAACGTAACTTGGCCCTGCCAGGTTAACTTAGAATCGGTATTGAAGGTCAGGCGATCCATGAAGCGTTGCGGCAGCTTAATATATTCGCCGGCGGTGTTCTTTATGAATGCCGTTTTCGCGAACTTGGGTGCAACAGCCACTCCATACCAAGCGTTAGGTAACCCGGTACCGATACCGTCTGCTGTCCAGTCGATCAGGATACCGCCAAAGTCACCTGTCAGGTCGATGATCGATGACGCGATGTTGTTATCGATTACCTGCATAGCCGGCATAGCATCGTAGGTCATGTAGTCATCGAAGTTAACCCTCACGTTGGATTTAACCACCGTTTCGTGTACACCTCTAATGGCCACCAGGTCAACCACGAAGCCACCTTGACGGCGTACAGCTTGCCAGAAGTCGGCTTTCGCGCCACCATCCAGTACTATCTGTTTCCCATCGTAGTCAGCAGCCTTATCGACAATCGAGCTGAATTCAGCGTTGCTCCTCAAGATCCTGCCAGCTTCGAGGCGGAATCCTTCGGGCAGTTTCTTGATCACGAAGTTGTAGTCATCCCAGTCACCGTTGAATTCAATCTCGCCTGTATCTGGATTCAGGTTGAACAGCACCTTGAGCGGTTGATATTGCCAAGTGGGTGCCGTCGGATCTATTGGCAGGCTGTTCTTAACCTGATGTACCTTCAGATCGGGCAGAACCAAGGTAACGTTCCAGGTGATCTTCACGGTGGGATAGCCCACTGCCGCGTAGGTGTATACACCTTGGTATGCTCCTACAGGTATTGCCGGAGTGATATTTACCTCGGGTCTAGCAGCGTTGAATATCCCTGAATTAGCGTTGAGCGTCGGTACACCGTAGATAGCGGCGAACTCGCCCCAGGTGTATCCCAACTGCTCGGCGAAACCTTCTTGCTGATTCAGCACGTAATCTTCAAACTGGTTGGTAAAGAGAGTATTGCTGAAGGTGAACTCCTTGAGAGCCGCCTCTGCCGGGTTGGTCATTTGCAACTTGAGATAAGCCACGCGGGTTACCTTACCCTCTTTTTCCAGCGGAACTTCCCAACCTTCGAACTCGTAGGTCAGCTTGATGTATTGGAACTTGCCAAACGACGTGTCGGTACCACCGGTGATGGGTTTACGCTTCAGCGTGTTCCCCTGCAGAACGAGGTACTTGCCATCTTCGCCGGGCAACAACTCAGCCTTAACCAAGCCGTTGTAGGGTATGATTTGGTTGTGCGTTTTCCCCCCGAACGAATCGATTCCTTCGAACAGCTCGAACAGGGAAACCTTGGTTGCCTCGGGACGATTCGGGTCGTACACGTAGGGGATCAGTTTCTCTCCAAGGTTGAAGCTAAACTCGTCGGTGCTGATAAACTCGATAGCGGCACCTTCACGGGCGCGCGCGAGGGCGTCAGCATCGCTTTCACCAATCTGGCGAACCACGATGGGTTGATCGATTTGGGTGAGATCCTTACGGGTCGCGATACCCACCTCGTTGTACTCAACCTTGGCGTAGTTGATCTCAGACTTGAAGGTGCGAACGGTTTGATCTTCCACCGGCTCCCATGCGTTGGTATCGTAATTGTAATACATCTGGTCGAAGTTCTCGTTGGTAATGGAAAGCACGAAGCCCACGTTTTTGCCTTCGAAAGCCTTGATGTTCTCAACGTAAACACCTACCCAAAGCTCGTTGTGATCGACATCCCAGAATTCATCAGCGTCTATAATGCGGATCTCGCCAGCCGCGGCGCGGGTAGAGGGTGTGCAGACCACTTCTATCTTTTCTATGAAGTAGTCCCAGCCAAGCTCCACGTTAGCGGGGCTCACCAGGTAGCGCAGGCGCATGTAGCCGCTGACCGACCCGTTCTCGTCGGAGATATAGCGGAACGGCACGGAGGGAACTCCTTCGGGAGTCAGGTAGTCTGGCAAGAGGTTGAGCTCGGTTACCCATCCACCCACAACCGCGTAGAGGTTCTCGATGTTCTGTTGGACCATTTCGATGTACGATTTCAGGCGCAGGATATCGAGGTAGTTATCGAAAACCAGCTTCGATTGGTAGTTGTAGCTACCATCGGGATTAGCGTCTGCTTCTTGGGTAGGCTGCAACGTGATGGGGTTGTAATCCCATTTTTTGCGCATCTCCAGGCCTTCCCACATGCGGTAGGCTTTGAAGTTGGTCTCCTTGGCAATATATAAGATAAAACAGATATTATTCCAGATATCGTCCTTGGTAGGATCTACACCACCAAGAATAAAATTCACGTAGAAATCCCAAGCATCACCGAACTCCTGATCTTCGCCGTTGGGCTTGTATTGCTCAACAAAAACGAGAAGATCTTGTTTGAACTGGTCGAATTTCTCGAAGTAGGCGGTACCTTCTCCACCCAACACTTCACCAAAGTCAGCCAGCAGGGCTTCCACCAGTAGCGAGGTGTAGCCGTCACCCGAACCTTTAGCGATAACCACCAACTCGTTGAAGATGTCTACCACCTTCTTGAACTCGTAGTTTTCGTTTATCGGGTCAACGTCATCAAACTCAAGTCCAAGGTCGCTTATCATCGCGTCGATGAAGTTCTGGTTGAAATTCTTGTAGAGCCAGTATGCTTTTGCTTTTACACCACCGCTATTGGGATCAGCGCTGTTATCACCGTACATATCCGCGAAGAGGTTGTAGAGCGTTTTGTCGAAACCGTCAATGGTAACCTGCAGTTTAATCAGCTCGGCCATAACCCTTTTGCCATTGTCATCGATCGCGGTGTTGTTGGTCTTCCACTGTTCCTTGATAATTAATGCCCAGTCGATCTCGTTCAGGTTTCCATTGGTAGCCTTCCAGGCGGCCAAGAAATCGTAAAGCCATTGATCTTGGATAAGCATAATCCGATCGTACGCTTCTTCCAAATTCTGTTGCAATTGAGCAACATTGGCAGCATCGGTAGCAATTAAGAGCGCATTTTTAAGCTGAATAAATTCTGCTTTAGTGGCGTCAAAAGCATCTTTCAGTTGATCAAAATTAGTCTTCAGAGTAGTTAACCTATTATCAAGAGCCAAGTTACCGTGAGACGCGTGACCTGTTAACTCTTCCAAGGTCGTTATCGCACCGGCCAAGCCGTTTAGCGCATTCTGCAAGTCATTAGCGTTGTCAAGCACATAGCCCCCGGCAAGGAAAGCATAAGAAACGGGAACGTTTAGGGCGGTGTACCTCGTTTTCGTATCTTCCCATGTAGACATAACCAGGTCGATCTTTTTGTCCAGCTCGTTAAGCTGCAACTGGAAGAGCTCCTGCAAGGTCATCACCTCTTTCTGTACTGCCTGTAGGTCATTTTCCAACTCTACGCTGTAGTCATCCTTCACGCAACCGGTAAGCGTTACCGCCGCGGTCACGACGAAGAGTAATAGTGTTCTCAATAGATTCTTTTTCACACTTGTTGTTTTATTTTAGGTTTTTGATTCTCCAGGTTAAAGACACGCACACCCCCCCGACATTTACCGGGGAGGTGTATCGCGTCAATTACTGTGATTATCCACGGGGATTGATCTTGAAGATCGCGTACCCCATCACGTTGGCCTTACCGAAGCGGAAGGCTACCGCTGTTCTGCTCAGACCGTTCTCGTTCACGATGGGAACGCGGAAGTAGATCGGAGCGGTAGATACCTTCTCATCGCCCTGGAATACAGCTTGCCATTTGAAGTTCAAGCCAGTGCCGTAGGGGATAAGGTCGAAGTAGCGGCTCGGGTGAGTATCAGCCCTGAGGTCTTGACGAATCGGTTCCCAATTCACGCCATCGGCCGAGTACTCCACGTAGTCGTAGTCAACGTGTCCGGCGCGGTCTGGGTCAACCGGCATCGTAGCCAAAGTTTGAACGCCGTACCACTTGCCAAGGTCACCAGCGGTGGTACCGTCGTATGTGGCCTCACTGCTGGATACCAACTTAGCATCACCATCGAATAGACCGCGTTTAATGGTCTGCGTATTGGTCAGGAAGTTGAAGTCAGCCTTTTGAATATCTTGCTTGTCATCCAGTGCAAGAGTGGTAAACTTGGTGTGGAGCGCGCGTTCGAACAGCACGTCGAATTCGGTCAAGTAGAACTTGTTCAGCTCGATTGTGCTGGCGTTCACGTCAGTTACCATGCGAACCTTGATCAGGTTCTCGGGTGCCCATACCTCGTTGAACGTGTTGAACAGCTTGCCCGGGTTGATACCGTTGATCCAGTTGTAGAGGGCATCACCTGCAGCGTTGTACTCGATGTAGATACGTACCATGTTGTCGGCCGGATCCTTGTAGATGTTGGCCGCGCGTTCGCCGGCAAGCATCAACTGGGTCAGGTAACCGCCAACACCTTCCTCGTAGCTGAAGCCAGCGTCGAGAAGTGCCTGTTGCGGGATAAACTCGAACATGGGCGCGTATACCGGTACAGGCTTATTCCAAGCCGGGTTGATAGCAGCATCGCCATGATCCTTCGCGTTATCGGTGGCCACGGTGATCACCTTGGTTCCGGCATCGTGGATGAACGCCTGGGTCAGGTTGCCCCTGTAGCCGGTCTCGCTCAAGAACGTGTACCCGAGGGTGTTGTTGATACGAGCGAACTGTACCTTGAGCGTGTTCGGGCCAGTCCATACCGGACCGTCTTTCTGAACGGTCATCTTGCGTACACCAACGTTGAACTTGAAGGTGAGGTAGAGATCCGGTCCAGCTTGTACGGCAGGTGTACCCTTGGTGTAGCGTACCTTGTAGGTTACCACGTACTTACCGGCAGGTGCTTGCGGGCTAACCTTGACAAGGAAGCTGTTGGTAGCGTAATCAGGATCGATTTCGATTTGCTCCATCGCCAGGTTCTTCGTGATACCAATATGGTTGTAATCGAACGGTTCGAAACTGGTTTCGGCTTCGATGTAGTCGAGAACTGCCGGCCATGCGGTCACGTAGGTGGAGTTCCAGAACTCTTCTTTCTTGATGGATGCCAACGGGAACTTGTCGAGTACCACGTCAACGTCACCCGGGTTCTTACCGAATATGTAGTTTGCAGGATCGTTGATGATTCCGGCTGCATCGGTATGGTAGTATGCAATGTTGGTGAAATCGTAGGTGTGACGAACGTCTGCCCATGCCTGACCCGGGTCATTGGTGATCTTCACCACCAGGTAGCCAACGGGTTGACAATCCGGATCTGCAGCGTTCACCTGGGTAACCTTGATGATTACCTTCTTGTCGTCGGCAGAGTTCACCTTGCCTTCTTTCACTCTCAGGAAGCTACCGTCAACAATTTCGGTGTAGCGATCTTGCGGGTCGATGAAGTGAGGCGCGGCGCCTTCCCACTCGGAGACGATTTCGAACGTGTAGATAGGTGCATCGTATACCGGCTTATCGGTGTAGGGCCTACCAAACGAGCCCAAGTTGTTGTAGAAGCGGTAGTCACCTTCAACGTTATAGTATGACAGCACGTAATCGTACAGGTCAATGATACCCAACTTGTAGAGCATAACGTTCCAGTTCCTCGTTCCCACGGGGAATTCCTCGGGATGGTTCGCGAAGAACTCGGCTGCCGGTTGTGTTACCTCGAGCAGGCGCTCGTTGAGCGTTCCTTCGCCCAGCTCGGCCAACACGATCGGGGTGTGGATGAACTCGGTATTTACCATTTCGGTGGAGCGCACATAGACGTTAAAGTCATCATCTTCCTCGGCATCAGCTTTCAGGCCGATGTTCTTAACGGTGAGTACCAGCGATAAAGCTTCCTGGGCCCCCGGTTCGAACACCTCGCAACCCTCGCCCACGATGTGAACAGGTACGCAGAGTACGTCCGGGAAGCTGGTATGCATGTAGGCATCGCCGTTCAGGTAAACGTCAACGATATTGGCGTTGTCAGACAACGTGGCACGGGTGGTAATCTGGTAGTTGAGCGACTCAACCACGAAATCCTTACCAACCTTCGCGCTCGCGGGCGATACGCGGTACATCAACACGTGGTCGGCGGTGTAGTCACCGGCGTTCCAGTACAGCTTGATGGTCTTTTCACCGGGCAGCCCACGGGTGGGGATGAAGGTGAGGCCCTTCACTTGCTGCGAGAGGATGTTGATGTTCACGATGTTGAGGCCGATAGCCGTCTCTGCAGCGTCCATCCTGACCTCCAACGCGTCGATATCACCCTCGATAACTGCCAACCTGGGTTCCAAGTTGTTGTTGATGTAATCTTGAATAGCCTTGATGGCCAGCCTGTTAGTCTCGATGTTTCCAGCGTTGATAGCGATGTTAGCAGCGTTAACTTGAATCAAGCTGTCTAACCTCATGTCTTCAGCTTTCAGCTCGTAGTACTTGGCCAACATGTCGAGACGCAGGGCATCGATAGAGTCGGTGTTCTCTTGAATCTTCGCGTAGATATCATTCAACGTCTCTGATTCACCTTCTTCCGTTACCTGCAACAGGGCCTCGAGGGTCATGATGCGGGGGGTAAGCTTATTCTCCAACGCGGTCACCTCGGTGGTAATCTGCTCGAGAATGTCAGCAACGGTACCTTCGTAATCACCGATAAAGGTGTTGTAGCTATCTTCCAGATCCTCGAACGCTTCTTTCAGAAGATCAAACGCGCCCTTCAGGTCGTTGTGCTTACCGATCAGGTCGGTCAGCGTGGAGTCAACTACGGCGATCGTGGCTTCGAGTTCAGCTTTCACGAGGGCCAGTTCCACCTTCGTGGCAGATTTCACCTCCAGCGAGTCTACTCTATCTTCAACGGCATCTGCTCTGTCTTCAAGCGAGCCTACCCTTTCATCAAGAGCGTCAGTGACCTCTAAAAGATCGGCCTTGGTTTTCGCGATCAGCGCTTCCAAATTTGCTACTGCTTCTTGCAGTTCAACCTTGGTGGCTGCTGCCTCCCTCAGGTCATCCAAATCGGCTTGCAGATCTGCGATCAGTGCTTCCAGGGCAGTCTTGGCTGCCTCGAGCTCGGCCTTGGTCGCGGAATTCGTCTCCAAGGTGACTACTCTTGCCGTAAGGAGTTCCATTGCCTGCGTGGCACTCTGTTGGAATTCCTGGAAAACCGTTTTCTTCAGGTAGTTGTTGGCAAGGTCAGCTTTTACCGCGTCCAACTCTTCTTTGGTAGCGGCCTTGGCCAAGTCGGCCTGAAGCTTAGTGATCTTGCCGTTTACCTCGGTGATGGCGCTATTAATTGCATTTTGCACCTCCGCCTTAGCAGCATTGATGGCGTTGTTCAATTCAGTTTTAGCCGCATCGATCTTGGCTTGCGCCTCGGTCTTAGCTGCAGCGATTTCCTTGTCCAGCCTACCAATGTCATCGTCATAGTCTTGACAAGCAGTAAATGCCACGAACATAGCAAGTACTGCAATGACCAATAAATTTAAAGGATTTTTTTTCATATACGAAAAATTTAATAATTAGAAAGTTGTTAATAAATCACTTTTTATCGTTAAAGTTTTACCGTGTTACGTTCAATACCGTGTTGTTTTTATCGCGGGCCTTTTCACCTTCATTGTTACTATGCCTACCTTATCTTTCTCATGCTATTGCCTGTTCTTTGTTTCTCGTGAGACCGTTTCCCGCTTGGGGAAGCTGAGTCTCTTGAGCGCAAAAAAATCATCTGTAAACGCGAAGCTATTAAAAAGTAGTTTAACTTGCAAAAACTTTTAAACTTTTTTTGCTCACACCAAGCAAAGCCAAGCGGTAGCCTACGAGCTATTCGCACTGAAACTCGCCCCAAAGATAATTGCTTTTTTCATACTGTCAAACATTTTGCGAAAAAAAAATTAATTTTTCACGATTGGGGGCGAAAAACGGCGATTTCTGGCCCCAATTGACCCCGCACGGCTCGGATTGAACGATACCATATATATAATAAGGTATAAGATTCGCCCGTTTCCGGCAGTTTCAAAGAACAAAAATAATAAAAAGAACGAAGAATGGGAAATAAATCAAGAAAAAAACGCGTTTCGAGGTCGATTTAATCGTGAAATGCCCCTTCGCGTGCGATTTTCAAGCGTTCGTCACCCCGATTTCCCGGGAAATAGGGCTCATATTTTTGAAAAATGCTGCTATTGTGTGTTTTCAATCGATCCAGCGCCTGGTGAGATCGCCGTAGGCATCGATGCGGCGATCGCGAAAGAAGGACCACCAGCGACGCACCTGCTCGGTACGGGCCAGGTCGACCTCCACCACCCGCGCATCTTCCCCTTCCGGGGCTTGGTACAGGAACTCGCCTTGCGGCCCGCAGACGAAGCTGTTCCCCCAGAACCGGATACCGTTGGTTTGTCCCGACGGGTCGGGCTCGTGCCCGGCGCGATTCACCGCGACCAGGGGCAACCCATTGGCGATGGCATGCCCCCGCTGGACGGTAATCCACGCGTCTCGCTGCCGCTGTTTCTCATCGTCGCTATCACCGGACTCCCACCCGATGGCCGTGGGGTAGATCAGCAGTTCCGCCCCGGCGAGCGCCATCAGCCGTGCCGCCTCGGGATACCACTGGTCCCAGCAGACCAGGAGACCCAGTCGCCCCACCGACGTGTCGATGGGCTTGAAGCCGAGATCACCCGGCGTGAAGTAGAACTTCTCGTAATAGCCCGGGTCGTCCGGTATATGCATCTTCCGGTAGATGCCGGCAATGGTTCCGTCCCTTTCGATCACCACGGCGCTGTTATGGTATAGGCCGGGGGCCCGCCGCTCGAATAGCGACAACACGATGACCACCCCCCACTTTTTCGCCAAGGCACCAAAGGTGTCGGTGGAGGGGCCCGGTATCGCCTCCGCCAGATCGAATAGGTCCACCTCTTCGGTTTGGCAGAAGTAGAGGTTGTTGTGCAGCTCCTGCAGCACGATCAACTGGGCCCCGCCCTTGGCGAGCGCCCCGATTTTCTCCTCCAGGCGGGCCACGTTCGCCGCGACATCCGCGCCGTTGGCTTGTTGTATGATTCCTATCTTCATAGTTATTCGTTTTCGCGTGTTGTTATTTTCATTTTGCTTTGAAAGCAAAAAAATATTGATCCGAATAAACAATTACAAGAACCCCGCGGGGAGCTGCATCGTCACGCAGTGCAACGAACCCGACTGCTTGATAAGCGGCCGGCAATCGATGCCGATCACCTCCCTTTCGGGAAAGGCGAGTTGTAACTGCCTTTTGGCGACACCATCCTTCGGGGAGCCGTAGAACGGCATCAATACCGCCCCGTTGATGATCAGGAAGTTGGCGTACGTGGCGGGCAAGCGGCGCCCCTCATGATACAGGGCATCCGCCATGGGCAGCGGCAGCAGCCGGTAGGGCTCCCCGCTGGAGGTCACGAAAGCCTTCAACTCCCGCTCCATCTCCCTGAGTTCACCGTGGTGAATATCCTCCTCGTCGTCGCACGCCACGTAAGCGATGGTCTCCTCGTCGCAAAAACGGGCCAGGGTATCGACATGGCTATCGGTGTCGTCCCCTTCCAGGAAGCCGTGATCCAACCACAGCACCCGCTCAACCCCGAGCGTCAGCTTCAACTGCTCCTCTACCTGTTCACGGTTGAGCGCCCCGTTCCTGTTGGGCGAGAGCAGGCAGCGGGAGGTGGTCAGGAGCGTTCCCGCCCCGTCCGTCTCGATGGAGCCCCCCTCCAGGATAAAGTCCAATCGGTTCCGGTAGCTCACATCCTGTCGGTAGGCCGAACGCTCGTAGAGATACCGGGTAATTTGGTTGTCGTGGTTCGCGGCGAACTTCAGTCCCCAGCCGTTAAAGCCGAAGTCGACCAGCAGGGGTCGCCCTTCATTGAACAGCCCCACGCCACCATGGTCGCGCGTCCAGGTATCGTTACTCGGGAGCTCGTGCAGAAGCAGGTTCACACGTTCTCCCGCGGTGAAGTGAGCCGATACTTCACCTGTGTCCCGACACGCCACCAGCAGCTTCTCCCGCTGAAGGATCTCCTTCGAGAAGGCGACGTAACAGCCGGTCACCTCCCCCAGGTTCTCTTTCCAGTCGGTATCTCGATGAGGCCAAGTCACTTGAACCCCGCTCTGCGGGTGCCACTCGGCCGGGAAAAAAAGGGATTTCTTCATCGTCACACCATCCGTGGTTGCCTCCACATGGGTACACCATGGTTGTACCGCTCAAGATCCACTCCCGGACCCGCGATCACCCCTCCATGCTCCCCCTGACGATGCCTCGCCCGGAGGAACGGATAAACGACAAGACGTAGTCGCGCTCTTCCGATGCCGGGAGCTCTTTCTCGATACGCTCCGTCGCCTGGGTGACGTTGAGGCCCGACATGTAGAGCAAGCGGTAGACCTCCTGGATGGCGTTTATCCGCTCGCTGGTAAAGCCCCGCCTACGTAGCCCCACGATGTTGAGCCCCACGTAAACGATGGGATCTCGTCCCACCATCACGTAGGGGGGTATATCCTTCGGGATTTTCGAGCCCCCCTGGATCATCACGTGCGCGCCGATCCGGGAGAACTGGTGCACCAGGGTGCCCCCGCTCAAGATGGCGTAGTCGTCGATCTCCACTTCACCCGCCAACTGCGTCGTGTTGCCCAGGATCACGTGATCTTTCAGGATACAGTCGTGGGCCACGTGGCTATAGGCCATGATGAGGCAGTTATTGCCCACCTTGGTGAACCCTTTCGAGGCGGTGCCCCGATTCACCGTGGCGCACTCTCGTATGGTGGTATTGTCGCCGATGATGGCGGTGGTATCCTCTCCCTGAAACTTGAGGTCTTGGGGGATAGCCGAAACGATGGCATGAGGGAATATCACGCAGTTCTTCCCGACGCGGGCGCCCGGCAGGATGGTGGCTTGCGCCATCACGCGGGTACCTTCACCAATCACGGTACCGCGGTCCACGTAGGCAAAAGGTTCCACCACCACGTTATCGCCCAGGATGGCCTCGGGGTGCACGAACGCTAAAGATGAAACAGTCGTCATAGCTTTCGATTCATGTTATCTTTTCCACATTCGCGCGGCCGCGGGGAGTTCCATTCACAAACGGGCACCACGCGCCACGCGAACGTTCACTTACTTGTTCTTAATGATTTGCGCCGTGAAATCGGCCTCCGACACCACCTTGTCACCGATGAATGCCAGTCCCCGCATGGTCGCGATGCCCCGGCGAATTTCACTGGTGAGCTCCACCCGGAAGACGAGGGTATCACCGGGAACCACCTTGTGCCGGAACTTCACGTTATCAATCTTCAGAAAATAGGTGGAGTAGCGCTCCGGCTCATCCAGCCTCGAGAGGACAAAGAGGCCACCCACCTGCGCCATCGCTTCCACTTGCAGCACGCCCGGCATCACCGGCTCCTGCGGGAAGTGGCCCACGAAGAAGGGCTCGTTGGTGGTGGTGTTCTTCACGCCCACGATGTAGGTATCGGTCATCTGGATGACCTTGTCGACCATGAGGAACGGGTAGCGGTGCGGGAGCAACTCGCGGATGCGGATGTTATCCATCACCGGCTCGGTATAGACGTCGTAGATGGGGGGCTGTACCTCGTTGAGCTTGATGTCGCGGCGAATGAGCCTCGCCAGTTGGTTGTTGATCTTGTGGCCGGGGCGAACGGCGATCACGCGTCCCTTGATGGGCTTCCCCACCAGGGCCATATCGCCGATGATGTCGAGTAGCTTGTGGCGAGCCGGCTCGTTGGGGAACTCCAACTCGCGGTTGTTGAGGTATCCCAACTCGTTGGCATCGTGCCGCGGCACGTTCACCGCGTCGGCTATCTCGTCCAGCTCCTCTTGCGGTAGCTGCCTCTCGTAGATCACGATCGCGTTGTCCAGGTTCCCCCCCTTGATTAAACCCGCCTTCCTGAGCTGTTGAATTTCGCGGACGAAGACGAAGGTGCGCGCGGGGGCAATCTCCGTCTCGTAGTCGGTCACCGAGTCCATGGTAGCCGACTGGTTGGGGATGATGCGGGAATCGAACTCGATAAAGGAGTTGATGCAGAAGTCGGTGTCGGGCAGCAGCGTTAACTTCGACCCGGTCTCGGGATCGGTGACCTCCATCTTTTTGCGCACCACGTAGAAATCCTTGTCCTTCGCCTGCTCCTTGATCCCCACCTTACGGACGGCTTTCACGTACTCGATCGCGCTGCCGTCGAGGATGGGGAACTCTGCCGAGTTGACCTCGATCAGGCAGTTGTCGATCCCCAAGGCGTAGAGCGCCGACAGGGCGTGCTCGATGGTGCTCACCGTCACGTTATTCTTACCCACCACGGTGCCGCGCTGCGTGTTCACCACGTTTTCGGCCAACGCGTCGATAACGGGTTTGTCTTCCAAGTCAATCCGCTTGATCTTTACCCCGTGGTCAACGGGGGCGGGATTAAAGGTCACCTCGATATCGAACCCGGTATGGAGACCGATTCCCCGCAACGTGAAGCACTCTTGTATTGTTCTCTGTTTCACTGTGTCAAAATTAAATTACACATTTTGGCTATTTTTGTGCAAATATACACCAAAAGTGCGAAATCCAGCCAGAATATCGATTTGATTTTTGAAAGAATGAGGAAAAAGGTGGTTTTACCCCTCTTCGGCCAGTTTTTCCTTGAGCTTGGCGACCTCCCGCTCCAGCGCGGCCAGCTGCTTGTACATATCGGGCAGCTTGGGGGTTATCACGCTCGACCTGAAGTAGCTTTTCAGAGGGATGGCGGGTGAACCCATCACCTCCGAACCCTCTTTGGTGTTGCTGATGATGCCCGATTGCGCCCCTATCCGCGAGTTTTTCCCGATGGTGATATGACCCCCGATACCCACCTGCCCTGCCAAGACGCAATGCTCCTCGATCTTGGTAGAGCCTGCAATGCCCACCTGCGCCGCCATGGCGGTGTGCTCGCCAATCTCGCAGTTGTGGGCCACCTGTATCAGGTTGTCGAGTTTCACGCCTCGGCGAATCACGGTGGAGCCCATCACGGCCCTGTCGATGGTGGTGTTGGCACCGATCTCCACATCCTCCTCGATGAGCACGTTGCCCACTTGCGGGATCTTGTGGTACCTGCCGCTCTCTTGGCTGTATCCGAACCCATCGGCACCGATGACCGCCCCGGAATGGATAATACAACGATCACCGATCACGCAGTCGCGGTACACCTTCACGCCCGGGTAGAGGATACAATCCTTGCCGACCTTCACGTTTTCACCGATGTAGACCTGCGGGTGGATGACCGACCCTTCGCCGATGGTAGCGTTCTCGCCCACGTACGCGAAGGCACCCACGTGTACCCCTTCGCCCAGTTGAGCCGATGGCGCGACGAAACTCATCTCTTCACGCCCCGCCTTGCGCGGCTTGGTAACGTTCACCATCTCTAACAGCGACGCCAGCGCTTGATACGCGTTGCTCACTTTCACGAGGGTGGCCTTGATAGGCTTATCGGGGACGAAATCGCTGTTTACCAGCACGATATCGGCCTGGGTAGTATAGATATAGGAAGTATATTTGGGATTAGCGAGAAAGGTGAGCGTGCCTGCCTTACCCTCTTCAATTTTCGAAAAATCAGACACGATAACATCGGGGTTGCCAACGATCTCTCCCTGTAAGAAGTCGGCAATTTGTCTTGCAGTAAAAACCATTCGTTCTCGTTTTTTCTATGGGGTTCGCGCTCAATCCATTTGTTCTCACACTAAAACGCCTGGGACCCGTGCTACACCGCATGTTGAACCATGCGCTCAATCGTGTGATACTTGCGCCAAATCTCTTGAATCACGCGCGAAGTCACTTCAACATCCGGGCAACATGTCATGTAGTCAACCCCTCAATATCAAATATTAGTCCGCAAATTAACAACTTTATTCCTTATCTATCGCCATATTATTTCATAATATACATTAAAGATAAAGGAGAAGAAATTTGCATATTTGAAATTTATGTGATACTTTTGCAGGCACGTTTTCGGGATGTAGCTCAGTCCGGTTTAGAGTACTCGTCTGGGGGGCGAGGGGTCGGAAGTTCGAATCTTCTCATCCCGACAACGACAAAGTTTCTGTATAGCAGTAACCTGTTTTAAAAAATGTCTATTTCAACGGAAATAGACATTTTTTTATACCCCCAATACAATAGATGAATCGATATTGAGCTCTTTGCTTATGGCGCGGGCTACTTTTAGCGTGGGTTCCGTTTTGCCCGTGAGGTAATCGCTCACGCGCGATTGGCTAAGCCCAAGCATTTGCGCGAGCCTCTCTTGCGTGAGATTCATTTCGTACATGCGCAACTTCATGGCTTCCACAAGGCTGGGAGTACCTATGGGATAATGTTCCAACTCATACTCTTCAACCAAATCCACGAGCATGTCCAGTTCAATCATATTCTTATCTGTCACAGGCGTACTGTCATCCGTGACGAGCAAAAGCTCTTCGATGCGCTGCATTAAAGCTTCATATTCTGCCTCTGTTTTTATTTTTGCCATGACGTTAAATATTTTGTATGTCTTTTATTTTGTCGTATTCCTGATGCGTGCCGATAAAACGAATAAAGACAGTTCCCAAAACAAAGCGAACGATTACCACCAAACGATAGTCGTTTCCCTTGATGTTGAACACGTAACGCTGATTACCCACGCTGTCCACACTGTTAAAGTCTTTTTTCATGTCCGCGAAACATGTCCAATTTGCCTTGCTCGTGGTTTTATACCACGCTTCCAGCGCGCTCTCAGCCTTAGGATTTCGCTTGGAGTACTCTCTTATCGTGCGGTGCGATATAATCCTCATTGCATATCATAATTGTATACATGGCAAAGATAGGGGAAGGTTATTTGATATGCAAATAATATTATCAGGAAAACGGATAATTTATCCACTTTTTACAAAAAAATCATGACACCGCAATTGAACATTAAGCAAACTATACATTTTGCTGTTTTTCTTGCAGGAAGCTTAGCGCCACCCTGCCTGTTTCCAAATGCTGTTTAAAATAAATTGGTCTAAGACTTCATTCGGTTTCCCGCTTACGGTAACAGTACCCTTTTTCGTGGGATACTTGAATTGTCGATGGCTTTCCCTTTTTTATACCAACTTGTGGATCACGAGGCCCGAGCGCAACTTCGGCTCGAACCAGGTGGTTTTTGGCGGCATGATGTTCCCGGTATCCGCGATCTCTATCAGTTGCTCCATCGATACGGGGTACAAGGCCAGGGCCAGGGCCATCTCCCCGCTATCCACCCGCTCCTCAAGCGCGCCCAAGCCGCGGATACCCCCCACGAAGTCGACCCGTCGGTCGCTTCTCAGGTCCTTGATATCCAACAGTTCATCGAGGATGAGGTTCGACGCGATCGTGACGTCGAGTCTATTAATAGGGTTGTCATCTTCGTACAGGCCCGGTTTCAGGGTGAGGCTAAAGGCGCGGCCATCGAGGTAGATGGAAAAATTGTGCCGCCCGGTGGGCCTTTGGAGCTCCGATCCCGTGGGTTTCACCACGAAATCGCGTTCCAGTTTTTGAATGAACTCATCGGGGGTCATCCCGTTCAAATCCTTTAGCACCCGGTTGTAGTCGATGATGGTCAACTGGTTATCGGGGAAGCAGACCGCCATGAAGTAGTTATACTCCTCGTTCCCGACATGGTGGGGGTTGTTTCTGGCCTTCTCCGCTCCCACCAAGGCGGCCGCGGCGGTGCGGTGGTGCCCATCGGCGATGTAGAGCTCGGGGATCGCCGCGAAAGCGCGGGTGACCCGCTGGATCTCCTCGTCGTGCGACACCAACCACAGGTGGTGCCCCACCCCATCGGCGGAGACGAAGTCGTATTCAGGCTCCCGGGCGGTCACCTCGCGGGCAATCTCATCCAGCGCCTCGTTGTAGCGGTACGCGAAGAAGACCGGCTCCACGTTCGCGTTGGTCACCCGCACGTGCTTCATCCTGTCCTCCTCCTTATCGTGGCGGGTGAGCTCGTGCTTCTTGACCTTGCCGCTCATGTACTCCTCCACGTGTACACCTACCACCCAGCCATACTGCGTCTTGCCGTTCCGGGTCTGCGCGTAGAGGTAATAGATCTCCCGTTCATCTTGAACCAACCAGCCGTTCTCTTGAAACATCCGGAAGTTCTCTCGCGCCTTATCGTACACGTCCGGGTCATGCTCATCCTTTCCCGGTGGGAAGTCGATCTCCGGCTTAATAATATGGTAGAGCGACTTTTCATTTCCCCGGGCCTCTTCACGGGCCTCCTCGGAACTCAACACATCGTAAGGGCGCGAGGCAACCTCCTCCACGAACTCCCTGGGCGGGCGAACACCTTGAAACGGTTTTACTAACATAAGCTTATCGATATTTCAAATGCAAATTTCTTTGTAAACTACACGCCAAATCCTACTTGTAAATTTCCCGTGTAAAATTTTCTCCAAATTTCCCGCGAATGTACGGGTTTTTCTTCGGAATACCCGCGATAGGCACGAAAAATAGCGTGAATTCCCAATGCTTGTTTTCGCTCCATTTTCACTCCCGTTTAGAAACGTGAAAAATGAAGAAGCCTATCGATAATTGATTTTTTTCGCGTAGGTTCGCGGTAGGAATCCATGAACTTACCCATATAACAGCATTCGATATGAACCGAAGAAACTTCTTGAAAAGCGCAGGGATAGCCGGCGGAGCCATCGCCGCCTCCCCACTACTGGCCAACCCACTGTTTAGCCACGCAAACCGGGGCAGCGCACGGGGGCAACATGACCTCCCCTACCGACTAATGGACCTGCACGTGCACACGACCGACGAGTTTACCATTGAAGATGTCGTGGCCGTGGGGGAAAAAACCGGTATTCAATTTGGCGTGGTGAATAACGTGGCACCCTGGAAAATGTGGGACGACGAGGCGGTGAAAAAGTTTTTCGACGAGACGTTCCCCTATCCCGTGTACGTGGGATTACAACCGATGGTGTTGGGCTGGAGCAAAAGGTTATCGCCGGAACTGATCCGGAAGGCCGACTACGTGTTGATGGACCCGCAGGTGCTGCCCAACGGCAACGAGTACGGGGATGAATTGAAGATCTGGGAGATAGCCACCTACATCGGCGACGTGGAGTTCTTCATGCAGCGCTACTTCGACCACACGATCGACGTGATCACCAACCCCGAGCCGCTCGATATACTGGGCTGGCCGCTCTACCTGCCGGGCAGCGTGGCGAGGGACTACTACAAGCTATGGACAAAGGAGCGCCTGAGCCGGATTATCGAGGCGGCTGAAGCCCGCGGCATAGCCATCGAGATCAACAACACGGCACGCACCCCGCACGAAGAGTTCATCACCATGGCAAAGCGGGCCGGGCTGAAGTTCACCTTCGGATCCGACACCCGCAACTACACCATGGGGCGGCTCGACTACTGCCTGCAGGTCGCGAAGAAGTGTGGCCTGACGCAAAGCGACTTCTTTGTTCCCAAAAGGGTACTGTAGGGGTCTGATGGCCTCCCTTTCGCCCACGGTGATCTCCAGGCCGTTAGGTAGGGTTACGCGGTGGGGCACGCTATCCATACTTCAGAGGCTTTATACTATGATTTTTTCATGACAGGTGTTACGGCTTAACGGACCCGATAACGAACGTACAAAATTGATGGTACAACTCCTTAAGCTCCGGGTCGCGGGTGTGGGCCAGTTGATACAGGGCGGTTCCCCCTTGATAATACGCGAGCCGCTTGTTTTGCCAAATCCCGTTCTCCTTGAACGCCTTCATGTAGTCCTTAAGTCGATAGCCCCACCCCGTGAGGACCCTTTCATCGAACTCCATCTCCATATCCATGCCGTAAGTGATCGCCAACTGGCACGCGTCGGTTAAACGGGAATAGGCAACCGTTTCGTGGAAAAAATAGTTGGGTTGCAGGTAGGCGTAGTTAAACCCGAACTTTTTCCATTCCGAGTAGCCCTCAGACTTGAAATAGGGTATCCAGTTAAACGTGTATTGCAGCCCGTTGAGGTAGGTGGCAATCTGGTTCACGATGGTCCGGGTATCGCCGGCATGTTCCGCGATCCAGTAGAACCCGGCCAACTCCAGGTTCTTGTAATTCATCTCGTTGAACCTTGTCCTCACGTGGTCGATATACCATTTACACGCCTTTACCCGATCGTCGTTTTTGGAGAAATCCAACATCACCCCATCCGACACGGAGCCCCAATCCTTTTGTTCCTTGATGGGTTCCGGCAACCCGATAACGACCCGCCTTTTGCTGCCGGGCTCACCTATTCGCTCTATGGCTGCACCCACGGACCTGTTCAAAGCACCAAGGCCTGTTCTGGATTGGAAGTAGTAGTCAACCAGCTTCTTCCAGTCCTGCTGATTGGCCGGTCTGTCGGTATACCCTTTGGCAAACATCTTTCCGGCCCCATCGTGAATCTCCAGGAAGAGGAAGCAGTCAAAAAGCCACCGTTCGATCCCCCCTTCATCGGTGTAGGTCACGTAGGGCTGTATGGTCTCTTCATCCCACTTGTAGGCACGGTGGCTGCCTCCCCCGTAGATGAGGACCATGTTGTGGTAATCCAACAGGGAGGCCCGCTCTTTTTCCCATTTGTAAAGCACCTCTTTGTCTCCACCGCCACCATTCTCATCCTCCTTGCCATTGGGGATATCGTCTGTCGTTTTACCCGCGCACGCGAACAGCAACGTGATTAATAGAAAGGGTATTGCCATTTTTCTCATATTTCCTGTAATTTTTCTTCTTAACTTTTTCCAGTAAGCCGTTACGGTATTCGTCACGGGGCGCTGTCCATTTTCATCACTCGGGATTAAGGAGGAACCCTCACCGCCAGGATTAACCGCTTTGTAGGGTACAGGACGCGGTTTGTAAAACAGGTAGCTCCCGTTGAAACATCAACCCTTTCAACAGGAGCTACATGTAGTTTAGATGATTCATGATTCACTATCTGCCTACTCTCTGGCATTAATTTCCCATACAACCACGCCGGAGTTCGTGCATAAGAAAGCAACTATGGCGGTTTTCTTATCGGGAGAGACTTTTATAACCACGTCTCCGGTAACGTTGCCATTTACACCCAGCACAGGATCCATGGGTGAATCCAACCAAGCATTCCAAACGCGTGTTCCGGCCACAACGTAATCGAGCGGGTTTGTACTGGTGCCACTTGGATTATTGATTACCCCGGTAACGTTATAAATCTCTCTCATCCAGTAGTTGTTATTTTGCTCTATCACGAAAATGTACTTCTCAGCACCCAAGTCTAAGTAGTCAAACGCGTATCCCCCGCCCAACCATTGATGGTAGATATCTTGAATATGGTGTTCCGACTTATATTTAGGCTTATTTGTTTTGCCGTCCATATAGGTTATCGCGACCTTTGCCGCTCCCGCGTCGTACCTGGATATAAAGTAGTTGCTCTCTTTCCCGAACTCAATAGGAACCACGGTAGGCTGCATACCCATCTGGTATCCCGGATCGTAGGCAACCTTCTCAGGCTGTCCGGAAACAACTTGTCCTTTTTTTATCTCCCAACGTAGAAACATGTTTTGATTCGACACACCCATGTAGAGTAGCGCATGCTCTTTTATATTACCTTTAACATATATTCTGCGACCAACATCTTTATCTCCGGGCAGATCGTTCAGATCTACATCGTACGCGAAGAGCAGTTTAGGTTTGGCGGTAACTCCTTCCCACCAGTACATATGTATGATGTTATTACCGCCTACCGGAATCCCTACACTCCTATAGAAGTTCGTGGCCACGATATTGCCTGCATCGTCGCCTGCCATGAAGAGAGGCACCGTTCTCGTAAGAGTAGCCCAATCGATACCCTCGAAAGACAATGTACCGGCTTTTGTTCCATCTGCAATTTTGTAATAGTCAAATTTTGTCCTTTCATGTACAACCAGGTACTCTCCGCTAAATGCCAATGCAGCGTTATTGTGCCTTACAAAATTGAGCTCGGCTGCATTTTTTCTCCACAACTCAAGACGGAAAGGAGCGCTTGCTGTAATGGTATAGGTGATATCTTTGTAAAGATTGTTTACCGTTATTTCGCACGGTTTAGTCAAATCGAGCGTAACAATGGTATCATTGTGAGATATCAGTTTTGCACGTTTCGAAATATGCAAATTGACCGGTACCGCTTTTCTCTGCTCTGCTTTCAGTTTGGCAAATTCAAAATGAATGGTGCGATTCTCATTAGAGATGGTTGCATAAACAATTTGATTACCGTCCTGTGCTGTAACCGCTTTGAAAGGATTTAAAACAGGATTCAGAGGCAACGATTCATCCATCTCCTCTTCGCTGCAAGATATCAGGAATGTACTCCCTAATCCAATCAGCAGCACGTATAGTAAATAAATTATTCTTTTCATACGATTAAAATTATTATTTTCAAAGGTATCGTATGGAACTCGCTTTAATCATTGTCATGGGTGTAAATGATTTACATGCTCGTTTCATACGATCATTATATTTTTAAAGGTTACCACCATGGGTTTTGCACTAAGTTTTTGCTCTTATCTATCTCGGTCTGTGGTATAGGAAAGAGGTAATAGGCCTTTTTGAACACCCTCACTTCGAAAGGCACGACATCGTAGAACCCGGTGAAATCAAAATTATTGCCGTTGGCGTCACCGGCGTTGATATCCATTCCCCACATTCTTCCTCCATCGCCGTATTTACGGTCATCGATGGCTCCGCCCTTGTCGGGTGTATGGGCCAACCACCTTCGCCTCGTGGTGAAGTAGCGATCGCACTCCATCGCCAACTCAATTTGTCTCTCCCTAAGTATGAACTCTCGTTGCAAATTTTTGTCACCCGCGATTTGGGGCGATGCGACAAACGCGCTGGGCACACCGGCCCGTTCGCGAATCATATCCCAGTACTTGCGGATATCGGCATGGGTTGGGTCGTATTCGTTGAGTGCCTCAATATAGTTCAACAGTATGGTGGCGTATCGAATATAGACGTTCATGTATTGTTGAGGGTATGTTCTGTCCCGCATGTTCGCCATCGGGTCCACGTTCTTGAAGGCCAGGTAGCCGGTGCGCGAGAAGAAGGTGGTACTACCCGATTGCCTGGAAGCACCCCCGTAATAGAGTTCTACCCTTCCATAGCCGTTTTGTTGTCCGGCAGAACTGTAATAGTTCCTTTTCGCGACATCATCCGGTATTTGAGGGATAACCCTTTTGTTGTACAGGATGGAGGCGTAAAAGCGGGGTTCCCTATCGGCATACATGTTCCACTCTCCTGCCCAGTGGCCCCATGCGTCACAAGCCCGAATATCGGCAATCATCCCTATGCGTCCATCGTTGGTGTTGATGTTCCGGTTTTTGGGGTTCCAGTTATCACCGGGCTTGGTCGCGAAACCGGTGGCGACATAGCCGGAGGCCGGGTCCTCAATCGGCTTACCATTTTTCATCAAAAAGGCATCGACGAGACGTTGGGTGGGTCCAATCCCTCCCAGGTTATTGGGTGAGGGAGATGCATGTACCATCCACGCCTCTGTATTGCCTTGCCCGTAACGGCCAAAAATGATTTCGCAGTTCCACGCTTTTATCTGTACATCTACCAACGACTTGTATGGATTGAACGTTCCACCTTCCTGCTCATTGTTTTTATAGAGGCGCAGGTTCGCGTCCGGCTGGGTTTCGGCAATGGTAATCACCTCTTTACTGGCCTCGGCCGCCCTCCTCCACTTGTTCTCGTCGTAAACGGTGTTTGCCAGTGGCGTACCATCAGGGTTCTTGAAATCGGCGTACTCGCTGTTGCCGTTCCACTGCGGGCTTGCCGCGTGCGTCAACACGATGGACTTGACGGCCGCGCAAACGATCTTGTTGGGCTTACCAAACCAGCCGGTGTTGTTTTGCCAATGCACGGGGAGATCTGCTGCCGCCTCATCCATCAGCTCGCAAATATATTCCGCGCACTCGTCGAAAGAGGAGCGGGCAAAGCCAACCCAATCGGCGTTGCTCGGCTGCTCTTCCTTGATTAAAATTACCGGGCCGTACTGGCGCAAGAGCAGCCAATAGTAGTACCCCCGCAAAAACTTAACTTCTGCCTTGTATTGCGTTTTCAAATCGGCACTTAATTCTTGGCAACGATCCACGTTATTCTCGAAGACGAATGAGGCGCGAATCGCCCTATACCACAATTCGTATTTCCTGTAAAACCCGGAATTCGTATCCCAGTTTCCCAGGTTAACGGGGTAGGTGTGGTAAACCGTCCACGACAGGTCGATCTCATCCGACAGCCCTAACCACGGGTCATCTTGTTGCAATTTGTGTTCCGGGATGGCCGCGTAGACGTTGGCAAGGTACCTTTCAACTTCAGTCCTTGAGCTCCAAACCATCTCATCGGTCTTCATATCGTCGGGTTGCTTATCCAGGAAGTCGGCACAACCGGTGAAGCCTAGGATGAACGCGATTAGCAAGTATATATATGTATGTTTCATTTTTTACACGATTTAAAAAGTGGTTCTTATTCCAAAATTGATCTTACGAGGCAACGGGTACCTGTTTCCGTTGATAGCACCTGTCTCCGGGTCCCACATATCCCACTTGGAGAAGAGGGCCACGTTCGTCGCCAGCATGTAGATCCGTAAGCTCTCGACGCCAAACCAGGAAAGGTGTTTCTTCCCCACGTTATAGCCTAACTCGACGTCGGCCAAACGCAGCAAGCTCCCATCGTAGATCCTCCTTGTAGAGAGCTGCCAGTTATTGGTTGAAAGACCGTCGGAGAGGCGGGGGTAGAACGCGTTGGGGTTGGGGTTCTCGGGTGTCCACCTGTCGAGTGCCTTGGCAAACACGTTGCCTTTCCCAACCCCTTGGCTAAAGGGTATGAATGTGTTTCCCCCCGCTGTGTAGGTCACGTTGGCTTGCCCTCTGAAGAAGACCCCCAAATCAAACCCTTTCCACATGAATTGCGTGCCGAAGCCGTAAATGATCTCGGGTATGCTTGAATACCCTATGGCCACTTCATCGTTGGAATCAATTACGCCATCGTCATTCACATCTTTATACTTCACGTCGCCGGGTCTTACCGTTCCGAATGTCTGTTCCGGACTGTTATCAATCTCCGCCTGATTTTCGAAAAGGCCCAAAGCGATCAGTCCAAATTGTTGACCGTAGGGATGACCGGTTCTCATCCGGTATTCGTACTCCCTTTGGGGTTCATCCATTTCAAGCACTTTGTTCCTGGTGTAGGTGAAGTTGCCATACAGCTTAAAGAAAAAGTCGCTGATATGATGATTCACTTCAACCGTGGTCTCGATCCCGCGGTTCTGCATAACCCCCATGTTGGCAAAGGGCATCTGGTTAAGCCCGGCTATCGCGGGTAACGTTTGGCGTTGGATCAAGATATCGGTTCTCTCCTCGTGGAAGAGATCCACGTCGATAGAGAACGCGTTTTTGAACATTTTGAGTTCCAGCCCAACGTTCTTTTTCAACCCCTTCTCCCAGGTCAGGTCGGATACCCCCACTTGCTGTTCGCCCACCCCGGAAATAACGGACGGGGTTAAACCAAACGCGTAGCTACCCAACCCCGAACCCCAGGTGGAGAGGTAACCGTACCGCATATTGGAGGGCAAGGCGTCTGAACCCACCAGCCCGATAGAGCCCCTGATTTTAAGGAAGTCGACAGCTTCCACGTTCCAGAACGGCTCGCTGGAAATCAGGTAGCCTACTGCCACGGCGGGGAAGAAACCGAACCGTTGCTCCTTGGGGAAGTTTTCTGAACCGTTATACCCCAGGTTAAATTCCCCGAAGTAGGTATCCCGGTAGTCATAGGTAGCCCGTGCGGCCACCCCCTGTTTCCTATAGGGCAACGAGGTTATCGCGCTGCCTGCCGACCCGTTGATATAGTCGCGCTGGTAATACATCAGCATACCCCCTACCCGGTGCTTGTCGTTGAACAGCCGGTTATAGTTCAACTGACCTTTTAATTCAACGGCACGGGTACTCGTGGAGTTGGTGCTATAGCCAAGGTACTCTTGCCCCTTGTCCACCTCCTTCACCACGATGTAACCGGTTTCATCATCCACGCCATCCACCGAGTAGGTGGTCTCTTTTTTGTGCCTCTGCTGTCTGGTGTTGTTGTACGCGTCAAAAGAGAAGAATCCCTTGAAGTCCAGCCCCGGCGTTATAAAGGAGAGATCCTGATTCAATATCACCTGGCTCATGATCTCCGCGGCGAATCGGGTATTGTACCCCGAGCCGAACAGTCGTTCCGCGGGGTTTAACTCCCCTATCTGGCTGGGAGCACCCCATCCCCATTTTTTCGCGGTGCCGTCCTCGTTGTACTCGATGGGCAAGCGCACCGGTGCCGACAGCGGCGTGGAGAGGTAGGCCCAATAGAACAGCTCTTCTACCGGGCTACCGAACCAGGTGGAGTAGAGGGTTCTGTTCCCAACCCCCGGTTCATGCGAGTCGGTCAGGTTAGCCCCGATCTCCAGATTCAAACTGGTGTAGTTGGAGAGGGTTAAATCGATGTTGGAACGGAAGTTATACCGTTTCAGGTTAATATTTGACTTATAGTCATTGTACTTGTAATCCTTTAAGTTGCCGTTATCTCCGAAAAAGCTGGCGTTCACGAAGTAGCGCGCCCGTTCGCCCCCTCCCCTCACGTTGATGGAGGCGTTCATGTTGTTGGACCACTTTTTAAAGATCTCGTCAAACCAGTTCACGTTGGGCCATAGGAATCGGTTGATGCCGCTCTCCAGGTACTCGATGTACTCTTGGGAGTAGTTCTCTTGCCCAAAAGCCTCGTTATAGAGCTTCGCGTAGTTTACCCCGTCCAGGAATTTGGGCATATTGGGAAGGTCGGACACCCCATATTCCACTTTCGCCTCGATTATCGGTTTTTGGGCAACCCCTTTGCGGGTGGTTACCAGTACTACGCCGTTAGCGGCCCTAACACCATATATGGCCGTTGCCGAGGCATCCTTGAGGAGCGAGATCGACTCGACCTCCTCGATGGACAAGTTAGACATGCTCCGCTCTACCCCGTCCACCAATATCAACGGGGCTTGGTTGGCACCAAAAGAGGAGATACCCCTGATCCAAAACGAGGCCTCGTCATAACCCGGTTCACCGGAACGCTGCACGATGGTTGCCCCCGCTATTTTCCCGGATAGGGCCGACGTTAATGAACGTTGCGGGATGCGCAGCGCCTCCACCTCTATCTGGGAGATAGCACCGATTACGCTGGCTTTCCTTTGCGTTCCCATCCCCACCACTACCGTTTCATCCAGAAGCGTGGTCTCCTCTTGCAAGGTTACATCGATGGCCGTTCTGTCGCCCACTTCAATTCTCTGCTCCTTGAAGCCGATATAGGAGAAGACAAGCACGTCCCCCTTCTTCGCCTCGATCACGTAATAACCATCAACATCGGAAACTACTCCCCGGTTGGTGTTTTCGACCACAATGGTGGCTCCGGGCAACGTGTTACCCCGGGAATCAATAATCTTCCCCCGAATCATCAGATCTCCTTGCCTCACTTCGTAGTTGTTCGCGCATAGTTCGCCCACGGAGATAAGCGGCAAACATAAGGTGAACATCACCAAAGACAAGCGTAGAAGAAATCGGTTTGTCTTGTTTTTAATCATTGCATAATACATTAAAAGTTAAGTAATCTTATATTCAATATCTATGATAGCGCATTTTCCCAAAGATACATCTATTTTAAGAAATATTCGAAAAAAGTGTAGGCAATTTTATTGGAATCTTCGTTAGGGGCGTGGTCCGGCCGGTTGCTCATCGCCACCCTGTTGCTGAATCCAAGTAGCTTATTAATTGAAACGGCGTGATTTAGGGGAATCCAACGCTCTACCGGATCGGATGAGCCCCCGGACACCAGGAAAGGGCGGGGTGCCATCAGAGCGTGCAACTCGTGCAGATCAAACCCTTCGCTTCTCAGTTTGGGATACAACCCTTTGCCCTGCTCACCGGTTTTTGACCAGGTGTTGCTCCAGGGCGGGGGGTAGTAGCCCAAGTACCAGGGCTCCCAGTAATTGACGTTGGAGCCCTTGGTTTCATCAAACACGATACCCGGGTCACCCCACACCGCGCAAGCGAACTTGGGGTACAGGCAGGCAGCGAACATGGCCCATTTCCCGCCGTACGAGTGCCCCATGACCCCAATCCTACCCGGATCCACCCCTTCCACCTTTGCCAGCGCCTCAAAGGCATTAGCGGCCGCGTACGCTAGCGCAGATAAAGGTTGCAACGCCGCATCCTCTATATTGGGGTAGTAAAGGGAGTATGTTTTGTCTCGCGTTGTTTTTGTCGTCCCCAGCGAAAGGGTTATAAATCCCCGTTTGGTAAGTTGATACGCGAAATCCCTATCCGCTTTGCCGTTACCTATCGCCGTTTCGGGCTCGTAATAGAGGGTGATTACCGCGGGTTTTTCACCTTCGCCATCGGGAATCAACAGGTATCCTTCCGTCTGCTCGTTTGGAGTCCAGTAAAACCTTACCAAATGCTGTATGAAATCCTCCCGTTTTTCCGTTTCGACGATTTCTAGTGTTTGATCGGTTAAGATCGCCGGCCACTCTCCCATCATCTCCATCCACTTGTCACGAATTTCTCGTGCCCGCCTTGCCCAATCTTCCGCGGTTCGTACGGAGTCGCCATTGTAAAACAGCCGGGGTGAGCGGTAATCCCCATAAACAGCCTGGAATTCCGCCGGAGGTGCAAAATAGGGTTGTATCACGTTCCACGCTTCGCTTTTATGATCTTGCGCGGCAACGTGGGCGAACAGGATGCATAGCAGAACGATGCAACTCCCTTTTCTTTTCATCTCGTCACTAATATATCGCCAAGGCGGAGGTGACGGTACGCTGCCCGTTGGCATCGCTCGGGATGATGGTTTCAACGCCGTTCACCAGCATGCAGGATGAACCGCCACCATCCAGGTTGATGGCTTCGGTGCAACCCAGCCCCAGCAGGATATCGGCCACGTTCTTGAGCGTCATACCGGGCGTGTTGGGTGTCTTGTTCCTCCCCTCGCACACGAAAAAGACCACGTAGCCGTTAGGGTGATAACCAACCGCGGTACGCGGGTGGTTGTAAGTGGGGCCCACGCCGCTTGTCACGTCAAACAGCTCGTTCTCCCACAAGTTCTTGTACTCGCCATTCTTAATCAGCAACGGACCAGCACCTATCGCTTCGGTGGGGGTCCACACCTTCGCACCGGCGGGAAAGGTGGAAGAGGGTCGCGGCTGCGGCTTCTCTCCCGCCACGTTGGGTGACGGTTGCGGGTAGGCGTAAAGCGTGCCGCTCACGTGATAGACCCATTGAGCCGAGAAAGAGCCATCTCCCTCCATCCCGAACGCGCCCTGCGTGGGGTAGTAGGGGATTGGCTGCCCGTTATAGTCCCTGTTCACGATTGGCTCAGAGGTTGAAACGGTAACCCCGTTTTTGATCAACAGGTTAAGTGAGGTGCCGTTCCAAAAATAGCCGCCGTTGATGATGACCGATGGACTAGCGTTTTTGGTATAAAATTGGGTAAGCGTGGCCACCCCACTCTTCTCCCCCAAAACCTTAAACCTCCCCTTACCCTTCCCTACTTCGGCCACGGCAATAAATGCCCGTGTAAGCTTGCCCGAAATATCTTTCTTGTAGCTATAGATCGAGATATAGTCCGGCAGGGGGCCAAAGCCCCCTTTCTTCTCCCAATGGGAGGCGGGAATATCCAGCGAGGGCGATGTAAAGCGCACGTGAATTTTAAAGGTGACAACGTCGTTGTCCTTTTTAAGCCGAATTTCGGCCACGTCGGTCAGGTCATACGTGGCGGTCGCCGTTTGAGGAGCCACCATATCTACACCGTTGCCCAGGGTAAGCTTCAGCTCCACCCTTGAAAGATCCTCCCCTCGTTCAAAGAGCAACTCGATCGTTCGTTGAAAATTGTCGATTTTCACGTTGTGCACCTTGTGAGAGAGCACATCAATACCGGTGATATACTTGAAGTCCACATCGGGTGGCTCCCCGTTACGGTAACAACTTGAGAACAGCAACGACAAGATAGTCAACAGTATAAATTTAGGTCTCATGGTCCTAGTTTTTATAGCTTTAGATGTAAGTATCCAGACTCCGATGATGTACGTACAACGATTACATTACCATTTTGACTTATTAAACTAACATTTTGACAAAGTTACTGATTTTTTATTAAATTACTGCATTTGAAACTGTTTTTATTCCGGAATTTGCGCTATTTGAGTCTTATTTTTCGGGAAAAAGCGCACGTCTTTATATTTGTTTTGCTTGTTTTACATTTGGTAAATGTATAACTTTGGAAATGGCAATTGAGGCTCATCGTATGAAACCAACATGATTAAAATAATCATTAATCATCCTTGGGAACTATTTCGTTAAGCCAAACGAGCAGAGGACAAGTTCACTTGGACTATGCCGTGGCGAGAAATAGTCTAACTTTAGTGAATGATTATTTTAAACATCAAAGGTTCCATACACCGAAACAAAAAAAATAAAACAGTCGTATGAAAGAAAACAGGCGCGATTTTATTAAGAAACTAACCATCGGGGGGATAGGCGTGGGTATGGCCACGGAGGCTTTCCCCATGCACGCTTTTGATCCTTCGATAGAACAAAGTAAACGGGATAGGAAGGCGAGGAGGAGAAGCAAAAACCAAACGTTCAACATGTGCGGGTACCGTGCGCCCAAACTGGACAAGGTGAGGGTCGGCTTTATCGGGGTAGGAAAACGTGGCTATTCAAATTTGCGTCAAATGACCTTCCTGGAAGGGGTGGAAATTGTGGCCATATGCGATATCGTCCAAGATAGGATTGATGAGATTCAACGGCTACTATCGAACCAAAAACTGCCGGCCGCGCAAGCATACCTTGGCAGTGATGCCTGGAAGGCGGTGTGCGAACATCCCGATATCGACTTGGTCAGCATTGCCGTACCGCGGGGGCCACTTCACGCCCGTATATCCGTTTACGCGATGCAGTGCGGCAAGCACGTGGCGGTAGAGGTCCCCGCTATAGAGACGGTGGATGAAGCGTGGGAGTTGGTGGAGACCTCCGAGACCACGCGCAAACATTGCATGATCATGGAAAACTGTTGTTACGACTTTTTTGAGCTGCTCACGCTGAACATGGTCAGGCAGGGCTTCTTCGGGGAGTTGATTCACGCCGATGCTGGCTACATCCATCATCAAGAACTCTACAACAAAACACGCGACCTGAACATGTGGCGATTAGAGGAGAGCCAAAAGTACACGGGCAACCTCTATCCCACCCACGGCTTAGGCCCCGTGTGTCAGGCGATGAACATCAACCGGGGAGACAGGTTCACCTACATGTCGTCGATCTCCTCCAACGACTTCATGCTCGGGAAAAAGATAGCGGAATTGGCCCAAAGCGACGATTTCTACAAGAAATACGATACCCACTCCTATAACGGCAACATGAATACCTCCATTATTCGCACCGAATTGGGGAGGACCATCATGCTGCAGTACGATACGACCAGCCCGAGGTCCTACTCACGCATCCACATGCTCAGCGGGACAAAGGCCGCTTGTATGAAATACCCGCTTCCCGCCCGTATTTCAGTTGGCAGCGACTGGTTGCCGGACGAAGAGGTAGAAAAGCTGTCCGATACCTACATGCCCGAAATCGTGAAAAAAATTGGCGATATGGCCAAACAGGTGGGGGGACATGGCGGCATGGACTTCTTAATGACCTGGCGTTTGATCGACTGCTTGAGAAACGGGCTTCCCATGGATATGGACGTGTATGACGCCGCGGCGTGGAGCGTGATTATCCCGCTGAGCAAATGGTCGGTGGCCAACCGTTCGAACTCCATCGACATTCCCGATTTCACGCGAGGGGCCTACAAAACCAACACTCCCCTGGATGTCGCGTTCCTCGATGGCGGGAGCACCACGGTCCGTAATTTGTAAAACAATCAACTCCCTTTACGCTGGGAAGCTCTAAAAATTAAAAAACGTGAGGCAATAAGGTTGTAACCCAACCTTATTGCCTTTGCCTGTCCACTCTTACATTACAATATATTATGCGAAACCTCATCCCATTTTTCTGCTTTCTCCTTTTGGCCGTCATCGGCTGCCAAAGTTCAAGCACAATAGTTTCCGAGAAGAAATCACCCTTCGAAATCGCCTCATCCCCCGGTATCCAAATCAAGTGGAAGGGCGAAAAGCTGATCACGGGCGACTCGCTCTCCTGGATTGACGGGAAGGGGGTGGGTGAACACGCCGAGACCCATAAGGTTGAACAGAAAAACGGGTGGGATGTAACCAACGTGTGGCATGAAAACTTCGTGCTGCCCTACCGCCGGGAGGTGGGGTTGTCACCCGACGGGAAAAAGGTGGAGTTAACCATCCAGGCCCACCAGGACGCGTTGATGGAGAGCTACCCAACGCCACAGATTACCTACAAGTTGCTGCTCCCGGCATCGCTGTTTACAGGTTCAACGTGGGATGCCTTCGTGGGACGTTCGTACAACGGCAGTTGGCAAAACGGAACGCTCGCGGCCGACACCCGGGATGGCTTGATTATCAACGGAACGCGCTGGATTACCTTTAACACGGCAAACGGGCCGATCACGTTCGACTTTAACCCCCACGGTGTACCCACCTACTTCGTGGGTGGCATGAACACGATGGCGGTGCCTTGGACCTTAAACAAGCGAGGGGATTACCTGGAGTTATCGATCTCGACAGCCGCCACCAATTACGGGGGAGATCTGACCACGAAGGTCACCATTTTCGAGGGCAGTAAGGAGGATTACCTGCAACACCACGCGGTCACCAGCTACCACTACTTTTCGGAGATACCCCCCGAAAGGTTGTACTGCTTTAACGAGACCGCCGGGGAACAGTTTACCACCGCTCACCTTGAAGCCGCGAACCCCAAAAAAGGGTACGGCTGGGCAGATCCTGACAAGGTCCAACTGTCGGGGAACGGGCTGCCCGGCGCGTTGTACGCGTCCTGCCACTCCAGCGAGCCAAACAGCTTCACGACCTACGGGCTGCGACCGGGCCTCTACCTGGTGACCCTTCGTACCAGCGCGCTGGAGGAGGACAAAGGGCCTTTCAACGTCTCGCTGAATGGTGAGGTGCTGTATGAAAAGGTGAAGGTAGACAAAGGCACCGTCGCGAACATGACCTTCGTGAGGTGGATTGAAGGTGGCAAAGCCGATATACAGTTTTCAGGCGATTGGGCGGTGAGCGTTATCGGGTTCCAACTGTTCATGCATAGCGAGGAGGATTTCCAGTTCAGGCGGGGCAATTGGCTCAAGGAGGATGGCTATTGCCCGGGGGTGCTGTTCGCCAACTATTACGACACACCGCCCAAGTATGGGAAATCGATCAGCTACTCACCGCTCGCGGGAGAGGTTGAAGAGATCAGCAACATCCCAAAGTTACCCGAGCTTGAGGCGGCTTTACCCGACCAACAGTCAGACGGGTTGGCGTGGCGCTTTAAAAGCCCCCTCGGGACGATGGGGCCGGGCAACTGGGGGACCTTCAACGAGTTTAACACGCCCGAAAAGATAGAGAAGCGCTTGAAACAGATTAAAGAGGGAGGGATAAGCGCCATCATTTTAAATGGTTTTTTATCGCGTCACACCTACGCCACCCACTTAGACCGGGTGGAGAAGAACATTAGGGATATCGTGGAAATAGCGCATCAGCTCGACATGAAGATCATCGATCACCAGGACCTGACCATCGTGTGGAATGCCGACATGGGCTTTCGCTTTCTCGCGGCCAATCCCGGCTACTTACAGCATGGGCAGAACAACGGCCTCCCCACATGGGGGTTATGCCCGGTGAATCCCGATTTTAAGCATGGGTACTTCTTCCCCTACATCTCCGAGCACCTTAAAAACACCAACGTTGACGGGTTTATGCTCGATGAGACCTGCTTCCACTTCGAGAACTTTTGCAATTGCAGCCATTGCCGGGAGGCCTTTCACCAGGCCACGGGGTTAACCCTACCCGATAACGAAATTAGCCCATTGCTGAAAAACAGGAACTCCAAGTTATGGAAATCGTGGATCGAGTGGCGTAAACACGCCGTGGCCCAATGGAGGATCGACCTAAGCCGGTTAACGCACCAGATAAATCCCTCCTTCTCGAATTTGGAGTATTACTCCGAAGGGGGATTCTTAATGAACTACGCATCATACGGGCAAGGGGGGGATTTGCCGTTGAGCGCGAAGTCGAAAGATTTTCTCGGCACCGAGATCATGAGCCGGAACGTCTGGGATGATTACCGCTACAACTTAACCAGTAGGAACATGTACAACAGCCTACGGGAGACTTACGGGTCACCGATCTTCGGGTTGGTATATCCCGATGGCGTGTTGAACTACGCGATCTTCGGTTGGGCGTGCAACAACATGTTTGGACAGGTAACCTGGTCGTTTAGCAGTTTTTCCGATGAAGTGATACTAAACAGGTACACCTCCTGGCCCGAGAACATGAACAACCGGACATCCGTCCCCTACACCGATGTCGCCATCATTTTTTCGCGCTCTACCCGGGACTGGTCGGTGAAAAACATGGTCGATTACCCGAAAGAGATCATGGGCACGGGGCAGTTTCTGTCCGAGAGGCACGTGCCACACACCTTTATACTGGATGACGCGCTCACTGCCGGGTTCGACCTGTCGAGATACCGGGTGATGCTTGCTCCGGGCATGGATTGCCTATCCACGGAACAAGAGGAGCTGTTAACACGGTTCGTCTTTAACGGGGGCACCCTGTTCCTGACCGGGGAGGCGGGCACGCTGGATCCCTATGGCGAACAGCGTGCGAACAGGGCGTTTAACCACATCCTTACCGATGAGGTGTTAGCGGAAGCTACCCAGACCGAATTCGTGGTTGTAACCCACGGCAAAGGGAGAATCGTCTACGCGTCAAAAAAACACGCGATCAACGAGTATGCCGCATCGATCAGGGACACCGGTAGGGTGTACAGGTTTTCTCCCGATCCGGCCATCACCTCGATCAACGAGAAGATACTCTCCAACGTGATTGGCGACACCTATTTCAGGCCCATCTCCATTCCCGCCAAAGTGTTTGTAACGGTCTACCGGGACATGGAAACCGGCGAGACAATGGTGCACCTGTTAAATGCAACGGGGGTAACGGCGAAGTATGGCGATACCCTGCCCACTCCTAATCCCTCCTGGACTCCGGTAGAGGAAGAGATCACCTTTGATATTTCATTGACCTCTCCCCTATCAAAGGCGTACTACACCTCGCCCGATGACGAAGGGCATAAGGCCGTCAAGTGGGAGAAAACAGGCGACAACCGCTACACCATCACCGTTCCCAAGGGAACCCTAAAGAAGTACGGCATCGTCTATTTGCAACGGTAATTACGCACCCCGTTTATAAACTTTATCTGTCTCTTTCCAAAAAGCGTGGGAGCGCTCCCTAAAGCATGCAAGCTCAGGGAACGCTCCCACGTTTTTTCACGGGCCGCGACCATTCAGTCGAATGCCCCGCTTCTAACAATTACTCAGCGTCTAACGTTTTGACCTCTCGCTTTTTAACAACGCTCAAGGCGACCAGCATAACCGAGTTGACCTCTCCTTTGGCATCCACTATACCGGTTCCTTTTAACTCCACCTTGGAGATGTTGATGCCATACCGGGTGTTTTCCCACTCGTAGGCGTAGAAGGTGATGGGGTTCGCCTGCATATCCGAGGAACAGTCAATGGCGTCGGCGCTGTAACAGTAGCGATCCTGCCAACCACTCTGGTAATAGTCATAATTCCTCCATTCATTGAAGCTGCTCTCCTTCTTAACATCCCATTCGAGGATATTCCACCCGTAGCGTATGGGAACCGTTTCCACGAAGCCATCCTCGTAGGTTACCTCGTACCATCCCAGCAGCTCGGCACTGTCATCGAAGTTGTATATCATCTTGTAGGCCTTGGCATTTTTCGTCCTCTTGGTACAAGCATGCAGGAAGATGAAGCTGCTCACATCTTCACCGATTTGGATGGCGGTTGTCTTCCCGTCTCTCTGGGTGGTGATGCCAAACCTGTTGGGATTTGTCACCTCATCGATCACGAAACGGTTATTCCAAGCCGTTATCTCCCCGCTTTTCAGGGTACTCAGATCGATGCTGTTCATCGGTTTGTTGTAGCCGGATGCGATGGGGAGCGGGGTAACCCCATCCTCCCCTTCACTCGGGAGCCGTTTGCCATCCAGGTCCATCCTGATCCCCGGCATCAACCGCTGCACCGTTTCGAAGTACTCCCGCGGGGTTAACTGCGTTTCAGACCAGAGCACGTTGGCGCTTCCCACGTAATAGCCCATGAGGTCTTTCCCGAAGTTAAACTCGTTGGTAGCGGTCCACGATGAGGGTGATCCACCCAGCACTCCCGGGATCTCTTTCCGCAGATCCCAGTACCTGATGCTGGGCAGCAGGTTGCCGTATATCTGTTCAAACCCCAGATCGGCAAGGGTGGAGTCATTGGTGGCATTGAGGTGGTAAAACCAATTGAATATTAAAATGTCCTTGGGTATCTTCTCTTTCACCATTTCGAGGGGCAAGCCTCCGGGTGTTTTATATTTGTACCCGGTTTCGGAGGTTTGGTCGACATAGCCTACTCCCCTTACATTTTCCAACAGGTGATCCCCCCACATCGCGATCCGGATGTTTTTCGACGCCAAGTAACCATGTATCTTATTGATGTCATCTACAAACAGGTCGAAATAGTTCTTACCCCTGCATTTGGGACAGACATCAATGGGGGCACTCCACCACTCGTCCCTGCCAATATGTATCATTTTTGGCTGCATCACCTCGATGTACTCGTCGAACACGTCGAACAGCAAGTCATAAACCTCCGGGGTTGACGGGCAGTAGGCACTGGGCCACAGGTCGGTTTGAATCTCGGCCAGCTCCCGGTGCCTGGTCAACAGGTAAAAAGAGTGATCGAGGGTAGGTAGTTCGGGGATCACCTCCAGGAAGTGGTGATTGGCATACTGCACCATATCCCTTATCTCCTCTTTCTCAAGGATATCACCATCCCCTGCATCGTGGTGGGTGGAGTTGAGGAAGATGCCATTGGTCCCCATGGGGTAGTTGAGACGGGTGTAATTGAGGTAATCTGCCATCTCCCGCCAGCCGACATTCAGCTCAGGGTGGCGCTCCAGCCTCATCACCGCATTCACCTCCAGGATGACTTTGTTGTACTTGTAGAGGGCCATAAAGTCTTTAAGGAACCGCTTGAAGTAGGGAATGTTATCCCTGCCGGGCACATAGAGCTTGATCGCCCTGAAGGGCGTGCAGGGCCAGTCGCGCACCGTCTGGCAGGGGATGTTGAACCCTTCTGCGCTTCTGACCAGTTGACGCAACGACTGCAGCCCGTAAAACGCGCCTTGTTGGTCGCTCCCCGCGATAACCACCCGCTGCTCATCAACCTGTAACACGTACCCCTCCGGGCCGGGGTTGCTTTTGGTAACCCCAAGATCGGCATCCCTATTGTAACTCTTGACCAACGGGTTATCCAGTGAGCCTATCAATATGAAGCGTTTGTCATCCAGCGGCTTTGAAGCCTTCTCGATGTCGAGGATCAAGCCATACTTATCCGCCAGCTCATCCGCCAAGAAGCGGGCGAGGAACAGGTCATCCTCCGATGCCCTGGTTGGGACCAAAATAACGGTCTCCTCGTTCAACCCAAAAAATCCTTCCCCTAACTGTAGTTCCTGGGGAATAGGAAAGATGGGCGTCTCTTTCGTGGTCATGCCACTGCTTTTCGCCTCGCGCACCACCTCTTTTTTCTCCACCGGGCCGCACGCCATGAAAAGCAACGACAACAGCAGCGCACACACGGCCATTCTACTAGCTGAGCCGTGACGTTTGAAATAAACCTTCATTTTCTCCTGTTTTTTTAAAGATAAATAGCTCAACTTTCGCATGTAACTGTTTCATCGCTTTCAGGCTTGACTGGCGCAAATTTCGTGACCCATCTACTGCTTGATTGCTAAAAGAAAAGAACTCAGCTTCGCTGCACTTTTGCTCGCAACGGCATAACACGAACAAGTTCGTTTTCTGCTCGTCTTGCTTA
>JAMNYO010000082.1 GCA_023622765.1 Bacteroidota bacterium | reverse complement strand
CGTTCAAATGCGGGTTATCTTGTCCATGGACTATTTCGCCATGGGTTACAAAGATATAAATGGCTTGGGGTATCGATTTTGTGGCGATTACAGTTTATCACGCAGGTCGACCGGCAGGTAAAAGGTGTCGTTCTTGTCGATGTAGACCACTACCGAGCCAATATCGAAAGGCTTCCCGTTTCGCTTGGCTATCGATGAGAAGGCTTTCACCTCCAGGGTCTTTCTCCCTTTGGTTACACGTAGTACCGGGAAATCAGCATCGCTCTTGTCGATGATGTAATTCATCCCGGAAAAGACCTCCTCGTGGTTCACGAAAATCTGGTCAGTTAGCTCTTGCAGGGATGATTCCAAGCCCGTCACCTTTTGTAGGTAGTGGTTCACTTCTCGGTTCTTCACGTTTCCTTTAAGCAGGTGACCGACGGGATGGTAGCAGGCAAGCAGTACCTCTTCACCGGTATGCCCGCCCGTGGTGAATCCGAAGCAGGTGCGTGCGTTCAGTATGTTCACGATATGGTGTGCCAGGTTGTTGCTATTGGACACCTCCATGTAGTTGCCCTCCTTGTAGTTCTTGGATGAGAGCAGCGTTTGTAACTCTTCGTCCGTGATATCGACACCGGTGTACTCTTTAAATACAGCCTTCATCTCCTCTGGTTCCGTCTTGCTAAGGATCGCCTCCAGGCCGTTGGCGCTCAATTTGTAGTTGGAGACCGCGCCAAATAGCTGCTCGATCGATAACTTATCGTAGCCCGGGCAGTCCCGGCTGCCGATGGTAATGCCGCTGTTGCCATGATCGGGGGCAATGACCACGGCTGTGTTCCCGTCCCTTTCGGCGAACTCCGTCACGAGCCGCACCGCCTCGTCAAAGGCGAGAAACTCATTGATCATCGCGGCGGCATCGTTGGCGTGGGCAGCCCAGTCTACCTGGCTCCCCTCTACCATGAGGAAGAAGCCGTTCTCGTTTTTCGTGAGCAGTTCCAGCGCCTTGGCGGTCATTTCAGCAAGCGAGGGCACCTTCTCGGGATTTCGGTCGATGTTGTAGGGTAGGGCTTTTTTCCCGAACAGGGCCCACACCTTTTCATCGCCCTGGTAATTGAGCAGCGCATCTCTATCGTCTTGAATCAATAGGGTGCCATTTTGGGTGAAGTGATCCTTTATTTCGTCGGTTAAGATATCGGTGCCGCCGCCAAACATCACGTCCAAGTTCTGGTGGGCCATCTGCGAGGCGATCGCCTTGTAGTTGCCTCGGTTGTAATGGTGTGCCGAAAAGTCGGCCGGTGTCGCGTGCGGGAATTCGCAGGTCACCACGAGACCCACCGCTTTCCCTTTCCCTATTTTCGAGGCCTCCAGGATGGTTGCTGCCGGTTGAAAGGTGCGGGACGCATCCACCGGGTAGAGGTCGTTGGGAGATGGCTCGGGGTGGATGGCCACGTTGCCCGTCTGTTGAAGCACGCCCGTCGCGTAGGTGGAGCTGGTGGGTGCCGAGTCACCGATGGGCGCGTTGGAAGAGAAGGTGGTGACGGTCCCTGTTAAGTAGGGGTCTATGTGGAGCGTGTCGCCCAAGCCGTTGTAGTGTTTGAACCAACGGGCCGCCGAGTAGACGCCGATGGAGGTGCCGTCGGGGATCATCACGATCACGTTTTTAACTGGCGCAACCTCCTGCGAGAAGGCCAACGCGGCGATAAAAAGGAGGGGGAAAATAGAGCTTAGCTTTTTCATTTTAATGATTTTCTTTAATTAAACGTTCAAAGATACAAAAATAGAAGATGCGCGTTCAAGGTAAGGCAGGAGAATAAACTGTTTTGTAATATCCCAGGTGCGAAGAAATGGTTAAATTTGATTATATTTGTGGTTTGACAGAATGGGCAGTATTGCGGGGATCCCCGTGAGATGTGAAGGGGTGACTCGAAGCGTCCATTGCCATTGAATATTGATTATTGAATAAACGAGATAACATGAGGAATAAGAAACCGCTGATACTTGTGACGAACGATGACGGGTATCAGGCGAAGGGGATTGTTACGCTCATCGAGACGATGAGGGAGTTGGGAGAGGTTATCGTGTTTGCACCCCACACGCACCGTTCCGGTATGGCAGGTGCCATATCCGCCGAACACGCGATAAGGACATGGTTGCACACGAAGGAGGAGGGGTTTACCATGTACGTGTGTAACGGGACACCTGCCGATTGCGTGAAACTGGCACTGAACGAGTTCGTGGATCGAAAGCCCGACCTGTTGGTATCGGGTATTAACCACGGCTCTAACGCCGCGATCAGCGTGATCTATTCGGGAACCGTGGGAGCAGCCGTTGAAGGGTCTCTTTTCGATGTTCCTTCCATTGCGTACTCGCTCTGTGATTTCTATCCCGATGCTGATTTTTCGGAGGTGGTGAGAGTTGCCCGCGTGGTCTCGCGCAAAGTGCTGGAAAAAGGTCTTCCCCGGGGGGTGAGCCTCAACGTGAACGTGCCCAAGGGAAAGGTGCGCGGGATAAAGGTGGCGACCCAGACACCCGGGAAATGGGTGAACGAGTATTATCGAACCAAGGATGGTATAGGACGGGAGGTCTTCTGGATGACCGGTCAGTTCGATAACTGGGATAAGGATAACGAGGAGAACGATGAGTGGGCGCTTGCTAACGGCTACGCCGCCGTGGTTCCCATTACAACTGATATGACCGCGTACGATTTTTACTCGCGTCTCAAGGAGTGGGAGCTGTAGTGAACACGCCTTAGTTTTTATCGTACGGGGGAATCTGGAGATTTATTTTTCTTGGCCCCAAGGTTCCCCCTAAATTATAATCCTGAGCGTTCTCTACATCATGCTTGCCGGTTCCCGCGGTCATGAGTTGTTGTAATTCTCGTAGATGCTCTTGATAAACACCCCGGGGGGTTGTTTCGTGTTTAGTGGCGACCGAGGCAGCCATCCCCACTACTTCTCCCATCATACCGGTTGTACGCATGACCCTAACGGTACCTAAGGCCACGTGCGTGACGCTTATGTTTCTGCCTGCCATGAAAAGATTATCCACGTTTCTAGAATATAGACAGCGGTAGGGGATAGGGTAAGGATGAATTGCTTTATGAACGGCAATCGATTTAAATTCCGTACCGGGAAAATGCTCCGTGTTTTTGGGATCGGGGTAATGGAGGTCAATCGTCCAGCTTGTTGGCGCGGAGGCGTCAGGATAGATCACGAAGTCGGTCAGATCTCCCTCTGTCAGTACCTTGTCCCCTAACAATCGGCGTGATTCTCTTTTTCCCGCGATATAGGCCACCCAGTCCAGGTACCTGGATGTATACTCCTGTTTGACCGAGCTTTTGTTTTTCAGGTAGGACCAGTTGGAGTAAACCACCAGCAGGCCATAGTCCCTGATTCGCTCGAAATCAACAATCTGATCAAGGTTCATCCCTGTCTCCCAGGTCCATTCACCTATGGTTACTTTTTGGACATTTGTCTCGTCAATCTCTATGCCGTAGTTAAACAGGGGGAAAGGATACTTTCCCTTCCCTTCATTCGAGTACCATTGAACGGATGAACCCATGGTGAGGCTATCTGCCTCATCGGGGGCGGACGGTTCATTATATTTAGCCCTACTTTCTCTACCCATGGAGAAATCTGCACCAGCCAGATACCCGATCGTCCCGTCACCGGTACAATCCGCGAAAAGAGGGGCTGAAAAGCTTAACTCTTCGGCTGTTTCAATCTGTTTCGCGAGTACGGTTTTAATGGTTGTCCCCTCTTTTTCAACTTCAAAGGCCCTAAAGTTCAGGAACAGGGTTATATTATCTTCCGCGTTGACCATCTCTAACTTTTTCTCATCCTCATAATATACCCCCGGCTGGGCGTTACCTCCCCTTAGCGGGGCGATTTCGTTGACCACGTCCCCT
>JAMNYO010000053.1 GCA_023622765.1 Bacteroidota bacterium | reverse complement strand
TTAGAGAATGCGCTCACAATCTCGAGCCAATGGGAGCAGCATTGCACCGCAAGGCGATGGACTACTTACGGTTGTATATGATAGTAGGCGGCATGCCTCAAGCGATCCAAGCCTATGTTGATACTCAAGACTTTACCGAAGTAGATCGCGTTAAGCGTAATATACTTAACTTATACCGCAATGATATCTACCAATATGCCGGTACCGATGCTCCAAAAGTCGTTCAGATCTTTGATTCAATCCCGTCCCAGTTGCAACGACGTGAAAAGCGATTTCAAATAGGTAAAGTGAGAAAAGGCGCTAGGACAAGGGAGTTTGCAAATGCTTTTTTTTGGCTTGATGAATCTCGTGTTGTTAACATTTGTTATGCTGCAACAGAGCCAAGCATTGGACTGAAACTACATCGCGATGATTCTCGATATAAACTATATTTCGGTGACACTGGCTTGTTGATTTCACACTCGTTTGATGAAGCGGAGATACAAAGTGACGAACTCTATCGAAAGCTTATGTTGGGCAAGTTGGAGATAAACAAGGGTATGTTTGTAGAAAATATCGTTGCTCAAATGTTTAGCGCTAATCGAAAGCAATTGTACTACTACTCAAATGTAGATAACAAGGACTCAAAAAACAATATGGAGATTGACTTTCTGATACGTAAACCGGTTATTACGAGTCGTCATAATATCTGCCCTGTTGAAGTGAAGTCCACACAGCGATATACAACCTCATCTTTGGATAAGTTCAGGAAGAAGTACGGTAACTACCTCCACACTTCGTATATACTTCACAGCTCGGATGTTAGAATGACCAATGAGGTAACCTATATGCCGCTCTATATGGCTACCACACTGTAGTCTAAGTCTAAACCTAAGTCTATTTCTTATTTCACTTGTACAACGTTTCGTGAAAAAGAATTAGACAAAACTTCAACTGTCAAGGAATACTTGACGGTTCAAAAAGAAGATACTGTTCCAAAAAGTGTATCTGAGTTAGTAAAAAAAGAGCATATTTTTTAGTACCTTCGCGATCAGGTTTATCCATCGAACCCAAACAACCACGATACAACATTAAAATTAACAGATAGAATTATGCAAACAATGGACTCTTTTAATTTTGCCGGTAAGAAGGCATTCGTGCGCGTGGACTTTAACGTGCCGCTGAATGAAGCTTTCCAAATCACGGACGACACGCGTATCCGCGCGGCCATCCCCACCCTCAAAAAGATACTGGGCGACGGGGGTAGCGTCATCATCGGATCACACCTGGGAAGACCCGAAGGACCGTCCGACAAGTTCTCACTGAAACATATTCTTGGCCGTGTATCGGAACTGCTGGGCACGGAGGTGCAGTTTGCCAACGACTGCGTTGGTGAAGAGGCGAAAGAGAAAGCGGCCGCGCTGAAACCGGGCGAGGCACTGTTGCTTGAGAACCTGCGGTTTTACGCTGAAGAGGAGGGCAAAGCACGCGGGCTAAAGGAAGATGCCACCAAAGAGGAGGTGGATAGTGCGAACAAGGCCACCAAAGAGTCCCAAAAAATATTCACCAAGAAGCTGGCTTCCTACGCCGACGTGTACGTGAACGACGCGTTCGGTACCGCCCACCGGGCACATGCCTCCACCGCGCTCATCGCGGACCACTTCGACGCGGAGCACAAGCTGTTTGGTTACCTGCTGCAAAACGAGATCAACGCCGTGGAAAAGGTGATGAAAGATACCCAACGGCCCTTCACGGCCATCATGGGCGGATCCAAGGTGTCCTCGAAAATCGATATCATCCGGAACCTGCTGGACAAGGTGGATAACCTGATCCTCGCGGGGGGCATGACCTACACGTTCGCCAAGGCTGACGGGGGCAATATTGGCAACTCCATCGTGGAGGACGATAAGCTTGACCTCGCGAGAGAGCTTGTGGCGCTGGCCAAGGAGAAGGGGGTGAACCTCGTGATGGCCACCGACGCGAAAATTGCCGACAGCTTTAGTAACGACGCCAAAACCGACTTCTGCCCGGTGAACGAGATACCCGACGGATGGGAAGGGCTCGACATCGGTCCCGAATCGGCGAAACTATTCTCGGAGGTGATCAAGGGCTCGAAAACCATCCTGTGGAACGGGCCGGTCGGCGTATTTGAATTCGAAAACTTCGCCGTTGGATCGAGAGCGGTATCCGATGCGATCGTGGAAGCCACCAAAAACGGGGCCTTCTCCCTGGTGGGCGGGGGCGACTCGGTGGCCTGCGTCAACAACTTCGGCCATGCCGAAAAGGTCTCCTATGTTTCTACCGGGGGAGGTGCGCTGCTGGAGATGATCGAAGGCAAGGTGCTCCCGGGCGTGAAGGCCATTCGCGGCTATTGATCCACTACCCAACGTTCCGATTTTTCAGTTTTTCGCCTTTTTGAAGCGGACCTCCGCTTCAAAAGGCGTTTCGGCTTTCAAAGTAAGTTCACATGATTATATCCTACAATTGGCTCAAAGAGTACCTGCAATTTGACCTCACCCCGCGAGAGACCGCGGATGCCCTGACTGACATCGGCATCGAGGCGGAAGGCGTGGAAGAGGTGCAATCCATCAAAGGGGGACTTGAAGGCCTGGTCATCGGTAAAGTGCTGACCTGCACCAACCACCCCAACTCCGATCACCTGCACCTGACTACCGTGGATATCGGTGACGGGGCAGAACCGTTGAACATCATCTGCGGCGCACCCAACGTGGCGGCCGGACAAAAGGTGGTGGTGGCACCCATCGGCACCAAGCTGTATGACGAAGATGAGGTGTTCACCATCAAACGCACCAAAATACGGGGAGAGGAGTCACTGGGCATGATCTGCTCGGAAAGGGAGATCGGCACCGGCACGTCGCACGAGGGCATCATCGTGCTGCCCGACGACGCGCAGGTGGGCACCCCCGCCAAGGAGTACTACAACGTGCAAAGCGACTACCGGATAGAGGTCGACATCACCCCCAACCGGGTGGACGCGGCATCGCACTTCGGGGTGGCACGCGACCTGGCTGCCTACCTCAAGCAAGCGGGCAAGCCCTTTGAGCTCAAAAAGCCCTCGGTCGACACGTTCACCGTAGACAGCGAAGAGGGGGGTATCGAGGTGGTGGTGGCCGATCACGTAGCCTGCCCCCGCTACTCGGGGTTGACCATCCGTGGAGTGACGGTGAAAGAGAGCCCCGACTGGCTGAAGAACCACTTGACCACCATCGGGCTGCGACCCATCAATAACGTGGTGGACATCACCAACTTCGTGCTGCATGAAACGGGACACCCGCTCCACGCGTTCGATGCGGCCTTCATCACGGGAGACGAGGTGGTGGTACGCACCATGCCGAATAAAACAAAATTCATCACGCTCGACGAGCAGGTACGGGAACTGGACGAGAACGACCTGATGATATGCAACGCCGAAGAGGGGATGTGTATCGCCGGCGTGTTCGGGGGACTTCAATCCGGGGTGACCAAGGAGACGAAAGATGTTTTCCTGGAGTCGGCCTACTTCCACCCCACCTGGGTGCGGAAGACCGCGAGGCGCCACGGGCTGAATACCGACTCGTCGTTCCGCTTTGAACGGGGAGCCGACCCGAACAACACGGTCTACGTGCTCAAGCGGGCCGCCATGCTGATCAAGGAGGTGGCCGGCGGAACCATCGAAGGAACCATACGGGATATCTACCCCGAACCCATCGAGCGACCGAAGGTGACGCTCTCCTACACCAAAATGACTGCGCTCATCGGGAAAGCGATTCCCAAGGAGGAGGTGCAAAGCATCCTCCAGAGCCTGGAGATAGAGATTGAGGCGGAGAAAGGGGAAGAGTTCCTGCTCCGCGTACCCACCTACCGGGTAGACGTAACCCGCGACGTGGACGTGGTCGAGGATATCCTCAGGATATATGGATACAACAACGTG
>JAMNYO010000071.1 GCA_023622765.1 Bacteroidota bacterium | reverse complement strand
GCAACCCCTGCCCTACTTCCGCAAGGAGTTCAACCTCGACCGAAAAATGCCCGTGAAGGCGCTGGCCTACTTCTGTGGTCTCGGCGCCGGTGAACTCTATATCAACGGCCAGCAGGTTGACCCCACCCGTTTTCTGGACCCGGCGCAAACCGACTACGACCACTACGCGCTCTATAGCACGCTCGATGTAACGGAACAGCTCAAAAAAGGAACCAACTGCCTGGGCGTCATGTTAGGAGGAGGGTGGTTCGCCCAACGAGAAGCGTGGCACGGGGCGAGATTCGCGTACGGCGACCCCATGTTTCGGCTTCAGGTGGTACTCTTTTATGCCGACGGTCGCCGCAAAGTGCTGACCAGCGACGAGAGCTGGAGCTGGAAAGAGGGTCCCGTGAGCCGCTCCAACATCTACCTGGGAGAGGTGCACGATGCCCGGAGGGAGATTCCCGGGTGGAGTGAGCCGGGACTTCCGTCGGAAGGGTGGCAGGCGGCCCTTCTGGCCACGAAAAACGTCCCCCCAAAGCTGATGCCTCAAGTTATCGAACCAATCCGCAAGCAGGAGGTGCTCACCGCGCAAGAGATATGGCAAGACACCACGGGCAACTGGGTGTACGACTTTGGGGTGAACGGGGCGGGGATCCCCCTGCTGGAGGTACAACAACCGGAAGGCACCCACCTCACGATTCGCTTCTCGGAAGAGGTTGACGCGGACGGGAACCTGGACTTCACCACCACCGGCTGGATCCATCACGGTGCCATATTCAAGGATGAATACACCTGCAAAGGGGGTGCCGTTGAACGGTGGTCGCCCCGTTTCACCTATCACGGCTACCGGTACGCCGAGCTGTCCGGGTACGACGGTCAACCGAACGCTGATGCCCTCAAGCTGGTGGTCGTCCATACCGATGTGGAAAATAGCGGCACGTTCGAGTGTGCCGACCCACAGGTCAACCAACTGCACCAGCTGGCCATACGAACGGTGAAGAACAACCTGCACGGGATCCCTACCGATTGCCCCGTGCGGGAGAAATGCGGGTGGCTGGGCGACGTGCACGCCTACGTGAAGATGGCCAACCTGAACTTCCAGATGGAGAACTTTTGGCAGAAATACCTGGTCGACATTCGAACCGGCGCCGCCCGGGTAGAGAAAAACACCCTCTTCCATGAGAGGTACAACACCACGTTCTACTTCGTGGATAAGCCCGCGGGGCTCCCCTACATGATCGCCCCCGGGAAAAGGCTCTGCGGGGTGGCATCACCCGACTGGGGTACCGCGCTGGTGCAGCTCCCCTGGTGGATGTACGTCTATTACGGGAACAAGGCCATGATAGAAGAGTATTATCCCATGATGAAGCAGTGGACGGAACATGTGGGGTCGCTGGCGAAAGAGAAGGAGCGCACGAAAAAGTACAGCTCCAAAACCTCCTCCATCGTTTACCAGGGACTGGGCGACTGGTGCCCACCGCAGTATGAGTCCATCGATAACACCCCGATCGAGTTCACCTCCACCGCGTTCCACTACCTGGACAGCCGCATCATGGAGCAAGTAGCCTCCCTGTTGGGGTACGAGGAGGATGCACAAGCCTTTGCAACCAACAGCGAAGAGATTGCCCGGGAACTTATCACCCTCTTCTACGACCCGGTGGAGAAGACGTTCGGCACGCAAACGGCCAATGCCATGGCCCTCGACCTGGGGCTGGTCCCCGCGGGGGATGAAGAGGCCGTTGCAAACGCCATCGTGCGGAACATGAACGAAAAGAGCGAAAGTTTCATGCACGCGGGGATCTTTGGCCTATGCCGGATCGGGAGCATGCTGGCCCGCCACGGGAATGCCGAGGCTGCCTGGAAGCTCTTTACCAAGAAAGGCGAGAACAGTTTCGAGTGGATGTGGGAAAAAGCCAAGGCTACTTCGCTCTGGGAGGTGCTTCCCATAAACGAGAAGACCCGCGAAGCGGCTGCTACCGCTTCCCACAACCACCCCATGCAGGCGGGGTACGACGTGACCTTCTTCGAGGATATCGCGGGGATACGTCCCGACCCGTCGGGTTACGGGTTCAAGGTCATCCGCTTTGAACCGCTATTCCACGAACAGCTCTCCTGGGCCAGGGCTACCGTTCACACCCCATACGGCGAAGTAACAAGTAACTGGAAAAGCGAAGAGGGACGGTTCGACTGGGAGATTACCATTCCCCCCAACTCAACGGGACGGGTCACACTCCCATTCGAGGGGGAATTTACCATCAACGGGCAGGCGTGGAACCTCGAGCGGTTCCCGCGGGTAGAGTCTACCACGGGAAAGGCGTGCTTCGCCTTCCCCTCCGGCCGTTTTCACATCCAAACCCAATAGTAATCAATATAAAAGAACAAAACAGTTGAGAAATTCCACAATTTTCAGCCGTTTTCACATTCAAAATCCATAGTCATCCATGCAAAAGAACAAGAACATGATAGGTAAGTTAATCATCACCGCGTGTCTCCTTTTCCTGTCAGGAGTTAACCTAACCGCACGCGACAGCAACACCTTGCCGGTGGTTCCCAAACCCATTCACGCCGAGGTTTCCGGCAGTCACGCCCGCTTCGGGAACGAGTGGGCGGTACACGTGGACGACAAGGCTACCATCGACCGGGACTACATCGCATCGGTGCTCGAGGAGCAGGGCATCCGGGTACGCTTCACCAATGCGAGAAACGAGGCACTGCTCACGCTAAGGATCGACAAGAAGGTTTCCAAAAACCCGGAAGGGTACCGGTTGACGGTATCCCCCAAAAAGGGTGTTACCGCGTTTGCCCCGACCGCTGATGGCCTGTTGCACGCCCTTCAAACCCTCCGGCAGGTCGTTTCCCTCGAGGGGGATCAAGTGGTCATCCCCTCCTGTACCGTCACGGACGAGCCTGCCTTCCCGTGGCGCGCGTTCATGCTCGATGAGAGCCGCCACTTTCACGGGATGGAGACGGTGAAAAAGCTCCTGGACGAGATGGCCTACCTGAAGATGAACCGGTTTCACTGGCACCTGGTGGATGACCCGGGGTGGCGCATCGAGATCAAGAAGTACCCCGAACTGACGGCCATCGGATCGAAACGCGACTTCTCGCACCGCGACCTTTCGCCCGAGGAGTGGGACGAGCGCTTCCCCGGTAAAAAAATGTTTTACACTCAGGAGGAGATCCGCGAGATCGTACGTTACGCCGGCCAGCGGGGCATCCAGGTGATGCCCGAGATCGAGGTGCCGGGCCACGCGTCGGCCTCCATCGCGGCGTACCCGTGGTTAGGTTCCACCCTCCCACTGGCAGAACCATCCCGGTATCGTGCGGTTCATGGAAGAGAACAACCTCCCCACCTTTTCCGACCTACAGGTTTGGTCCATCAACCGGTTCTCCAACTACCTGGCATCAAAAGGGGTGAAGATGATGGGGTGGAACGAGATCACGGGCGACGGCCATCGACAAGGGGTACGACGTGGTGAACTCGAACCGCCACTTCACCTACCTCGACTACCCCTACGAGGTGACCCCGCTCGAGAAAGCCTACTCGTTCAGCCCGATACCCGAGGGGCTGGAGAGGGAGAAAGTCCCCAAGGTGCTTGGCCTGGGGTGCCAGATGTGGGGTGAATACACGCCCAACCTCACCCGCCTCTACTACCAAACGTTTCCCCGCATCGCTGCCTTCGCGGAGTGCGGGTGGACGAAAGCCCAGGATAAAAATTACGACGGGTTTCGGGAGCGGGTGAAGAACACCGAGCGCCGCTGGCGTAAGTTGGGGTACTTCAACCAGCAGCCCTCCTACGCGAAACAGGACGACACCTTCACCCTCTGGCAGCTCCCCTCGCAAGTCAACACCATCGGCAACTCCTACGTGATACGCACCGACGATGGTCAAATCATCGTGATGGATGGGGGCATGAAGGAGGAGGAGGGGTACCTCCGGGGGTTCATAGCGGCACTGGGTAACCGGGTGGACTGCTGGTTCGTAAGCCACCCGCACAGCGACCATATCGGGGCGTTGACCCGCGTGCTGGAGAACCCGATGGGCATCCATATCCGTCAAATTTGTCAAACCACCTACCCCGAAACGCTGCTCGACAGGGAGCCGGGCTCGAAAGCCGATGCGGTAAGCTACTACGAGGCGGTACAAAAATCGGGCGTACCGACTGTCGAGGCCGAGCCGGGGATGACCTTCTCGTTTGGCCACACCACTTTCAAGATACTGGGGATCAGGAACGAAGAGATCACGGCCAACCCGTACAACAACTCCTGCATGGTGGTAAAAGCCTGGGACCCCGTTAAATCGGTCCTGTTCCTCGCCGACCTGGGGGCGGAAGCGGGGGATAAGCTTCTGAACGGCCCCTACCGAGAGGAGCTGGACTGCGACTACATTCAGATGGCACACCACGGGCAGACGGGCGTAAGCATGGATTTCTACCGGACGGTGAAATTCCGTGCCTGCTTATGGCCCACCCCGTCATGGGTATATAACAACGACGTGGGCGGCGGGTTCAACACGCATATCCTCACCACGATTGAGACGCGCGACACCATGGATGAACTGAACATCACGGAGCAGTACATGAGTTTTCAAGGGTTAACGAAAATCGAATAACAACTTTTATAATCATCGTATGAAACGAGTAGCATTCAAAATGTTTTTAAAACCGGGATTTGAAAAAGAGTACGAAAAGAGGCATTCCGCACTCTGGCCGGAATTGAAACAGATCCTGAAAGAGACCGGGGTGAATGATTATTCCATCTTCTGGGACAGGGATACCAATATCCTGTTCGCAGTACAGAAGATCGATGGCGACCAATCATCGCAAGAGATTGGCACGGACCCCGTAGTACAAAAATGGTGGGACTACATGGCCGACATCATGGAGGTCAACGAGGACAACTCGCCGATATCCATCCCGTTAGAAGAACTGTTTTACATGGCGTAAGAACGTGTGAGGCAACGCTGCCCCGGAACTGGCATAATCAAGAGTCAACATTTAACTTTAACACGAAAAACAGACAAGTATGAACAAGTTAGCAGATACCTTACAAAAGGTAACGGTAATCTTATTGATGGCCCTATTATTTGGGGCATGCACCGACCCCAAGGGCAACGCGCAACGTATCCCCAATCCCAAAGAGATTGACAAGAAGTTCGGGTACGGGAACTACTATCCCGATTACCGGGACCTCTACGCCGACACGTGGGTGGCCACCGATGCGCTGGGAAGGGAGATGCCCTCTTTCGAAGAGGTGGGCCCCTTGAAAGACGACAAGCGACGGGTAGTAGGAATCTTCTACATCACCTGGCACACGCAGGATAAAATTCATTACGAACAACCCTACCGGGCCAACGTCACGGCCATCCTGGAGGAGGATCCCGCCGCCCGGTTCGATGCCAACCACAAGCTGTGGTACACCCACTCGTACCACTGGGGTGAGCCGGAGATGGGGTACTTCCTGAGTCAAGACGAGTGGGTAATACGTCGGGATATGTCCATGCTTGCCGACGCGGGCGTGGACCTCTTGGTGATGGACGTGACCAACGCGGTGCGATACTGGGACGAGTGGGAGGTCACCTTCCGTGTCATGCAAGAGATGATGGATGAGGGCAACAAGGTGCCCCGCTTCTGTTTCTGGGCGTTCAATGGGCCCGTGATCACGGTGGTTCAGGAGCTCTACGACCGCGTGTATAAGGAGGAGAAGTACAAGAACCTCTGGTTTTACTGGGACGGCAAGCCGCTGTTGCTATACAACAGCAGGCCCGACTTCGATGCCAACCGAAGCGGCATCACCCATCCCAACCCGCACTACGACCCAAAGGCAAAGAGCGATCCCGAACATCCTCACTACCAAGATCCCGATTACGCCGAGGAGTTCTACCTGGATTACACCAAGGAGGTGAAGTCGTTTTTCACCTTGCGCACCATGTGGTGGGGCTATTACGAGTGGGGCGGCGAGCGGTTCGTTGGCACCGAGGACAACTGGAGTTTCGGGTACAGCCTGGCGGATCCCCGGGTAAAGTCCATGAAGCCGGAGGAGCTCCTCTCGCTGCATCAAGGTAAGCGGGAGCAAGCAGCTGTGACCACCGCCCAGCACCCGGTAACCATGACCGATGAGAACATGGGAGTGGGCAAGTCCTGGTCGCGTGAATTCGGGCAACCCCCGCTAAACGAGTACGATATGCCGGAACCGGCCTACGTCCCCTGGTTGGGAGAGACCGTCGCTAACCCGGAAGGTTACGGCATTTACTTCCAGGAGCGGTGGGACGAAGCCATCGAGGCCGACCCGGACTTCCTCTACGTCAACGATTGGAACGAGTGGACGGCCGGCAAGTACCAACCGTCCGAGGGAGGCACCTGGGCCTGGCTGGGACGCGACAACCCCTTCTACTTCGTGGATCAGTACAACGCCGAGTTCAACCGCTGCATTCACCCGATGAAAGGGGGGTACACCGACAACTACTACATGCAGATGGCGCAAAACATCCGCAAGTACAAGGGGGCGAGGCCCATACCGGAACAGCGGGGTTACCGCTCTATAGAACCCGGGGGAGACTTCAGTGACTGGCAAAAAGTTAAGAACGAGTTCCGGGATACCCGTGGCGACACGTTCCACCGCAACGCGCTTGGGTACGCCGGCATCCACTATACCAACGCTTCCGGGCGAAATGACATCATCACCGCCAAGGTTGCCGTGAGCGAGGAGATAATCGGTTTTTACGCGGAGACTGCCGAAGCGCTGAGTGACCACACCGGGCACAACTGGATGCTGCTACTCATCGATGCCGATAACAACCCCGCGACAGGCTGGTGCGGCTATGACTTCCTGATCAACAAGGGGGTGATCGATGAGCAGACAACCACCCTGATGAAGTACGACGAGCGGAACGCCGAAGAGCCCTGGAAGCTGGTAGGTCAGCTGGATTACCACTACCGGGGCAACGAACTGGAGCTGTTTGTACCCAGGGAGCTCCTGGGGTTGACAGCGGACCAGTTCACCTTCGACTTCAAGTGGGCCGACAACCCGGCTGACTTGAACGATCCTATTTCGTTAATCACGAATGGAGATACCGCTCCCAACCGCCGGTTCAACTACCGGTTCATTTGGAAGAAATAATAGGTGGGATCTCTTTTACACAAGCATGAATCGAATCATATAGGGTACAAGGACAACCCGAGTACCGAGGAGATGTTGGCTCAAGCGGTCAAGATCCCGCACGTGGAGGGTATTGAGCTGGTCGGGACATGGGATATCCGCCCCGACAACGTGAAGGACATGAAAAAAAGGCTGGAGGACTACGGGAAGACTTGTGTCTCCATCATACCCGACGTGTTCACCGTGAAAGAGTACGGCAAGGGTACCCTCACGAACAACGACCCGGCGATACGGCAACAGTCGCTCGACTACTTGCGTCAAATGAGCGATATCGCACGTGAGATGAATTGCAAGGTGGTGAACCTCTGGATGGCACAGGATGGGTACGACTACCTCCTCACCACCAATTACGATAGGAAACGGGAATGGCTTCGCGAAGGGACCACGAAGCTGGCACAGGAGTTCCCCGACTTGAAATTCGCGCTGGAGTACAAGCCCAAGGAGCCGCGCAACTTCTCCTTCCACGCGAGAATGGCCGACACCATCCTTGCCGCGAAGGAGACCGGTTGCGATAACGTGGGAATTTGCATCGATACCGGGCACGGCTTCTACGCAGGCGAGAACGTGGCAGAAGCGGTCGTCTTGGCAAAACGTGCCGGGGACTTGCTGTTCCACATGCACTTCAACGACAACCATGGGGCGTGGGACGATGACATGATCGTGGGCTCCGTGCACAGCACCATCTATATCGACCTACTCTTCAACTTAAAAAAAACGGGATACAAGGGGTGGCTCTCCATGGACCAGTACCCCTACCGTGAAGACGCCATGGATGCCATTGGAGAGAGCATCATGTGGGTACGTCAATTCGAGAGGATCGTGGAGGAGAATTACGCGGAACTGGAAGAACTGGTTGAACTGAACGACGCGGTCGCCACTTCTCGTTTCATGCGTAAGGTATTGTTTTAGAAAGAAATGAAAAAGTTCACACCAACAGCCATGGTCTTAGGCCTGCTCCTGTTTTTATCGGGGTGTGGCGCAACCGCCACCAGGGGTAAAGCGCCCACCACGTTAAAGGAGGGGTTAAATCGGCACTTTCACATCGGCACCGCCTTGAACCACCATCACCTGCATGGCACCGATACAAAGGGCTTGGAGATCGTCAAAGAGCAGTTCTCGGCTATCGTGGCCGAGAACTGCATGAAGAGCATGTACCTGCAGCCCAAAGAAGGGGAGTTTTTCTTTGGTGACGCCGATAAGTTCGTTGAGTTCGGCGAACGAAACAGCATGCACATCACGGGGCATACCCTTATCTGGCACTCGCAAGCCCCCGGTTGGCTTTTTACCGACGATGCAGGCAATGACGTTTCACCCGAGGTGTTGAAGAAGCGCATGCGCAACCATATCCACACCGTCGTATCGAGGTACAAAGGACGCGTTAAGGGATGGGACGTGGTCAACGAGGCGATTCTCGACAATGGCGAGTACCGCGACAGCAAGTTCTACCAAATACTGGGCGAAGAGTTTATCCCCCTCGCCTTCCAGTACGCGTATGAGGCGGACCCTGACGCGGAGCTGTACTACAACGATTACAACGAGTGGCACGTGGGGAAGCGCGACGCGATCATCAAGATGGCGAACAGCCTCAGAGAGCGGGGGATCCGCATTGATGGCATCGGGATGCAGGGGCACGTGGGTATGAATTACCCCTCTATAGGGGACTATAAAGCGGCGATTGATGCTTACGCCAACGCGGGATTGAAGGTGATGGTCACGGAGTTCGAAGTCAGCATCCTCCCTCACCCGGGCCGCCGGGTCAGCTCGAATATTGCCGACACGGAGGCGTACCGCAACGAGATCGACCCATACCGGGAGGGACTGCCCGATTCCGCGAGGATAGCGTGGGAAGAGCGGATGCTCGATTTTTTCAGCCTTTTTATCGAAAGCAGCGACAAGCTTACGCGCGTAACCCTGTGGGGCGTGACAGACGGTGACTCCTGGAAAAACAACTTCCCGGTCAGGGGCCGCACGGACTACCCGCTGCTGTTTGACAGGGAGTACAATGCCAAGCCAGTCGTTCAGAAGATCATCGAATTGGGCAGAACAAACAAATAACAGGATCAATTTTCATCCTTTTTTTTAAAATAGATGACACTGCTTACAAAGCGTATAGAGTGCTCAAACCACTCTTTTGAAAACTGTGCTTGCTGACTGGACACATTGGGAAGGAAGTCCGGAACCCTGCAGTCGGCTACCGCCCAAAACCCTTGACCTTGCTCGTTGGACAGCTCAAGTAAAAAACGGGTCTCCCTTAATTGATAGGCGGCCCCGGATATATCCACCAAGTAGTTATTATTCCAGGCCATGAGCGGTAGCTGTATCGCTTGACAGTTTTCGCGGTCAGCCAGTTTCATCAGCTGAAGGTACTCGGGAAAACTCCTTGGAGTGGTTCCGCTCAGACTGTTGGAAATGGAGAGGTTAACAACCTGAAACAGGCTGTCAGTTGAAATCAGCAGGGCATCGAATAACTGGAGCTTACCGTGTCGGTGCATATCGATACCGAAATATCTTCCTTGGGAAAAAGAGCCATGTCTCCAACCTTGGTGTTTTTCTCACCAGAGTAAATGGGAAGGAAAAAACGGTGCGGGGATCGCGATATTTTATCCGAGGGGGTTAACGGAAGCGGCTCACTGCTATTATCCTCAAAAAACCGATACTCCCTATCTCTAAAATACTTTTCGGCTACCCTCTTGTTGTAAGCCGATCGGGAGGTCTCGGGGATAAAGAGTATCGTAAGCAATAGCAGAAGGAGTAACCATCCTCCTCGTTTCTTTTTAAAGAAGAGAAACAGGCTGCATGCAAAAAGGAGAAGGAGGATAATGAGTTTGAGCGGATCTTTCTTGAGTGTATTTAGCGAGAACTCCACGTGATCTTTGAGTCGAGTCCAAATATATTCACCCGAATTGTCACTCCTCAATCGCTGAACGATCTTGGTTACAAGGCTTGGTTTTTTAGGATTGCGGTAACCATGCTGATGCAAGAACTCATCTACTTTTCGCCGGGTATGCCTGTGCTTGATCTCTCCCCCTTGAAGCTTAAAGGAGAGTTGTTGCATCAAAAACGAAGAGAGCCGCTTAGAGCTCTCTTCTCCATACGGCATCTCTTCGTTTAAGCTTGTAACTTTTGCCATTAAAAACTTCTCCGGGCTGCTGGATCTGTCTGCCTCCTGCAATACCTCTACAGCTACGCTGTTAACACGAAAAGCACTCCCTTCAGAAGGATAAAGTAGAAGCGTGTCTGCTCGCGTTACTAAAGAATGTGTCGATTCAATGTAAATGGATATGATGAAAGCGCCGCTAATGCCTTAACTCATTCGAAGTATATAACTTTACGCGAAGCTTACTGACTTTTGGAAGGAGCTCATAATCTGTTATATAAGTTTCACCATACTCCCATCCCTTCTCTATATAGCTTGCCCTAACGTCAGCTATACTGCCTTGCGGAATTTCAGCATCATCTGAAAAAGCGATTTCATATACCTGTCCCCGCTTAGTCTTTTTTATGGTTAAAGGAAGATTAACGACTTTAAAAGAGCATTTCTTTTCACCCTTAAAGTTGTAGGGACCATCCACGTAACTTTCGATTACCTCAAAACTGAATTTACCGTTGGTAATCTCTTTTTCTTCCAAGTTAATATAAAAATCAGCACTACTTTCATACACCTTGTTCCCTTTTTTAACCTTGGAACTGTAAGTACAGACATTATCCTTAATGTTAAAATTGGCTCCCTCATTCTCGTTTTTTGAATAAAAAGCGAAGCTAAAGTCCGTGGTGCTATTATTTTTCCTAGGAATGGTTACCCTAAACTCTATATTGTCAGGATAGATTACGGTGGTTACACCTATGCTTATCGTCATATCGTTATCATAGTAAGCAATACCAACGACCAGCTTCTCCCCCTTGTTGGGCCTGTCTTTTTTAACGCAGTAATAGAGGGATTCATCTTGTTCCATCGGGAACCCCGAACTTTTAAGCCTTTTCAAATAGTTATCCCTCTCCTGGGGTGTGATATGCTGATACTCTATATCCAACCACTTGGTCACCTCGAACCCGTAACCCTCAACACGGGAAGTATCCACCTCGTTAATCCTCACGTTAAATTTGGGAATGCCCTTCATATGCGGATATGCCGCGACTAACTGCTCCCAAGTGATGCTTGGAGGATCGGTATTTATCTGCATAATCGTTGTTTGCTCCGGTTCAACCTGTATCTCCACGGTCTCCCGGTTACCGTTTTTACTGATCGCGGTTATCAACCATTTACCAACTCCCAGAACCTGGTTTATCCCCTTGACAACCTCTTTCTTGGCGGTTACAAGAATGGAGGGCTCACCCGCGGTTGTCGGCTTCTCTTTCTTCTGTGAAATAATAATATTAGCGGGTGTTTTGTCGTTCCCATCTTTTATCTGCACCGTGCCCTCCTTGCCTGCCGCCTTTTCGTTATTTTTAGCCTGCCGGGCCTTCTTTGCCTTCTCTTCCACCATGTAGGCGAGAGCTTCTACCCCCTCATCTAACAGGTCTGAAAAGTTGTCTCCAATAAGTTTGCCTTGAATTTTACTCTTAACCTGACCCATAACGTCCTCCTTGGCTTTGGCTTTTTCTTGAAACGTTTTGGACCTGGCCAGCCTATCCACGTTGTCGGTAATGGTCACGATCTCCATACCCTTGTCTGAACCCGCCACGAGGGTGGATGCCATATCGAGGTAGACCTGGGATCCAGCGACGGCCACCTCCCCCATCGCGGGTGGAATAATATCCTGCGGGAGCAGGTTTTTTTCTTGAAGAACCACGCCAATATCGATATTATCCGCCGCGAGAAGGTGAACATCTTTCATAAGCGAACAGCCATGTTTTTCATATATCCCCTTTTGCAAATTGGTCAAAAACTCCGCCTCACTAACGGGTCTGCTTTCCCATTTATTTCTGTCCCAACACTCTAAAGCATAGTTATACATCACGGTACGGGCAGCCGGGGGTACATTGGTATATACCGTGTAATATCGATTATGGTTTTTCTTGTTGAGGCCGGCAACCGTTTTAAAGAAGTTGGCCGTGGACGAGATCAA
>JAMNYO010000104.1 GCA_023622765.1 Bacteroidota bacterium | reverse complement strand
CATCGTGATCGAGAATAACCGGTTTGACATGTTCGATCGCCCCCTCGTGTACGCAAAATCGACCGATGGACTACTGTTCCGCGACAACATCGTGACGGCCAACAGCGAATTTGAACCGTTCCACTGGAACAGCCACCCCCTCTTTTTTGAAAAAGTAACCAACGTGACCATCGAGAACAACACCTTTGAAGATGGGTTCCCTTTTGATCCCGAAAAGGATATCAGAACAGAGCTCTCGTCACCGAATGCCGTAACCGTCAAGTAACCAAGTCGCGACAATGAAACAATCAACTACATTGAACGTGCTTTCCCTCTTCTCGGGTTGTGGGGGGATGGATTTAGGCTTTGAAGGCGGTTTCGCTGTCTTGGAAAAGTCAATAAACGAAAAGCTAACCCCCCACTTCATAGCTAAAAACTTAAATAACGGGTTTGTTCAACTTGAAAGTACGAAGTTTGAAACCGTTTTCGCCAACGATATTTTGAAGGATGCAAGAAATGCCTGGGTGACCTATTTCTCTAAACGGGGACAGGATCCTAAGAACTTTCACGAGGAGAGCATCGTGGATTTGGTCAAGATGCACCGAAACGGGCAGTCTATTTTTCCCGAAGAGGTAGACGTGGTGACCGGTGGGTTTCCCTGCCAGGACTTTAGCATCGCCGGCAAACGCAACGGCTTTCATTCCAAGAAAAATCACCTGAATGAGCATATTGATAACCACACGGCCTCCGTGGAAACCCGGGGACAACTTTACATGTGGATGAAAGAGGTTATCGAGATTACGCAACCAAAAATCTTCATCGCTGAAAACGTGAAGGGATTGGTTAACCTGGGGGATGTGAAAACGATCATCCAAAACGATTTTTCCTCGGCTGGTGAAAACGGGTTCATCGTTCTCGACCCGCGGGTCTTGCACTCTGCTGACTATGGGGTACCCCAGTCAAGGGAAAGGGTGATTTTTATAGGCATCAAAAAAGCCGCGCTAAGGGAAACAGCCTTGAAAGAGTTGGAAAAAGACAAGGTGCCGGAACGATACAACCCATACCCCAGCCCCACACATGCATTCACGACTAAAGGGGAGCATTTAAAGCCTTTCGTGCGACTAAAAGAGCTGTTTAAGCATGTAGAAGAACCCGAGCTCACGAACGATCTGTCACAAAAACATTATTCCAAAGCAAAGTTCATGGGTAGCCATTGCCAGGGACAAATCGAAGTCAACCCGGATGGCATTGCTCCTACCATTCGCTCCGAACATCACGGGAACATCGAGTTTAGAAGGCTCTCCAAAGAGAACGGGGGTGTCATCGACTCTGAACTGAACAAGGGGATGAAAGAGAGAAGGCTAACGGTAAGGGAGTGCGCTTTAATACAGACCTTCCCCCCCGACTACGATTTCGTGATCAAGAACGAAAAGGGAAGAAAAGGCACCTTCCTGGTCAGCCCATCACAAGCGTACAAAATTATCGGCAACGCGGTACCGCCCCTGTTAGCCTACCATTTGGCCAAAAGGATTGAAGGGGTGTGGGATCTCTATTTCGGCAGGTAGCAGAACACCGATTGGCTGACAGCAAGAGACAACTACAAGAAAGAGTACATCCTGAACGTGAAATATCTACAGAGACTGGAGTGGAAAGTCACCTACCCTTGAGCTTTCAACAAAAAATAAATGACGCCATATTTTCGTCGATAATTGATAAAAAGGTATATCTTTGGGGTTCTTAAGAGAGTTCAAGAGATTTTCTCTTTAATTTAACTTAACTTTCGCATGTTGTTTACTGTTTCAGCTTTCAGAGCGATGACCTCGTAAACTTTCGTGGGAACACATCCTGCGAAGATTGCGTTAAAAAGAAAAGCTGTTTGAGGCGAAGCTGAACTTTTGCGTTAAGCAATACATGCAGAAATGAACTTGTTCATGTTATGCTGTTGCGAGCAAAAGTGCTGCGAAGCAGAGTTCTTTTCTTTTAGCAATCAAGCAGTAGATGGGTCGTGAATATTTGCGATAAGTGAGAGCAAACGTAAAGCTTGCTTTAACTTTGCCGAACGTAGCAAATATCTACGTTGTGCAATTTACGTCAGTCGAGCCTGAAAGCTATTAAAAAGTTACATGCGAAAGTCAAGTAATTTAATATTCTCGAATGAGAAAGAAATAGAACTATACATTCATTATTACTAAAAAAAGAACTTATGAGTTGGTTAATCAAATCATCAATCGGGCGGAAATTGATTCAAAGTATTTCCGGCCTATTCCTGATTCTGTTCTTGCTGTTCCACCTGTCGATGAACGTGGTGCTTATCTTTAGCCACGAGACGTACGACTTCCTGGCTAACGAGATACTGGGTGCGAACTGGTGGGCCATAGTGGGCACGCTGGTTTTAGGACTCGGAGTCGTGGTACACATCATCTACGCCGTCATCCTGACGCTGCAAAACTGGATAGCGCGAGGCAGAAACCGTTACGCGTCCAAGAGCAAGACGCAAGTGGCCTGGTCGTCCAAGAACATGTTCGTGCTAGGTGTATTTATCGTCCTGTTCCTCTTCATCCACATGTATCAGATGTGGTACCAGATGCAGTTCAAGGACCTCTTCGGCATTGAAGGGGTACGCCACGACGGCGCCCAACTGGTGGTAGATGTGCTCTCGCAAACGTGGGTGCTGATCGCCTACGTAGTAGCGTTCATAGCCCTCTGGTTCCACCTGAACCACGGCTTCTGGAGTGCACTCCACACGGTAGGGTGGAACAACGACATTTGGATGAAAAGGCTGAAAAGGCTGGGCTACTTCGTCTCAACCCTTATCGTCCTTGGATTCATCGTGGTGGCCTTCGCCGTGTATTTAGGATACACTAACCTGTTAGTATAACTTAAGAAATTGTACATTATGAATAAGATAGACTCGAAAGTACCCAAGGGGCCATTAGCCGAGAAGTGGACCAATTATAAGAATAGCCAGAAACTGGTGAACCCGGCCAACAAGCGCCGCCTCGATGTTATCGTGGTAGGCACCGGGCTGGCAGGAGCTTCTGCCGCGGCCACGCTGGGAGAGCTGGGCTTTAACGTGCTCAACTTTTGCATTCAGGATTCGCCGCGACGCGCACACTCCATTGCCGCGCAAGGAGGTATCAACGCGGCCAAGAACTACCCGAACGATGGTGACTCGGTATACCGCCTGTTTTACGACACTATTAAAGGGGGCGACTACCGGGCCCGAGAGGCCAATGTCTACCGACTGGCAGAGGTGTCGAACAGTATCATCGACCAGTGCGTGGCGCAAGGCGTGCCATTCGCACGGGAGTATGGCGGGTTGCTCGCCAACCGCTCGTTCGGTGGGGCGCAGGTATCCCGTACCTTCTACGCCCGGGGGCAAACGGGCCAGCAGTTGCTGTTGGGAGCCTACTCGGCCCTCTGTCGTGCGGTAAACCGCAAGCAGGTGAAATTATACACCCGCTACGAAATGTTAGACCTGGTGATCATTGACGGCCGCGCCAGGGGCATCATCGCACGGAACCTGGTAACCGGTAAGCTGGAGCGGTTTGCTGCCCACGCGGTGGTCATCGCCACCGGAGGCTACGGGAACACCTTCTTCCTGTCGACCAACGCGATGACCTCCAACGGGTCGGCCGCGTGGCAGTGCTACAAGAAAGGGGCCTGGTTCGGGAACCCGTGTATGGCACAGATTCACCCGACCTGTATCCCGGTACACGGGGAGTTCCAGTCGAAACTGACCCTAATGTCAGAGTCGTTGCGTAACGACGGGCGTATCTGGGTGCCGAAGAAAATCGAGGATGCAAAAGCCATCCAAGCCGGAAAGCTGAAACCCACCCAGATCAAGGAGGAGGACCGCGACTACTACCTGGAGAGAAGATACCCCGCGTTCGGGAACCTAGTACCGCGTGATGTAGCGTCGAGGGCCGCGAAAGAGCGATGCGATGCAGGCTACGGCGTGGGCACGACCGGGTTAGCCGTTTACCTCGACTTTGCCGAAGCAATACAGCGGCTGGGGAAAGAGGTAGTGGAAGAGCGCTACGGCAACCTGTTCCAGATGTACGAGAAGATCGTGGACGACAACCCGTACGAAACGCCCATGATGATCTACCCGGCCATCCACTACACGATGGGGGGACTGTGGGTCGATTACGAGCTGATGACGAACATACCGGGCCTCTTCGCGATTGGCGAGGCCAACTTCTCGGATCACGGCGCCAACCGGCTGGGAGCGTCTGCACTGATGCAAGGGCTTGCCGATGGTTACTTTATCCTGCCCTACACCATTCAAAACTACCTCGCGGATCAAATTAGCGTGAAGCGGTTTAGCACCGATCTGCCCGAGTTCGAGCAGGCCGAGAAGGGGCTTAACGACCGCATCGAGCGACTGATGAGCATCCAAGGGAAGCACTCGGTCGATTCCATCCACAAGAAGCTGGGGCACGTGATGTGGGAACTGGTAGGTATGGCACGCGACGAGAAGGGCCTCAAGGAGGCGATCGTGAAGTTGAAAGAGGTGAAGGAGGACTTCTGGACCAACGTGAGGATACCGGGTAAGAAGGGCGACTTTAACACGGAACTCGAAAAAGCGTTGCGGTTGGCCGATTTCATCGAGATCGGCGAGTTGATGGCTCACGATGCGCTAGACCGTGAAGAGTCTTGCGGTGGACACTTCCGCGTAGAGCATCAAACGGAAGAGGGCGAAACGTTACGCCACGACGACAAGTTCGCGTACGTCTCTATCTGGGAGTACCGGGGAGAAGACAAGGCACCGGTGATGTACAAGGAACCCCTCGAGTACGAGTTCGTGGTTCGTGAACAAAGAAACTATAAGTCGTAATAACAACTATCATGGATAAAGATATCAACATAAAAGTAAAAGTTTGGCGCCAGAACGGACCCAAGGAGAAAGGGCGTTTTGAAACGTACGCACTGAAGAATATATCGCAAGGAAGCTCATTCCTGGAGATGCTTGACATCCTAAACGAGCAGCTGATCAACGAGGGGAAGATACCTGTTGCCTTCGACCACGATTGCCGTGAAGGGATCTGCGGGATGTGCAGCCTCTACATCAACGGACACCCACACGGACCCGATGGAGAGATCACGACCTGCCAACTGCACATGCGCTCGTTCAATGATGGAGACACCATCACGATTGAGCCGTGGCGCTCGGCCGGGTTCCCGATTATCAAGGACCTGGTGGTAGATAGAACCGCGTTCGAAAAGATCATGCAAGCGGGCGGCTACGTGTCGGTCAACACGGGGGGTATTCCTGACGCCAACGCGATACCCATACCAAGAGACAAAGCAGAGTTGGCCATGGATGCGGCAGCCTGTATAGGTTGCGGCGCCTGCGTGGCCGCTTGCAAGAACGGGTCGGCCATGCTGTTCGTTGCGGCGAAGGTGAGCCAACTGGCCCTCCTGCCTCAAGGAAAACCGGAGGCGGCCAGGCGTGCCAAGTCGATGGTGGCCAAGATGGATGAACTGGGCTTCGGTAACTGCACCAACACCGGTGCATGCGAAGTGGAGTGCCCGAAGAACATCTCTATCAGCAATATCGCACGACTTAACCGTGAGTTCCTGAAAGCGAAATTCAAAGACTAACAGGCTGGCAAAGGGCCGATTTCATCGTGCTTTTCGCCAAGAATAGTATAGAAAGCGTTCCCTATCTCAAAGAGAAACGGAACGCTTTCTCATACCGATTCATAACTTTGCAACAAGCGGTGAACATATGCATTACGGTTATTTAACAATCGGTTTTCAATCTTTTTCGCTAAAAAGCCATCATAGGTTACGTAGAGTATGAATTTAACAACGCGTAAACAATGAAACCGATAGATTCCATACACCGAAACAATAAAAAAACCAATCGTATGAAAACAATGAAAACAAAGAGAATGATTCGAGGCAGCGTGATCTTGCTGCTGTTGGCACTTTGGAGTACTCCAACCTTCTCACAAATCAAGTTCGGGGTGAAAGCGGATGTCGGGTTGAAAAACTCCCCTGTTGACAGCGAGGCACTGAAGGTAGAGAACATGACCTCCTACAGCATCGGCCCTTCGGCAGAAGTGATATTACCTTTAGCGCCGGTGAACCTGGGGGTTGAACTATCCCTGCTGTATAACGACAACCGCATGTCGGTAGCCAACCTCTCCAAAAATAAAAACGGGGAGAAGATCGAGGTGTCGAACCGCTACCTGAACCTACCGGTGAACGTTAAAGCGAAGCTAGGCTTGGGTGGACTACCGCTTAAGCTGTATGGAACGGCCGGACCCTATATCGGCTACCTGATATCGGGAGACAAAATCGACTTTCAAGGTATGAGCGACGATATCAAGGCGAAATCCTTTCAGGCGGGAGCCAATGTCGGTGCCGGGCTGGAGATACTAGGCATGGTACAGGTGGGGTTGAACTACAGTGTAAAGCTCACCGATAATTATTCGGTAGATGAACCCGAGTGGCGAAATCCGCTAAACGACAAATCGGGTAGCTGGAGTATCACGGCTTCCCTCTATTTTTAATATACGCCGGCCAGCCTCTACCTAACCCATGTTCGCTGATGTCATCCTGCCACTTCCGCTGCCCAACCTGTTCACCTACTCCGTACCAAAAGAGATGGAACGAACGATCGGGAGAGGGCATCGGGTAATCGTACCGTTCGGTAGCAGGAAGCATTACACGGGCATCGTGATGAGGTTACATGACGAGCCACCCAAACATTTTGAGACAAAGGAGATTCACTCCTCCATCGATCCACACCCAGTGGTGGACGAACAGCAAATCAAGCTGTGGGAGTGGATCTCCTTTTACTATTTGTCGCCGCTGGGGGACGTCTACAAAGCGGCCCTCCCCTCACCCATGAAGCCGGAGGACCTGGAAAAGGGACTTAAACCCCAGACAGAGACATATATCCGAATCAACCCAAAAGTGAGCGAAGTCTCCGAAGAAGAGGTAACAACACAGATTGGTAGAGCCAAAAAGCAACTGGCACTCTTTAAGGAGATCAAGGGGTTCATAAAAAAACCTAGCGAGAAGACAACAGCTGAAGGCATCGGGAGAAAAAGCCACTCCAAAAAGCTGGGAAAAGATGAAATAACGGACGAACGGGAGAAACGGGAGGGGGTTGCCAAAAAACAGGTGATGGAGTTTAAGAACTACTCACCATCGGTACTAAAAGGGCTGATTGCCAGGAGCATTGTAGAGACGTACGAAGTCGAGTTCACCAAGGAAGAGAAAGGGTTGCTCACACAAGAACTTGCCCCGCTTACCGATGTGCAATCACGAGCGTTCTCGGCGATCAAAGAGTGCTTTGAGGAACGCCCGACCTGCCTGCTGCACGGGGTGGCTGGAAGCGGAAAAACCGAGCTCTACATGCACCTTGCGAAAGAGTATGTAGAGAAGGGGCAACAGGTACTTTACCTGATGCCGGAAATCACGTTGACCACGCGACTCGCTCAGCGACTTCAAGCGGTATTTGGAGACAAGATGGCGCTCTACCACTCGATGATGAGCGAAAGAGAACGAGTGGAGGTGTGGAACAAGATGCAATCTGATGAACCCTACCAGCTTATCTTAGGGGTGCGTTCCTCGCTCTTCCTGCCATACAAGCAGCTCGGCCTAATCGTGGTGGACGAGGAGCATGAGGCGAGCTACAAGCAAAAAGACCCATCCCCGCGGTACCACGCGCGTGACATGGCCATCATGCTGGCCCATATCGCAAGGGCCAAAACGTTGTTGGGATCGGCAACGCCCTCTATGGAGTCGTACCACAACGCGAAGAGGGGGAAGTACGGGCTGGTCGAGCTGAAGACAACGTACAACCACCTGGTAATACCGGAGGTGCTGGTTGAGGACACGCGTGACCTGAGAAAGCGGAAAAAGATGAAGTCGCTCTTAGCCCCCTCGTTGATAGAAGCGATAACCGAGGCACTGTCAAGCGGTAAACAGGCCATCCTGTTCCATAACCGACGAGGGTTCGCCTCTTGGGTGGAGTGCAAGAACTGCGGGTGGATATCTCAATGCACGCGGTGTGACGTGACGCTCACTTACCATAAGCGAAGGGAGCAACTCGTTTGCCACTACTGCAACGGGGTATACCCTCTACCCCACGCCTGTCCCAAGTGCGATAACAAAGAACTTAAACCCCTGGGTATCGGGACGGAACGTATCGAGGAAGAGGTGAAACAGTTGTTTCCCGAGGCAACGATAGCCCGCGTGGACGCGGACACCACCCGCGGCAAAGGAGATCTGGAACGTGTAATAAACCGCTTCCGAGAGAACCAGATCCAAGTATTGGTCGGTACACGGATGCTCTCGAAAGAACTGGATTTTGAGAACGTGCAGGTCATTGGAATTGTGGCGGCCGACTCCCTTTTGAACTACCCCGACTTCCGGTCGCACGAGCGGGGATTCCAACTGATGACACAAGCGGTGGGAAAAATGGCAAGGAAGCACGGGAAAAGCCAGGTAATCATTCAGAGCAACGACCCGGGACAACCCATCTACTCCCTCATCCGCGAAGGGGATATCAAGGGGTTCTACCACCTGCAACTCCACGAACGAAAACTATTTAACTACCCACCGTTCGGCCGCCTCACCCACGTGGTCTTCAGGCACAAGAGTGAAGCCATTGTTGAAGCCGCGGCCAGCCGGTTCGCCCAACGGGTAAAAGGGACGCTTCACGAGCGGGTGCTGGGTCCCAATACCCCCGTGGTAAACCGTGTACAGCAACATTATATCCGGGAGGTGCTGTTAAAGCTGGAAAACGAACTACCCCTCCGACCGGTGCGGGATCTACTAAAGGAAGCTGAGGGGGAACTGCGGGCGGATCAACGATTCCGACACGTGTCCCTTTACTACGACGTTGACCCCGTGTAATAAACGTACCGGAACACGACGGGAACCGAAACAGGACAAAAAAACCGGCACCTCTCTCGAAATACCGGTCTTAACCCAATTAATAAATCGCTCGAAGCGACTCTACTTCATCTCTATCTCTTCTTTCAGATCGATCTCGTTTCCATTTTTGTCATAGAACACGTACTGCAGGAAACCCAGTTTTTGATCGGGAATTACCCGGATCCCTGCATTGTACTTCTTCCTCCATTTGAACTTCAACGAAAAGAGACCTTGCTGAACATACGACGCGACATACGGATGTATGTGCAGGCTAAACTTCTTCACTTTTAGCTTCTTCACTAAGTAACCGATCTTCCTTTCCAACGTATCGGTGAAAAGGAGCGACGATTTTATCTTTCCTTTGCCAAAGCAAGTGGGGCATACTTCGCTTGTGGCAACTTCCATCTCGGGGCGCACACGCTGACGCGTGATTTGCATTAAGCCGAACTTACTTAACGGCAGGATATTATGCTTGGCTCGATCACTCGACATCAGCTCTTGCATTGTGGATAGGAGCTTATTCCGATGCTCCCCCTTGTTCATGTCGATAAAGTCGATCACGATAATTCCGCCCATATCCCTCAAACGCAGCTGGCGCGCGATCTCCTCCGCGGCCGCAACATTCACTTCAAAAGCACTGTCCTCCTGACCCAGCTTCGATTTGTTCCGATTGCCGCTGTTCACGTCTATCACGTGCAACGCCTCGGTGTGCTCGATAATAAGGTAGGCACCATTTTTGAACGTTACCGTTTTCCCGAAGAGCGACTTTACCTGCTTCGTCACACCGAAATTATCCAGGATAGGCAACGCACCCTTATATTGCTTAACAATACTTTTTCGGTCGGGCGCGATGAGGCTAACATACTCGCTAACCTGCAGTGCCACGTTCTGGTCGTTGACGTGGATATGCTCGAAAGTGGGACTAAAAATATCGCGCAAAAGGGCCACTGTACGTCCTGTCTCCTCAAAGACAAGCGAGGGTGCTTTCGCTTTCTGTATTTTACCGATGTTGTCTTCCCAACGCTTGAGCAAAACCTTCAACTCCGCGTCAAGCTCAGCCACCCGTTTACCCTGGGCATTCGTCCGAATGATCACGCCAAAGTTCTTGGGCTTGATACTCTGGATGAGTTGTCGCAAACGGGCACGCTCTTCGCGCGACTTGATCTTTTGCGATACCGACACCCGGTTGATAAAGGGTATCAGAACCATGAACCGTCCCGCGAAAGATATCTCGGCAGATAGCCTGGGTCCTTTGGTCGATATGGGCTCCTTGGCAATCTGCACCAGTACCTCTTGCCCAACCTGTAACACATCGGTGATTAATCCCTCCTTATCAATATCGGGCTGCAGCTTCATCTTCGGAAGCTGAGGAATTCTTTTTTTGTCTCCAACCTGTTTCTGAAACGCCTGAACCGAGTTGAAGGCAACCCCTAAATCCAAATAGTGAAGAAAAGCGTCCTTTTTATGCCCCACGTTTACGAATGCCGCGTTTAGGGCGGGCATCAGTTTTTTTACCTTGCCCAGGTAGATGTTCCCAACCGAAAAAGATTCATCTTGACTTTCTTGTTGCAGCTCTACCAGCTTTTTATCCTCGAGAACCGCGATCGTAATTTCATTAGGTTGAACATCTACAACAAGTTCGCTTATCACAATGGTTCGTTTTTTAAAATGATTAATGATTATTTCAGGGATTCTGTCATCACAACAGAAAGAAACGTTCTCGCTAGAACCGTTTCAAAAATAGACAAAGAACAAACTTAAAGCCCGATCGGTTTTCTTTAAGTTTGTTCCTGTATATATACGGTAAAAAAATGCTACGGGCCTATTTCTTCTTCTTATGCCTATTTTTTCTGAGTCTTTTTTTACGTTTGTGTACAGCCATTTTATGCCGTTTTCTTTTCTTTCCGCTTGGCATTTTCGTCTATTTTTAAAAATTAAAAATCAGCCTCTTTCACCATAGCTACAAAGGACTTAGCCGGTTTGAAGGCAGGTATGTGGTGCTCTGGTATGATGATGGTGGTGTTCTTGGAAATGTTGCGCGCCGTCTTCTGAGCCCGTTTTTTCACGATAAAGCTACCGAAACCTCTCAAATAAACATTCTCATTGTTGGCCAATGAGTTCTTCACCACATCCATGAACGACTCTACTGTTGCCAGCACGGAAGCCTTATCCACTCCGGTGTTTTTTGCAATCTCGTTTACAATGTCTGCTTTAGTCATTTTATTTCTGTTTTAGTTATTAATAATATTGTAGAATAGTTTTAGTAAAATTTTGGAATGCAAATATATAGCTTTTTTTTCAATGGGTAAAATAAAAGGATGTATTTTTTCTTTTTTTGTATATTCGCGCAATCAAAAAGACGAGAAATGGTGCAACATCAAGTAACGCGGCAGTTGTTGAACTGGTACGATGAGAACAAGCGAGACCTTCCTTGGCGGGGGACAACCGACCCCTACATGATCTGGGTTTCTGAAATCATCCTGCAACAGACACGGGTTGCGCAAGGATGGGATTACTTCGTGCGGTTCACCCGCCGCTTCCCTAACGTGGAGACACTCGCGAACGCCAGCGAAGAGGAGGTCCTCAGGCTATGGCAAGGTTTAGGCTACTACTCAAGGGCCCGCAACCTGCACGCGGCAGCGAAGGATATCATGAGTCGCTTTAACGGGCAATTCCCAACCTGTTACCCCGACATCCTATCACTGAAGGGAATCGGCGAATATACTGCCGCTGCCATCTCGTCTATCGCCTTCAATGAACCCCACGCGGCAGTCGACGGGAATGTCTTGAGGGTCATCACCCGGCTGTTCGAAATAGAAGAGCCCGTCCAATCGACCCAGGGAAAACGGATCGTTAAGGAGCTGGCGAAATCATTACTGCCCAAAGGGCGGTCAGGTGCCTTTAATCAGGCCCTGATGGATTTGGGCTCCCTGCTTTGCGTGCCCCGCCAACCCAAGTGCGACGACTGCCCGTTAACGGACATCTGTATGGCCCGCGCGAGCAGACGAACCGACGAATTGCCGGTCAGGTTGAAAAAGAGAAAGGCAAGGAAGCGCTATTTTACTTACCTCCATATCCGACAAGATGGGTATACCTATATTCAACAACGCACGGGCAACGACATATGGAGGAACCTCTACGAATTCCCGCTTATAGAAACCAATAAACCGATCGAGCTGGAAGCATTGTTACAAAACGATGAATACAACCAGCTCTTGGGCGAGACCGCTTCACATGCCATTGATGGTCCCTTCATGTATAAGCACCTGCTCACTCACCAGCACATCCATGCCAACTTCTACCGGGTAACCCTGGAAAAAGGAGCCGTTCACGCGCTACAGAATCAGTACGTGCAAATCGCCGAAGAGGAGATGAAGCGATACCCCATTTCAAGGCTGATGCATAAATATATGGAAACAAATAGCTATAAATAGTTGGAAATTGCAAAAAAAATAGTTATTTTTGTTTGAATGGATAATCCATTTTTAAATCAATAATTTTTTACATTATGTCGGTGAACAAAGTTATTTTAGTTGGAAATGTGGGGAGAGACCCGGAGATGAGGTATTTTGATAACGATGTGGCTAAGGCCAGCTTTTCACTGGCAACCAGTGAAAGGGGGTACACCACCTCCAGCGGAACTCAGGTTCCGGAACGGACGGAATGGCACAACATCGTTTGCTGGAGAGGATTGGCGCAGATAGCAGAAAGATTCGTGAAAAAGGGAACACTGCTTTATATCGAGGGGAAAATCCGTTCTCGCTCGTATGACGACCAGAACGGGGTTAAACGGTACATTACTGAAATCGTTGCCGATAATTTGGAACTATTGGGTCGCCGGGTACAGGAAAACGATACGGGGGGGTCGACCGGAATGATCGAAACCAATGATCCGGTGGACAACATGGACGACGCAAGTTCCGAGGTGGATGATTTGCCGTTCTAAATAAAACATGTTATTTTTGCAGCGAGAATGTTTTGCCCCTTCTTTTTGAGAATCAAACGCTAAAACATTCTCGCTGTTTTCACTAAATTATCACCCATTGGACCCTGACCCTTCCCCGTTATCTCACCTATTACTACAGGCATTTACGCCCGTGGCAACCGACTATTTCCTGCTAGCACTCTTGCTGCTTATCCTCGTGATAAACGCGATCATATCCGGATCAGAGGTCGCCTTTTTCACTATCGAGAAAAGACCACCTGATGAGTCCAACCATGAAAACCAAGCGGCAAGGGATCGAGTGAACCGACTGTTGGACAAGCCGGAAAAACTGCACGCCTCCATTGTGATCACCTACGGCTTGCTCAACGTTACCCTCACCGTATTGATCATCTACCTCTTGAATAGATTCCCCTACTTCATGGGCAACCCCTACGGGACATTACTCCTAGAGATCGGGATCGCTGTTGGGATCATCCTCCTCTTCGTCGATATCCTGCCTAAGATGTATGCCTCGCATTCCCCTTTTCGTTTCGCGACAAGACACTCCCGGTTTATTGTGGTTCTTCACAAGCTGATGGGCCCCCTTTCCTCCACGCTGGTTAGGGGATCTGCTTCCATCACCCGGTCGGCCCTCCAAAAGAGATGCGACATATCGGTGGATGATCTCTCGAAAGCATTGGAGATTACCTCCAACGAGATAACGAGGGAGCAGGAGAAAGAGATGCTGGAAGGGATTATCCGCTTCAAAGACAAAACGGTGGACGACATCCTGGTATCAAGGAGCGATATGGTGGTGATCGACGCACGCACCCCTTTTAACGTGGTGATCGACTTCATCGTGGACGCTGGCTATTCGCGTATCCCCATCTTCGATGACACCCCCGATAATATCCAAGGTATTCTCTACGTGAAAGATCTATTGCCCCACCTGGGCCAGGAACCCGATTTTAACTGGCAATCACTCATCCGGCCGGCTTATTTCGTACCCGGCACGAAACGGATTGACGACCTGCTAGAGGAGTTCCGTGACAATAAGAACCACATGGCCATTGTGGTGGACGAGTACGGGGGCACCTCGGGTCTGGTCACCATGGAGGATATCCTGGAAGAGATAGTGGGTGACATTAGCGATGAGTACGACGAGGAGCAGCCGCTTTACACGATAGCAGCCGACGGCTCCTACCTGTTCGAAGGGAAGACGCCGCTAGAGGACTTCGTGAAAATCACCGGCGTGGAGGAGAGAGATTTCGAGGAAATGGCGGAGGAGGTAGACACGCTGGCCGGACTACTGCTGGAGTTGAAGGGCGATTTCCCGAAACGAAAGGAGAGCTTTACCTACAAGAAATACACGTTCGTTGCCGAGGAGATGAGCAAAAAGCGGGTCGTGAAAGTGAGATACGTGGCACCAAAACGGCCGACTAAAACCGATGCTGATTAGACGAGAACATATTGATCCCGGCGGGCTGCTGGGCATCTGGAAAATAGAAGAGACGCGTGAGGAACTGCTAAATTACTTCCCAGAACCGCTGAGGAGTGAGGCTATCGACTACATCAAAAAAATTCGCTCCATTCAGCGAGCCATGGAGTGGCTTGCCACCCGGGCGATGCTATTCGTCTTGGTGGGTGATGACAAGTCGATACTAAACTACCCGGACGGACGCCCCTACCTGTCGGATCGCAGCCACCTCGTTAGCCTAAGCCACACGAAGGAGTACGCCGCTCTGCTCCTGCACAATTCCCTGCCGATAGGAATCGACATCGAGGCACGATCAGAACGGGTAAAAAAAATAGCAAACAAGTTTATCTCCGAGAAGGAGTACATTGATCCCAACAACAAGGTGCTGCACCAACTTTTGCACTGGTCGGCCAAGGAGACCCTATTCAAACGGCTCAACCTGAGGGAGGTGGACTTTAAAGAGCACCTTTTCCTGTACCCGTTCATCCCGTGCGACAAGGGAACCATCACCGCCACGGAAAGCAGAACCGATAGCTCACGCCGCTTCACGATACATTACGAGGTGCACGATGACTACGTCCTCACCTGGACCATTGGTTCCAATAAGTAAGAACTAAAAAAACGCCCCAATTGGGGCGTTTTTTATCTTCTTTCGTGTAAACCACGAGCATTACACATTCAACGAAACCCGTTTGAACGAAACGACCGAAAGCTCTTTGTCGTTCTCTTTCAAGAACTCCTCGATGCTCTTCTTAGGCTCTTTCACGTACTCCTGCTGAAGCAGCGTGTACTCCTTGTAGAACTTTTGAAGAGCCCCTTCGGCAATGCGATCCAGCAAATTCTCGGGTCGGCCGGCTTCGCGCGCTTTCTCGCGAGCGATGTCCAACTCCTTCTCCTTCACTTCGGCCGGTATACCCTCGGGAGTTATCGCGATGGGGTTCATCGCTGCCACCTGCATGGCCACGTCCTTGGCTACCTGCTCGTCGGCCTCCTTATTGAAACCCACAATGGTAGCCAGCTTGTTACCCATGTGAACATAGGAGGTAACGAAAGGAGCGGTAATCTGCTCGTAGTAGCCCAACTCCATCTTCTCGCCAGTCGACGCCATTTTGTCGGTAATCAACTGCGATACGGTGCCACCGGGAAGTTCAATCGCCAATAGTTCCTCCCGCGTCGCAGGTTTATGCTCAACGGCCGCATCAAGAATCTGTCGTGTGAGCGCGATGTAATCCTCGTTTTTAGCGACAAAGTCTGTTTCACACTGCAAAGCCACCACGGCGGCGAAATCGCCTTCGGTCCTCGCCAGCACGCACCCTTCCGATGCATCGCGATCCTCGCGCTTTGCGGCCACGGCTTGTCCTTTCTTACGGATAATCTCCATCGCTTTATCAAAATCACCGTTCGCCTCGTTCAGCGCGTTCTTACAATCCATCATCCCCGCACCTGTCATTTTGCGCAAGTGCTGGATATCTGCTATTGTTACTGCCATATTATTTCATTTTTTTTGTTACTGTTTATTACTCGTCCACGTCCTCATCTCTCGTGAACTTGCTGACTACCGCTGCCTTCATGGCTTCGGAGTCCTCTTTTTTCACGCGCTCCTTGCGAGCGGCCTTGGTTTTACGTTCCCGACGTTGAGGTGCATCCTCCTCCTGCTGCTGTTCGGCAGCGGCGGCATCGGCTCTCTCCACCTTGCGCTCTTCCAATCCCTCCTTGATGGCATCGGTGAGGAACTGCACGATGATCTCCACCGATTTCGCTGCGTCGTCGTTAGCCGGAATCACGAAATCGATGTTCGATGGATCGGAGTTGGTATCCACGATCGCGAACACCGGTATCCCAAGGCGATCGGCTTCCCTAACAGCAATCTGCTCTTTCATCACGTCTACGATGAAGAGAGCGGCGGGCAGGCGGGTTAAGTCTTGAATAGAGCCCAGCATCTTCTCCAGCTTGGCCCGTTGACGGGTTACCTGCAGTTTCTCGCGCTTCGACAGCGTGTCAAACGTGCCATCCTTCATCATCTTGTCGATGTTGCTCATCTTCTTCACCGCCTTGCGAATGGTGGGGAAGTTGGTCAACATTCCACCGGGCCAACGTTCGACCACGTAAGGCATGTTCACGCTCTGCGCACATGCCTCCACCGCGGGCTTCGCCTGCTTCTTGGTGGCTACGTAAAGGATTTTCTTCCCAGATTTAGCGATCTTCTTCAACGCTTCGGCCGCCTCTTCGGCCTTCGCGATCGTTTTGTGCAAATCGATAATATGAATCCCGTTCCGCTCCATGAAGATATAGGGCGCCATCGCGGGGTTCCACTTCCTTTTCAGGTGGCCGAAGTGTGCTCCGGCTTCTAAAAGTTGGTCAAATTCTAATTTTGCCATGTCTGTTTGATAAAATATTCGTTTACTTTCTTTTTCTAAACCGAATCGCAAGGTAGGCTGAGGCTTCAGCATCCTAGCGATTTAGATACTAAACGGGTGGCCGAATTCCAGGGCCTTTTATGCACACCGAACAGCCACGGTATAGCAACCGGGCAAGTTCGGGGGATTAACGTTTCGAGAATTGGAATTTCTTCCTGGCTCCCGGTTGTCCGGGTTTCTTCCGTTCTACCACGCGAGGATCGCGGGTGATGAAGCCTTCTGCCCTCAAGGTAGGCTTATCATCGGGGTTAATCTTGACTAAGGCGCGGGCGATACCCAGGCGGGCTGCCTCTGCTTGTCCTTTATAGCCGCCCCCTTGCATGTTTATCCGGATATCGTACTTCTCCAAGGCCTCCAGCTTGTTCAACGGCTGCTTGACGATGAACTGTAGGATGGACGATGGGAAGTAATGCTCCAGCTCGCGCTTGTTGATCACGATCTTACCGGTTCCTTCCGTCACGAAAACACGGGCAACGGCCGCTTTGCGCCTTCCTATTGCGTTTACTACTTCCATATTACTTTAATGTGTTGATGTCTATTTTCTTGGGTTTCTGCGCCTGGTGCGGGTGCGAATCGCCCGCGTAGACGTACAGGTTGTTCAATATCGCGGCGCCTAGCCTGTTCTTGGGCAACATGCCTTTGACTACCTTCCTGAAAAGGCGATCGGGTCCCTTGGCCATCAAGTCGGCCGGTGTCGATTCTTTTTGTCCCCCGGGATAGCCCGAGTAGCGCAGGTAAATGCGATCGGTCCACTTGTTCCCGGTCAACACCACCTTGTCGGCATTCACGATAATCACGTTGTCCCCGCAGTCCACGTGAGGGGTAAAGCTCGGTTTGTACTTCCCTCTCAGCAACTTGGCTACCTTGGAACAGAGACGCCCCAACGGCTGCCCCGTGGCATCGATCTCAACCCACTCCTTCTTTGCCGTCTCTTTATTAACGTAAAGGGTTTTATAACTCAACGTATCCATTCTAATTCTAACCTGTTTTTAATAAGTTAATGATGCGAAGTCGATTTTCCTTGCTCCTTTTTTGTCTTGCTAAGGGACGAAATAGGCAAATAAAAAGCTTAGAATCAAACTCTTAAATGATAAAAACTAATAATCGGACTGCAAAGTTACAATAATTCAGATTATTAACAAAGGATTTGATACGATTTTCTTTTCGGTAGATTCAACTTAGATTCAACTATTAACGGTAATTGTGTACCTTTGTTCCGGGGGTAAATGTTTCTTCAGTTTCATATGGCAACACCAATAAAAATTAAAGTGATTTGAAATCATTCAAAAAAGAGATGATGAAAAAATTATGCCATTCTCTTCTGTTTTTCTCTGTCGCGATCTCATTACTAAACACCGGATGTAAAAGTCATTTCACAACAAAAAAATCCGGAAGTAAAAGTAACTATACAACAAAAGTTGCCATTAGCAGGAATCAGTGGTATTTTAACGACCAAATTGTCAACAAAGGGTCGCCCGCTGAAGGATTATTAATGAATGTACGCATGGTGAATGCAGTTTTTGAAGATAGGGGAGAGTTTTTACCAAAGAACATTCCGGATTTCGATCCTAAAGCTAACACAGAGGAATTCATTTCCATGATTCCTGAATATGTCTCGAGCGGTATAAATGCATTTACAATCTCTCTTCAGGGAGGGGCACCTGGTTATGAGAATGCCATTAATACAGCATTTAATGCTGACGGATCACCTCGCGAAGCATATTTTCGCCGAGTAGAAAAAGTGATTCATGCATGCGATTCTTATCATGCCGTGGTGATTCTCTCCTGTTTCTATCAACGACAGCATGCTCATTTTTCCGCGCTTAAGGGTAAAAAAGAGATTATTAAAGCGTTGGAGAATGTAGTGAGTTGGATCACGGGAAAAAAGTTTACAAATGTGTTGCTTGAAATAGCCAATGAATACCGCCATGGCGGATATGAAAAAAGAGCAGCGAAACGGCTAAACCCAAAACTGTTAGTCAGCACAAGCGGTATGGGGCACGGAACGTTTCCGGAACCTCTGGCTCGAGAAGTCGACTTCCTGACAATTCACTTTAATAATACCGCCTTAGAGGATATTCCTTCAAAAATAAGCGAGTTAAAAAAACATGGTAAACCTATCATCTGTAATGAAGACGACAAGTTGAATTATGAAGGCGCGGCTGCCATGGCATTATCTGTCACGAACGGTTGTGGTTGGGGGTATATGAATCATTCAATTAACCAGAAGATCCCATTTCGTTTCATGGGTGAAGCCGACGACACGGTTGTCTACAAGATGTTTAAGAATGTGTCAACACCCGGGTTTCAAATTGATGTTGAAAAGATAAGAACGCCTTAGGTCATCATT
>JAMNYO010000151.1 GCA_023622765.1 Bacteroidota bacterium | reverse complement strand
GTATCGGCTGGTGGAGTAGGTGAAGTTCGCGCGGGCGGAGGTCCAAAAATCCTTGTTCCACGCGTGCTTGTAATCCGCTTGTATATCCACACCTTTTGCCGATGCTTCTCCAATGTTGGCCGAGATGGGGGCTTGCAGCCCCATCGTGTTCGTGATGTCGGCACGGGTCATGAAGATATCGGAACGGGCTTCGGTAAAATATTCGGCGATGATGTCAACCTTGTTGAACAGGCCAAGTTCAAGAGCGTAGTTCGTTTTCAGTGATTTCTCCCATGTGATGGCATCGTTCGCGTAACGTCTCACGGAGATTCCCGAGGAGGATACTCCCCGGTTCTCTCCAAAGTAGGATGTCCTGTTAGCATCCGTCATGATCATTTCCGACAGGTAGTAGAAGCGGTTGGTCGCGGAGCCTATGTTGTCGTTACCTACCAGCCCGTAGGAGTAACGGAGCTTGAGGTTGCTGACCATCTTGTTAAGCGGTTCAAAGAAGTTTTCTCTTGAGACAACCCACGCGAGGCCAAACGAGGGGAAGAAACCCCAGCGGTGATTCTTTGAGAAGCGTTCCGACCCGTTGTAACCGAAGTTGAATTCCGAAAAGTACTTGCCGTCCCACCCGTAGGTGAAGCGACCCGCCAGTCCCGCGTTGCGCGAGGGGAGCGAGAGTTGAAGGGAACCCGCGTTCGCCTCCAATTGTTCTCGAACCGTGAATACCAGCAGTCCGCTCGCGTTGCTGCGGCCAAAATCGCGCATCCAGTTTAAACGGCTTTCGGAGTACATGGTGCTGATCACGTTTTTTCCACCCTCGTTGTAGGTCAGGTAATCGGTGCCATTTTCATTCAAACGGGTAATCTTGTATTCACTCGTGTAGGAGTCGTAGTGGTCTAACGCGTACCAGTAGGGTCTGAAAGTCCTGGAAATGGTGAAGTCCGAATAACGGGTCAGGTTAAAGAGCGTCATGAAGTTTAATCCCTTGGTGATGAAGTCGAGCTTCTGGTTCAGCTCCACCGCGGCGATCATCTGTGAACGGTTCCAGTCTTTATAACCCCTCACCATTTCCGCGTACGGGTTAATGTAACCACCGTCGCCATAGTTTCCAAACAGGATGTGCTTGATGCCGATGTGGTCATCATCAATGGGATAATAGGCGGGGAACAGCACGGGATCGGAGTGTAGCACTTGCCAGTAAACCGCGCTCCCCCCGTTTAGCGGGCCGGTGTAATCATCGAAGTTGCCTGTCAATCGAACGGCTAACCTGGTGTTTTTACCGGTGTTGATGTCGATGTTGGAGCGGAGCGTGTAGTTCTTTGCATCGATGTTGTTGTTGAACGAGTTGCGCCTATCGACCTTCAAAATTCCCGTGTCGTGCATGAAGGCGCCGGAGACGTAGTAGGTTGCCACTTTCCCTCCCCCGCGGATCGAGATGTTGACGCGATTGCTGTTCGCGTAATCTTTAAACAGCATTTTGTGCCAGTCGTTGCTTGGGTATATCAAGCGATTCGCGTTGGGTTTGCCCGTCTGTTCAATCTTGTCGTAGCTATACATCAAGTCACCCAGCGGGTCGCGGGTGGTGATGGCCTCGTTGTACGACTTCATGTAGGTAACCGGGTCGGCCAGTTCAATGTTTTGCGTGGGAGCCGAGATGGAGGTCTCCAAGCGGGCGAATATTTTGGCGGACCCTTCCTGTCCCCGCTTCGTTGTCACGTGAATCACGCCGTTTGCCCCGCGAGCTCCGTAGGGCGATAACCCCTGCCACGTTCCCCGCCAGCGCTGTTGTCAAGTTGCTGGAGGGGACTTTCAGGTCGCCAGGGCTAACGGTGGTGATAGCCCCGATCACGCTCTCTTTCTTCTGCCTCCCGAAAGCCACGATCGTTACCTCTTCCAACTCGCTTGTCGCGGGCAACAACGCTACTTCGATGAAGGTCTTGTCACCAACAGCTACCGTTTGGGAAGTCATGCCCAAAAACGAAAAGGTGAGTTTGTCAGTAGTGTTGACTTTGATTTCAAAGGTTCCATCAATGTCGGTTGATACACCTCTGGGTGTATTCTCGACCACGATACTCACCCCAGGTAGGGGCTCTCCCGTCTCTTGTTCAATTACTCGCCCTTTAACGGTAACCTGTTGTGCAAACAGGTGTAGGGGAGCAATGAACAAGAAAAAGGTGAGGTACAAAACAAGGTTGCGTTTTTTTCTCATTTCATTCATTTTTTCAAGTTGCAATGTATCAATAAATGGTCTGTATGATTGTGTTTCCGTGTAAAACCTGATCGTCAGTCTTGTAATTCAAGTTGTTCGTGATGTCCATGCCTTAGCTTACCTTCCAGTAGGAATAATGTCCCTATTCAAAATATTTTTTTGCAAATATAAATCAACTTGCAAATAGAACAAACGATTGTCCGTTAAATATAGTTAAAGTTTCGGTCATTACATAAAGTCTTTATAAAATGTTACAGAATGGTTACGTTTTCATTACCTTTTAGTTAAGGAATAGTGCTATCGCTAACATGTTAAGGTCTGTTTTATGAAAGAATATCGTTTGCAAGTGAAGAATGCGGTATTTTTGTCTGTTTGTTGTAGCGCACTGGTTTTCAGTATTATGATTTAGTGCAAACGATTGAGCCTTCCTGGCTAGTTTGAGGATAAAATAACGAGATGACCAGTCCTAACCATGGCTGGTCATCTCGGTTGTTTTTGGTAGGTGTTGGGTTGGTTGTGCGATGCCTCTATGATTCCGGTGCATTACCACTTTCCATTGGCGTTGACTCTATCGTACTTTATAAGTAAAGGTTTTCACCTGTTTTCCTTTGGTATCCGTGATGTGGACCTCCATCAGTTTGTCGGTAGCTGTAACGCCGACCATTTGCCTGTTATGATTCACCAGTATCGGGAAGTGGGTGGTGTTGTTCTTTTCTTGGTAGAGGTGCCTGTGGAGGTGTCCGCATAGCATTAGGTCGATATCGGCGCTGTTCAGGATGGGTACAAACTTTTTCAGGATTTCATTTTCGCCATGCCAGTTCCCGAGAGGGGGAATATGGATGATGACCACCTTAAAGGGTGCTTGCTTACATGCATCGCTTTGGATGGTCTTTTCCAGCCATTGGGCCTGTTCGGTACGGTAATTGTCGAAAGCCGCGAGGCCGTGGTACTCGATGTCGCTGTCTGGTTTATCCTCGCCACAGTCCAGCACGATAAAGAAGACGGGACCCTGGCGAAACGTGTAATACAATTGACCCGTTGGGGTGGGAAAATAGCGCGGGTAGGTGGATGCGAAGTTTCCCCGGGTCTCGTGATTGCCTCGTGCGTAGTAAAAGGGGGTCTCTTTGGCGAATGTTTTAACCGCGGTATCCATAAAGTCATCGAATAGCTTTTTCTCTGAGCGCATATCGGTACACATATCGCCGTTGAAAAAGACCAGGTCGGTTTTATCCCATTGCACCCCTGTCAGTAGGGAGTCCATCAGCGCGTTATCGCCGTGAATATCGTTTATCATCAGGAATAACACCTCCTCTTTCCGCGGGTTATTGGTGGTGAACGTGAGCGGTTTTTGGCCGTACACATCACTTGCCACGGTGCGGCCGTAGGCCACGTAATAGGCTTGGTGGTCGGTTACCTCGTGCGAATAGACGCGATACCGGTAAGTAGTGTTGGGCGTTAAATTCTTCAACGTTACCATATGCACCGAATCGACCTTCTTAAACCCGTAGTTTTCCGCGAAAAATTGCGGCCTCGCCTCGTGGTAGAAATGGGTGCCATCGTCCGGGGCCAGCTCCACCCAGGAAACGGCCGGTTTGTTGGTCGTCCAGATGATGGTTACTTCATCTTCGGTTAAGCCTTGCAGGTAGGGGCCATGGTCAATGGCGATGCGCGACTGGGCAGCGAGCGAGATACTGATGCTCAGGAAAAGAGAGATCCATACGATTGATCGAGCCTTCATAATGAATGATTGAAAATGGTTATTATTGTTGTTACTGTTACTGTTACTGTTACTGTTACTGTTGTTGTTGATACCGTTAATACTGTTGCTACCTGTTGTAATCCTTTGCTAACCTTTGTTTTCGGGATCTATGTTGTATTGACGATGCAACCTGGTTATTGGTGTCGATGCCCATGTTGATGTTCTCGGCCCCGTTACTTTTGAACAAGAACAATCTGCCGTTTATTCAGGTTTTCTTGACTCAGGGTGAGTCGGGTGCTTCCTTTTTTGTACTCCCAGTCATCGGTTTCCGAGCCATTCACCAATACGCGTGCCGGTTTTTTCTCGGAGAAAACCTCGACTTCCCAGGTTCGCTTTTCGGGCATCCTCTCGTATTGACCTTCTATGGGATGGAGGGTGATCTCCGTGTTTCGTTGGGTGTCCACGCAATCGATTTTCGTCTTTGACAAATTGCCCTGTTCATACGCGAACGTGATCCCGTCATCCTCCCAGAGCGTATAGCTGCTCGTTAGATGCGGGTATATTTTCAACTCGATGGTGTCGAGGGAATGTTCACCGATAAAATGGGTCGACTTTTGGTAAGGAATAATTGCCCCTTCGCGAATGAAAAGGGGGCCGCCCCTTGTTTCCGGAACCGAAGCGTGAACGGTTCTGTTGCCCGTGACGGTTTCGCCGGTCCAGTAATTCACCCAATTCCCTTTCGGAAGGTAGATCGAGTCGCTGTACACCCCTACCAGCAGCTGCTCTCCAAACATGTATTGATGGGTCATGTTCTCCACCGCGCGGTCATCGGGAAACATCAGCGGCAGGGCCCTTATAATGGGCATGCCGGTCTGACTCCCTTGCAGCGCGGCCGAGTAGATGTAAGGGAAGAGGCGGTTGCGAAGGGTCGCGTAATAGCGGAACAGCTCCTTCTCTTCCGGGCTCATGTACCAGGGGTGGAGCAGGTTATACCAGCTGTTAAGCTGCACCCACGGGAAGAAGAACCCCATGTGCATAGCCGCCTTGTTATCGGAAACCTCCACCAGCATGTCGCACGAGGTGTTGATGAAACCGCTGAGCCCAAGATTCAGTTGATCGAGCAACGCCACCACGTCACCGCCGTTATCGCCGCTGGTAGATGCTCCCCAGTGCTGAGCCCCGGCATACCCCCCGCAATAGTGGTGAAAAGAGCGTACACCTTTGTGTGAACGGAATGTTTCGCACATCTGCTTGGGTAGCAGCACCTGGTTCAGGTTATGCATCTCTTTGTCCGTTAGCTCGTTATAGTAGGCTCGGTCGGGGTGTTCATCGAGGGTGCGCGCGGGATCCAGCTTAAATCCATCTACCCCCTGGTCGATAAAGCGGGTAAGGTGATCGAACCAGTGCTCTTTACCGGAGAGAGCGGTTCCCTGTTTTAACGCGAGCCTGTCCTCCTCGGCAATGCTCATATCGTGATCGATGCAGAGCCATAGCGCCAATTTAAACCCGAGTCCATGCAGGCGGGATATAAAGAGGGAGGGGTGTTCATATTTCGGGAACTGCTCTTTTTCCCAAAATGGCTCCGCCGGGAATTTGTCGAAGTTCCAGTTTTTGGCGGTGGAGAAATCGTACCTTTTTTCCATCCATTGAGGTTCAATCCAGAAGATGTCGCAAGGGATTTTCTCCTCCCTAAAGCGGAGTGCATCGTTCAAGAGATCCATTTGGTCCTCCATCGTGTTGCCGCCAAAGGCCAGGCCATACGCCCATTTGGGCATCACGTAGGGTCTGCCCGTAACCAGGGTGTAATGGTTAAGCACCTCGCTC
>JAMNYO010000061.1 GCA_023622765.1 Bacteroidota bacterium | reverse complement strand
GAGAAGTTCTTCGTGCGCTATAAAGACAAAGAGCATCTCAACGGTATGATCTACGAGATTCCGCTCACGGGACATGAAGATATTGCCAATTGGAAGCTGTTCCTTCCTCATGATAGCGAGACACGGATTGAAGACATTGATGTATTGCACGAGTGGGTGTCGCTGGAACTGCGGCGTAACGGGCTGAATGAGATCCGGGTGATGCCGGTGTCGGGCGACGGGCAACCAACCACCATCGCTTTCCCTGAACCGGTCTACTCGGCATGGCTCAACGGCAACCCCGAGTACGATGCGACCACCTTCCGCTACTCCTACACCTCGCTGATCCGCCCCACCACGCTCTACGAGTACGATATTGCAACGGGAGAGACGGAGAAGCTAAAGGAGCAAGAGATACCCTCCGGGTTTAACCCCGACGACTACATCGTGGAACGACTCTGGGCTACTGCCCCCGACGGGGTAGAAGTGCCGATGGCAATAGTCTACCGGAAAGGGCTGAAAAAGGATGGTCGTAACCCCACCCTGCTCTACTCGTACGGCAGTTACGGGAGTAGCACCGATGCCTATTTTAGCGCGAGCATCTATAGCCTTATCGATCGAGGATTCATTTACGCCATCGCCCAAATCAGGGGAGGTAGTGACCTCGGTGAACAGTGGTACGAGGATGGTAAGTTGTTGAACAAGAAGAACACGTTTACCGATTTCATTGCCTGCAGCGAGCACCTCATCAAATCGGGCTACACCTCACCGGATAAGCTAACTGCGATGGGTGGCAGTGCCGGCGGGCTACTGATGGGTGTGGTGGTGAACGAGCGACCCAACCTCTACCAAGCTGTCGTATCGCAAGTGCCGTTCGTAGACGTGATCAACACCATGCTCGATGAAACACTGCCACTCACCACGGGCGAGTACGAGGAGTGGGGCAACCCCAACGAGGAGGAGTATTACAACTACATCCTCTCCTACTCGCCTTACGACAATATCAAGGCGCAAGGGTACCCCCACATGCTGGTGACGGGAGGCATCAACGACTCGCAAGTACTTTTCCATGAACCGACCAAGTACGTGGCCAAGCTGCGCTCACTGAAAAGCGACGACAACATCCTACTGTTGCATATGAACATGGATTCGGGACACGGCGGGGCAACCGGCCGGTACGAGGGTATTAAGGATACCGCGTTCGAGTTCGCCTTTCTCCTGGATCGCGTTGGAATCAACAAGTGATAAGCCAAAAACAGATCTCCGGGGCAACTTTCGGAAAGCAAAGAGTTTACCGGAGTTAACTGATAAGTAATTAATTATCAATGCGCCATATTTTTAGACACCTGCTGGTCCCGTCCATCATCGCGTTATTAATTTTCGTGGGAACCTGCCTGATTTCTTCGGTCAACGTGCCCGATATGCCGGAAGGTATTCCATGGGATAAGGTGGTGCATTTCGGGATGTTTTTCGTGCTATCCGCGGTCTCCCTGTACGACTATTACCTATACCACAAACGTAATCCTAAGCTATTGCCCTGGATTTTCTGGGGATTCCTGGTGCCGGTGCTGTACGGTGGAGTGATAGAGCTGTTACAATCAAAGGTTTTTATCTATAGAAGCGGGGAGATATTGGATTTTATTGCTGATGTGCTAGGTAGCCTATGCGCCCTGTTATTGGCACTTATCATTTTAAAACGCAAACCGCAGACAGCTTAAGCCGATGTAGTAGCTAATAGTACAAGGCGTAAATAATAGTAAAGTCACGTGCAACTGTTGGCAAAGCTACCATACATTCTTCGACCGATGAACGTTATGAATTAATGGAGCCAACGGCTTCGAGCAACTTACAAAGGGTATCCTCCTATAACGGCTGAAAAAGCAAAATAACTGGCCAAAAACTTTGCAAATTTACTTTTCAATCGTAAATTTGTAAGAAAAAGGGGTATGATAGATCGCATTATAACGGGGAAACTGCTTGATATGGGGTGCAAGTTTCCAATTGTAACGCTTACCGGTCCAAGACAATCCGGCAAATCCACCTTGCTTAAATCGGCATTACCTGACTACAACTATGTTTCAATGGAAGATCCCGACAGTCGCTTACTGGCCATTAACGACCCGCGGGGTTTTCTTAAGACCTTTCCCGATAAAACCGTTATTGACGAAGTGCAACGTGTACCCGATCTCTTTTCCTATTTACAGACGCACGTTGACAGTGAAAACCGGGAAGGGATGTATTACCTGGCAGGATCGCAAAACTTTTTGTTGATGCCATCCATCAGTCAATCGCTCGCGGGAAGAACGGCTATCCTTAAGCTAATGCCTTTTTCGCACAATGAGTTAAAACTGGCAGACTTGGCTCTGGAAACGAGCAACGAGGAGATTTTTCACGGTGGGTATCCCAGGATTTACGACAAAAGGATTCATCCCTCCGATTTCTACCCGAACTATATTCAAACCTACGTTGAAAGGGATGTAAGATTGCTGAAAAACATTGATAACCTGAACAAGTTTATCCGTTTTATTAAGCTGTGTGCCGGACGTATCGGGCAGTTGCTAAATCTCTCCTCGTTAGCTAATGAGATGGGAATAGCCGTATCTACCGTCCAATCATGGTTGTCAGTTTTAGAAGCTAGCTACATCGTTTACCTGTTAAAGCCGGATTACAACAATTATGCCAAGAGGCTCGTGAAATCTCCCAAGCTCTATTTTTACGACACCGGGTTAGCCTGCTCGTTGTTAGAAATCGAAAACGCCTCGCAGCTATCCACCCACTATTTACGGGGAGGACTTTTTGAGAATTTGGTGATTAACGAATTTGTTAAAGCCGCTTTGCACGACGGGCAAATACCCCGTCTCACGTTTTGGCGAGACAGCACCGGCAATGAGGTTGACCTTCTGGTCTCGGTGAAAGGCAAACAGAAAGCTTACGAGATAAAGTCGGGTGCCACCTTTTCTTCCGACCATTTCAAGGGCATCAAGGTATGGGCCAAGCTTTCAGGAACCAAACCGGAAGATTGTTGTATCATCTACAACGGAGACCGCGCTTTATCCATTTCACATGGAGAGGTTATTCCCTGGAACGAACTCTCCTTGACGCTGTTTTCATGAGGCAGGAGTCTCAAGCAAAACAGATGAACTACCCGACCGCGTCTAATCAGGATAAATCGCGAATAAGAATATGAACATACCCAACATACGGCTGCTCAACCAACAACTGGTCGCTCCTCAATTCTCCGAGGTGCATGACGTGGTGTCATGGATGGGTATGTTACAAGCTCAAGAATACAGGATGATGCGCTGGGCCGTTGGAACACGATTAAAACGGCCATCCATGAAAGCCGTAGAAGCCGCGTATAACACGGGAAAAATTATAAGAACCCACCTATTCCGTTGTACGTGGCAACTGGTTGCCGCCGAAGACCTTCGTTGGATGTTACAACTGTGCGCGGATAAAAACAGGTCTACCATCAACGGCTATGCGGCATATTATGGCAGAACTATTAGCGAGAAAGAGTATGATCACGCCAACAACCTAATTCATCAGGTACTTACCGGTCATACATCAATGACTAAAAAAGAGTTGCTATCCCATTTGGCAGAATATGGCTTTACTGAAGACACCCGCCTCATATCTATATACCTTCGAAGGGCAGAAGCTGACGGGGTGATTTGTAGCGGTAAGCTGGATAGAAGGGAGAACACCTATTCCCTGGTGGATGAACGGGTACCGGGATCATCTGATTTGACACGGGAAGAGGCTGTTGTTCGGCTCGCCCAAAAGTATTTTCGTGGCCACTCACCGGCTACGTTAGAGGACTTTGTTTGGTGGAGTAATCTGAATATCGGAGAATGTAGAATCGCCATGAATACCATTCGCAGCGAATTGCTTGAAGAACGTTACGAAGGGAGCAGCTATTACATCCACCAGGATTGCAGGATAAGAGGGGGGTGCCCACGAACGATATTGTTGCCCTCTTACGATGAATATCTCATCGGTTACAAGAGTCGCCAACATGTTATTGAAGA
>JAMNYO010000123.1 GCA_023622765.1 Bacteroidota bacterium | reverse complement strand
GTCAAGACGCCCGGAAGTTCCGGCTCGTTATTTCCATTTTCGTTACTAATAGGGTCGTCTGACATTTCGCTTCCCTCCTCCGGTCATCATTACACGATGATGTACAGGTCCACCACGTTAGTCCCATTAATAGTCTTGTTGGACGGCAGGACGTTCTTGTACAGGTCATCAAGATCTGCCACGACGGTTCCGCCGTCCGCCGCCCCACCGGTCATCTTCACCACGACTTGTTCTTTGTACTTCAACCGGTACGGAATGCCGATACGCTTCCCAAGACCGATTTTCACTTTCTCCGGTGCAACGCCCACAGTAGCCGAAACATTAATAGACCCAAGCGTCAGCCCGGTTTCGCCCGCATCGTCCACGGTCAAATCCACTGAAGCGTCCTGTTCGTCCGGGACCAACGCCTCCAACTCCAAGGTATCACCACTAGCTGTGGCCCCCCATGCCGATGAGAACACCGGGTTAGCATTCAGGGCTTTTGCTAATGCAGTCGCGCAGGCCGCCGCCGACTCCACGTCAGCCGCAACCAGAACTACCGCAATATTGATGGGGTCATTTCCGGTGGCCGCTGACTCAAACTTGAGTACGGGTTCCCCGGCTTTTGTGATAGCCGAAACCTTGACGGTGGCTTTCTGCTTCACCGGGGTCGTGTACTGTGCCGGTAGTTCAATCTTGGAAATGCTGTAGAACGCATAGTCACCTGCAACCGAAGTTGTGGCGGTGGCGCCGTGCCTTTGATTTTCAGGTTCCGAGCAACGTCCGGGTGTTCGAAACCGACAGTAATGGTTTGGGGTTCCGCCGTCAGTGGGAACACTCCTACCGAGTCATCCGATTCGGCCTTGGGTTTCACCGAGTAACGAGCCATAAACGCCCGGTCGCACGGTTCCAAACCATCGGTTTTGATCCTACCCAGTTTCGGGTTAAAAGGTACTCTTGGCATGTTTTTCTCCTATCCTTCCGGTGGCTTAGTTAGGCCGCCGGTATGTTACCCGCTATTACGCCCTCTTGACGCGCAGGTCTTGACGCGCAGGAACCCATTGTAAGCCGTCACGTTACCACCCGCGAACAGAACACCACGATGAGCAATCAGGCCGTGCTGGAATTTGTAGTCCTCGGACCGCCTAACCTCGACATCCGAGAAGATAGCCATGGTGTAATTGGACAGGGGTCCATAGGCCATAGCATACTGACCCGATGTCGTGTTCTTATTCGAAATAGCCTTGCAGTGACTGTTGATAATGAACGGGACACCGTCAATAGTGCCGAAGTTACCACGGTTGTTGATTTCGTAGATTTTACGACCGGTAGCGTCCCGGAGCAGGGCAAACGCCCGCAGGTCTTCTTTGTTAAGCACGAGTACCGCCGGTGCCTCGACGCTCTCATCACCACCATAGGCGTAGATGATTTCGTCCAAGGTTTCTTCGTTAATGTCGGCCAGCTCTTTATCATCTTGGTCGATAGCGTCAGCGTCGCCGTCAAAGATACCCACGAAATGACCGGCTTCGCCGTCACCGAACAGAATCTCCTGTGCCAGCTTCTTCCGAATAGCTACCGAGATACCGCGAACCACTTCAGCGTCAAAATCAGCCGCCGGAAGCTTCACGAGCTCTTCCGAGTCTTCGGTGTAAGCCACGAGCTTTGTCTTGTTGATTTGTGCGTACCCGAATGACGGGTCGACGTTAGTGACGTTGGTCCCGCCCTCGGTCTCGTACGCCGCAATACCATAACCCTTCAGGTAGGGCTGACGGAAGCTTTCACCACCCGAGAATACCCGAATGTTGACTGCGTCCACGATAGAGGAAACCTCCAAAAATGTCGGTTTGATGTCGGTCGCTTCGTATTTCGGGAGCAGGATACCCGTTGAGCTAATCAGGACATTTCTCTTTTCCAACAGAGCCTGCCCCCGTTCTTCATTCTTCATTGCTTTTCTCTCCTTGATTTCTTCTTTTTCCGGTTCGGGAGCGTCTTCCACTTCCAACGCCGATTCCAGCTCCCTGATTTGGGCTTCGATTTCCGTTTTTTGGCTTTCCAAGGCTTCCATCTCTTCCACGAGAGACTCCCGGTCGGCTTCGATGGATTCAGCCTCGGCTTCTACCGCTTCGCGCTCCTCCAACGTAGATTCCTCGTTCATCTCCCCCAACGCCTTGATAGCTTCACTTTCTCGACTATTGATAGATTCCTGACGTTCGGTCAGTCCAGCCCAGCCCTCCTCCAGCTTTTGAAGTTTTGTTCGGGACTCGTCCAACCGTTTTTTAATCAGTAGTTTTTTGAGTGCCATTCAGCACCTCCTTTACGTTTTCCCGCCATACTTGAAACTCCCGTTTCTGTATGGCTTCAGCTTCAGCCGTCCGCGCGCTGATTGCAGTCTCACGATACGCAGGGAATGCCACCGGCGACACCTCCCACAACCGGACCTTCTTCAGCACGAATAAAACGTCTGTTTCTGACCTTTTAATCATCTCTTCTTCTATTACCTCGAACCCAAACGAACATTGAGTGACGTCCCCGCGTTTAATACGCGCGAGAGCATTCATGGCGTCGGAATCCTCCGGATTAATCGTGACTTCTCCCCACAGGCCGTGTTCGTCTACACGGAGATTCAGGGTTCCGTTTCCTGTGCGTCCAAGCACGATGTCATCATTGTGATTCCACAGACACCGCACGTCGGGTTGTTCCCGTAGTGTATCGTCAAAGGCGGTCGGTGCTACCTGCTCCGACACCCGAGACCCCATCTTGTACTCCGGGCCGAATACCGCGAAATAACCCGAGAGTCGATGTTCTTCCATTTCAGCGCGTAAATTGCCCTCGATGTACCGGTACTGTTTACTCATCTTTTCCACCTACCAGTTTCTGTTGTTCCCCCAGCATATCCTGTGGGATATAGTTTTCCAACGCCAACAACTCGTCCATTCGGTCGTCTGGCGACATACCTACCCAGTCCCGCCATTCATTACGGGTGAGAGCCATTCGGTCCACCATCGAACTCCCCGACCGGACCAACTCCCCGAGGTCATAGGCCATGAGGGACCGCGGGTTGAATCGGAAATACCAATCCGGGTTGATTAACAACTGTCGAGTTATTTCCTGTTCGATGGACTTAGCCACTGCCATAACCCGCGACCGAATAAAGTTGTTGTACTCGTCCTTTTGAAACTCCCCCACCCCGAGTAGAAACGCCGGTATTCCAAACACCGCCGATATCTGCCGTTTGTCCAACTCGAGGTTGTCCGCCACCGCGAGGTCCCGCATAGACAGCGGCTTTATCTGCTCCACGTCCATTAGGGTCGCCGGTATAAACCACGGTCGTTGGGCCGACCTCGAATCCGCGAACCGTGACGCGTAGAGAGCGCGCCCCTCTTCGGATGCCAACTCCTCCGCGTTCGAGTCTACCTTCACAATGAGTGACGGTGACGGCTGTTCGAGTAATGACCGTTTGGTAGCCGCCGATTGTGCCATCGCTCCGATAGTTTCGGCCAGTAACCGCGCGTACCCCGTCCCCACCCACGGTCGGTTGGGGTCCGGGTTAATTTTGAAATGTAACACTTCATCCGGTCGGTACTCCTGATTCTCTCCATAGATGATACGGTATTCACCCTGCGAATCTTGGAACCGTATCGACCGCGAGTCCATCGGTACCAACTGCTTAATGAGTCCCTCCGGCCCGATTACCGGGTACACCACCGAATTCCCGTCCCCATACAACAACAAAACCCGCGTTATATGCGAATAAAACTGTCGTTTTGTCATCACCGGGTTGGGTTCAATGTCGATTAACCGAGACAGCGCGTTTTTAATACGGACGTCCCCACCTTTTCGGTTTTCCATCAGATGAATCGTCATACTCGATATCAGGTCCGCGTACACGTTTACTGCCGCCACGACCTCGGGACAGTCCCACAACCGCCGATACCCCTGTACCGATATATTTTCTGTCATCCATACTTGGAAACCCCGAGAGCCCGAGTCTTGGCGTCGTGTGAAACGTTCAAATATGCCCATCAGAGCCACCTCTTAATGCTTTCTGCTTTCTCTTTCTGTTCCATCAACTGACAGGCCGCCATAACCGCCGCGTCAAATACGTCAATCCTCGAAGTATCGTCTACCTTTTCGTAGTGCATCTTCTCTTGTAGGTTTTCCACCGACCGTACATTGGACAGACAATACTCGAAAGGTTCAGCCCCTAAATAGTAGAGTTCCCCGTTTTTGGCTTTCGACTCGACCCTCCGGAATCCTTGTACCTTTACCCAGTCATACTGCCTTTGGTCCGCTATTGTAAACCCCGCCGTTTTCATCATCATGATATATTCTTTTGCGAAACGCCGGTCGTGCCCCACCTGCTTAATACGAAAGCCCCGCGACCTCATCTCCTTGTACCACTGTACTACCTCTGCGTAGTTGACCGTCGGAGCGTTACTCATCGTCAGCCACCCGTCATCCTGCCAGCCAAACAGCGGTATGTTGTCCTCATCCGCTTTGCGGTGCGCTTCCACCACCGGGAACCACGCGTGTGGTATTACGATGTCCACCCCTCGGTGTTCACCATAAAGAACCGCCGCCGTCAGGTCGTGTAGTTTGGACAGGTCGGTGCCCCCATACCACTGAACCGGGAGCCGAGCCAGTGCCGTAATTTTACGGTCCCGGTCCCACGCCGGGTCAATACCGAGCAATTCTTCAGCCCGCTCGTTCGAATCTTGGAACTCTGCGAGGTTGAAGTAGGCCCGCAACGCCGCCGTGTACACGTTCAGTGATTTCGCGAGGAAGTCCTTCCGTTGTTGTGGGTCATTCTGCGCCTCGACCGCGTCTTTCATAATTTCCCACGGTCGTATAATTACACCATAAGACGGGTTTGCTATCTCGTGAACGGTAGGGTTCGTGTAATCCACCTCCCCACACGTACAACTCGTCCGCCGTGACCGCCCCCGAGAGTACCTTCTGCCCATATCGCATTCTCCGGTACCCGAACGAGTTCATGTCGTCACCCGCGGTCGTAATACCGACCATGAGCTTATTCGTGTATGACTTCATAGCCTCCCGGATGATATTGTACTGTTTCGCCCGTTTATAAGCGTGAAGTTCGTCCGCTATAGCATAGTTGCAGTTGAACGAGTCTTGCGAGTCCGGGTTCGCCGCCAACGCTACAATCTTGAAATGACCGTCGTCGAACTGCCGAAATATCGAGTGTTCATTGTTGTTGTCCAAGATTCGATAGTGTTCCTCCTCCCCTTGGTGCCGGATGTTATAGAGCAAGAAATTGAACGATTCCAATGACTGCCGCAGGGCCGCGGACGTGATATAAATCGTCGAACCCGACCGCCGGTCCAACAACCCCAACGCGAAACAGAGTGAAGCCGAGAATCGCGTCTTATCATTTTTTCTCGGTACCATAATAAACGCTTCAGTAAACCGCCGCCGTTGAGTACCGGCCCAATACAGCGAGAGTAAATTATAAATGTGAAACTTCTCGAACGGCTGGAGCCGGAATGGTAAATTGGTGAGCGGGTTCCCCTCGATATCCTGACCCTTATCAAACACAATAGTCGTTTCTATAATCTTACAGACAAATTCCGCATCGCGTGGACGGTAATCAAACCGGCCATCTTCCAAGGCGTCACGAAAGCGTTGGCAAGCCTGCCTCACCTCCACCGCCGCGAGTTTCTCCCCCGACAGCACGGACTCCACGTAGTCCATCACTATTTTTTCGTTCGGGTAGTCCTTCTTTGTCATAGATTACCTGCTATACGGTCGAGTACGTCCACCAACGACCGACCAGTGTTTTCGGGTTCCTCCTTTTCGATACTCTTCATCGACCTCGGGTTCAACCCCAACCGGTCCGAGTATAACACAATATCCTTGCGTAACGCCTCCATCGTCCGGATATAAGGCGACTTCGACACCCGGCCCTGATTATTCACTTGGTACTGCGCCCCACCATCATTACGCCAGTCCTCCACCGCCTGATTCAACTGCGCCACCATCTCCGAATAGATGCGTATTTCAGTCTCGTACTCCGGACGGTAGGTTCCCAACGCCCGCATGCGCTCCACGGTCTCCTCATAAACCACGTCAGGGTGCTTGATGTATCGTAGTTCTTCATCTATTATAAAGTCGTCCACTTGACACCTCCTCACGCGTAATTATAATGCCCATCAAGTCCCGGAATTGACAGTAGAGGGGGAAAAGCCTCCCCTCTCCGGTCCCTGTTCGGTATGGTTTTGTTTTTTTAAATAGGGGGGATTTGGCGCGAGCGCGAGCATCCACACGGGTGGACGGTATTCGCCCGTTTGTGGTTCCACGATGTTGTGACACGCGCGGCAGAGTGCGACTCCGTTTTTTATTTCTAATCGCAATTCCGGGTATTCCGCGACCGGGTATATGTGGTGCGCCTCGGTCGCCTCACGATTAACCCCGCTCCGGCGACACCGAGCACACCTATATTCAAAGCG
>JAMNYO010000057.1 GCA_023622765.1 Bacteroidota bacterium | reverse complement strand
TTAAGGGCTTGTGTCCTCGAGTTGAACGCCATGTCGAGGGTGGCTACCCCGTCGGGAACCACGTCCAACCAGTCGCTGCAGGCGCTTACACTCAGAACGATGGCACACAGTATAATATTTATTTTTTTCATATTGCTTCTCCTTAATTAGTTGAATGATAAGTTGAGTCCAAAGTTGATTACCCTTTGGTTGGGGTATCCCAACCCGTTTCCGGCCATCTCTACGTCCCACATTTTAAATTTGCTGAAGACAAGCAGGTTAGTTCCACTCACGTAAAACCGGAGGTTGTTCATCTTTATTTTTTCGGTAAATCGTTGAGGGATGGTGTAACCAATCTCCACCTGCTTGAGGCGGAGGAAGCTGCCATCGCGCATGAACCAGGTGCTGGTCGCGAAGTTGTTTGAGTTCCAGTAGGTGGTCAACCTAGGCCACAGCGCGTAGATGTCTTGATTCTCCTCGGACCAGTAGCTGTCGGCGTACGCCTTAAGAATCTGGGCATCGTTGATGAAGGGGGCTGTCCCGCCGGCATTAATCCAGAACGACTGCCGGGCAGCTCCTTGGAAGAAGAGGGAGCAGTCGAATCCCTTGTATCCCGTTGAAACCCCGAAACCATAGACGATTTCAGGAATCGTGGGATGACCTATGGGAACCATATCGGCCTCGGTGATTTTCCCATCGCGGTTCACGTCTAGGTACTTGATGTCTCCCCCTCCATACACGCTGGTGCCAATGTATTGCGGCGGCGAGCTGGCGGCCTCTTCATCATCCACGAACAGCCTTTCGGCAATGTATCCCCTGGCCTGATGCAGCGAATAGCCCACCCTGGAGCGCCAAGGCTCCTTGTATTCCGGCTCTTCATACACCTCGTACTGGCTGGTAGCATAGGTGAAGTTGGCGCGTGCCGAGCTCCAAAAGTCTTTGTTCCATACTTTTTGGTATTCCAGCATCACGTCCACCCCTTTACCCGATGCTTCGCCCACGTTGGCCCTCGGGGTAGCGGTTAACCCCATGGTGTTGGGGATGCTTGCCCTGCTCATCAAGATGTTGTCCCGCTTCTCGGTGAAGTACTCCGCGATGACGCTCAACTCATCCCACATCCCTATTTCGAGGGCAAAGTTCTGCTTGTACGATTTTTCCCAAGAAATGTAGGGGTTGGAATAGCGCAGAATGCTAATACCGTTGTACCTCGTGTTGTATTCCTGACCAAAAACGGCTCCTCTTCCGCCATCGTCCATGTTCACCTCCGAGAGGTAGAAGAAGCGGTCGTATGCCGAGCCAATCTGGTCGTTCCCGATTAAACCGTAGGAGTAGCGAAGTTTCAGGTTGTTGACCACCGGCTTAATGTTTTCCCAGAACCGCTCGTTAGAGATAAGCCATGCTGCCCCTGCCGATGGGAAGAAGCCGAAGCGGTTGTTCTTGTCAAACCGTTCGCTTCCGTTGTACCCGAAGTTGAATTCGAGGAAATAGCGGGAGTCGTACGCGTAAGTTGCACGTCCCGATAGACCCAAGTTCCTGTAGGGCAGCGACAGTTGTAGTGAACCCGCGTTGGCATTCAAACTTTGCCGGGCCTGGAACACCAACAGGCTGCTCACGCTGTGCTTGCCAAAATCACGCGCATGGTTCAAGCTCCCTTCAAAGTAAAACGAGGAGCTCTGCTCCCTTTCACCAGGCAACTCGCCATATCCCAAGTACTCTGTCCCGATACGGGTTTCGTGTAGCTTGTAAACCCCGGTGAGCCGGTTGTAGGTGCTGATTTCATAGTAGAACGGGTTGTAGGATCTGTTCACGCCAAATTGCGACAGGCGGCTGACGTTCATCATGGCCCTGGCGGTTAATCCTTCTGTGATGAATTTCAGGTTCTGGTGCAACTCCAACTGGGCCAGGATTTGCGAGCGCGATCTCTCCTTGTACCCCCTAACCATTTCCGCGTAGGGGTTGATTTTGCTGTTGTTGTAGTTACCGAACAGGATGTGTTTCGCGTATTGGAACTTATCATCCGCCGGGTAGTAGGCGGGGAAAAGTACCGGGTTGGAGTGGATCATCAAGTTATACATGTCGGTACCCCCGCGTAGAGGACCCTTGTACTCCTCGAAGTTGGCGCTCAAGCGCACGATCAGCTCGGTGAGCTTGGTGATGTTGATGTTGACGTTTGAACGCAAGTCGTAGTTGTTGATCGCGATGTTGTTGTTGAAGTTGTTGCGCTTGTCCACCATCAGGATACCGTTGTCTCGGTTGAAAGAGCCGGCGACGTAGTAACGGGCGACCTCACCCCCTCCACTCACGTTCAGGTTGGCCCGCTGGTTCATGGTGTAGTCCTTGAACAGCATTTTCTTCCAGTCGTTCGCAGGGTAGATAAGCGGGTACTTCCCAGCTTCCGTCATCTCAATCTTCTCTTGCGTGTAGAGGATAACCCCCAGGGGATCCCGCGTTAGGATCGCCTCGTTATGCATCTTCATGAAGGTCACAGGGTCGGCCATCTCGATGGTCTGCGTTGGCGCGGAAAGGGAGTTCTCGAAGCGGAACGAGATTTTCGCGGGGCCTTCCACTCCCTGCTTCGTGGTTACCAAGACAACGCCGTTAGCACCCCTCGCCCCGTAGAGGGCGGTTGCCGTGGCGTCTTTCAGGATGGAGAAACTCTCGATGTCATCGGGCCGTAAACGGGCCAGGTCGGTCGAGGTAAGCTCCACCCCGTCGATCAATATCAGCGGGTTGGTGTTGGTGCCGAAGGTCGTGATACCGCGGACGAAGAAGTCAGCGTTATCCTGCCCCGGCTCCCCGCTCCGTTGGTAGGCGATCACGCCCGCCATCTTCCCGGCCAGCGCCGTGGTGAGGTTGCTCGTGGGCGCCTTCAGCTCTTTGGGGTTCACGGTGCTAATGGATCCGATCACGCTCTCTTTTTTCTGTTTCCCGAATGCCACGATCGTCACCTCTTCAAGCAAGCTGGCTAGTTGCCGCATCTCCACTTCAATGAACGTTTGATCTTTCACCTCAATGGTTTGCGGCTCCATCCCCATGAATGAGAAGGTCAGCTTGTCCGTTGAAACGGCCCTGATCTCGAAGGTCCCGTCGATGTCGGTCGTTACTCCTCGGGTCGAATTCTCGATCAAGATGCTAACTCCCGGTAGCGGTTCCCCGGTCTCTTGCTCGATGACTCGCCCTTTTACCATGCCCTGCTGCGCGGATACCGATCCGATGACAAACAACAGAACAGGTAGTAAAACATACAGTCTTTTCATACGAATTGTTTTTAATTGTTCAGTGTATGGAACTGTTGATGTTTTAAAGTAACCACTTCCATATTGAATGATTACCTTAAAACATGTCGGTTTCATACGATTTTCATTTCCATTTTCGCTTGTTAGAGATAGTTCATTATAGTTAGTATATATTTTCAGCTTTCATCCACGCTATACAGCGGTTGAACCACTCGGTGAAGGCGGGTATGGCTAAAAAACCATGTTCCCCCTTCGAGTAGACATGCAGCTCGGCGGGCACGTTATGCTCTTTCAACCCTTTATAAAACAGTAAACTGTTCTCCACGGGGACGAGCGTGTCATCGCCCGCGTGGAAGAGGATGCTTTTGGGTGTCTGGCTGTTCACGTGCAACTCGTTGGAGAAGAAGGCTACCTCTCTCTCTTCCGGTTGATCCCCGATAAGTCGTTTCTTCGAGCCCACGTGTCCCACCTTGTCATCGAAGCTGATAACCGGGTAGATCAAGATCATAAAGTCGGGTCTGAGGCTGATGTTCCTTTCGTTGTCGATAAGCTCGGCGTCGTGGTGTACCCCGGTGGTAGCGGCCAGGTGTCCCCCGGCGGAGAAACCCATGATGCCGATTTTTCCAGGGTTGATTCCCCATTCACTCGCGTTTTCCCGGACGAGTTGAATGGCACGATGCGCATCTTTAAGCGGTGCGTACGCCTTATCCTCAACGATCTTTTCGTTGGGCAGCCGATACTTGAGGACAAACGCGGCTACTCCCTGCTCGCTGAAGGCTTCGGCCACCTTGTACCCTTCCCGTTGGATTTGTAGGTTGGTGTACCCGCCACCTGGGCAGATAATCACGGCCGCCTTGTTCGTGTTGCCGTCTTGGGGGATGAACGTGGTGAGCGTGGGGTT
>JAMNYO010000128.1 GCA_023622765.1 Bacteroidota bacterium | reverse complement strand
GGGAGGGCTTAACTCGGGATACATACGCGAAGCACAAGCCAAGGGGATGAAGACGACTCCCAACACGGGAATGGCCGTGTTGATGGACTCCGATAGCCCCGGCTGCATCCACCCGCCGAAAAAGAGAGAAGCTGGTGAGCGTATGGCCCTTTGGGCATTGGCCGAAACATACGGTGTAGAAGGCATACACTACAGGAGCCCGGAAGTTCAATCCCTCACGATTGAAGGACGCGTGGCCATTATCACGATGGACCTGCCTGCCCACCCGGGATTGACCACGCACGGGAAAGAGATTTACCAGTTTCAAATCGCGGGTGAAAACAAGAACTTCTACCCTGCAAAAGCAGCTCTTGTCAGGAATCAGATTTTCGTCTTCTCACCCCACGTGAAAAATCCGGTGGCCGTTCGTTACTGTTTTAACGACACGGCAGACACGGAGATATTCACGGTGGAGGGAAATCTCCCGATCTCCTCATTCCGCACTGACGATTGGTAATTCCTATTCCAACGTCTGGAATCTATTCCAATAAAAGACCAATGACCTTTCACATCGAAGCTGATGTGAAAGGTCATTGAATTTATAAACTTGTATATACGGAAAACGTTACTTTTTCGTATTCAAGTTTTGATAAATCTGTTTTAGCGTATCATCTACTTCTGTCCAATCCCGCTATAGTCGAACCCGTGAGAAGCCAGTTCGTCGCGGTTGTAGATATTGCGCCCGTCAATCACCAGCCGAGTGTTCATGATTTTCGAAAGGATGGACCAGTTGGGCAACCGGAACTCTTTCCACTCTGTCGGCACGATTAGGGCATCGGCACCATTGGCGGCATCGTAGATATCGGGGGCGTAATAGATGGTATCGCCCAGGGAGCGACGAGCCTCCTCCATGGCGGCAGGGTCATACGCACGCACCGCAACGCCCGCTTCCAACAGGGCACGTATCAAGGTCAGCGAGGGAGCCTCGCGCACGTCGTCGGTCTCCGGCTTGAACGAGAGTCCCCAGACGGCGACCGTTTTGCCTTGCAACTTCCCCTCGAAGTGGTTGCTTAGCTTATCGAACAGTACCTCTTTTTGTCGGTCGTTCACCTCCTCCACCGCTTTGATCACCCGCATCTCGTATCCGTAATCCTCCGCCGTCTTGATCAGGGCCCGGATATCTTTCGGAAAACAACTGCCCCCGTACCCGCAACCGGGGTAGAGGAAGCTTCTACCAATGCGCGAATCGCTCCCCATCCCGCGGCGCACCATGTTCACATCGGCCCCCACCCGCTCACACAGGTTGGCAACGTCGTTCATGAAGCTGATGCGGGTGGCCAACATCGCGTTGGAAGCGTACTTCGTCATCTCGGCAGAAAGGATATCCATAAAAATTACCCGGAAGTTGTTCAGCAGGAAAGGGCGATAAAGCCGGGTCATCAACTCCTTGGCATGTTCGGTCTCCACCCCCACCACCACCCGGTCGGGGCTCATGAAGTCGCTCACGGCAGCCCCCTCCTTCAGGAACTCGGGATTGGAAGCCACGTCGAAGGTTAGGTCGTTGAGTCCCCGTTCATCCAGTCGCCTTCTGATCAGGTCCCTAACCTTGAACGAGGTACCCACCGGGACGGTGCTTTTCGTTACGATGAGCAGGGGGGTCGTCATATGGTCGGCAATGGTCTGCGCCACTGTCATTACCTGCGAGAGGTCGGCCGTGCCATCCTCCTCCGAGGGGGTACCCACCGCGATAAAAACTATATCCATATCGTTCAATACCGATGGCAGGTTCGTCGTGAAGTGAAGTCGGTTCGCCTCGTGATTCCGCACCACAAGGTTTCTTAGTCCCGGTTCATAAATGGGAATCACCTCCTTCTTCAGCCCTTCGATCATCTCCCTATCGATATCCACGCAGGTCACGTCCACACCCATCTCTGCAAAACAGGCGCCGGAGACCAGCCCCACGTATCCCGTTCCTACAACCGCTATCTTCATACGATATTTTTATATTTTGGTTAAAAGTGCACACTAAAGTTAGACTATTCCTCGCCATGGCCTTGTCCAAGTAAACTTGTCCAATGCTCATTTGGCTTAACGGAATAGTTCGTCATGGGTGTAAATGATTTACATGCTCGTTTCACACCATTTTACTATTCACATTCAACTTCTTCCGTAAGTTATTGACCGGGTAGAGTACCGTCAGCATGCTGATAAGGCTCACCGAGACAAAGACGACCAGAATATCCGAAAACTGAACGATCACCGGATAGGCATCGATGATGTAAGCACCAGGCACATCGCTCAAGCGAAGGAGACCGTAATGTTGCTGCAACAAGCATAGCACCAATCCAAGCACTATTCCTGCCACGATACCGATAAAGGTGATCAACCACCCCTCGTACAGGAAAATACGGGAGACCAGGTCGTTGGAAGCACCCATATGCTGCAGGCTTCGGATATCTTCTTTCTTTTCGACGATCAGCATCGACAGGGAACCCACCACGTTAAACACGGCGATAAGCAGGATAAAGGCCAGGATCAGGAACGTCACCCACTTCTCGATTTGCAGCATCCGATACGACTCTTTCTGCTGCTCGTAGCGATCCTCCACGAGGTAGGCATCACCCAGCGTTTCCTGTATTTCCCGCTTGACCCGCTTCACCGAAGCGTTCGGCGCCAGCTTGATGTCGAGTGAGGTCACCTCGTTGGTATAGTGAAACAGCTCCCGAGCCAAAGTGATGGGGACAATCACCATCTGGTCGTCATAATCCGGCGAGTTGAGGGTGAATACTCCTCCTATCTGTAGGTAACCACGGTTGAACGCCGCCGCGGGGTTGGCGAGGTTCACCCGCTCATCCCGCTTGGGGGCGTACACCTCGATCGCGTTGATAAAGCCGGGCCGTGCGCCCAGGGTGACCGCCACCCCGCTTCCCAGCGTGGCGTAATCCACCACGTCCTCCCGCAACCGGAACGAGCCGTCTATCACCAGCTTGTCCATATCGGTCATCAGCCGGAATTCCTCCGATACCCCCTTCATCAGGACTGGTGACTGGTTGTCATCGAACACGAAAAGGGCGTTCTCCTCGAGTGACTCCGAGACCATCTGAAGGCCGCCCACCCTCAGCGCCTTCTCAAACTCGGGGGTGTGCCAATCGAATACTTTCCCCTCTTTGACGCTAATCTTCAGGTCAGGATCGAAAGCGTTAAACATCCCCTCCACGATACCACCAAAACCATTAAAGACCGACAACACGCATACCATCGCCATGGTAGCGATGGCGATCCCGCACACAGAGATCATCGAGATCACGTTGATGGCGTTGTGCGACTTCTTGGAGAAGAGGTAGCGGCGCGCTATAAAAAGGGAGACGTTCATCCTGTTACTGTTCCTTCAAGAGCTGCTGATTTTATGGGTTACCTGCTTTCAATAGCCGCTAACCAACTCATTTTATTACCCTTGCGGCAGTTGAAAATACACAAACAACACTGGTTCGCTAACGGCTACTGCTCGCCAACAGTTGCTTGCTCGTCCTTCAACAACCGATCGATGTTCTCGATATAGTCGAGCGAATCGTCCACGTGAAACACCAGTTCGGGGATAATACGGAGCTGGTTCCTAAGCCGCTTACCCAGGTTGTAGCGCACCGTCTTCACGTTCTCGTTGATGTTCTCCACCAGCTCATTCGCTTTTTCCGATGGGAAGACGCTTAGGTACGCGTGCGCGATCCCCAGATCGGCCGTTGTACGCACGGTGGTCACCGAAATCAGTACCCCCGGCATCTTTTTGGTCTCAAGTAGAAAAATCTCGCCCAGCTCCTTCTGGATCAGCCGGTTTATCTTTAATAGTCTGTTCGATTCCATAATTGCTCTATTTTTTACGTGTAAGGATTGGTTGTAAAACCCTGCCGTCTTGACGAATCATGTGTTCAACTATCCAGACACGTGCAGTCTATTTTTTACGTATAAAGGTCAGCCCGTCGCGCAGCGGGAGAATCACCTTCTCCACACGGGGATCTTTTGCCAGTCTCTCATTAAATTGACGGACAGCACAGGTAGCGCGGTCGTCGCTCTTCATCTCGCCCGCCACCTTGCCGTACCAGAGCGTGTTGTCCGCCAGTATCACGCCCCCTTTCCGAACTTTTGGAAGGGTAACCTCGTAATGCGCCCAGTAATCGTCCTTGCCTCCATCCAGGAATGCCAGGTCAAAGCTCTCGTCAGGAAACGAAGGGACGATATCAACCGCGTCACCAATGTGAAGTGTCACCTTGTGGCCATGAACCGATGCCTTGAGGTGCGCACGAATGGTATCCTCCAACTCATCGTTCACCTCGATGGTATGCACCTCACCGCTCACTTCGAGACCCTCTGCGAAGCAGAGCGCAGAGTAACCGGCAAAGGTCCCGATCTCCAGAACATGGGTAGCCCCGATCACCTTGGTCATCATCGCAAGGAAACGGCCTTGCAGGTGCCCCGAGTTCATGGCGGGGTACAACGTCTTCACGTGCGACTCGCGATCAATCTGCTTCAGTAGATCGGGTTCGGAGTCGATGCACGTGAGGATATACTCCTCGATGGTTTCTATCTCCTTCTGGTTCGGGTTTTCTTGGTTCATCCTCACATTGTAAAGTCTAACAGGCTTATATGTTCCACGGGGGTATGCCTGTTACCTTCTTCATCCTCACGTGGTGTAGTCCGGCAGGTTGTATCGCTCTTTCGCCTCCAGCACCCGCCACGCGTCCACGATCTCCAAGTAGGTGGTACCCCCGGTCTGCCCGAGGCTACCCCCCAGGTAAGCCACCCGATCTTGCGGCTCAATCATCTTCTTATCGATCAAACGCCGAATCGCTTCACTAAAGTATGCCAGGCGCCCCTCCCTGGTGTTGCCATCGCCCTTCCACTCTTGAAACTCCGCCCATATGCCGTATGAGAGGGCCAGCTCACGTGCCAGCCGCTTGGTGGTAGTAATCGCGTAAACGGGCCTTCTCCCCCTGAAAGCGGCCATCACCCGTGCCGTCCTACCCGTGTGGCTATCCGTCACGATTGCCTTCACGTTGAGCCGCTGTTGCGCCTTCACCGCCTGCTTGGCGAAAAACTCCGTCACCTCCCGGTCATCACCCTTGTAGGGTACCCGGATATCGTTCTCGCCGAGCTTAGTCTTCTCCGCTTCTCGGGCCGTCCTGGCCATGGTCCGCACTGCCTCCACCGGGTACTTCCCGTTGGCTGTCTCACCACTAAGCATCACCGCGTCGGTACGGTAGTAAATCGCGTTGGCAATATCGGTAATCTCGGCGCGGGTAGGCCTCGGGTGCTCGATCATGGAGTGCAGCATCTGCGTGGCCACGATTACCGGTTTCTTGTGATGAATGGCCTTACGGATAAGCGTTCGCTGGATTCCCGGTATCTTCTCCTGGGGCACCTCAATCCCAAGGTCACCGCGAGCGATCATGATGCCATACGCCACCTCCAGTATCTCATCTACCTTATCCACGCCCTCCTGGTTCTCTATCTTAGCGATGATCTTCATGGGGCTTCCAAACTGGTCGAGTACCTCTTGCACGGCCAGCACGTCATCTTTGGTACGGACAAACGAGTGGGCGATAAAGTCGAGTTCAAGCTCCTCGGCCAGGGCGATAAAGCGCTTGTCCCTATCCGTGATGGGGGGTAGGTTGATGCGCACCCCGGGGATATTCACGCTTTTCCGGCTTCCCACTACCCCCTGGTTTGTGGCCACGCAGGTCAGTCGTTCACCGTTCACCGCCTCCACCTTCAGCTCGATCTCCCCGTCGTCGATAAGGATGCCATCGCCCACCTGTATCTCATCCATGATGTTGGGGCAGGAGAGGTAGATGGTCTCGCGACACGAGATCCCCTCGGGGTTACTCACGATGTTCACCCGGTCGCCCGTCTTCAACTGGATGGGACTTTCGGTAACGGTGGTGCGTATCTCCGGTCCTTTCGTGTCGACCAACAGGGCAATCCGGTCAGACACCTCCCGCACGTTATGCACGATTTGCCGAACACCCTTCTCGTCCAGGTGTGCCGAGCGGATATGGTGGCAACGATCTTGGTATGTTTCTTCATTTTCATCGTTATCGCTCTCCCTCTTTTTTAACGGATAGGATGGCCTCCACCGCCAACCGGTATGAGTCGAGGCCAAACCCAGCAATCACGCCAAGACAGACGGCCGACAACAAAGATTGATGCCGGAACGCCTCCCTCGCGTGCACGTTGGAGATATGTACCTCGACCACCGGGGCGGGGACTGCCTTGATCGCGTCGCGGATGGCCACGGAGGTGTGGGTATACCCCCCCGCGTTCAGGATGATGCCATCGCTGCTAAACCCCGCCTCCTGAATCGCGTTGATTAACTCCCCCTCGACGTTCGACTGAAAGTAGTCGAACTCGATACCGGGATAGGCCTCTTTGAGGCGATTCAGGTAGTCGCTGAAAGCCACCCCACCATATACAGCGGGCTCCCTCAACCCAAGCAGGTTGAGGTTAGGCCCGTTGATAATATAGATCATCATTCTT
>JAMNYO010000037.1 GCA_023622765.1 Bacteroidota bacterium | reverse complement strand
GCCCGTCCTCGTGAGCCCATCGCCTGCCCCCTGAGCCCATCGCTCGCCCCCCGTGAACCCGTTGCCCTGAGAAAGTTTAAGTACTTTTTTCAGGGAGCTGTTGGTTAGTTCGGAAATTTATACTACTTTTGCATCGCTTTCATAGAAAGTCAACACTCTTCCTTAGCTCAGTTGGTTAGAGCACCTGACTGTTAATCAGGGGGTCCTTGGTTCAAGTCCAAGAGGAAGAGCAAAATATTCTTCCTTAGCTCAGTTGGTTAGAGCACCTGACTGTTAATCAGGGGGTCCTTGGTTCAAGTCCAAGAGGAAGAGCAAGGTGAAAAGCAAGGGAGGGGACGGGTCTCAAGGCTCGTTTCATATTGAAGAGACCACTTCACCTGAAGTAACATATAACTAAACCATTTCTTTAACTAAAACAACTGAATTATGAAACCGACATGTTTAAAATAATCATTAAACATCCTTGAAAACTATTTCGTTAAGCCAAACAAGCAGAGGACAAGTTCACTTGGACTATGCCGTGGCTAAAAATAGTCTAACTTTAGTGAATGATTATTTTAACATAAAAGGTTCCATATACCAAAACTTTAAAATAAAATAATCGTATGAAAAAAATGAGATTAACTTTTGTCGTTGCCATGCTTGCCGTGGCTGTAACTACCAGCGCTCAGCTAAACTTGGGGGTAAAAGGTGGCATGATCATGTCCAACTTTTACGGCGACGAGTTGAATGAAACGAATCTGAAGATTGGTTTTAATGTGGGTTTGCTTGCCGATTACGAGATTAACCAAAGCAGCGCGATTCAGACGGGGCTCTTTTTCTTGACCAAAGGGTCGCAGTATCATGGGTCGTTCGGAAGCATCTCGGGCGAGGTGACCGTTAACCCGATGTACCTGCAGATCCCGCTGCACTACGCCTATAAGATCTCGGTTACCCCCGGGACGCGTGTGGTGTTGCATGCCGGTCCTTATGCCGCTTACGGGATAGGGGGTAAAACCAAAGGGAAGGTTTCCATCGGCGATAATTCGTTAGCGTCGAAAGGGGTAGATGTATTTGGTGATGACGGCTTCAAGCCCTTTGATGCCGGGTTGGGTCTTGGTGTAGGCGCCGAATTCGGTTCCTTCTTGGTCGACTTGGGCTGGGATATGGGTTTGGTTAATATCACCAGAAGCGACAACGTGACCGTCAAAAATCAGAGCGCTTACCTGTCGATAGGGTTCAAGTTCTAATAAAGGAATTCTTTCAAACAAAAAGACCATCACGTAACGCTCGGGATGGTCTTTTTGTTTTCTTGATTACTTCGGATTAGAGACCTTTCTAATCGAATCCGAGCTGTTTTTTCTTGATATTACAACCCCAACAGGAACTGTTCAATAGCTTTTCTTACCTCGCTTCGTGTACCGTTGAATTTGTTTACCATAACGGCGAAGGCGTACTTTTTCTCCCCATCGATGAGATACCCTGCAAAGCACTGTACACCCCCGATACTACCACTTTTAGCTGCCACTTTGCCGGAGAGCCGGGTGTCACGTAAGAAGTACTTTAAGGTTCCCTCTTCCCCTGCCTTGGGCAGCGAGTTAAAGAACGTGGTGGGGGCATTGCCCTGATTGTGCATGTAAACCAGCATGTCGGTCAAGAACCTCGCGCTCACCGCGTTTTGGGGTGCCAGCCCGCTTCCATCGTGCATTGTTAGTGGGGTGGGATCTATTCCCTTGTCCTTCCAATAGTTCACGGTGTAATCGATCCCCTCTGCCAAGGCGTTGGTTTGTATATCGCTATTGGCATGGCGACCAATCGTTCGGATCAGGTGCTCCGCGTAATGGTTATTGCTCTCCACGTTCACCTCCCTGATGATCTCTTTTAACGGCCTTGAAACAAGGGTAAACGGTACGCTACCCACCCGGTAGGGCGGGGTCTGCCCGTTCATACTGCTCCGGGAGAGGTAGTCTTGCCGGGGCGTTTCGATAGTCCCGACTTGGTAACCAGCTTGCTTCAGGTACTCACCGAGCGTTTCACCCACCAGTCGCCCCGGGTCAGGAATATCCCCTTTAATGGAGAACTCGCTCCTGCCGGCTGGAATATTTCCCCTCAACTCTTTTTCGTAGCCGAAGGGTACCCCGTAGATATAACCGTTGTCCTGTCCCGTTTCGTTCAACGTGAGGAAGTTATGGAAAGTCAGCCCTTTGATCTCCGGCTCCGTGCGGAGGATTTTCGGTCGCTCTTTTCTATCCATGGTGTTGAACACCAGCTTGTAGCTGTTATCGAAGATGCTGATGCCGTATGCCCCTGCCGCGTAGTAGTTGCCGATATCAATCCAGGTCCATTCTGGCGAGATGCCATCGTACCCGAACAGGTTATCCACCACGAGGATGGTGTACTCCCGATCTGTAGACAAGCTCTCTATCAAGGCTTCCGTACCGTTGATAAAGAAGATGCGCGGGTTATCGGGAAACGCCCCGCTTCCCAGTGTTGGATCGCCACCACCCAACACGAGGATACGTGAAGGGTCGTCCGCGTCCATGGCAATCTTCGTCTTGTAACGGTAGTTCTCGCCAAGTGTTTCCAATGCCGTGGCCGTGGTTATGAGCTTGAGTACCGATGCCGGTGTGAGTGATTTTTCCGCGTCGTGGTTCGCGATGCTCTTCCCGCTTTCCAGTTCCACTACCGAGACCCCTACCGATGCATGCTTCAGGGCAGGGTTGTCTACCAAGCGTTGCAGTGAGGTTTGGGGGTATGCCACGTAAGGAAGGAGGCATAGTAATAGGAATAAAACCATGTAACGAGCAAGGTTTTTCATCGTTCAGGCATAGTTTTTCATTGTTGACTTATGGCGGTTACTCCACTTTTTGAAGTTATTCCACGATTTCGATTAGCTCGATTTCAAACACCAGGGTGGTATAGGCCGGGATGGAGCTCCCGTTCCCCACTTCCCCGTATCCGAGTTCCCAAGGGATCCAAACTTCCCATTTATCGTCCACCCGCATGTGTTGCAGGGCGGTGGAGAAGCCGTCGACGACTCCATAGGTGCCGTTGGGGTTCACGTCAAACGTGCTGGGGACGTTATTCCGTTTCTCCGTGGAGTCGAAAATGATCTTGTTGGTGATCACGTTCCCCTTGTCATCGTTGTAGGTGTCGGGCTTCTCCCAGTTGTACTTGTACCACCCGGCATAGCGCACCTTTACTTGGTCGGTAAATAGCGGGGTTGCGCCGCTGCCCTTCTTTAGCTCTTTGTACATGATATGCCCCCGGTTTGAAAAGGAGGCCAGTCGGGTGTAGTTCTTGTCGGCAGAAATTTTCACGAACTGCGCCTCGTTATCCAGCTTCCAGGGGGTGTTCTTTTTCGAATCCTCCTTATCGCAAGCGGCAAGCGATAAGAGGGTGCAGAGCGTTAAAAATAGCGGTATTCGTAGCTTCATCGTGTGGTTTTTTAGTGGGTTAGTTGTTTTAATAATTGACTCATATCTGTCCTTTCGGCGATAAACGGTTGCAACGCGCTGATGGGAACCCTTTCCTGTTCCATCGTGTCGCGGTCGCGGACGGTCACCGTGTCGTCCTCCAGCGTTTGGTGGTCGATGGTAACGCAGTAGGGGGTGCCAATGGCATCCTGACGGCGGTATCGTTTCCCGATGCTGTCTTTTTCGTCGTACTGGCAAGTGAAGCTGAACTTGAGCTCGTCCACGATTGCCCGTGCTTTTTCCGGTAGCCCGTCTTTCCGGACCAGCGGGAGTACCGCCAGCTTTACCGGTGCCAGGGCGGGGGGTAGCTTGAGCAACACACGGGTCTCTCCTCCCTCAAGGGTTTCTTCCTGGTATGAGGCTGATATCACCGACAGGAACATCCTGTCGAGCCCAATAGAGGTCTCTACCACGTACGGGATATACGATTTACCTAACTCGGGGTCGTAATACTGCATCTTTTTCCCGGAGAACTGCTCGTGCTGGCTCAGGTCGAACCCGGTACGGGAGTGAATCCCTTCCACCTCTTTAAAACCGAAAGGCATCTCGTACTCGATGTCGGTTGCCGCGTTAGCGTAGTGTGCCAGCTTGTCGTGATCGTGGAAACGGTACTTCTCTGCTCCGAAGCCCAAGGTCTGGTGCCATTTCATCCGTTCTTTCTTCCAGTATTCGAACCACTCGAGCTCCTCGCCGGGCGTGACGAAGAACTGCATCTCCATCTGCTCGAACTCCCTCGTCCGGAAGATGAACTGGCGGGCAACGATCTCGTTACGAAACGCTTT
>JAMNYO010000084.1 GCA_023622765.1 Bacteroidota bacterium | reverse complement strand
CGCTATTAATATTTTTGATGTAACCTTCATATATAGTAATTGTTAAAAGTTCAGGTAAACTTGAAATGTGTAGGACGTGGGAAGCGGGTAAGCCCCTCCGTTGTAGGTGGCCTGCTCCGGATCGAAGTACTTCACCTTGTCGATGGTGAACAGGTTGTTGGCCACGAACTCCAGGTCGATAGACTGCAAGCCCAGCAACCGGACCCACGGGTAGTTATCCACTTTGTACCTAACACTCACCTCCTGTAACCTGAGGTAGGAACCATCGCGTTTCCAGAAGGTAGAGAGCTGAGAGTTGTTCGAATTGCCTCCGTAAGATAGGCGCGGGAACTCGGCGTTCGGGTTCTCGGTTTCAGTCGTACCCGAGTACCATGCCGGTGTCCAGCGGTTGGCCGGGTTGTTCGCCAGCTTGATCACGTTACCCAATTCCCCGTTGTAGAATGGAATCCAGCCGGCGTCGTTGCCCAAACCTGCACGGTAATAATTCACCTTGGCCGCCCCTTTAAAGAGGAAGCCCACAGTCAAGTGTTTGTAGCGAAAGTCTGCCCCCATCCCGTACATCAGGCGCGGGAGCTGATTGCCATACGAGAGTGGCACCCTGTCATCAGAGTTAATGATCCCATCTCCGTTTACATCACGGTACTTGATATCTCCCGGGCGCACGATGCCAAAGCCGCTCTGATCGGCACTGGTTTCAATCTCTTCACGATCTTTGAACAACCCTTCGGAGATGTACCCACGGATGATGCCGTACGGTTTGCCCGTGACGCTCATATAGTCGTAAGGCAATTTATTCTCCTCGTAATAGTCGATGATATTTTGCGAGAAGGTGTAGTTGGCCCGCACGCTAAAGTCCATATCGTTATTGATGGCATGGAAATAGGAGACGTTCCCATCAGACCCGAAGCTATGCATGCTCCCCACGTTCGACATGGGAACGGTCACCAATCCCAGGTAGTCGGGCAGGGTAACCCGCGTCATGAAGATGTTGTCGCGTTGGTCGCGGAAGACGTCCACCACGAACTTGAGATTATCATTTAAGAAGTTGGCCTCGATACCCATGTTCGCCTTTTTCGCGACTTCCCACTTCAGGTTGTCGGCTCCCTGCTGCTGTTCAACGATACCGTCCCCGCGATAGCCCCAGTAACTCGACGCGCGGTTACTGATCAAGGTAAGGTATGGGAAACGGGTTGCACCCGATATCTGGTCGTTACCCGCCAGCCCGTAAGAACCGCGAATCTTCAAGAAAGACAAAAACGGGATATTGTTCTGTACCCATTCATACGAGGTAGGTACCCACCCAAGGGCGAGCGAGGGGAAGAACCCGAAACGCTGCCCTTTCTGGAACTGGGAGGAACCGGTGTAACCGAAGTTCCAATCCACGAAGTAGGCGTTGTTGTAACCGTACGAAAGCCGGCCCGACACGTTTTGCCTACGGGCGGGAATGGCGTTAATACCCAGGTTACCAAAGCCCCAGCGGGTATCTTGCACATCTTCCATATAGTAGTAAAGCAGGGCTCCCACATCGTGTAGATCGAAGGAACGGGTCCAGTTGGCTTTTGCCTCACCGTAGTATTTTCTCCACAAATCACTGTCGTTCCCGTACGCGAGGGTTGACTCGCGGATTCGCAACGACTTAATCAAGTTACCCCGCGCATCTCGACCCGTGGCACGGTACATATTGGGCCATACGCGGCGGTACTCGTAGAAATAGGACTGGTAGTCGGCCATCACCTGTGCGGTCAACGTCAACCCCTCAAAAAAGCCCTTCACCTCCTGGGTAAGGCTCATCGTGATCATGTTGCGGGAGTTGTTGTTCTTGGTGTATCCCGTGTAGTTCAGCGTGGTGTAGGGCGATGAAAGGTCATACGTCCCGTAGGTGGGAAGCGTGCCGTCAGCGTACTGCTTTGGAAACATCAGCGGCGTGAGCGAGCGAACGGCCGACCATAGGGTATTGGTATTTTCTGATCCCGGCAGCGTGTGGTCCGTGAGATTTCCATCCACCCCGAAATAGAGTTTGGTCAGCGGGGTTAAGTTCATCTCGATATTTGCCCGGTAAGTCATCTTGTTGTAGGCTACCGGCCTTTTAAACTTGGCCTCCTCCTGCTTGTAGGCCGCGTATTCTTGCTGCGTCCCCACGGAGACGAAGTAGTTGGCCAAGTCGCCCCCACCCCTGGCGCTCACGTAATAGCGCTGCTGCATAGAGGTTTTCTTTATGATCTCGTCAATCCAGTTGACATCGGGATATAGTTCAGGGTCGAGACCCGACTGAATCACGTCCAGCTCGAGGCGGGTATAGAGGTCGGGGTCACCTGACATGGCCCTGGCCTCGTTGGCCAACTTCGCGTAGTCATAGGCGCCCAGGTACTCCGGTAGCCGTTTCAGCTGGTTCACCTGCACGGTGGCACGCCCGGTAATTTGCAACCTGCCGGCGCTCCCGCGCTTGGTGGTGATAATTACTACCCCGTTTGCACCACGAACACCGTACACGGCTGTGGCCGCCGCGTCTTTCAATATCTGAAAAGAGGCCACGTCATCCGGGTCCACATCTTGCAGTCGTCCCTCCAGGCCATCGATCAGTACCAGAGCACCCGCGTTGGCGCCAAAGGTTCCAATCCCCCGAATCCAGAAGTTGGAGATGTTCTTCCCCGGTTCCCCCGATAGCGTCATGGCCATCACGCCCGCGACCCTACCGGCCAACATGTTGTTCAGCGAGACGCCCGGCGTTTTCAACTCCTCCACGTCAACGCTAGTGATAGCACCCACCACCGACACCTTCTTCTGTGCCGTAAGCCCGGTGATCACCACCTCTTCCAGTTGTTGGGTATCTTCCTTCAAGACAATTTCCAACTCGTCGGATGACTTCTCGATTCGCTGCTCCACCACGAGCATCCCGACCATTTGAAAAACGACCGTCTCATCGCGGGCCACACGCAGGGAGAATTCACCATCTACGTTAGTGGTGGTCCCCACACCGGGAGCGTTCTTAATGTAGATGGAGACACCCGCATATATTAATCTCTTCTTCATATCAAGTTATAGCTAAGAATTATTCAATGGAAAGTTTACGAATCACCTTGTTCCTATGGTCTGCCACGTAGACGATGTCGCCATCGGCACTCACCGCTACGCCAGCCGGGTAGTAGAATTTGGCTATCTCAGGACCTCCATCCTGGAAACCGGCACTTTGTGGCAACCCGATAGCGGTATTCACGGTAGCCTTTTCCTTTGGCACGGTGGTATCGATAACCCGGATACAGTGGTTTCCGGTATCGGCGATGTAGAGCTTACCGTCATCGGTGAAGCAGATCTGCTTGGGTCCCATAAAGCGTGCGTTCTCAAGCGTTCCGTCCTCCCAGCCGCGGCCGTTCACCGGGCCATCAATAAACGCTCTTCCGGCGTAGCTTTCACCCTTATAGGTAGCCTTGTCCTTATCGGCCAGTTGTGACACGTCAACCCTTCCGATCATGTTGTAGTCCTCCATGCAAAAATAGAGCATGTTGGGCTCAAGCGGAGAGAAGATACAATAGGTGTTACCCCCCGACTGCCCCCGGGCGTTGGGGATATTGGGTAAAACGTTATCCAATAGGACCTCCACGTTACGGGTAGAGGGGTTAAAACGAACCAGTTGTCCCTTCCACATCACCGTGTAGATCATATTGTCCACCTCGTTGGCCACGAACGAGTATTTCCAGTTGCCCTCGATCACGTCCTTCGTATCGGGTCCGGTGATCAACGAGCGGCGACGGGGTGCGTAGCTCAAGCTTTTGGGTAGGTGGTAGTAATAGAGTCCGGCGTCTTCCGGCATGTAGATTGCCTCCAGCCCATCTTCCCCCGAAAAGGTGGGTGCATTGGTATAATTGGCATTATAAAGAATCACGATGGCGGTTTGGCTCTTCAAGTCGGCCATGATAATGTTGCTAGCGACAGCGTCTCCCTTTTCGTTCCGGGAACCTTGACCACTATATATACCCTGGTGGTTGAACGACCTCTCGGTGATAAAGATATTGTCCTCATCATCCAGCACGATGGAGAAGGGTGACGATAGCGTGGCTACCGTGAAATCACCGCCCACCGTGGGCATCGACTGGTTATCGGTCTCCGGTTTCCCCAGCACCGTGCTTACCGTGGTCTGCGTCTTGTAGAGGAACTGATCCCCTGCAACCCCTGAAGCTGTTTGACCATTCTTCCCGGTTCTCTCCACCACGATATTCATTTTGCGTAAAAAAGTCAACTTGGGAACCATCGTGTAGATTTTGTTCCCATTAGATCCCACCACCCCAGCTGAATGCTTCACACCGAGGGAATCTTCAAAGTAAACCCGAAGCCCCGTGGTATCGCTCCCGAAATTGGAGCCCAGGATAATCATCGGCGTCGCGATGCCTCCAGAATCAGGGTAGAAATCGGTAACCTCGATCGGTTTCGAGGGATCGTAGGCTTGGTATTGCACCTTACCCTCCTCCTTGCAGGATGACAGTAGCCCGTTCATCAACAAGGGCAAACACAACAAGAAAAGGAGGTGCCTTCGCTTAAATGTTTCAGTTAACGTTCTATTCATGTTTAAAAAATTTAATAATATAACCAAGTTAATTGATTCTAAATAACAATGCCGCGAAGATAGTGAACATTTTTTTATTAAAAAAAGTTTTCTACCTTAAATTTTTCGCTTGATTTGCATGAAAAGTGCAGTATTAGTAAAATTATTTGTTAAAAACCGTTTTTGTTTAATCGGGTGACGCATTCAGCGTCAAAGGTCAATGGAGTGGATTTGATCCCTCACGAGCAACCACTTGTTGCCCCCAATACCGCGTCATCTGGTTCCGAAATGGAGTAGAGCCGTACACTCACGAGTTCCCTTTTATGATCTCCCGGGCTTTTTCTATAATGGTATCCCTCATTTTCTCCTTGTCGGCTTGTAACATATCGACATGCAAATCAGGCTCCACCCCAAATTCAATATGTTCCTTCTCGGCATTGAACATAGGCGAAGCAGAAAAGCGAACCGACCAACCGTTGGGCAGTTCGGAGGAGAAGGGCAGACCGCTACCACCACCCGTCTTATCACCAATAACGGTCACGTTGGGTGCATACTTCATAACGCTGACGAACTCGTTGGTCGCGCTGTAGCATCCCCGGTTGGTGAGCACCACCACCGGCTTCTGGTAGCGTATCCTATTGGAACTTTCCACGTACTTGGGGTGCAAGGGCGAGAAGTCGTTGTGACCGGGCCCCTTTTTATGGGCGATGTACCCAACAAGGGTGCGCTCGTTAAAAAAGCGACTGGCCAAACGCTCCACGTTGGTGAGGTTCCCCCCGCCGTTACTCCTCACGTCGATAATTAGGCCATGGCATATTGCCATTCTATTTAGCACCTGATCCAAAGCCCCTTCCCGCAAGTCGTTCGAAAAGCTCCCGTAATAAAGGTAGCCCACGTTGTCCTGCAGTACCTTATACCGCATCCCGGAAGTGATCCCTTGATCATCCCCAAGGTAGTGGGAACAGATGGACGCATCGAAGTTCAGGGGGTAGTCCTCGTACCACTGCCAATAGCGGGTTATATCGTGCGAAGCGGACAGGTTCACGTGACCATCTTTCAGTTCGGCCAACATCGAACCCATAAGCTTAAACAGGGCGTCAGTGCCCATCTCCTGACTCACCCGGGGGCTGTATTCGCGATACACGGCATCCCAATCGATACCTTTGTATTCAAAAAAGCAGTAATTCCGGTCTAGGATGGTCCACAACGCCTCGAAATTCCCCTTCGGGTCGTTGTCAAAGCGGGCACTCATATCCCCACAGCCTGGCAACCACAGGAGCTGCAAAAGCAGGAACAAGCCTAACCCGTATAGTTTCTTTCGGCTCATCAGCTTTGAATTTAGTTAACGGCAAGGGATCTTGTTAATCCGGCGCAGATGCCTGCCGCCTTCGAACGGCGTGTTCAAAAAAACAACCAGGATTTCGTACATCTCCTCCTCCGTGAGCAACCTGGCTGGTAAAGATAACACGTTGGCGTCATTATGCGCCCGCGCAAGGAAAGCCACGTCGGGCGTCCAACAGAGAGCAGCCCGTATCCCCTGGTGCTTATTCATCGTCATGTTGATGCCGTTACCGCTACCACAAATAGCGATACCGGGATAACACTCGCCCTTTTCTACGGCCAAGGCCATCGGGTGCGCATAATCCGCGTAGTCGACAGCTTCCCCGGAGTAGGTACCAAAATCCTTGTACGGGATCCCTTGCTCCTTCAACACGCCAAGGAGATACTGCTTCGCTTCAAAGCCGGCATGGTCCGATGCGAGGCCGATGGGTTTTTCAACGTTATTAAAAAGCGACATGACCGATCGTTTATAGCAATTTCTTTACCTGTTCGTAGACGTTCTGGCCGGTATATCCCAACTTTTCATCAAGCACCGTGTAAGGAGCCGAGAACCCAAAGGAGTTCATACCCCAAACCGATCCATCGGCACCAACCAACCCCTCCAACGTGACGGGCAATCCCGCTGTAAGGCCAAACTTCCGCTTCCCTCTTGGTAAAACGGACTCCTGGTATTCGGCCGATTGGGCTCTGAACAATCCCTCAGAGGGAACAGAGACAATCCGAACTTTCACGCCATCGGCCCGAAGCAGGGCGGCACCCTCTACCAGCGTGGACACCTCCGAGCCCGATGCCAGCAGGATCACATCGTACCCCTCTTCATCCTGCACAATATATGCTCCCTTCCCGGCTTGGAACGCCTCATTGATGCGGGATCCGGTGGCTGGTAGGTCTTTAATATTCTGTCGGCTTAAAATGAGGCCCGTGGGGGTTTGATCGTTTTCAAGCGCCATCTTCCATGCAACTGTCGTTTCATGCACGTCGGCGGGCCGCAACACCAGCATGGCGTTACGGCCGCTGTGATTCTGCAATTTCTCCATCAGTCGGATTTGCGCCTCTTGCTCCACCGGCTGGTGGGTGGGGCCATCTTCGCCCACCCTGAACGCATCGTGTGTCCAAATGAAGATAATGGGTGTCTCCATCAACGCGGCAATACGGATGGAGGGTTTCATATAGTGCCTGTAAAATCCCCTTTCGCGAAGGCTTTGGTATGCTTCAGGAAACCATCGGTCTTGTCCGAGTTGGAAAGGTCGGCCGAAGCCACCACCATATTTTCCACCTTCTGCGCCAATACCCCTAACACGGTTGACGAGGCTGCACGGGTAGCCGATCCCGATTTTTGCTCAATACCCTTCCAGTCGATCTCGGGCAACTCGCGAGCGAACCACTTCCGTTTCTTCTCCGCCAGTTGGGGATGTGCTTTGGCCCATGCCTCTTCCTTAGCTTTTTTACCGGCTACAAGGGCACGTAGCTTCTCTTTCCGTTTTTCGTACATCGCTTTAACCTCTTCAGAAATCACGAACGGATTAGCCGGGTCTCCCCCTAATGTCTTAATGGTTTGCGCTATATCGGCACCTGCCGCACTCAAGGGTTGTCCATGAGTAGAGATTTGATTTTCAAACGAGGTGTTATCCGCGGTCAACGCCCCTTTCCCCATCACCGTATCACCAATGATCAGGGTAGGCTGTCCCTTTACC
>JAMNYO010000035.1 GCA_023622765.1 Bacteroidota bacterium | reverse complement strand
GACCCGTCGACCAAGCTCTCTATCGCCAACGCCATTTTTACCAACCAGTTAGTCGATATCCGCAAGGCGTTCCTCGAGACCAACCAATCCTACTTCGATGCCACCATCAGAAAGGTCAACTTCGCTGATCCCGCTACCGTGGGCATTATCAACGGTTGGGCATCGGAGCATACCAACGGGCTGATCAAGAAGGTGATTGACAAGACGGACCCGTTGGATTTGATGTACCTCCTCAATGCCATCTATTTTAAGGGGATATGGACCACTCAGTTCGATAAGAAGAATACCTCCAGGAAAACCTTTGTCCAAGAGGATGGGGAACGTGCTACCGTGGATATGATGCACCAGACCGCGAATTTTAATTACACCGTTGATGCGACCTTTCAACTGGTACAGCTTCCATACGGGAACCAGGCGTTCAGCATGATGGTGCTTCTGCCGAAAGAAGGAATTAGCCTGGGGGATGCGGTAACAGTCCTCAATGGCGATGGTTACTGGGAAGGGTTACAATCGGGACTTTCCGATACGGAGGTGGTTCTTTCGTTGCCCAGGTTCAAGACCGAGTACAGCAAGAAGCTGAACGATGTGCTTACCACGATGGGGATGGGTATTGCGTTCTCAAATGTGGCCGACTTCTCGGGTATGTCTGATTACAGTGCGAAAATTAATTTTGTTAAGCAGGATACCTACATTAGCACAGATGAGGAGGGTACCGAGGCCGCGGCCGTTACGACCGTTGGAGTGGGGATAACTTCTTTCCCGCAACAGCCTCGGCAGGTGGTCTTTAACGCTAACCGCCCCTTCCTCTACCTGATCCAGGAAAACTCTACAGGTGCCATCTTGTTCATGGGTGCAGTGAAGCATTTCAAGTAGGGAGCAATTTTCTTTAACTTGTTCGTTGATTCGTAGCGTTCGTTGACTCAAGATATTTATCATTTCAGAGAATCACCCGCCTGTTTTTAAAACTCGCGGGTGTTTTTTTGTTTCTTTTTATCCCGTTGTTTCTCAATAAAGTTGGCCGAGTGGGGAAACTTTCCCCACAGCCAGAAAAATTAATATCCTAATAACCAGTGTTTTAATAAATATTTTAGAAAACTTTGCATTGTTGTTAATAAGTTGATGGGGAATTATTTTGCAATTAGAAAAAGATTCTATAAACTTGCAGTTCCAAAACCTTTCTTAGATGAATGGTACCATGAAGGAGCAATTCATCCATTATTATCGAGATCGGTTTGCATTATTTACTGTTTTAATTGCAACGTTACTGATGAAAAAGAATACGTACACTTTTGATGAGGCATATGCCGCTTCACTAGATTATTTCCAGGGCGATGAGCTGGCGGCCAAGGTGTGGGTCAGCAAGTACGCGTTAAAGGATAGCCATGGTGACATCTACGAGAAGACGCCGGAGGACATGCATTGGAGGTTGGCAAAAGAGGTGGCACGGATCGAAAAAAAATATGCGAACCCTCTCAGCGAGCAGGAGTTGTTTGATCTGTTCGATCGGTTTCGCTACATTCTCCCACAGGGAAGCCCTATGACCGGTATCGGGAACGACTACCAAGTGGCCTCACTCTCGAACTGCTTCGTGATTGGCATGGACGGTAGCGCTGACTCATACGGCGCGATCATCCGCGTTGATGAGGAGCAGGTGCAACTGATGAAGCGGCGGGGCGGGGTAGGGCATGACCTTTCTCACATCCGTCCCAAGGGGTCTCCCGTGAAAAATTCGGCCCTCACCTCAACCGGGCTGGTCCCGTTTATGGAGCGCTACTCCAACTCCACCCGCGAGGTGGCTCAAGATGGGCGTCGCGGTGCCTTGATGTTGAGCGTTGCCATCAAGCATCCCGACTCGGAGGACTTTATCGATGCCAAGCTGGAACAGGGCAAGGTGACCGGTGCCAATATCTCGGTAAAGATCGATGACGCTTTCATGGAGGCAGTTGCCGAGGGCAAGCCTTACGTGCAGCAGTTTCCTATCAACTCTAAAAAACCGCGATACTCTAAAACGATTGATGCCAAGCAATTATGGGATAAGATCGTGCATAATGCTTGGCGGTCGGCTGAGCCCGGGGTACTATTCTGGGATACCATCCTTCGCGAGTCGGTACCCGATTGTTATGCCGACCTTGGCTTCAGAACCGTGTCGACCAACCCTTGCGGTGAAATCCCGTTGTGTCCCTACGATAGTTGTCGGCTGCTAGCTATCAACCTCTACTCCTACGTGGTGAACCCCTTTAAGGAGGATGCCTACTTCGATTTCGAACTGTTCGGGAAGCACGTGCAACTGGCGCAGCGTATCATGGATGACATCATCGATCTGGAGGAAGAGAAGATCGTGAAGATCCTGGAGAAAATTGAACAAGACCCGGAATCTGAAGAAGTGAAATCTTCCGAGCGTAATCTCTGGAAAAAGATTCAGCGCAAGACGATGCAGGGCCGCCGCACTGGCGTGGGCATTACAGCCGAGGGCGATATGTTAGCCGCGTTGGGTATCCGTTACGGTTCGGAGGAGGGGAATGATTTCTCGGAAAAAGTGCAACGTACCGTTGCACTGAACGCGTACGCCTCTTCCGTGAATATGGCCAAGGAACGGGGCGCTTTTGAGATCTATGACGCCGAGCGGGAGAAGGATAACCCCTTTATCAATCGTTTGAAAGAGGCTGATCCTAAGTTGTATGCCGATATGGTGAAGTACGGCAGGCGCAATATCGCCTTGCTCACCATAGCTCCTACCGGTACCACCAGCCTGATGTCGCAAACTACCTCGGGCATCGAGCCTGTTTTCTTGCCGGTATACACCCGTCGGCGCAAGGTGAATCCCAGTGACAAGGATGTGAAGGTCGATTTCGTGGATGAGAACGGTGACTCGTGGGAGGAGTACGTGGTATTTCACCACAAGTTCGTGACGTGGATGGAGGCTAACGGTCACCCCACTACCAAGATTTACTCCAAGCAGGAGATCGACGAGTTGGTTGCTCAGTCACCATATTATAAGGCCACTTCCAACGATGTGGACTGGCTGCAGAAGGTGCGGATGCAAGGTAGGGTGCAGAAATGGGTGGACCACTCTATCAGCGTCACCATTAACCTACCCAACGATGTTAGCGAGGAGTTGGTCGGCAAGTTATACGTGGAAGCGTGGAAGTGCGGTTGCAAGGGATGCACGGTGTATCGTGACGGGTCGCGAGACGGCGTGCTGATTGCCAACGGTGATGAAGAGGAGGGTAAGAAAGACGACTGCTTCGAACTCCCGCAGATCGTCACCTCTCGTCCCGTGGAGCTGGAGGCCGACGTGATCAAGTTCCAGAACAACAAGGAGAAATGGATCGCTTTTATCGGTTTGCTTAACGGTAGGCCGTACGAGATATTTACCGGGTTGAACGATGAGGACGATGGCATCATGGTTCCCAAGAATGTTACCAAGGGGAAGATCATCAAGGCGTACGACAACGACGGGCGCAAGCATTACGACTTCCAGTTCCAGAATCGGCGCGGCTACAAGGTCACCATCGAGGGACTGGATGGCAAGTTTAACCCTGAGTTCTGGAATTACGCCAAGCTTATCTCGGGCGTACTCCGTTACGGTATGCCCATTGACCAGGTAATCAAACTGGTATCGGGGCTGGAACTCGACAGCGAGACTATCAACACCTGGAAGAACGGGGTGGAGCGGGCGCTCAAGCGTTACCTACCCAACGAGACCGAGGCCAAAGGACAGAAGTGTCCCGTCTGCAGCCAAGAGACGCTGGTTTACGAGGAGGGGTGCCTCAAGTGTCGGAACTGCGGTGCCTCTAAATGTTAACGTTCTGTCATTAAAAAAACAGCGGTAAATACCGGTAAAGGAAGTAACCGCTAAGCTTATGGGCTTTTTATCCACGTTATTGATCGCGATAAGCTTATCGGTCGATAGCTTCTCGGTCAGCATTGCTTCAAGCCTCTGTTGCAGTGAAAAGTGGAACGGCAAGAACTACCTGTTCGCGGTAGTTCTTGCCGTTTTCCAAGCCGGTCTCTTTTGCCTCGGCTGGATACTGGCATTTCATTTTCAGTATCTTATTGAGTCGTTAGATCACTGGATAGCCTTCGGACTCCTTAGCCTGATTGGGCTAAATATGGTCAGGGAAGGGGTGATAAAGTTAAGACATCCAAATGACGAGGGGTGTTGTGGGCAGCAGCATTGATGCCATGGCCGTGGGAATTGCCTTCGCCTGTTCCGGTCAGGACTGGAAGGCGGCCTATATTATTGCTATTGCAACACTGCTTTTCTCTGCGCTGGGATTGTATTTAGGTCAAAAGTTGAAAAGGGGTATCAAGTTTCCATTTGAGATCGTGGGAGGAGTTATCCTGATTGCCATCGGGGTTAAAATATTGAGCTTTTTGAAACAGGGCGGAGTCGTTCATCGTTCCCAACATCTCCTTGAACCGGCTCATCGGGATAGCGAAGGAGAGTTCATTTTCGGGGATCAATGGACGTGCCGAAGGATCAAGCATTCCCAAAAAGCATCTTCTACCCTTTTCGCGGTTCTCCTTAACGGCAAAGGTGATGACGCTTGCGCAACCCGAGGCAAAACGGGTAACAATGGCATCGGGGGAGTTGTTGTCGTAGAAGGCCCAGGTGGATAGACCCGAAAGCACGTCGGGCGTGGCGAAAAAGAGCACTGCCTCTACCTCTTCCCAACCTTTTAGCTTGTCGACACGTACGAAATTGAGGTATGGTTTGTCGGATAGGGTTATACCCAAATCATCGGCGTACTCCTGCACCATCTCCGGGGTTTTCTTGTAATGTTCCACCTCGGAGACGAACCGTGGTACGTACTCGGGCATCTCCTTGAAGGCCGTGTAGGTACCGCCGCCCCCGCATGTCACGTTTTCCGCGCATAGGGTTAATAGATTACCATCGCGCACCTTCGAGATGGCGCCAATAAAGCATTTCGGTATCCTTTTGATTTCGGTCACTGGTTCGTCACCGTACCAGAGGGCAATGGGAAGTGGCACCGAGGCCCCAAAAGCTTCGATGTAGCGATCAATAAATTCTGCAACGCTCATTTGATTCCGATTTTATCCGATTAGGTATTGACCGATCTTTCAATTTGAAGAATTCTCATTGTCAACTATCGGGGAACTTCGGCTTACTCCATTTTGCCCCAATGAACTTTGCCCTCCATGTCGCGGGGAACCTTTGGTTTAGGTTCGTTCAAGGGGTAGCCGAGTGAAATAACCGTTTCGATATTGTACTTATCGGGTACACCCAGTATCTTGTGAAGCTTTATAGTTGCCGGTTGGTCGTTCTCGTCGAACGCGCTGTTGACGTTGGTCCAGCAGGCACCCAAGCCCAAGTCGGCTGCCTGTAACAGGATATAGGTGGCAGCGATGCAGGCGTCCTGCCGGTTGTTTCCGGGTGACGCTTCCGTGTCTGATAGCACGGCAATAGCCGCTTGTCCCCTGGCTATATGCCCCGCGTAATTTTTCCGGAAGGTACTCAGCTCCTCGAGCTTCTCCTTCCCCTCCACGATAAACAGTTCCACGTCGTTTAGGTTCTTTGCCGTGGGGGCATGAAAAACGGCATCCACGATAGCCTGCAATGTTTCCCTCGCAATTGGCTTATCGCTATATGATCTAACCGATCTCCTTTTTTTAATCAAATCTGTAAACATAGGTATTGTTGTTTCTTTGTTATTCTCCTCTTTTGTATGAAAGCTCACTGCAATATACGCGATTTGTCAGAAAAAATCAACCCCGCCCAGTTTTACTCCACCATGTAAATCTTGGCATCGATTTTTAACCATCTGTTTTTTCTCTTTGCCGAGGTGATTCGGCAGAAGAATGCTTTCCCGGCATCCATCAATCTGGAAATCATCTCGTTAATTTCTTGAGGCACCCAGCCGATGCGAATGTCGTTGTAATATATACCTATTGCCAGTTCGTCATACTCGTTTTTTGGATGGCGAATCATTTTCAGCTTGGTTTCGGGGAGCAATTCCGACTCGAGATTATCTATCTCTTTACAGAAAGATGTACCGGCAACAACAAAGTCGAGAAGAAATATTTCTCGTGTAAACGGTGCGATAGCTTTTACACCACCTGTCCCTATAAAAGCAAGCAATTCGGGCGTAAGTTTGACTATTCCGGTTTCCATTCTTCTAGCAGTGTGATATATGTTTTGTACTTTTCGATTTCTGTATTCAGTTCATTTATCTCTTTTTCAATGGTTACTATTTCGGATGCAACCCATTCGTTGTTGTATATTTTTTCTCTATAGATAAACGGGAACTCTGATTCTAATTCTGAGATTTGCTTTTCCAACGTTTCTATATTCTCTTCCAACTTCTTAATGATCTCCTTTAAGGGAATAAGTTCAATAGATTTCGTTTCGATACTGTCATGTTCTAACAATAACACGATCTGTTGCAGAGCCTTTAAGTCGGCAAGCTCATAGGCGATTTGTGCTTGGAGGAATAGCTCTTTCTCCTTTTCGCTTAGATTGGCATTGACGTCCGGATGCAATCGTTTCACGATGAAATAGTATAATACCCTCAACTTCTTGCTATCCTCTTTCGATAGGAAACCACCCGATAAAAACCTACTTGCAGCCGCCAGTCGCTCAGCTTCAGCCTCTATTTGTCTATTGTACGCTTCAAACTGCGTTTTAACCTCCTGCTCAACAGCTTTTAGGTTTGGTGCCTCATTTCTATTTACATATGCCTGAAGTAACGATAATCGAAGTTTTAACTGCTTGAGTTCGATTGACAAGCAGAAGTTTCTGTACAGTTTGTGTCCAATCTTGTCGAGATAAAGGGCTGTCAGTAACGGTTTTTCATGCTGAAGCATATTCTGCTTTGCCATGTAAAGTTCGGAATAATTATTCCGTAAAGAACTGTGTAATTCTCTTAACTTTATTGCCTCTTCGCTTAAAGCAACTTGGGTAGAATGGCTAATTTTATTTTTAAACATCG
>JAMNYO010000077.1 GCA_023622765.1 Bacteroidota bacterium | reverse complement strand
ATATCGTTATCCTGAGCGGCAAGAAGGAGGATGAGTTCATGCCCCGCTTCAACTACAAGGGGTTCCGGTACGTGGAGGTGACCGCCGACCAGCCGCTGGAGCTGTCGGAAGAGAACCTGACCGCCTACTTCATGCATAGTGACGTGCCACCGATCGGGAAGGTTACCTCGTCTAATAGCACCCTTGATAAGACCTGGCAGGCATCCAACGCGTCCTACCTCTCCAACCTGTTCGGGTACCCCACCGATTGCCCGCAACGGGAGAAAAACGGCTGGACAGGCGATGCCCATATCGCCATCGAAGTGGGACTGTACAACTTCGACGGGATTACCGTCTACGAGAAGTGGCTGGCCGACCACCGGGACGAACAACAACCTAACGGCGTGCTGCCGGCTATCATACCAACGAGCGGGTGGGGTTACCATTGGGCCAACGGGCCGGATTGGACCAGCACCATCGCCATCATCCCGTGGAATATCTACCTTTTTTACGGTGATACGCGGCTTCTGGAGCTGTGCTACGACCACATCAAGCGGTACGTGGACTACATCGACGAGCACTACCCCACGGGCATAACCGACTGGGGGCTGGGCGACTGGGTACCGGTGAAATCGGTGACGCCGAAGGAGTACACCTCAAGCGCCTATTTTTATGTCGATGCACTTATCCTGGCCAAAACGGCCAAGCTATTCGGGAAAACGGCCGATTTTGAACACTACTCGGCCCTCGCGGAGAAGATAAAGGCGGCCATCAACCGGAAATACCTCGACTACGAAACCGGTATCTACGGGAGCGGCCTTCAAACCGAGTTGAGCGTGGCCTTGCACTGGGGGCTAGTCCCCGATGAGCTGAGGGGCAAGGTGGCCGATAACCTGGCACGACGCGTGGAGCAGGACGACAAGCATATCGACGTGGGGTTGCTGGGAACCAAGACCATCCTGAACGCGCTGAGCGAAAACGGCTACGCGCAGCTGGCTTACGAGGTGGCATCGCAGGAGACCTTTCCATCCTGGGGCTGGTGGATCGTGAACGGGGCCACTACCTTCTATGAGAACTGGCCGCTTGACGCGGGGAGCGATATCTCCCTGAACCATATCATGTTTGGCGAGATAAACGCCTGGTATTACAAAGCGTTGGGGGGTATCTTCCCTGACGAGAGGCAGCCCGGGTTCAAGAACATTATCTTGAAGCCCCACTTCGTTACGGGGTTGTCCCATTTCGAGGCTTCGCACGAAGGCCCCTACGGCCTTATCGTCTCCTCCTGGAAGAGAAAGGGCAAGGTAATCACGTATAACGTGACGGTTCCCACGAACAGTACCGCCACGCTGTACCTGGACGGGAAGCGAATTAGGGAGAACAACCAGTCGCTGGAGAAAAACCCGATGATTGAGGTGGAAGAGTCGGGACAGAACCAGTACATGCTGAAGCTACAGTCGGGTTCCTACACCTTCTCCATCACGGTTTAATTTTTAATGCTTTCCCACGTTGGGTGATCTCGCTTGGTCTCCTCTGGTCTCGTTGTTTCGTCTGACCTTGTTCGACCTTGTTCGACTTCGCCCAACGTGGAGGTATCCCTAATGTTTTACTCCTTCAACTGCTTGCCTATTTGCCTGAACTCAAAGGCCATCACGATACGGAAAATTCCGTACACAAGCATGGATATACCCACGAGGGCAATGACGAACACGCCCTTGCTAAAGGTAGGACTTAACAGGTACAAGAAAGAGAGGATAGCACATAAGATGCTGAGCGCTAATGTCCATCCCCAGCCTTTCACTCCCATCATCCGGAGCTGGGCAGATTCTCCAATGCTCCATATGGAACGGAAAAGAATCCAAAACCCCACGAAGTAGACGAGGATGACGGTGATAGACGCAGTGGGCAGGGTAAAGAGCATAACACCTAACAGCAGTTCTAAAATCCCCGCAGCCAAGGTCCATCCCCAGCCATACACGTAATCGCGGTTCGACACGGCGAAAATGATGTCCAAAATCCCACCCAGGATAAAGCCGATAACGAAAACGTAGGTCAAACCAATAAGGGAGGCACCGGGAGCGGCAAAGCAACATATCCCCATGATGATTGCAAGGATACCTATGAGCAGTGAAATCCACCAGTTTTTTACTGTTCTCTTCATAGATTCAATGAAATACAACATAACGTCTTGTTTTAATAGTAATTAATCTCTTGTCACAAAGGTCATCATTTCTTTTGTTTGGGTGGTGATGTAAATGTACCCGATTCTGTCCTTTTTTTCTTTTTTTATGCCAAACTTGCCATCTTTTGCTTATCTTAGTGGCAGGTCTGCTTAGCTAGATAGCACGTTTGGCTAGGTGTGTTACAATCAAGTAACGTTTTTAAAAGTGTCACTTTTTGTTTAATTCACTTTATGTCCTATAGAATGAAGAGACTGTTTGTTCTGTTTTTCGCCACTTTGTTGGTCTGTTCGCACGGGCAGGCACGGTTGTCGTTGGCCTGTTCGCATCTGTTGACCAGTTCGCACGGGCAGGTGCGGTTGTCGTTCGAGGAGGGGCAACCCCTGTTTGCACTTGGGGAGGATATTGTAATTAGCACCCCCGACGAGGGTGTCTGGTCGATTGCCACGGGTTGGGAAGGCGACTGGATGACCGAATGGAAGCATATCAGTCCGACATCAGTAAAGCAACATGAAGGGTGGACCCTGCTTGAAGGTCAACTCCTATTGCCAGAGGGAGAGTTGTACTTGAGGGATGCGTACCGTGAGGTGAAACCCGGCTTGGTGAAGTGCGTCCGCCGGTTTGAATGGAGGGGCGAGGAGATCTTGTCTCCTGTCACACTATCCGTTAGGCTCCGTGTAAAGGGAGAGAGGATGTCGCTCTTTATGCCGGGTATCCTCTACTACGGGAACAAAAACGGCGCTAAGGTCAACCCCAACATTATCCCTGTTTATACAGGTAAGGCCGGTGAATTCGCCATTTTTGAAGATCACCGCTACCCGATGCCGTTCGTTATGCTTGAAGAACCCAAGGGCAACTATGCCGCGGCGCTTCACTTTACCCCCAGTCCCGTGCGGGGCGCGGTACTTGCGGACCAGTGGTGGTCGGCCGGCGTGGAAGCGGGGGAGGGCTACACCGATTTCGTCCTTTACTCGGGCCCCATCGGGTATAATCAGCAGCGGAGCGTGGCCAAGGCATTGCAACGGTCTCCCATGAAGTACACGGATACGTACTTGAGCCTGGAGCCTGGGAGAATCATCGAGAAGGAGTTTTATATCGAGCTTTACCCGATTGAACGAGAGGGCACGGGTTTCCAGCAACCGGTATATACCTCGATGGATTTACATACCCCCTACGACGCGGAGCGGTTTCCCGACTTCCAATCGATCGTGGAGAGCAAGTACCGGTTCGCCTTGAGCCGGTGGGTGGAACATGGCGATGAGGCGGTGGGCTTCGGAACCCGTGACCTTAGAGATAGCAAGGATATTGTTATGGGCTGGAGCGGGCAGGCGGACTCACCGGGATTTTCATTGCAGGTATTGTCTGATCAAATTGGCGATGAAACCATACCGGACAGGGTGCAGCGCTCCCTCGATTTCCTGAGCACCTTCCCGGTAGATGAAGCCAACGGCATGTTTCCGGTGAGGTTTAACGGGAGCGATTTTCACGGGGGTAACCACGTGTCGTGCGGTCAGGCCATGTATAACTTTGCCAAAGCGATTGAGACAGCCAGCTCCAATCATTATTATGATACGAGCAAATGGGAGTTGTTTTTGACGAAAACGTGTAGCGGGCAGGTGAAGCGAATAATGGATCCATCGTGGGATCCCCTCTCTACGGCAGAAGGGTTTTACATGGCCCCCCTGGCCATCGCTTCCGAGCTGTTCAGCAATCCCACCTACCGGGAAGCCGCGGAGAAGATTGCCGATACCTACGCGGACCGTCACCTCGCCATGGATGGTTGCTACTGGGGCGGCACCTTGGATGCGACCTGTGAAGATAAGGAGGGGGCGTGGGCTGCCTTCCAGGGTTTCTTGGAGCTGTACGAGCGGTTTGGTGACGAGAAACACCTCCGTTGGGCGAAGCACGCGATGGATGTCTGCCTAAGCTACGTGGTCGTCTGGGATATCCCCTTGCCAGCCGGTCGTTTAGCCGACTTTAACTTCAAGTCGACAGGCTGGACCGTGGTCTCACCTCAGAATCAACATATCGACGTGTATGGCGTCCTCTTCTCCCCTGAGGTGTATAAGATGGGCATCCACGTCCATATGCTTCGGGGAGGCTACTCCGAGGGGTGGACCGTTTTTTGGATCACGGCCCACTTCTTGAACGCGGCCGCCCGCTTCGTGGAGATGGGCGTGACCCCGTGATTGGTCAGGGCATGGAGGAGGTGACCGTGAAATCTTCCATCAACCCGTAATCGATGAGGTTGTAGTCGCTTCCCGCCTTGTGTAGGTGTACGCCATTCCAGTGGCCTGGCCCGGCGATGCCTTGGCTCTGGTTGTAGTGGGGACCCAACAGGTTTTTCAAGCTTCCAATCACCTTGACCTCTATCTTGTTGCCGCCTTTCTTCACGTGTGGAGATAGATCAAAGCGGTATGGCTGGCAGGCGATGATGCCTGCTTTAGCGTCATTTTCCAGCTGCCCAGTCGCAGCGTGGTGACAGGTTCCCTGAGGATCCATCCATGGGGTGCCGACTCCAGCGCGAAATCCCCCAAAATATACACCGGTGCAACTTCCGCGTAGATACTCATGGGCTTCACGCTGAGCTCAACGACGTTTACCCCCATTTTCAGATACTCTCCTATCTCGTACACGCCAAAGCGTGCATCCAACCAGCTCTCATCCGGGAGGGGCGACACAGGCATCTTGTTGATCGTTACACCCCATAGGTCGGGCTGCTCTGCCACGAGCCTGATTCCCTTTTGATCAATCTCTCCTGCTAATGTGAAGTGGTAGGTTACCTTTACATCTCCCGTTTTGAAGGTGTCACTCTCCACGATGGTCTGACGGTATTGAATGGCCGAATGCCATGGATTGTCTATGCCGAAATGCCTGTACAGCCCGCTGGCCGCCTCCACGGTATAGAGGTTTTTGTCGCCGTAGCTGTTCGTTAAAAAAGTGCCATCGATAGCGACGCTACAGAAATCGATGTTCAGCACGTTGGGTTGCAGCCTTTTGATGTTGAGTGGTCCGATGGCTTCCATCCGCACCTCCTCTGGCATACCTGCATTCTTATCATGGGTGTGGATGTTACGCGACTTGACCAGCCCTTTGCGTCCCTTTGTCATACCCGCTTTTGTCAGGAACCTATCCCCGCTGGTCGACGAACTAAACAGGATTAAGCTCCCGGCCGGGGGTATACTGAACCCGGCTTCAAGGAACTCCCCTTTTCGTTCGCACGGGTAGTCGTAGAGATCGCCTGATATACCCTCTATCTCCATCAGTGATTGCCCCACGATGGACAGTGTGCCCGTCGCGGTGTCGCTCAAGGATGAGTTGACAAGGAAGAGCAACTCCCCGTCGTCATAACTCCTCCGGTGGTGGTAGAGGTCATCACTCTCCACATGGGTGAAATATAGCTTATCGTTTCGCGATAACGCGTCTATCACCTCCCCGAATGAAGCATCAGAATAGCTTTTTAGCAACGATGGGTTGTCTGCGAAAAAGCGGGCTAACTCCGCGCTTTCTTGCCCATCCATCAGGGTAGGCTTTGAAAATGCGATCAGTTCTCCGCCAGCTTCAACAAACGCTTTCAACAGCTTGAAGGTTTCCTTGTTGAGGTTCTCGGTCATGGGAGGAATAACCACCTGGCTGTACGCCCTTTTCCCCACTACGAACGAACTGCGTTTTACGCTCCCTTGGTCCTTAATGATGTTTTCGGATCCCAAATCATACTCCACCTGGGCTTTTTCGAGCTTTGTGATGAAATGTTGAAAGTTGGAGCCAATCTCCATTACCTTCGGGTGCCCCGTCGAGTAGGAGTAGTAAAGCCACAAAGTGGTGGTGGGCTCCAGGATGAGCGTGTTGTTTACCTGCTCACCCTGGCTCAAGAGCAGGGACAAGCGTGCGAAGTAATCATTTAGCCACTTGTAGTTTGACCACCATGGCGAGAGGGAAGTGAATACCGGTGGATAGTCATATTTCCTCGCTCCCACGATGGTCATATGCGATAGGTGCTGGTTCATGAAGTTGACGCCCAACGCGTATTCCCAGTCTCCCAACCTTTTCAAATCTTCAAAGGTAACATCCCAGCCACCGCCTCCGTAGGTCTCGCTGAGGGTACGGGTGTATCCCATTTGGTTGGCCACGCTGCTCAACTCCTTTACGGACCTTACGTTGCCGAATTGAGCCCATGTTCCCAGTAGTGCCCCGTCCAGCGCATATTCTTCTTCTCGGTATATTCAAACCAGGGTTTTGCCCACCGATCGATAAAGAGCTGGGTCAACGTTTTCATGTAGTTGTGTCGGACCTGTTTGTAGTTTGCTTCCGTTTCATCGAGTAGGGGCAACGCCGTTTTCAAGTCGTACCCCCACTGCTCCCGGAAGAGATCAAAGATATCGGGCGTCCACCTTGCGCCTCCCGGGCTGGCAACGTGCGGTTCATCCGTGAAAATCCCCTTGATCGCGGTTCCCAACTTCTTCCCGAACTGCTTTTCGTATCCCGACATGGTCACATCGATGAACTTCCGCGTAACCCCGGGATGCAATAGGTCAACGTAGGAGAAACCTCCATGCCATTTGGAGCGTCCATGGTAGGTTTTCTTGTAGAGATAGTAGTCACCCTCCGTCTCTTTGTAACGGTCGCCCGTTGAAGTAATGTCGACGAAGGCATCGCCCTCCCGCTTCAGGCAAAGGAAGTACTCCTTCACGTTTTCCGGTAACCGGTTCATTTTTTCAAGTCTCAGCCCCTGTCCCTGATTATAGGATTCGGGCATTTGAGCGGGAACGTGTCCCCCGGCAAATCCGCTCGGGTAGGAGTTCTCGTCGTATATCCAAATGTCAAGCCCTAACTTATTTGCCACCTCCAGGCTATACGCGTACAGG
>JAMNYO010000066.1 GCA_023622765.1 Bacteroidota bacterium | reverse complement strand
CTACCCCCGCCGCTGCCTCTTCCGCGAAACGGGTAACCGCCGCTCGCTTGTCATCCGACATGTAGAGAGCGTGGAAGCTGCGGTCGCGATCCTCGATGAGGTGAATACGAACTAAGGTCTTCGCCTTGAAAGCAAGAACGTCAAATAGTAATAGGCAAACGCTGTGCGCTCCGGCGCCGCGTTACTTCTTCTCCGAGAGTGCCTCGAAGATGAGCTTCTCTAACTCCTCCGCGAGCTCGGGGTTGTCCTTGACCGCCTGCTTGGCCGCATCGCGCCCTTGTCCCAGTCGGGTATCGTTGTAGCTGTACCAGGAGCCGCTCTTTTTGATGATGCCGAGGTCGGACCCCAGGTCGATGATCTCCCCGGTTCTTGAAATCCCCTCCCCGAACATGATGTCGAACTCCGCTTTCCGGAAGGGTGGCGCCACCTTGTTCTTCACTACCCTTACCCGGGTGGGGCGGCCAATCTGCTCTTCACCATCCTTGATGGGGCTACCGCTCCCGCGGATGTCGAGCCGCACCGACGAGTAGAACTTCAGCGCGTTCCCGCCCGTCGTGGTTTCGGGGTTCCCGAACATGATCCCGATCTTCTCCCTCAACTGGTTGATGAAGATGCAGGTGGTGTTCGTCTTGCTAATGGCGGCGGTGAGCTTCCGGAGGGCTTGCGACATCAGCCGGGCTTGTAGGCCGACGTTCGAGTCGCCCATATCGCCTTCGATCTCCTTCCTGGGCGTTAAAGCGGCCACGGAGTCGATCACGATGATATCGACCGCCGAGGAGCGTATCAGCTGCTCCGCGATCTCCAGCGCTTCCTCCCCGCTGCTGGGCTGCGAAATAAGCAGCTCGTCGGTGTTCACGCCCAACTTCTCGGCGTAAAAACGGTCGAACGCATGCTCCGCGTCAATAAACGCAGCGTAGCCTCCTGCCTTTTGCGCTTCCGCGATGGCATGGATGGCTAGCGTGGTCTTACCGGACGATTCGGGACCGTAGATCTCGATGACACGACCACGCGGGTATCCGCCTACGCCTAGTGCCACGTTTAACCCGATGGAGCCGGATGAGATGACCGGGATTTCTTCCACTTTCTCGTCGCCCATCTTCATGATAGACCCTTTCCCGTAGGTCTTCTCTATCTTGTCCATCGCTGCTCGCAGCGCCTTCAATTTTTCACTGTTCTTGGTCTCTTTTATCTCTTCTGCCATGATTGTAGTTCGTTTATCAATTATCAATTATCAATTAGCAATGTATAAAAAGTCGCGGGTAGTACAAATATACTCAATTTACCAGAGGTTAAAAAGCGATTCCGCAAGAAAATTCATGCCAACCCGTACATGCCCCCGGGCAGTGCCTCCACAAGCTCTTTCATTTCCAGTTCCAGCAGGGTCATGAAGAGTTCCGGTACCGGGGTGTTGAGTTCGATGCTCATCGCGTTCACCTGCATCGTGCCGGTTTCGGCGAGGAGGGTTATGATTGCCTGTTCCTCTTCCGACAGCTCGGTGAACAGTTTCGTTTGCCGGGGAATGTTGGGCGTTGTCGACTCTACCCAGCCCATATGCGCGATGAAGTCCGCCGTGCTATGTAGTAGCAGCGCCTTGTTGTCGGCTATCAGGCGATTGCACCCGTCGGACACCTTGTCGTCAACCCGTCCGGGTAGGGCGAAGACCTCTCGGAAGTAGGAGTTCGCGATGTCGGCGGTAAGGAGCGATCCCCCTTTTTTGGGTGACTCTAAAACGATGACCGCGTCTGACATGCCTGCCACGATGCGGTTTCGTTTCACGAAGTTGTGCCTGTCGGGGTTGGTGCCGCTGGGGAACTCGGTCAGCAGTGCCCCCTCTTCCAGCATCTCGATCGCCGTTTGCCGGTGAAGGTTCGGGTAGATCCTGTCTAGCCCGTGAGCCAGCACTGCCACGGTGGAGAGCCCGTTTTGCAGGGCAGCCCGGTGGGCGCAAATGTCGATACCGTATGCGAGGCCGCTCACCACCTGTACATCGGGAAAAGACGCGGCAATCTCTGAAACGAACTCCCGGCAGAAGCCCTCCCCGTAGCGGGTGGAGCCGCGGGTACCCACGATACTGATGGTCTTCTCCCGGTTAAAGTCGGCGTTTCCCTTGGCGTAAAGCAGCACGGGCGCATCTACGCAGTTGGTCAGTCGCCTTGGGTAGTGCTCGTCGGTGAAAAACAGGAGTTTGAGCTGGTTCTTCTCCACGAACGCCAGCTCTTTCTCGGCCCTCCTGAGCACGTCGGGGTCTCGGATCTCTTCGATGAGCCGTCTCGATATACGGGGAATGGCTTCCAGCCTATGGATGTCACCCTTGAAAACCGCCTCTTCGCTGCCCATCACGCGTACCAACTCACGTGCATGGGCTACTCCCACGCCTTTCACCTGGGTAAGGGCGATTTGGTAAAGGGGCCTGTTTTTCATAGTATCGTCTCCTTAAATAGTCAGCTTTCATGTTTACGCTTTTATTTACTTTCAAGTTCGCTTCGCAGATATTTGCTCGCCTTAGCATAGTTCAAACGAGTTTGTCTTCTGTCTATTGCTTAACGAAAAAGTTGCTCGCAACGGCATATATGAACATGTTCATTTCTGCTCGTCTTGCTTAACGCAAAAGTTCGCGTTGCTCAAACAGCTTTTCTTTTTTAACGCGAACTTCGCAGGATGTGTCCCCGTGAAATATTTGCGATAAGTGAGAGCAAACGCAAAGCTTGCTTTGACTTTGCCGAACGCAGCAAATATCTACGGAGTGAAACGAGCTAAGGTCTGTGCGCTGAAAGTAAATAATAATATAGTGTAGCACGTGCAAGTAGTCTTTAGATGTAATCCTTGAACGCTTCGTCAAACACCTCGGGCTTCGACAACTTACCATTGACCAAGTTTACCACCTCGATCTTGGCCTTTGCGCACAGCGCGTTGTCCCTTAGTCGGATAATCTCCTGATGGAAGATGTACTTCACGTTTTGCCGCTCGATCCGGGTAACAGTGCAAAGGAACTCGTCCATGCCGATAAGGGGTATCTTGTACCGTATGTCTACCCGTGCCACCACCGCGTCGATCCCCTCCAGGTGCAACTGGTAGAAGTTGAGCCCCACCTGCTCCAGGAACTCGTGGCGGGTGACTTCGAAGTAGTGCTGGTAGTTCGCATTGTTCACATGCCCCTGCACGTCGCACTCGTAGTCGCGCACCTTCATCCGGTGTTCAAAAATCGGCTTCATTTCCCTCTTTTCTCGTTGTTATTCGTTCGTTACTGTTTAGTTTATCACCATCGTTTTCAGTTACACGTTCACCTCGGTTATCCTTTAACGGTGGTTACCATGGTTTACCGGTTGTTGTTCGGTTACCGTTGTTTTTTCAACCACTCCCTCGCGTTCACGAACGCCTCCATCCAGGGCGTCACCTCCTGCTTCCTGTATTTGAACGGGTAGTAAGCGTTCTGCCAGGGGAAGATGGCCCGCTCCGGGTGGGGCATCATCGCCAGGTGTCGCCCATCCTTGGAACAGAGGGCCGCGGTGGAGAAGTCCGACCCGTTGGGGTTCCCCGGGTATTCATCGTACAGGTACTTGGCGGCGATGGTGTAGTTTCCTTCCCCTTCTGGCAGCACGAAGCGCCCTTCACCATGCGCGATCCACGCGCCCAGCTGGCTGCCTTCGAGCGACTTTAGCATGACCGAGTTGTTCTTGGGTATCGTGAGGCTCACGTAGGCCGATTCGAACTTGCCGGAGCTGTTGGGCTGCATTTTCGGGTGGTTCTCTCCCATCTCGGGGTAGAGCAGCCCCAGCTCCATCAGGAGCTGGCACCCGTTACACACGCCTAGGCTCAGCGTGTCTTCGCGTGCGAAGAAGCGTTGCAGCGCCGCTTTCGCCTTCTCGTTGTACTTGAACCCGCCGGCCCAACCCTTGGCGGAGCCCAGCACATCGGCGTTGGAGAAGCCGCCGCAGAAGACGGCGAAGTGAACCCCTTCCAGCGTCTCGCGGCCCGAGGTGAGGTCGGTCATATGCACGTCCTTGACGTCGAAACCGGCCAAGTACAGCGCGTAGGCCATCTCTCGTTCGCCGTTGGTCCCTTTCTCGCGGATGATCGCCGCGGTGAGGCCCGATTTTTCCACCCGGTTTGGATCCAGTCCCATATCTTCCATCTTTCCGGTGAAGGAGGATGGAATCTCGAACCGTAGCGGCTGCCTCTTGTAGTTCTCGAACCGTGCTCGCGCGTGCTCCTCGCCGCTCTGTTCGCGGTCGAAGAGGTAAGAGGTCCGAAGCCCACGCCGTAGTCGTCCAGTATCTTCTCTACCAGCCGGTGATGCTTCACCTGGATGAGCACGCCCGGGTTCTCGGAGAAGAGCACCTTGATGAGGTCGGTATGGCGGATCTTGTCCAGTCGGGCTTCAAGTCCTCCATGTGGGTTGGCGAAGCACATCTCCAGCATGGTGGTAATCATCCCCCCTTCCGAGATGTCGTGCCCGGCGAGGATAAGTCCCCGCCTTACCAGCTCTTGCACGGCCGCGAACGCGTTCTTAAAGTACTCGGTATCGGTCACCGTGGGTGCCTCATCACCCACCTTGCTCAGGGTCTGCGCGAACGCCGAGCCTCCCAGCTTGAAGACATCGAACGAAAAGTCGATGTAATAGAGGTAGGTTCCCTTGATGTACGCGAGCACCGGGGGAACGATCCGGCGGACATTCTGTACCTCGGCCGTCGCGGAGATGATCACCGTGCCCGGCGAGTAGACCTGATCGTCGCCGTATCGTTGCGTCATGGAGAGCGAGTCCTTCCCGGTGGGGATGTTGATCCCCAGCGCGCAGGCGAAATCGGAGCAGGCTTCCACCGCCCTGTAAAGTCGGGCATCTTCGCCGGGGTTACGGCAGGGCCACATCCAGTTGGCGCTCAGTGAAACGCCTTCGATACCCCGGGTGAGGGGGGCGAACACGATGTTGGTCAGCGCTTCGGCCACCGCCATCACCGATCCGGCGGCGGGGTCAATCATCGCCACTTGGGGTGCGTGCCCTATCGAGGTGGCCATGCCGGCGTATCCCCTGTAGTCGAGCGCGATGGCCCCACAGTCGCTTAGCGGTAGTTGGATCTCGCCCTGGTTCTGTTGGCAAGCCACCTTGCCGGTCACGGAACGGTCCACCTTGTTCGTGAGCCAATCCTTGCAGGCGACCGATTCCAGCGTGAGGACGTTTTCCAGGTACTCTTCGAGTCGCTTTAGATCGTACTCGGGTGCGCTATACTCCTCGACCACGCTGCTGTCTTCCATCACGGTCATCGGCACCTTGCCGAAGAAGTCCGACAGCTCCATATCGATGGGCTTCACGCCGTCCGCTTGCCGGAAGGTCAGTCGCTGGTCGCCCGTGGTTTCACCCACCACGTAGAGGGGTGCCTGCTCCCGCTTGGCGATTTGGTCGATCCGCCTCAGGTCTTCCTGGTTCACCAGCAGCCCCATCCGTTCTTGGCTCTCGTTGCCTATGATCTCTTTTGCCGATAGGGACTTGTCGCCCACGGGAAGTTTATCCATCTCGATCACGCCCCCCGTCTTTTCTATCAGTTCCGACAGGCAGTTGAGGTGTCCCCCCGCGCCGTGGTCATGGATAGATACGATGGGGTTATCGTCTGACTCGGCCAAAGCCCGGATCACGTTGGTCACCCGCTTTTGCATTTCGGGGTTGGCCCGTTGTACCGCGTTCAGTTCGATGCCCGATGAGAACTCACCGGTGTCGACTGATGATACGGCACCACCGCCCATCCCGATCCGGTAGTTATCGCCACCCATCACCACCACTTTCTGGCCACTCTTCGGCTCCTCTTTGAGGGCGTCGCGCCGGTTGGCGTAGCCGATACCCCCGGCCATCATGATCACCTTGTCGTAGGCGAATTTTTTATAGTTCTCGGTATGCTCAAAGGTGAGCAGTGACCCGCAGATGAGCGGCTGTCCGAACTTGTTCCCGAAGTCCGACGCCCCGTTGGAGGCCTTCATCAGTATCTGCTTTGGCGTTTGGTAGAGCCAGTCGCGGGGAGGCATCGCCTCTTCCCAGGTGCGTCCTTCCTCCATGCGCGGGTAGGCGGTCATGTACACCGCCGTGCCGGCGACCGGTAGGGCCCCTTTGCCGCCCGCCAGCCTATCGCGTATCTCTCCTCCCGAGCCGGTGGAGGCACCGTAGAATGGCTCTACCGTGGTGGGGAAGTTGTGCGTTTCTGCTTTGAGCGACAGCACGCTCTCTATCTCTTTGGTGCGGAAGAAGCCGGGACGATCGGCATGCTCGGGGATGAACTGCTCTACGGTAGGTCCCTGCACGAACGCCACATTATCTTTGTAGGCCGATACCAGCCCGTTAGGGTTGACCGAGGAGGTTTTTTTGATCAGTTGAAACAGCGATAGTTCCTTCTCCTTACCATCAATGACGAAGGTACCGTTGAATATCTTGTGGCGGCAATGTTCGGAGTTCACTTGCGAGAAGCCGAACACCTCGCTGTCGGTGAGCTTACGTCCTATCTTCCGGCTTACCTCTTCCAGGTAATCGATCTCGTCGGCACTTAGCGCCAGCCCTTCCGTCTCGTTGTACGCCGCGATATCGTCGATCTGCATGATTGCTTCCGGCTGCCTGTCGTTCACGAAGAGGGCTTGATCAAGTTGACGGTACCGCTCTTGCAACATCGGGTCGAAGTCGTTCGCACCGGTGCCCATCGGTGCCGGGATGAACTCCTCTATCCGGGTGATCCCTTCCATGCCCATGTTCCGGGTGATCTCCACCGCGCAGGTGCTCCAGGGGGAGATCATTTCGCGTCGGGGGCCGATAAAGGCTTGCTCTACCACTTCCTCTTGGAGGAGTTCCGCTTCCCCGAAGAGCCACGCCAATTTTTGCCGGGTTTCAGTTGAGAAATTCGATTCGGTTTCCACGGCAATGACCGTGCGAGAGGGTGTCCTGAAAAATGCAATCATACTCGTTTTCGCTGTTTTTTGTTCCGTTATATGGACTACAAAGGTAGTGAACTTTTTCGTTAAGTCAAATGAGCAAACAACAAGTTTACTTGTGGTTTGCCATGACGAGAAAAAGTCTAAACTCGTTGAACTTTTTCGTTAAGTCAAATGAGCAAACAACAAGTTTACTTGTGGTTTGCCATGACGAGAAAAAGTCTAAACTCGTTGAACTTTTTCGTTAAGTTTCCGTTTTGTTGGTTTTAAATAATGCGCGTACCTTCGCGGTAAACGAAAGGACATGTTAGAGACAATTGCTAAAGGGTTCCTGATAGGGTTGCTGGTCTCCTCGCCCATGGGACCGATCAACATGCTGACCATCCAGCGTACGCTCGATAGAGGGCGCTGGCATGGTTTCGTGACAGGGTTGGGCGCGATGTTGTCCGATTTCACCTACGCGCTGATCACGCTAGTGGGGATGAACTTCGTTGCCGATTTCATCACCGAGCAGGAACGCTGGTTCCAGATGGTGGCGGGGGCTATCCTCCTCTTTTTCGGCTTTGGCGTGTTTCGTTCCAACCCGTTGAAGGACTGGAGGCCCGATGTGCTGCCTAGCGAAACCCGTTACCTGCGGGATTTCGGCTCCTCCTTCCTGCTCACCTTCTCTAACGCGGCCATCATCTTGGTATTTGTCGGGCTATATGCCCGCTTTTCCTATAACCCGTTGGCAGGGGGCACCCGTTCCTTCGTGGCGGGGATGGTCGCTTTCATCACCGCCGCCTTGGGGTGGTGGTTCTTCCTGACCACGCTCGTTTCCCGCCTCCGCAAGCGATTCAACCGGAGGGGACTGGTCATCCTTAACCGAACCATCGGCTCAATCTTGATGCTGATTGGTGTTGGTGGCCTCTTAATCGCGTTTTTCCCTGACTTGATTTAATAAGGTGATTGCTTGTTTCTAACTGGAAATGCTTTGTTTATCAGATTGTTTTCACTATATTTGCATCGTTTTCATAGGTAGTGAAAATAGAGCATTTTATTGAAAAAGCATGAAGAAGGTAATCGTTGCAGGGCAGGAGATCCCGTTAATGATGTTAGAAAAATCAGCATTGCAAGGTGTTTACGTAGACGCTTTGCTTGCGTACACGTTTTACAAGGGATCGTTTCAAGGTCACTCGTTTCTGTTGCTCGCTCCTAAACGAAAGGACAAACTCACTCCTAGTCAGTATCAAAAAACGGCAACACTGATTAGTGGTGCGTTGGATTTACCCTGCGTGTTTTTATTTGATTCGTTGTTAGCCTACGAACGTAACCGGCTTATCGAAAAAGGTGTTTACTTTATAGTGAGTCACAAGTACGT
>JAMNYO010000012.1 GCA_023622765.1 Bacteroidota bacterium | reverse complement strand
CACGCGTGTAATAGCCTCGCAGACCGAAACCACCGCCACCCAAACGTTGACGAGCGGCAAAACGTACTTCTGGAAAGTAGTTACAACGGATAAGGTGGGCAACAAGTCGAACTCGGCAGTCAACAGCTTTCAAATTAACTAACCAAAGTGCTCTATTTTCGCGCTTGTTTTCAAAAAAGTCACAAAATTAGTTGAACCAATATGGACAAGTCGGGCGAATCCGCTTTTTTACACCTGTTATGAAACAACTTCTAATAACCATCTGTTTGCTCTGCGCATCCTCAATTTTGGCGCAGACCCATCGCGTGGAGGTGAGCAAGATATGGGATAACAGTTCCCATTCAGCGTTCACCTCGTTAATCCAGTTCAAAGGCGACTATTACTGCTCCTTCAGGGAAGGTGAATCGCATATTTTCGACAAGGAGGGGAAGGCGGAAGGCAAGGTGAGGATCATCAAGTCGTCGGACGGGGTTCACTGGGAGAGCGTGGCCCTGCTCAACAAGAACGGGTACGACCTAAGGGATCCCAAGCTGTCGATTACCTCTACCGGAAAGTTGATGGTGATCATCGGCGGCTCCATCTACGAGGATAAGAAGCTGACCGGGCGTATTCCGCAAGTCTCCTTCAGCGAGGATGGGCACGTTTTTACTGATCCGGTACCAGTGAGGATAAACGATTCCGCCGGTAACGGCATCGATTGGATCTGGAGGGTTACCTGGGAAGATGAGGTAGGGTACGCCGCGATGTACTCCCTCATTGACAACGATGAGGCGAGCTTGTGGCTGCTTTCTACGAAAGACGGGATTAACTTTAACCTGATTACCCGGTTTGATATTCCCGGTTTTCCCAACGAGGCGACTATTCGGTTTGATGCCAATGGGGATATGCTGATGATGGTGAGACGGGAAAAAGGGAACCAAAAGGGCTACTGGGGGAGAAGCAGTGCACCCTTCACGGAGTGGACCTGGAAGGAGATGGATATGCGGCTGGGGGGACCCGACTTTATCTCGTTAGAAGATGGGCTCATCGTGATGGGTACCCGCTCGCACTACACCTCCTTCCCAAAAACTGTGCTGCTGACCGGGAAAGGGAGCGAGAAGTTTCAAGAGGTATACGTGCTCCCCTCGGGAGGTGATACCAGCTACCCGGGCTTTATCGTGGTGGGGGATCAGTTGTGGGTGAGCTACTATTCCACCCATGAAACACCCCTGGCCACGGTCTACCTGGCCAAAATCCCCCTGGATATTTTTTACTTGAAGTAGTTGAAATGGTGGAATAAATAATGAATTATGATGAATGATCTATACAAAGCCGACGGCAACCGATACGACGGCACGATGAAGTACAGACGTTCCGGCAGGAGCGGGATATTGCTGAGCGAGTTATCGCTGGGTCTCTGGCACAACTTCGGGGGCGTTGACCTCTTTGAGAATGGTAAGCGGATGTTGCACTACGCGTTTGATAAGGGGGTGACCTATTTCGACCTGGCCAACAATTATGGACCCCCGTACGGCTCGGCGGAAGAGAACTTTGGAAAGGTGATGAAGTCGTCGTTCATGCCTTACCGCTCCGAGCTGTTCATCGCCACCAAGGCCGGGCACGAGATGTGGCCGGGACCGTACGGTGAGTGGGGCTCGCGGAAGTACCTGATGAATAGCCTCGACGCGAGCTTGAAGCGGATGAATCTGGATTACGTGGATGTTTTTTACTCGCACCGGTTCGACCCCGATACGCCGCTGGAGGAGACCTTGCAGGCGCTGGTGGATATCGTGAGGCAGGGGAAGGCGCTCTACGCGGGGATATCCAAGTACCCGCCGAAGGCGGCCCGCTTCGCGTATGACTACCTGCGGCAGCGGGACGTTCCCTGCCTGTTGTACCAGGGTCGCTACAACCTGCTGGACAGGGCGGTGGAGCATGAGGGTATACTCGATCAATCGAAAGAGGCGGGAGCGGGCTTCGTCGCCTTCTCCCCGCTGGCACAGGGGTTGCTGTCTGACCGCTACCTGGATGGCAAGGTGGCGGATGGAAGCCGCATGTCGAGAGCGCACTTCTTGCGCCCCGACGTGCTGACCAAAGAGTTGTTGACGAAGCTGAACGCCTTGGCAGAGGTGGCTCGCGACAGGGGACAGGCCCTCGCCGAGATGGCACTGGCGTGGCTGCTGAAAGACGAAAAGGTGACATCGGTCATCGTGGGAACCAGTTCGCTGGAGCAGCTGCAGATGAACCTCAAAGCGTTGAAAAATACCTCGTTCAGCGAAGAGGAACTGGCGCAGATCGACCGCATTTTGGGGTAGTCACCATAATCGTCAGCAGGTTGCCCGGTCGCTTGTTATCCTGTTGGAGGATCCCTGGTAATGAGCGGCAACGATAACGAACAACGATTAGAAACAACGGAATCCCAGCAACGAATGGTAATGGGTGATAAAGAATAGTGACAAACCGATAAAAACGACAGTATTTAGTAAAGCATCAATTATGACACGATTAACGATGGTAACCGTGGTACTACTCATGGTTACGGCAGGGATGGCGCAACAGGTGCCCCGGGGAGGGCAAACCGTCTTCTCCCCCGAAATTCATGACGACAACACGGTGACGTTCCGCATCAGGGCACCCAAGGCGATCAAGGTGGAGGTGACGGGGGATTTCTTAGCCCCGGTCAGGGTGGAAATGGCGCAAGGGGAGTATTGGGTCCCGGGCAGGGGGGAGATGAAGGAGAACAAAGAGGGGGTGTGGGAGTTCACTACACCAGAGCCGCTGGCCTCGGAGCTCTACAGCTATTCCTTTATCGTGGACAGGATGCAAGTGAACGATCCCAGCAACGTGATGATGATCCGAGACGTGGGGTCGGTCAAGAGCGTCTTCATCATCCCGGGTGACCCGGGTGACCTCTACAGCGTGAACGATGTGCCGCACGGCACGGTGGCTCGACGGTGGTACGATAGCCCGACGCTGAAAGAGCAGCGCCGGATTACCGTCTATACCCCTCCCGGGTACGAGAACAGCAAGCAGATCTATCCCGTTTTTTACCTGCTGCACGGATCGGGAGGTGACGAGGAGGCGTGGATCTCGCTGGGACGTACCGCCCAGATCATGGATAACCTGATCGCGCAGGGGAAGGCCAAGCCGATGATCGTGGTGATGCCCAACGGCCACACGCAAAACCAGGCCGCCCCGGGTGAGTCGAGCCGGCACTACCTGCCCGCGATGGGCGGGGGTCAACGCCAGGCGGTGGCTAGCATGGAAGATAGCTTCGGTGATATCATCGCGTTCGTGGAGAGCAACTACCGGGTGAAGAAAAACCAGGCCAACCGGGCGATCGCCGGCCTGTCGATGGGAGGGATGCACTCTTCGGCCATCTCCGCCCAATACACCAAAACGTTCGACTACGTGGGAATCTTCTCCGCGCCACCCATCTCCATCTGGGGAGCGGGTAGCAAAGAGGAAGCGGACAAACGGATCGAGGAGTTCGTCAATAAGCTGAAAGCCCAGCAGGCGAACGGCTTCAAGCTTTACTGGATTGCTTGTGGCAATACCGACTTCCTCTACCAGGGCGTGATCGAGAGCATGAAGAAGATGGATGAGATCGGCTTCAAATACACCTACCGGGAGAGTGGTGAAGGGCATATCTGGAAGAACTGGCGGATATACCTGTCAGAGTTTGTTCCGATGCTGTTTCAATAAAAAACGGGAGAGAGCTCAGTAGCTCTCTCCCGTTTTTAAAGGGGGAGGGTATTTACCCTTTCATCGGGCGGTGCTGTTATTGCTCGCCCTCGTTCTCTTCGGTGGGTACGATGAGCTTGTAGCCCTTGCCGTGAATGTTGATGATCTCGATGTTGGGCTCGGGCTTCAACAGCTTACGCAGCTTGGTGATATACACGTCCATGCTGCGGGCGTTGAAGTAGGTGTCCTCTTCCCAGATCTGCTTCAGGGCGTGGTTCCTTTCCAGGATGTCGTTCGCGTGGGCGCAGAGCAGAGACAGCAACTCCGATTCCTTGGTCGTCAACTTCTTGGTATCGTCGTTGATGGTCAGGAGCTGCTTTTGCGTGTCGAACCTCATGTTACCGAAGTTGTACACCTGTTGCTCCTTGCTCTTCTTGCCTCTCACGCGGCGGATAATAGCCTCGATGCGGAATACCAGCTCTTCCATGCTGAACGGCTTGGTGATGTAGTCGTCCGCACCGGCCTTGAACCCGTCCAGTACATCCTCCTTCATGTTCTTCGCGGTGAGGAAGATAACGGGAACCTCAGAGTTAATGCTCCGGATCTCTTTCACCAGCGTGATTCCATCCTTTTTCGGCATCATCACGTCGACGATGCAGAGGTCGTACTTGGTCTTCACGAACCCTTTGTAACCGGCTTCCCCATCAGGGAACAGGTCGGTTTCAAATCCTTTTGCCTGGAGATACTCTCTCAGCAACATGCCAAGATTCTCATCATCTTCGCATAAAAAAATTCTCAATTTTTCTTCCATATCATTTTAGTGTTATTACGGGTAAGCTAATGATAAACTTTGTTCCCTTGCCCAACTCGCTATCTGCCCGGATAGTCCCGTTGAGGTCGGTTACCACTTTCTTCACGTACGCCAGCCCCAGGCCGAATCCTTTCACGTCGTGTCTATTGCCGGTGGGTACGCGGTAAAAACGCTCGAATACTTTCTTGGCGTCCTCTTTTTTCATGCCGATCCCGTTGTCTTCAATCGAGATCGTGATCTTGTTTCCTTCGTTTTTCGTCCGGATCATCAGCTCCGGTGCAACATTTTCTCTCCTGTACTTTAGCGCGTTGTCCAGGATGTTGAAGAGCACGTTGGTGAAGTGCATCTCATCCACCCGGATGGTCGATTCCTCCGCCTGCAGGTCGATGTCGAGCGTCCCTTCGAGTTTCTCTACCTTTAGGAGGTGCGTGTTGGCCACGCTGGCCACCAGGTCGTTCGCGTCGATATCTTCCAGCTTGAGCGTGGTTCGTTGCTTATCGAAGAGCGACATGTGCAACACCTTTTCTACTAGGAAGCTCAGTCGCTTGGTTTCGTCTTGAATCACGTTGGTAAGGTGGTTGAATGTAGCGGGCGACTTGTTGATCGAGGGGTCGCTCAGCAGTTGCGATGCCAGGGAGATGGATGACACGGGCGTTTTCAACTCGTGGGTCATGTTGTTAACGAAGTCGTTCTTCATCTCCGACAGGCGCTTTTGCCTGAACAGCGAGGCCACCGTGAAAATAAACGTGACCAGGAGGATGAACGTGAAGAGCAGCGAAGGGACGAAAAAATTCAGTTCTCTGTAGACGTAATCCCTCTTCTTCGGGAAATAGACCCTCAACTGGTTGAGTTTTGCCGGTGGGTCGTTCGGGAACAGGGTTTGCGTGTAAATCGCATCCTTGTACCTGGAGGTAAATCCGGGGGAGGAGTAGACCGCCCTGTTGTTGAAATTCACCACCTGAAAGCTAAATGGCTCATTCAGACCGTTGTACGATAACTCGTACCGTATGTACTGCTCTAACCGGTTGAAATGGACCCGCTCTTCGATCGGCTTGTTGCTGGCCTGGCTCATGATCTTGTAGATCACCTCGTCAAACAACGCCCGCTCGTACAGGTACCGCTTCGACAGGGATTGTTGCATGTCGTACTGTGTCTTCGAGATGGTGCTGCTCCTCTGCTTGGGTTGCATGAACAACCGTTCGGGTTGATCCTTGGGGCGCAACGACTGGTCACGCACGTTCAGATCCGCCAAAGGCTGACTCCCGTCGGGGGAGATGATGGGCGATGGGGTTTTATCGCCCGTGATGTCACGCACGCCCCCCGGTTGGTTATACTTCGAGTAACGGTTTTCCGACTCGATCATATCCTGCTCCAGGTAGTCGCGCGTTTGGTCCTGCTCCAGGTCCCTCATCACGTTGTACAAGCTCCTCTTCACTAACTCATCGAACTGCTGGGTGCGCATGTCCAAGCTTGTCTTCATGTACTTTACCTGCAAGAACAGCAGCGCGAGAAAGGCGGTAAGCATCACAGCGGCAAGCAACCAGATTGTCGACTTTTTCATACGATTATTTTATCTCTACTTTTCGGTGTATGGAACCATTCATCATGCCGGTTTCATACCATGTCCTTTTTTTACCTAATTCCTACTCTTTCGTAAATTATTACCCTATTTGCTTCACTTCCGCATTCATGTTTGTTATTTACTTTGAAAGTAAATTATCACAATAGGACAATATACGAAAGATAAGCGTTTATTTCAAAGAGCGTCTCATAGGATGGTCAATCCTACAATTTAACAATTGAGGCCCCCTTTTGTTTAACATTTCTCCTTAAAATTAAAAAAATCGACGAAAAAATGGGGAAACGCAGTTTTATAGTTTGAATTTTTCAGCTATTACTCGCTACATTTTCCCCGGAATTCACCAAACCAATGCAGTTTTATAGTTTAAACTTCAGGTTGATGCCTTATTGTTGATAATCGATAAAATGAACAACAACCAACTTTCTTTATAAATTAAATCTCAAGTTGATGCCCCCGTTGGTGACGGATGTGGGGAAGGAGGTGGACGACACGAGCGGGCGGTGAATGATGGTGTCGTAATAGGCCTGTAGGGTCAGTTTTTTGCTGAATGCGTAATCCAAGGTCAAGCGCACGGTGGTGGAGCGGATGCCACTGGTGGCCTGGGTGAATCCATCCTTGATCTTCCGGATAAGCGTGCGGGTCTGTTGGCGTGACAGGTCTAGCCGCAGAGTCCAGTCAGACAGCTGGTAGCCCATGCCCGCCGTCAGGTCGTTCTCGTTGGTCTCCACGACCTGGTAGGAGCCAACGTTCAGGTTCAACGCCCGGGTCCTGTTCAGCCGCAACACGAAGTTCAGGTTGTTATTGAGCGTGGTGTTAACCTCCAGTAGCGGGTTGAAGCTCTCCACGATGGCCGCCGAGGAGATGTCGAACCGGGAGGAGGGGATACTTTGACCGGTTACCGGGTCGCTGACGAAGCCGAGGTCGCTCCCCCCGTGTAACGGTACCCAGTTCTGGAACGACGCGTACGAGCCGATTTGGAAGCGTGACGCGTACCCGTGCATCAGGTCGAGCGACCGCAGGTAATCCCGTAGTGCGGGCATCATGGTTAACAGGTCGTAGGATAGGTTCCAGTTGGGTAGCAGCGACGTGAGCTTGGGGAAGGGGGTGAGCGTAATGGTGAGGGCATCCCTTCCCGTGTAGGCAGACAGGAAGGCGGGAATCAGCACGTCAGCGGAGCGACTGGACGCATCGGTCCGAGCGCTAAGGTGAGGAATGCCGGCCGTCCCGCTTTCGGTGTCGTACCGTTCTTGTACACGAGCGGCGATCATCTCCCGGTTCGCCAGGAAACGCTCGAAGAAGTGCGAGCGATAGTTGTTCGTGGCCTTCGAACCATCGAACAGCGAGGCGAGGGATATCGTGCTGATCGCGAAGCTACCGCCCAACGTTTTTGGTACCCCACCGGTTATACCTTTGGTCATCTCATTCACCGTCCCGTTGTTTACCCCGTTAATTGTCCCGTTTATTGCATCGTTGCCCACCCCGTTGGTTGTTCCCCCCATCCTGTATTGGAATTCAGCACGGCGGTTATCTTCATATAACCCGTGAAACTCGATCTTGAGTCCCCGGAAAGGCTCCACGTTCGCGTTCAGTTGAAGTTGTTTCGTTTGGTTGAACAGGGCACGCCGTGCGTTACCCGCGTCGATCACCAGTTGCCCCCGGGCGAGCGACCGCTCGATAAACCGTTCTCCTCCGTCTAGTCCAAAAGCGAAGCCCAGGCCCGGTTCCAGTCCGTCTGAACCGCCTCGTTGCCCGAAGAGGTCACCAATCATTGGCTTGAAGCCGGGGATATCGGTGCGCGTTTTGTGGCTGAAGTTGAAGCCAACCGAGCGCACCATCATCGCGGTTCTTGCGACGAACAGGGCGAAATTGTTCGCGAGCGAACCTGTACCACCCCGTACGTTGCCGCCCGTACCAGCTCTCCTAGCTCTTGTTCCCCCCGCACCGACTTCCTCCTCGCTAAACCGCTCGTTGGCTTCACGCAGGAATGGCGACTTGTTGTAGAGCGACAGCAGGTTAAGTTGGCCGTTGAGGGTGAGCGACAGCTGGTTTTGGAGGAAATTTCCCATGTTCAGCGTCTTGTCGTCGAATCTAGCGCCCCGTTCCCACTGGTAGGCAGAGCTGTACGCACCGCTCGCGTTGATCCAGTCCAAAGGGGCGATGGCGGCGAACGGGAGGGTATAGGTTGCATCGGCACTCTGCTCGTACAGGTTGGGTAGTCCCAAATTTCGGATACTGTGGGCTACCGAGTCTCGCCACACCTCGTAATCGCTTCGGTTGATCCGCTTGTTTACCTGTAGGTAAGGCTCCTCTACCTCTGCTATGGTGCCCGAGCGGAAGGAGGTTTTCAGGCGCGGGGTGATATCCCATGCGAGGGCGAAACCCCTGTCCCAGGTGAAGCGACCTCCGAAAGTAAGCTGCCCCGTGTTCCTCCCGCCGCCCGCTTGTTGGGTCAGGTCACGAAGTTGCCTCTCCTGGTATTGGCGCATCAGGTTGGAGTGTAGTTGCAGCTGGTTTGGTAAAGGCCTAAAAGTGAGTTTATTCACTTTTTTCAAGGGTTGCACGGCGCGTGCTTCGGGTGCGTAGAGGTATCGCGCTTCCAGCCGCTGGCTCTTGTGGGTGGCGTACTCCGTCGTTGGGTCGTGGAATTGGTTCAGGCTGTTCGCGTAGGTGAAGTTGAAGTTCGCCGGGTCATATGGCATCGGGTTGCGGCTCTGGATATTGACTTTCACGTTGCTCAAGCTCATGCTTCGGCTTAGGGTGCGCGAGGTGGTGCGGTTACGCAGCGAGTCGCGGTGGTGCGGGTTCTCTACCCGGTCGATCGACTCGGCAAAGAGGATGTCCTGGTTCAGAGGGTCGTAGAGCGGTGAGGAGAGCTGGTTGGAGAGGCTGTAGTAGAGCGGGGCGCTAATTTTCGCCTGCTTCGGGAGGAAGCGTCCCAGCTCCAGGTTCACCATGAAGTGGAGCGACTGGAAATCGTCGTTGCGCCGCTGCATGAGCCGTTGGCTCAGCGCCCCGAAACCGGCCGTCTCCTTCTGTCCCGAGAGGTGGACCGTTCCCAGGTCCGACAGGGCAAGCTGCACCTCACCCCGTGCTGCCCAGCCCCCTTTTTCGTCGTAATCGCTTAGCCGCAGTTCATTCACCCACACCTCGGCCGAGCGTTGGCTTCCGGAGCGGTTTCGTATCCCGATCATGATGACGCTCACCTCGGCTAACGACGGGTGCCCCGTGACGGTCACCCGGTTGTTGGGTTTCTCCGGGTCGGCCTTGGAGTAGGGGGTACGCGTGGTGGTGTTGCGCGTGAAGTCGGTATCGGCATCCCTCTCCAGCTTCAGGTTCGTGAGCAGCGACAATGGGAAGTCCAACCGGTTCTCTTCCGGCCATACCGCCTCTTGGTCGCTCTTGTTGTAGGTGCTGTATTGTCCCTCTGGCGTGATTCGCAGTGGAACTTCGTACTCGTAATAGTTGTCCCGAAAGTCCGACCCCATCCGTATGAAGAGGGTGAGGTCGCCATCGTTCAGTGTGGTGGCTTCCTCTTTTACCTGCTCAGCGTGCACGAACATCTGCAATCGCTTGTGGCGACGAGCGTCATACGTCCGGTTCCGGTACACGGCCCGCTCGCCACCCGCTTCCAGGCGGGTCACTTTCAGCGAGAGCGACTGCTCGTTCTCCTGCCTCAGTTGCGGTTCGCCCGGGTCAATCACCCGGGTGACCCCGGGGGGTAGCACGTAGTTCACCGGCGAGCGGCTCCCATTTTCCTCGATGTTCACTGCAGATATATCGAGTTGCCCCGTCCCCGTTACTCCCCCTCCGGTGGTCAGGTCTTTTTGGTACTCCCGCCACTCGCCCCGTACCAGTTCCAGCGTTGCGAAGCGCAGGAAGGCAGGCTCCTCGAAATCGGTCAGGAACATCCGCATGAAGCGAATGTTGTTGAAGCCCTGTATGTTGCCCGACTTGCCCTGGTATTCCCGGATAGGGATCTTGAACTGGTACCAGGTCACCTTTCCATCGCTGCCGTCCCGCAGCCGCACGCTCGCCTCCCGCTTGTCGGTAATGTGGTTGCGACCCACCTCCATCTCGTCGGGACGGAGCGATATCCGGTATTGGTAGTAGGCTTCCTGCTCGTTCAGCGTGTTGTCGTGATCGAGGTCCTCCACGTCGGGTACGCTCTTCGCGGTACTCGCGTAGGGGTCTTCCTCCTGGGCGATTGAGTTCCCCTCGGTGTTGTTATAGTGCTTGTATCGCTCTAAGATGCTCATGTTCAGTCGATCTTGCTCCGTGCCGCGGTAGTGACGGAAATTGTCGCCCGCCGGGTCGTTGAGCGGCGATTGGGGATCCTCATTCATGCGGGCGATAGTCACATCGGATAGCCTCGCTTGTAGCTGATCGAGGTATTCTATGTAGGTGGGGTAGTTTTTCTCCTCCTGGGTGCTCAACCCGTTCAATCCCACGTCCTGTATCCGAAGCGACTCCATGCCCAGCGAGTGGTCGAACGCGTAGACGGTGGATGCCCGTTTGGGGTATTTACCCCAAACGCTGTACCCCACGGCCTCGCTGTCGCCATCTACCGGCAGCCCGTTTTCGAAGAATTTTTTGCCATCTTTCAGCACGTCTTCCGAGATGGTGCCCAGGTTGAAGTAGAGGTCACCCCCCCGTGCGGTACCCAGCGTGTCGTGTGCGAACGGATCCATCAGCCAGAATTCGATGTACTCGATGTTGGCCTCCTCAAAATCGCGGATATCCATGCGTCGGGTGATACCTCCCCACCGTTCTTTCGGGTTTAAGAGCCTTCCCTCGTTGTCGACGTTGGTGTCGAGGTTGTAAGGACCCCGCTCGTCGGGGTAGTAGGAGAGGTTGAGTATCGGTATGGTGGCCGGTTGACCGTGGTGCGCCTGCCGGTTGGGGAATACCTCGCGCTCCAGGACTTCCCTCACCCGGTGGTCCGATAGCTGCTTCAGGTCGTTGCGTATATGGGTGGGGGTGAGGCCCGAGTTGGTGCGCGTGAAGATGCCGTCGATAAAGAACCAGGCAAGCAGCGCGCGGTTTTTCCCGTAATCGATGTGGTTGGATAGGGCTGCCTCCGGGAAGAGGCTTTCCGGCCCGTCGTTGTGGGGGGTGGCGGCGAGTGACCACGCGTAGGGAGAGCGCAGGTCGATCCCCGAGATGGAGGTCTCGAAGTCGTCGAGGTAGGAGTGTCCACCGTGCTCCCCGCTTTCACGGTAGCCCGGTATCATCTGCGCGAACTCCAGTCGGGTGGTTAGCTCCGACGGTTGTGTCGCCTCCACGAAGGGGAGCTTGTCCAGCAGGTTGGTCAGCGCTACCGACTCCTTCCGGTAGGCCAGGTTCGCTCCCCACAGTGTGTTTCGTGCCGATTCGTCGTTGTACGCCGTTTTTACCACCAGTGGCTTTTCCCGGTAATGCATGAGCGTGGCGCCGAGGATGAGGTTTTTTGACAGGTTGTATTGCAGGTCGATTCCCGCCAGTGTCTTCCGTTGCCTTCGCGTTACCGCCCGATCCTCTAAGGTGACCTGTATAGGCGTTCCCGCGTCGAGGATGGAACGGTTGATGATGCGTACTGTTCCCGACAGGTAGTCCACCATGTAATCGGTCCCCTCGCTGAGGAGTACGCCCCCCACCATCACCTTTACCGAGCCGGGGGGCACGTTGTAGGTATTGAGGTTTATCTCCGTGCCGGAGTTACCCCGGTATTCCCCGGTGAGGCGGAACTTGTTCTTCTCGGGGTGTTGGCGTGCGACGGTGCGGGTGGAGTCGTACAGCTCTTGGAACAGGAACCGCTCCACGGAGGGGTTATCGCCCAGTCGTGCCCGCAGGTGCGACCCAAACGGCTCGGTGACCGGGAAGATGATGCAGCCGTTATTGCTGTCGATGGTCAACCCTTCCAGGAAGTCAAACATCCCGTCGGGGTAGGGGTCTCCACGGTCGTTCAGGCGGTCCAGGTTCATCACGCGGAGCAGGGGCTCGGACATGTTGCTCTTGTTCACGTTATCTCCGCTTCCACTGTCCCCGCTTTCGCCACCATCGCCAAGTCGTGTCGCAACCCCCGGCAGGTAGTCGAGCCAGGTACCTGTACTATCGCTCCGGTAGCTTATATCGAGCCGGAAGCGGTCTTGTTCCACTTGGTAGGCGCTCGCTCCCAACGAGTAGATGTTTTTCATCATCAGGTCCCAAGTGCTGGAGGAGGGGGAGAAGGAGACTGGTTTGAGCAGCTTCACGAAGAGCGCTTTACCTTGTTCTACGTCGCGGGCGAACTCGCCGACCTGGTACGCCTGCCCGTCGGCCGTGAACTCGTAGGTCACCGCCAGCACCTCATCGGGCTGTAGCGGCTGTCGCAGCGTGATATAGCCCAACTGCCGTTGGAGCGTGTACTCCGAGGGGTCCAGCAGCCTTGCATTCCCCAGCTTCTCGTAATCGTTCCCCGCCACCATCCTCCCGGGGAGGAGTTGGTCGCTTTCGGATAGCTCCCGTGCGCCCGCGTATTGGGTGACCAGCTGATCGTATAGGGTGTTGGTCCGGTTGGCCGGCCAAGTGCTCGATCCGCTTGGCTCCCACAGCGGGTTGTGGATGACACTGCGCTCGCCCAAGTCCGCAAACGCCACGATGTCTCTCGATTGGTCGTACTGCCCCCTTCGGTTGGTCACCCATACCTCGATCCGCTCGATCCGCACGGGCGATTGGACGTAGGGGAGTCGGTTTAGCGCCTGGTTGTAGGTGTCGCGGAAGTGATGCCCGAGAAAGAAGTGGCGGTTCTCGTCGTACGCGTCGGCACTTATCTCGAACGGGATGGCTTGCGCACCCCGTTGGCTGTTGACCGTGCGGATTTCCGATTCTTGTTGGGATAGCAGCGTGTTCACCCAGAGTTTCCCGAACTGCAAGTCGGCTTTGACGCCAAAGAGCGCTTCACCCGCGTCAATGAGCGAGTTGCGGGTGGTCATGCTCACGTTTCCCGCCTCCAGGTGTCGGATGATCTCATCCTCATCGCCCTGGTACGCCAGCTTTATCTTCTTCGCCTCCACATCGAACCCCTCCTGGCTATCGTAGTTGATGTCGAAGTCGATCTTCTCGCCCACCTTTGCGTTCAGGTTGACCCGGATATCCTGTCCCATGTCAAAGGTGGTGCGCCGCCTTGCCCGCTGGGGGAGGGTGGGGTTATCGGTTCTATCGTGTTTGACCCCCATCGACACCTCAAACGTGCCTTGGGTGGTCAACCGCACGCCCCCAACTCCGAAAACGGTTCCGGTGGGTTGTTCGGGTTTTCGCTTGTCACGAAGCGTGGATAGGGAGGACAGCCTGGGTGGAGTGAGGGAGTCGGCTTGCCCGATGGCGTTTCGGGACCTGAAGTAGCGGGTTTGAAACTGCCGGGTGCGGTACGCCATGTACTCCTCCGGCGTCATGGTGAGCGTGACGATTACCCCGTTGCCGCCGATCTTTTTCTCAAAAACATAACGGTTGGAGAGCGGGTCGTATCGCGGCTCCCCGAGTTCTTGTGATAAGGCGTGAGGGGATGGTTTACCGTCAGAGGGGCTGTTTTGTGGTTCTTCAAGTTCCGAGGGAGCCGATTCTCGTGCCGCAGAAACGGTAGTGAGTGACCAGGTTGCAAATAACCTATTCCCATTCTCTGGCAGTAGTGAGAACAGGAGCATCAGGAGGAGTGTATGTAGGAACTTTTTCAGAGCAACAACAGCTTAATACGGATTCCCCGTGGTGACACCGTATCACGTAATCACACCTGTTATTGACTCTTTGGATGTTTCACTTTCTCGATTTTCGTGTTGGCGGTTTTTGTATGTTTGCTTCGTTGACTTTGCGTTCGGCTTAGTGCAAATATTTGCTTCGCAACCCGTTTACTTGTTTGCTTTCAAGCGTTACAATCGCTTCAGTGCCTCTTTGATGATCCCCTCTACCGGTAGGGTGGGCGACTCCTTGATGATTTTTGAAACGACCTTCCGTGAGGCGGTCTGCACGAAGCCCAGCATCACCAGGGCCGCGACGGCCTGGTGACCTGTTTCCGACAGGTCGGTCTTATCGGGTAGCTGGATGTTGCCGCTTTCGTCGGTCAGCTTGATCTTATCCTTCAGGTCCACGATGATGCGTTGCGCCGTTTTCGCACCGATGCCCTTGACCGTCTGCAGTACGGTCGCATTCTCGGTCGCGATCACGCTCTCCAGCTCTTTCGAACTTAGCGACGAGAGGATGACCCGCGCCGTGGCGGGACCCACGCCCGAGACGCTGATAAGCATGAGGAAGAGCTCCCGCTCATGTTTATCCATGAAGCCGAACAGCACGTGGGCGTCTTCGCGAATCGATTCGTAGACGTAGAGCTTGGCCGATGGCTGGTTGCTGAGGGCACCGTATGTGTTGAGCGTGATGTTCAACTGGTAGCCGATACCGCCCTGTTCCAGCGTGACCGACGTAGGACTCAATTCCGCCACCTCTCCTTTAATGTAATCTATCATAATTCTTTAGTCAGTTACTCGTTTACCGGGAAGTCGCGTATCCGGCCGGGAAACGAGGGTAGGGGTGATTACGTGATACCGTACCTATAACGGTGAAAACCCCGAAAAAGTATGCACCGGCTTAGAAAGTTAGGAGTAATGATTCACGTTGGGTGCTCCGTTGAGTGCGTGTATCTTGAATAACAATTCCTGGCGCCTGTGATGGGCCCGCCGTTTATTGCTTACCTGAAGTGAACACGTGTCCCTTGGCCAATCCCCCTTCGCCCGTCTCCTTGTAGAGCGAGGGGAGGTCGTGCCCGGTCTCTTTCATCACCTGTACCACCCGGTCGAACGACACGCGGTGGATACCGTCGGTAAAAGAGGAGTAGATGTTCGCATCTAATGCGCGGGCAGCGGCATAGGCGTTTCGCTCGATGCAAGGGATCTGTACCAGCCCGCATACCGGGTCGCAGGTCATCCCCAGGTGGTGCTCCAATCCCATCTCGGCCGCGTACTCTATTTGTGCCGGGCTACCGCCAAAGAGCTGACTGGCGGCGGCAGCCGCCATTGCGCACGCGGTACCTATCTCGCCTTGGCAACCCACCTCGGCGCCCGATATCGAGGCATTTTTCTTCACGAAGTTCCCTACCAGCCCGGCTGTCGCCAACGCCCTCAGCACCCGGTTCTTGCTGAACTCGCGGGTCTTCTCCAGGTGGTACAGTACCGCGGGGACCACCCCGCAAGAGCCGCAGGTGGGGGCGGTCACGATCACGCCTCCCGCCGCGTTCTCTTCAGCGACTGCCAGCGCGTAGGCAAACACGAGCCCCCTCGACTTTAGCGAGGCGTTGTGTCCTTTCGCCTTGATGTGATAACTGTAAGCCTTTCGGTGCAGGCTCAGTGGTCCGGGCAGGACTCCCTCGTTATCGAGGCCCCTTTCCACGGCATTCCTCATCGCCTCCCACACCCTATCCAGGTAGTCCCAGATATCCTTGCCCTCACACTCTTCCACGTACTCCCAGTAGCTTTTGCCCGTCCGTTCACACCACCTCATCACCTCGGTCATGGTGCTCATCGGGTAAACTGTTTGCCCGTCGTCGTCGGAGCTGCCAATGGTCTTCTCACCATCGGAAAGGCTGCCTCCCCCCACGCTGTAAACAGTTTGAGATTCCAGAAGTGTGTCGTTGGCATCATACGCTTCGAACTTCATGGCGTTGGGATGAAACGGCAGGAAGGTGCTCGGTAGCCACTCGATGGTGGTGGGTGCGATAGGTTCCAAGACGTTCAAGATCGCCTGGTCGGTCAAGTGCCCCTTGCCGGTAGCGGCCAAGCTACCGTAGAGGGTGACGACGTATCGCTTCACGTTGGGGTGCTTCCCGGCGAACAGTGTGGCGGCCTTTTCGGGTCCCATAGTGTGGCTACTCGATGGCCCGTTGCCAATGCGGTACAATTTTTTGATTGACTTCATACGATTATCTTTTATCTTTCGCGAATATAATCATAAAGTTTGATGTTCAAGCAAGCTTGTCCTCTGCTCATTTGACTTCTCGGAATAGTTCATTAATATTAGACTATTCCTCGCCATGGCATAATCCAAGCAAGCTTGTCCTCTGCTCATTTGACTTATCGGAATAGTTCATTAAAATTAGACTATTCCTCGTCATGATCGGAATAGTTCACTGAAGTTAGACTATTCCTCGTCATGGCATAGTCCAAGCAAGCTTGTCCTTTGCTCATTTGACTTATCGGAATAGTTCACTGAAGTTAGACTATTCCTCGCCATGGCATAGTCCAAGCAAGCTTGTCCTCTGCTCATTTGACTTATCGGAATAGTTTTGTAAATTCGCGGTTTAAAATAGAATGGAGATGAACGCTCGGGGAAAATACACCTACATGATTGAAGCGCAGGATATCGATTTCAGGCGGCGGGTATCGCTTGCTTCGCTGGCCAATTTCGTGCTGATCACGGCAGGCAGGAATGCCAATGAGAACGGGTTTGGCCTGTTGGAGTTGCAAACGGGAAACTACACGTGGGTGCTGTCGCGGCTCGTGATCGATATTAAGCGGATGCCGACGGAGGGGGACTCGCTCTCGATTGAGACTTGGATAGAGCACGTGGGTACCCTGTTCACGATCCGTGATTTTAGGCTTAGTGACAACTCGGGTGAGGTGATCGGTTACGCCGCCTCCACGTGGGCCGCAATTGATATGGAGACCCGCCGGAGCGTTCACCTAGACTCGTTGCCCTCTATGCGCGATTTTATCGTTCCTGAAAGCACGCCGATTGGCATACCGGGACGAATCCCTAGCGCTAACGGGGAGGTGACCAACACCTTTACCGTCAAGTACAGCGATATAGACGTGAATGATCACGCCAACAGCCTGCATTATATCCGTTGGATTTCAGACTGCTTTTCGCCCGATTTTTACCGGGCGCACTTTATTCGTCGGTTCGAGATCAACTTCCTTCAGGAGCTTACCTTTGGGGATGAGGGTAAAGTGTACCGGGAAACCGGCACGGGCGATGAGTACCTTTTCCAGATCGTTACGTGCGACCGGGGTGCCGCCTGCCGCGCCCGGCTCCTGTTCGAGCCGGCGTATTGAACAGTATTCGTCTCTAATTTGTTTCGCCTTACCGTTGTAGGGTTTACCCGAAACAGTTTGTTATCCTATAAGAGATTGCTTGCCAACTCAGAGAGTTCGCTTCGTTCCCCTTTCACGAGGTTCACGTGGGCGAAGAGGTTTTGCCCCCTCATCTTGTCGATCATGTAGGCCAGCCCGTTAGACCCCGCATCGAGGTAGGGAGAGTCGATCTGTTGCAGGTCGCCCGTGAATACCATTTTGGTTCCTTCACCCGCCCTGGTGATGATGGTTTTCACCTCGTGAGGGGTCAGGTTTTGCGCTTCGTCAATGATACAGAACGTGTCGGTAAGGCTCCGCCCCCTTATAAAGGCCAGCGCTTCAATCTCGAACCGTCCCGATTTCTGCAATTCGTCAATCAGCTGAAGCTCGGAGCTGTTTTTTCCCAGTTGCGATTTAATCACGTTCAGGTTATCGAACAGCGGCTGCATGTAGGGCGCGATCTTCTGCTTCTCGTCTCCCGGCAAGTAGCCCAGGTCTTTGTTGGACAGCGATACAATGGGTCGTGCCAACAGTATCTGCTGGTACGTACGGTGCTGCTTCAGCGCGGCCGCCAGCGCAAGGAGCGTTTTGCCCGTACCCGCTTTCCCCGTGAGGCCCACCAGCTTTATCTTGGGGTCGTTCAGTATCTCCAGCGCAAAGGTCTGTTCCGCGTTACGCGGGTGGATACCGAAGCTCCCCACCTTCTCTACCTTTTGCACGGTTTGGATAAAGGGGTTGTACCTTGCCAGCACGCTATTACGTTCACTGGAGAGTATAAAGCACTGGTTGGGATCAAGCTTGATGTCGAATTCGAACTCATCCAGATCCACCCCTTCCGGCAGTGCGTACATTTTATCGATCAAGTCGGGGTTGACACCCTCGATCACCGTTTCGGAGCGATCGAACAGTTCCACATCGACCACCTTGTCGTTAATGTAATCCTCTGCCACTAGCCCGAGGGAGCGTGCTTTCATGCGAAGGTTGATATCCTTGGAAACTAGGATGGTTTTCGTTCCCCGGTTTTTTTCCGCTATTTCCCACACCACGGAAAGGATGCGGTTGTCGGCTGTTTTTTCGGGGAAGGCTTCCGATATCTTTTTTTCGGTATCGGCCGTGGCATTCACGATGTATAGCCTCCCTCGACCTAAGCCCAACTCCGCCCCATTGGTGAACAGGTCGTCGTCGGTAATCAGATCCAGTTCCCGCACGAAGGCACGGGCGTTGAAGTTAATCTGGTCGCCCCCTTTTTTGAACTTATCCAACTCCTCTAGCACCACGAACGGGATGTAGATATCGTTCTCTTCGAAATTGTCGAGGCACTTGTAATCGTGCAGTATCACGTTCGTGTCGATGATGAAGTTCTTTTTGGTTGCCTTGGTTGTTCTCTTCCCCTTGCTCGCAGTAGATGTTGCCATGTTTCAACAGTTTTGTAGGTTACGTATGTTATTCTTCAAAGGTTGCAGTTGTGAAGCTCCGTTTAGTAAAAACGTTCAACCCGCTAAAAATGTTTTGACACGTTTGTTTTCTTCTGTTTTCTGGCGCATTATTTTTCAAAAAATTGATCGATTTGTTTTTTCGCAATTATTTTATCTCTATCTTTGCGGTGCATAAGTGTTTTTTTTAGTGGCTGTTATTTAGTTTCTTCACGTTGTTAAGTTATTTATTAACTCCTCTCATTGAAAGGACTTCTGCACAAATCATTTATTTTTCATTTTAATTTCTTTACATGAACATTTTTGTAGCAGGCTTAAGTTATCAGATTACCGAGGCCGATTTAAGAGAACTTTTTGAGGAGTACGGCGAAGTCTCCTCCGCGAAAATCATTACCGACCGCGAAACCCGCCGCTCAAAAGGCTACGGATTCGTAGAGATGCCCAACGAAGAAGAGGGACAGCGTGCCATTGACGAACTGAACGATGCTGAATATTATGGGCGCACTTTGTCCGTGTCGCTCGCACGCCCACGTCCCGAAGGGGATCGCCCAAGGGGTAACTTCCGTGGAGAAGGTGAAGGCTTCGGCCACCGCGATAGGAACAGGTACTAATCTTTATAGGTTCACCAGGAAAGCTGCATCGTTCGATGCGGCTTTTTTTGTATCTTCGCGGAGAAGAGTTTACGTTCGCATACGGTAAAGGTGAAACCTTATCAACGGTATTAATAGGCGAATCGTTCGAACCGTACGGTCTGGGTTGTTTCATGAACCGTCCGATAATTTCAAGGTAAAGTAAAAGTATGTGTTGCACGCTCCTCACCATTGAGACATCCACCTCCGTTTGTTCCTGTGCCCTTTCACGGGGTGGTGAGGTGCTGGTGAACAGGGAGAACTACGAAGGGCTGTCGCACGCCTCGCTCCTTGGGCTTTTTGTCCACGAGATCATGGAGCAGGTACGGCGAGAGGGTTTACGGCTCGACGCGGTGGCCGTGAGCAGCGGTCCCGGCTCGTACACGGGCTTGCGGATTGGTGTCTCGACCGCCAAGGGGCTCAGCTACGGGTTGGATTTGCCGCTTATCGCCATACCCACCCCGACGATTATGGCCTCGATGATGGCCGGCAGGGTGGGCGAGGGGGAGTGGCTCTGCCCGATGATAGATGCCCGTAGGATGGAGGTGTACGCCACCTTCTACGACCGCTCATTGAACGTGCTACGGGAGACCTCGGCCGATATCGTGGAGGAGGGGAGCTATGTCGACTGGTTGGATCAGCGGCGGGTAACCTTTTTTGGCGATGGCGCTACCAAGTGCCGCCCCATGATCACGCACCCCAACGCCCGGTTCGTGGAGGATGTGCACCCCCTCGCCTCGGCGATGGTGCCGCTGGCCGAGGAGGCGTTTCGTGCCGGTCGTTTCGAGGATACCGCCTACTTCGAGCCCTTTTACCTGAAAGAGTTCGTGGCCACCGTGCCGAGAAATAAATTGATACACAGTAAAGCTTGAACAGCGCAAGATGATACGAGCGGAAAATATTTACAAGAGCTTCGGTTCGCTTCAGGTGTTGAAGGGAATCGACCTGCAGGTGCAGAAGGGGGAGATCGTTTCTATCGTGGGACCGAGTGGCGCGGGTAAGACCACCCTGCTCATGATCATGGGCACGTTAGAGAAGGCCGACTTGGGTAAAGTCATCATCGATGGCCACGAGTTGCACAGCCTTGGCGAGAAAAAACTGGCTGCCTTTCGCAACCAGAACATCGGCTTCGTTTTTCAGTTTCACCAGTTGTTGCCAGAGTTCACCGCGCTGGAGAACGTGATGATACCTGCGTTGATCGGTCGTGCCAGGCATGTCGATGCCGAGAAGCGGGCCCAGGAACTTCTCCGGCTCATGGGGCTCATGGAGCGTGCGGAGCACAAGCCGGCCGAGCTGTCGGGTGGGGAAAAGCAGCGGGTGGCGGTGGCCCGCGCCCTGATCAACGCCCCGCTGGTGGTGTTTGCCGACGAGCCATCGGGGAGCCTCGATTCCGACAACAAGGAGGAACTGCACCGGCTTTTCTTCGAGCTGCGTGACAAGCTCAATCAAACGTTTATCATCGTTACCCACGATGAACAGCTGGCATCGATTACCGACCGAACCATCCACATGTTGGACGGCGAGATTGTTATGCCCGGCGAGAGACCATCAAAATAAACAATAAAAATCAAATGAGATACCTATGAAGTTTAAAACCCTACTTATGGCAATGGCAATAGGCGGAAGCTTGCTCGCATGCGGCGAGGCTTCCAACGAGAGAAAAGGGGCGAACGAGCTCGATGAACTGATTGGCAAGGCATCACCCGTGATCGAGAACGGCGTGATGACCCCGGAAGTACTGTACAGCTTCGGGCGGGTGGGCAACCTGTCGGTATCGCCCGACCGCTCCCGTATCGTCTACCAAGTGACTTACGTGAGCATCCCCTATAACCGTACCAACTCCGAACTGTTCGTGATGAATAGCGACGGCTCGGATAAAAAACAGCTTACTGCCTCGAACTTCCGGGAGAGCCAACCCCGATGGATCGAGAACGGCGGGCGAATCGTTTTCCTGAGCAACGAGAGCGGCTCGTCGCAACTCTGGAGCATGAAGTCAGATGGTAGCGACAAGAGACAGCTGTCGGACGTGGAAGGGGGGATGGATGGCTTTATCTTCTCACCCGATGAGACGAAGCTGCTGTTCGTGAAGGAGGTGAAGACGGTACAGACCGCCCCGGATAGGTACGCCGACCTGCCGGAAGCCTCAGGACGAATCGTGGACGACCTGATGTACAAGCATTGGGATCACTGGGTGGAGAGCGTTCCCCATCCCTTCGTGGCCGACCTGTCTGACGGGAAGCTCGTCAACGTCCGCGATATCATGGAGGGTGAGCCCTACGAGTCGCCCATGGTTCCCTTCGGTGGCATCGAGCAACTGGCGTGGAGCCCCGACGGCAAGACCATCGCTTACACCTCCCGCAAGAAGACGGGGAAGGAGTACGCGGAGTCGACCAACTCTGATATCTATTTCTATGACCTCGAGAGCGGCGAGACACGTAACATGACCGAGGGGATGATGGGGTACGACGTGAACCCGAGTTTTTCCCCCGATGGCACGAAGCTCGCCTGGCTGAGCATGGAACGCGACGGCTACGAGGCGGACAAGAATCGGCTCTTCGTGATGGAGCTGGCAACGGGCCAGAAGAGCTACGTTACCGAATCATTCGACTATAATGCCGAGGCTATCGCTTGGGGTGACGACAACCGGACCCTCTACATGGTTTCGTCCTACCAGGGAACCAACCGCCTCTTCTCGGTCGACGCGGTCAACCGCGATATCAAGGAGATCGCTAGCGGGAAGCATGACTACCTCTCTGTAGACCACCTGCCGAGATCTACCGGGTGGATCTGGTTTCGGGTGAGGTAACCGAGCTGTCGTTCGAGAACAAGCCTATTTTAGACCAGCTCACCATGGGTGAGGTGGAGGAGCGGTGGATCGCTACCACCGACGGGAAGGAGATGCTTACCTGGGTGATCTACCCGCCCCATTTCGATGCTTCCAAAAAATATCCTGCCCTGCTCTATTGTCAGGGAGGACCACAAAACACGCTGGGACAGTTTTGGTCTTACCGTTGGAATTTTCAGATGATGGCTGCCAACGGCTATATCGTGGTGGCTCCCAATCGCCGTGGAGTGCCTGGCTTTGGGCAGGAGTGGCTGGAGCAGATCAGCGGCGATTACGGGGGGCAAAACATGAGGGACTACCTTTCGGCCATCGACGCGTTGGCCAAGGAGCCCTACGTGGATGAGGAGCGACTGGGGTGTACCGGTGCCAGCTACGGTGGATTCTCCGTTTTCTGGCTCGCCGGGAATCACGACAAGCGCTTCAAGGCTTTCTTCGCGCACGCGGGTATCTTCAATCAGGAGGCACAATACCTGGAGACCGAGGAGATGTTCTTCGCCAACTGGGATATAGGTGGACCCTACTGGGATAAATCGAACGCGACGGCGCAACGCAGCTACCAAAATTCGCCGCACCGGTTTGTGGAAAGGTGGGATACCCCCATCATGGTTTCACATGGCGAGTTTGACTATCGCATCCTGGCCTCGCAGGGCATGATGGCGTTTAACGCCGCCCAGTTGAGGGGTATCCCGTCGCGGCTGCTCATCTTCCCCGACGAGAACCACTGGATCCTCAAGCCGCAGAACGGCATCCTCTTCCAGCGAGAGTTCTTTCGCTGGTTTGACGAGTGGTTGAAATAAGGAGGTTGCATTTCCAACAAAAAGGGTTGTCGCTACGGTGGTTTCTGTAGCTATTTGAACACGGTGTGGTAGTTCAGTTGGTTAGAATACCTGCCTGTCACGCAGGGGGTCGCGGGTTCGAGTCCCGTCCATACCGCAAAAAAGTCGTTGAAAGTCAGCGGCTTTTTTTATTATATTTTTGTCCGCATGTAAGCAATGTGTATTACTGATGGAATTGTAACTCTATATGCTGGTCCAGCAATGTCGATAGCAGTCCATATGGCTGTTGCAGTCCATCCAATAGGACCTGAAAAAATACTAAGACATTTTGTTAACCCTGCATTTGCCGCTAAAGATAATCCTCTACCTAGTAAAACTTTTGCTACAGCATTTGCAACTATTACCGCAATTTTGTAACTAGTAAATCCCCCTCGCTTAATAAGAATCTGAATACTCGCTATTATAGCTTGTTTAGAATATTTTTTTATAGGAATTCCAACTTCTTTTGCAAAATCTCTGAGCTGCTCAGTGGTCATATTGTCAAAAGAATCTAAGAGTATTTTTTGCAACAGATTCAATTCTATAACCTCAACTGGAGATTTTCTGTTGAAATTTACTTTTAGCTTTTTACAAACATCTATTAAAATTGTTCTGTATTCAGGCCCATTTCCTCGAAAAACATTTATAATAGAGTTCCCACCATATTTTCTTAGTTCACTGGAAATACTGTCTGTCATTTTAGATAAATTATCCGGATAATATTCACGGTAATCGTCGCTATTGACAAGGCTTCGGGGTAAATGTTGACTGAGTCTAATTTTTCCATTTTTTTGTTTCGTAATATAATCTGTTAATACCAATAAATCATTATTCTCAGCTACTTTTAAAAATTCTAAATCTTTGTGTTTCATAATTTCACTTTTTTAGTTATTAATATGCCACAAAGATAAAGTGTTATAACGCAGATTAACTTCGTTATTATGATATTGTCATCAGTGTGTCAATCATAAAGATTTGATGCATAAAGTTCAGGTAAATTTGCATAAGGGGAGTAAACAATGTTTAACTGTTCAGAACCCGGTAAAGGTCTTCTTAATTTGGGTATATACTCATCATAATCAACGTATAGTATATTGAAGTTAAAATCTTTAGCAAAGATAGCTGCAGATGCCACCGTTGATTTTTTTCCTCCTGTAATGTCTAATGCATATTGTGTGGAAGGATATAAAATCATTTGCTCTTTTAGAGTTTCATAAATGGTATCAAAAGATTCATTCTTTAATTCAACTAAGTGATAATAGCTAGTTAAATATTTTCTTAGATATGGACTTATATCTTCTTGGAACAAATTGTTTTTGTCAGTATATAAAATAACATGTACTTCTGGGTTAAGTGCACGCTGGGTTAAAATAATAGGTTCCGGAGTAAACCCCAAAATCGAGAATAATACTTGTGTGTCTGGAAGTTTTGAGGAATTATTATTTACAAATCTGTCAATTATTTTTTCAAATAATGTTTCAAAATAATAGTTTTTTGCTTCTGAAAAATGTCCGGCATAGTTCATAGTCAACCATTCATCTATACATTTATTTATTATATCGTCCATATTTTATTTGTTAATAGTTATTAGTTTTTGTATATGATTTTCTGCAATTTGACGTTGTGTGTCAGTTAGTATACATCCTACTTCAAAACCACTTTTCAACCCAGTATCGCCATCAATGTTAGCAGTAAAGATTATCCCTTCTTTTTCACTTAAAACACATTTAGAATGATTGTTGTCATCTCCGTAGCTTATACACCCTATTTCTTCTAATTGTTGAATTGCTTTTAAAGAATCTTTAAGAGTGCCTGATTCTCCTTTATTATTAGAATACAAAAACACTTTAACTCCCCTATTGATTCCATCTTTTAAAACATCTACAAATTCGTTTAAGTTTTCTAAAGATTTGAAATGCCACGTAACAATATAAATATACTCTTCAGCATTATTTATTATTGATAGAATGCTTTGGTATATTCCATTTTCATTACAAAATACAAGATTAGATGATTTATTGTATTTTTTATTAGTGGATACAGTTAAACGTAATCTGCTTGAAAAGTGACTAAAAGTCAGTTTGTCAAGTGGATTTCGTTGTCTAGTCATCTCATTTTTTTGATTAATCTCGGTAAGCCGTATGATGTCTGAATGTAAAAAAAGCTTATCAAAGGTATACTCAAGTTCTCTAAGTTCCTCATCTAATATTTGAATACCTGTTTCTGTATTTTTACCTAAACTATTAGAAGAGAAATTTGCACTCATAAGTAAAGCTTGACCACTATCAGAAATAATAAATTTGGCATGCAAATCGTCCAACGTACGGCAGTGGGCACCTTGTTTTGTCAATTCTTTAAGATTTGGGATACTAGTGTTTGTTTGATTATGAATATCTGCTCCTTTTATGTTTGAAATGATAAATACAGCTACATCTCTATCAAGTGCTTTTTTTATTTCATCTATAATCTCTGAGTCATCAAAAAGAAAATTGGCTGCCTTCAAATAGCTTTCAGAAGATCGAATTGTTTTTTTTACATATTCAGTTAACTCAAAATTTCCATTCCCATTTATAAAGTATTTCTCCATAATTAGATCGTTTGTAATTTTTAATTTGCTTGAATAAAGCGACTTATATCTATTTCTTCTAATTCGTTTAGACGTTCCAGGTGTAATAGATTTTTCCTCCAATTTGAAGTGTAACCAAGTTCTTGCCCAACAAATTGATAATCAATTATTCCGTTTCTTTCTTTCCATTTGTTAATCTTTGTATCAATCTCTATTAGTTTAGATAATGAATCGTCAACTTTGGCTTTAATGTAGAACATACCCCCTTGTTCAACCTGTATTTCTAAAATTCCTTTGCGTGCATCGGCAATTAACTGTCTTTTGTTTTCAGAATTAATTAATAATTCACTTGTTAGTAAAACGGTTAAAGGAAACGTTTCGTTATCCTGATTATACGAATATTCGTTTTTAGAAATTGATGTAAGAGAATATCTTGTTGTTAAAAGTAATTCAATTTCTTGAAGATAAAAATGTGTAAGGGTTTCAGATAAGTTTTTTTCCAGTTGACGTGAATAACCGCAATTACTTTGTACTAATCCATCTTTGATAATAAAATAATATTTACCTAGTCCATCTTTAAGTGATTCGATTGATACAAACTGTTCTTCAAAAAATAAATCTTTGTATTTTCCTTTAGCATCACTACTAAAAACTATATATACACCTTTGATATATTTCGGGGTATATTGTTCCACTGTAAAGTTATAGGCATCAACATCTATATTATATTCTTCTTTTTCTTTTCGAGACATTTTTTCAATTTTTTGTATTAGGCGTGATATAGACTCATCTTTAGTATTTAATAGTGGCTTATGAGGTAGTGTGTCTATATCCTGATTGTATCTGAATGTAATCTCAGCATTACTTTGATATATACATTTAGGCAATAGCCCTAATGTTTTACCATCTACAACCAAATCGTTGTTTACTCTTATTTCAGGACGTTCGCCTCTTTCATTAAAGTATTTATTGTGTCCTTTAGGGGTTATTTCATAGACGTATTCTTTTCTTTTATCATTGTTTCCCTTCACCTCTCTCTCCTTTGAAATTAACATTCCTTCTTTTTCCAGTACTCCCTCAATGCGATATCTAATAAAATCAATCTCCATTCCTAAAAACCATGACAAATATTGTGTATTTAGATTAGGCTGAATTTCAATGTAATGCATTATTGCTCTGTCAATAGTATAAAATGGATCATTTTCTTTGGTTGTATAAGAAAGATGTAGCACGTATACTGGACATTGCACTTTCATTATCCCGATTAATGTCCTATCACATTCCGTAACGAGCTTTTGTATTTTTGTAATTTGTTTCATATTCAAATTTTAATTGGATTGACTTCCTTCTGTCGTTTGTTTTATTAATGCTGAAAAAATACTCTTGTCCTAATTTGATTCTGGGTGTTGTAAAATCATTTTTACTTATTGTTGCATAAAATCCATCAATAGAAACATAAAAGTTGTGGTCGTCTTCTTTCTTTACTAATCCCAAATATTTACCATTGGCTATGTCATGTGTATCAATAAATTGCTTATAATCCTCACTTCTATCAAAATATATTTTATTGTTGGTAACATAAAAAGGATATTCATTTCCTTTGTCTAACAAGTAGCAAACCTCGGGAGGCAAATTAATTGTATGTTGAGAATCATCTGTAAAGCTTAATAATACTTCTGTGTTGTTAATATTAATAATCTTGGCAGTGAATTTTTTTAAACATCCTTTTATTAATTTATCAGCTATACTTATAGATGCATCATAGTAGCAAAACATAGGCATACCTTTTTTATTTAAACCTTCAAAAAGGACATCAATTGTAGTCTTTTTGTTTAAATCATATTTTGATTGATATAACGGCATCCGGAACTTTAATTCACGTCCTTTTAAGTTTATATCAAAGGACACTAAATCTTTTTTCTCATATTTCCATTTACAGTCTGTGAAGACAGTTCCTATTTTCGGACAGTTTTGCTTGAAATGCTCTAAATCTGAGATGTCAAAGATGGATTTCGTATTTTCTGTAATAGCTTTAAATACGTCAAGAGTGGAAACTCGATCTGTATTTGTGCTCCCTGGATGTGCTTTCTTTCTCGTGAGCGTTTCTTTGTTCCCAACCAATATTAGCTTTTTCTTTGCACGACTTAAAGAAACGTTTAATCTCCGCAAATCAGATAGAAAACCAATATTACTATTGGATTTTGGTGAAAAGGATCGTACAAACGAAAATATCACAATATCAAACTCACTACCTTGTATAGAATCTACAGTATATACACTTTCTTTGAGTTGTTTGTTTTCTATTCGCTCTTTTAGTCTTTTACATTGGGCGCTATAAGGCGATATGATACCCACTTTTAAACTAGGATCTTCTGTGAGCAACGGAATTATTTCCGGAATAATACTATTACAGATTATATCTATTTCTTTTATGTTGAAATAACTGCCGGTAGGCTCTCTAGTTTCATAAGAACGTTCTTTGTGATTAGATGTGTCGTAAAAGATTACTGGGGCTGGGAAACGAGGGGTGTTAATGTGTTCTTTATCAGTGCCAAAACCGTTTCTTAATTCTGAATTATAAAACAACTTTGAAATAAAGTCACCTATAGTCGGATTCATCCTATACTGATAATTAAGAAGTACAGAGTTCTCCTCTGGAAAATTGCGATGGTTATGAAAGTCCTCAAACAATGATGTGCTTAGCGCTTTAATTACATCATTTTCTTTTAATTGTTGTTCTTCCATTTCGTTATTTTGGCCAATACTTCCAGTTGTCTCTTTTGTGTTTTCTAAATTGTCAGCATTACTTTGACTAATAAAAACGTTAATTTTTTCCCTGTCAATGTAAGGAGGCAGTTGATTGTAATCTCCTACTAAAACATAACGATCACCTAATCGTAAAGGCACTATGGTTTCTGCCAAATTAGCTTTGGCAGCTTCATCAATTATGACTGTATCAAATTTCACGGAGCCTTTTTTAAGAATATAATTCATCCCCACACCAATGCAAGTGCCAAGTATCATGTCCATACTCTGGTATCTCTGTGTTTCCAACAACAAGCCGGTTATTCCTACTGATTTCTCTTCTAAAAACTCAAGAATTTGTATTAATTTCTCTTTGTCTCGTATGTTTTTAATTTCTGGATAGTAATTACATAAATTATGATGTATTTTTTTATAATTGGATTCTGTTTGATTATTATAGTCTATTATTTCATCAATGTGTTTTTTTATATCAACAATCGGTTGCTCAGAGAATAATTTTTGTAAAACATATCTGTTGTTCTTGATGAAATTCTCATAATCATTCTCGTCAAAGTTATCACCCCATGATTCTGTATTGCCTTCATTATTTATTCTTAAAGCTTTCAATATTTCATTATTGCTCTTAATTCGATTGTAGATGTTATCAACGGCAGCATGAGCCTGGCTGCAAACTAAGATTTTTTTGCCCTCCTTTGCTAATTGGCAAATAATTTCAACAATTACACTTGTTTTCCCTGTTCCAGGTGGCCCTTGAATTAAAAGCATGCTTTTATTTCCTAATGCTTTTTTTACTGCCTCAGCTTGTCGATTGTCTGCTTTGGCTTTGGCAATGTTTTCATTGAAAAAAACAATATCATTGTATTTCGAGGTGTCGGGTGTCTCTAATTTATCAAAAACTAAATCTTTATGGATATTTAATGTGTCCTTTTTTACAAATCCTTTAAGAGCAGAGAGTTGTACGTCTAAATGTTTAGTATTTGAGCTTTGTACAATTCTGATGCCATTTATACGGTGAATGTTCAAGTCGTGACTTTCATAAAATGAGAGGAAGTACTCATCGTTTTCTTTAAACGATAATTTCCCAGAATACATTGGCTTCTCCTCATTATCTAAAATGGAAACATATACTTCCTCGTCTGTTTGACTAACATTGCCAAGTAGTTGTTTAGCTTGATTTTCACTCATTTTGAGAAGTAAGGCAGTAGTACCACCAATATGCTCGCCCGCAGTAAGATTGATTTTATCAGGGGGAATATAAATAATCTCCCCATTATTGTTTTCTTCAAGATTTTTTTCAAATTCTAAATATTTTTGAAGAATACCATATTCAAACGCATCTTTTTCTATTTTAAAACCAATTTTCCCCTTTACTTCTTTTAAAATACGTACATTAAGGTCTTTCATCCTCTCAAGATAAGTGACTACCTTTTCAGTAGAATACTCGTGAGGAGTTGCTTCAGTTTGTTTCAGAAAATGTAATTTGTCTCCTGATATTTTTAATTTTGTATAGTTATTACGCTGAATTATACGTTTAGCTGTATGAGTGGTTTTGTCAGCGTAAAATTGATCAATACTGAACTCTTTGTTTGATGTATCAACAACAAGAACCGTTGAGTTTTCATCAAAAAGGACAATTTTGTTTTTACCGGTCTTTTTTTCGAGAAAAATGTTTAACCAAAAAGTCCCATTTTGAAAATATGAAGGTCTTTCATTAATAAACTTTTCTAGTTCTAGTGAAGGTTGCATGTCACTATATTTACAGAAAAAAGGATACTCTGATATTACTGAAAGCGTATCTTTGGTAAGCGTTGGATACTCGTCTAGCATTAATTCTATTAATTTTATGTCTTCATCTGAAATCACTGACCTTTCTTCAGGTGTAAGAAAAAAGCGTTTTTGTTTTTCTTCATCATCAAAACTTACTGTATCTAAAAAACCTTCTTTAGCGATAGTTGGTTTGACGAAATGTGATAGCTGTAGAGGGCTAGCTGCTTTTCTATAAAGCTGTAACTGAAGCTCTATGTCTTCACAAACTTCGATATGACCAACTTCTTCTTTATCAATATAACCTCTTAATTGTGTATCTTCTATTGATAAGATATAGAAACTCATAGTAGAATATAAAACACTAACGGAGTATAATTTGCCAACTTGTAATGACTCGTAAAATTCAATATTATCCTGGCTGATAACATCTTCACTTATATTTACTTCTAATAAAGCTATTTTGCCATTATTGATTGACTTTATTACCTCTATTCCTGCGATTTGTTTTATTTCAATAAAACTGTCAAATAAATCTCGTGCTATATCGACAGGAACAGCCAAGCCTTTATATTTAATATTTTGTGCAAAAAGCACACCAGCTTCATATTGACCAAATCCATCTGTGATTATCCTCGTAGGGTAATCGTTCTTTCTTATTCCCAAAGATTTAGGAACATATTGATATTCTCTTTTTCCCATTTTTTTACAAAGGTAATTTCAAAAAGCGAAAATCTACTTCGTTTTATAAATGTTTATAACTTTATGGGCATCATCTATTATTTTTTCACTGAGGAAGTCAGGTTCTATTACTTTTATCTTACTCCCAAAACTAAATAACTTTGAATAAAGCAACGGATTTTCAATCACCCTAAATGAAATCTCTTGTTTCTTAGCATCGCATTGTTGTGATTTGTGGATTGGATTTGTCTGGATGTAATAAAATGTGGATTGATCGAGAACTTTAATTTTAATATCAAATGGTTTTAACATACTTGGGTTTAGATATTTTGGAATCTCGCTGCTTTTTTGAGTTGGCACGTAAAAACCTATTACAGAGTCATAATATTCATTGATAATTTCTAATTTAGCTTCCCGAAAAGATTTAGATCCTGTGTGTGACTTTATGTTAATAATTCGATCTAAAGAAAAAATACTCCATTCAAAAGAGAAAGGTTTATGTATATGCCCAATTAAATGCCAGCGATTATTGAAGTTTTTCAAAAGATAAGGAGACACTGTTAATGTAGATTTTTCCAAACTTTCCATTTCTCGATATTCTATTTCTATCACTTTCTTTTGAACAATAGAATCATATAAAATAGATATCCATTTATGGATATATTGGTTGTATTCTATGTCTATTTTTCCGTGAAAGAAATCCTTGATCTCGCTATTTTTTATTTTTAAATTGGTAAGAAGTTTATTGATAGGTAATCCGCCATCAAACACGGCAATCATTTTTAACAAAGATGTGATAAGTACTCTATCTTGGTTAGTAAACATTACTTCGGGAAAAGCTAATTCCGTGTTATTTTCAAGACGATACATTGGATTTCCTTTTTCACCATGTTTGCGAATTATTTTATTGTGTTTACCATTACCGTATATATTATCATTTAATTCTTTAAGAATATTTTGCAACGCTCTTAGTGAAATTGTTTTTCCATCTTTATTCTTAATTAAACTTCTCAGTTCTTGTGCCGTATGAAAATGCAAGTCTGACAAAGTGAATTCTAAGACTTTCATGTTGGCCTGCATTTTGGGTTGTATCTTATCAAAATCGGTTCTGTCAATTGTTTTCATAATTATGTTTTAATATTGTTGAATCATCTGCCAACTTCTTCACCTCCCAATGTCTTGGTGTTTCTCCAACCCGCTTTATACCACTACCTTTATATGAGTCGTATCTTTTTATTGTTCCATTGTTGTTTTGCTTTTAGCCCTTTTTTAGTTAGTCGGTATTTTTGCTTCGGATGATTTGGTTCAGCTTCCGTCATTTCAATCCATCCGCCGTTTAATGCTTCATTAATATAGACTGTTCGGAAATACTTTCTGTCTTTTAACTGTAAAGCTTCTTGTAACTCTTCTCTCGACATTTCTCCTTCCAAAACCTTAATTAAGTTTTTTACTGCCGTACTTAAAGGCGTTTTAACTTGTATGGTGTCTTGCATGTTATTTTGCATGGCAACTTGTTCGGTATCTTGTTCGGAAGGTTGTTCGGTAACTTGGGGGGTAGCTTGGGGGGTAGCTTGGGGGGTAGCTTGGGGGGTAGCTTGCAGGGTGTAGCGATAGATAATCACCCTAAAGTCCTGTTCCTGAATAAACTCGGGTTCGGGAAGGCCGTGCTCTACCATTCTTCTTACCATGTCTTCGGTGCCGGTACCCAACTGTTCGATATACCCCGCAAGATACATGGGGTGGGCAATAAACGGATTGTGCGGCACGGAGTTGTGCAGCTGTTTCAGCCGTTCGGTTGTCCAGCCCAGGGGTAAAGAACCCGGATTGGAGATTTCTAACCTGTCTTTGTACAAAATAATCTCAACGCTGGAATGGCTGGCGTAGTTTCGGTGGCCTATGGCATTCACGATACCCTCGGAAACTACCTCTCTGGGAATTTCGTAGCTACCGGGAGCGATGTCTGAATGCGAGCGGGTGCCCACCCTGAAATCGAGTTGTGACATCACGAACTCCACTGCCTGATTTATCTGCTCAAAAATGTCGCCGCCAATGATTTTATATGACGGGATAGGTTTCGCTTTTCTGAATCCATGAAAAACAGCGCACTTGGCAGTTGCCGTGGGGAAAAAACGTTGTGGGTTTTTACCGAAAAGCAACAGGGCTGCATTGGTTAATTTCTCATCCTGCGACAGGTTGAGGTGGTGCAGGATTTTAAGTGTAGGGCTGTTTTCATCTAACGGAAATCCCCTGCGGGATTTAGCTAAACGGACAAAGGAGAGCACTTTTTCTTTGTCAATATCGTCTACGCTTGCTGTTGAATTAATCTGCGCATCGAAGGGTCCAAGTTGTATAAACCTGTTTTCTTCCAAATAGCGGATTAGGCTGTGATAGACGTTTTGTAGCAATGACGATAGCCCGATAAACCTGCTGCGCACCACCTCTTTTTCAATTTTCTTGATAAAAGCGTTTACCTCTTGCTCGCGTTCAGCAACTTCGTGGTTGGTTAGAAAAATAAATCGGGTTTTATTTCGTTTCGTGGCTTCGTTGTATTCCCTCTCGGTGGGCGATATCCCTTCGCTAGCATGGTAACCGTACTTTACCCCGATAAGCCCTAAATAGATATTGCACAATCCAACTTCTTTCAAGTAAACGCTCGGTGCGCTTAAATCAACTGCCGGAAGCTCTTCAAAAAGGAAAGGCTCGAAAAATTTACCCAGCAACGGGTCTGCGCGGATAAACTCTGCCAACGCTTTGCGCTCTTCGGCAAACTCAGACTGCACGCTACTTATAAATATTTTTATCTTGCCCATGGTTATTCCAATATTGTTTTTATGGTTTCCAACCAGAAAAACAAAGGTAACAAATATTTGACGAAACGGCTTGCCTTTAAAACTTGAACTTAGGCGACCTTATTTCAGCATCGGGAAGAGTTCTCTTATCTCTTCATCGGTGGGCTGATAGCCATATTCACATATTTCAAATGCTTCGGCATCGGTCACTTTTTCAGCTTTTTCTCCCCCGTACCATTTAACTAATGACTCTTTCACGGCAGGTGTAACGGGTCTTTTACGATTCGCTTTAAGCCATTCATGCCTCTCTTCTTGACTTTTTGGTGCTTCCTTCGACGCCGTCCACGGCAGCCATTCAAAGTACTGTGACTCATGCGCGGCCATACCATAAATTTTCTGATTAAAAACATCCGATATATCGATCGCTATGTCGGGAGTAAAGGGGTATGGTTTTTGGAATCGGTCTTGCGCGTAAAGGAACAGGGGGTTTTTTTTCAATGGTGGGGTGTCGGATACCACGTTTGGAACAATCACCAGGTAAGCCGCATCTTGCAAAGCAATGGCCGCGTTTCGATGATCGGGATGATAATCGTACGGTCTGTGCCCGATAACCACATCCGCGTCCCACTCCCGGATAATTCTTATCACCTCTTTTCGCACGTCAAGCGTGGGCATCAATTCGGCATCATGATATTCCAACACTTTATAGGTGACACCAAATCGCTTTGCCGCCTCTTCCGCTTCAGCACGACGCCTTTTAGCCAGGGCTCCTCCACCCATGGAGTGATGACCGGCATCACCGTTTGTTAAAGAGACAAACAGCACATTGTGACCGAGTTGTGAAAACTTGATGGCCGTTCCACCCGCTAACAGATCCGCGTCATCGGGGTGTGCTCCTATGAACACCACGTTAATCACTCTACCTTGACCAAAGGAAGGTAAGCAAATGGCAAACGTTAAAAATAAAACAAAAGTGAAGCGTTTCATACGATTATTTTATTCTTTTACATTTCAGTGTATGGAACCTTTGATGTTTAAAATAATCATTCATTAAAGTTAGACTATTTCTCGTCACGGCATATTCCAAGTGAACTTGTCCTCTGCTCGTTTGGCTTAACGAAATAGTTCCCAAGGGTGTTTAATGATAATTTTAATCATGTCAGTTTCATACGATTATCGATATGCATTTAAGGGCGACATGAATGCCGCCCGTTGAAAAGGATGATTTACCTGAAGAAATGCTGGTTGACCGGGTAAGGTATTACCAGAAATAAGCTCTTTTACCAGCTAAACGCGAAGCCCACTCCTACATTCAAGAAAAACTCGCCATCGATCAACAGAATATCGGGTGTTAGCAGTAGGTTCCACCTCTTATGTGCGGCAAATCGGAAAGATGCGCCTATGTCGAGGGCAAATGAGCCATCGCCGGATACTGTTTCACCGTCGTACGTGAGCGAGGGCACCGAGTATCCGACAAGCGCCCTATAGGTACCGATGATATTGGGCTTGCTCATCAGGTGGGAGTAGGAAGGGCCAACCAGTAAATAACCTATTCCCAAGGTTATCTCATCTACGACGTACGAATTGGCACCCCACTTGAGCGTTCCGCCCAATCCGCTTTGTGTGGCCAGGTTGAGCTCGACTAAGTTCAACCCCAGTCCCACCTCTTCGAAATCGGTCGCTACCCCCAGGTTCAAGCTGTAGTAGCTGAACCTGTTTTTACCTTCAGCGGGGGATTTTCCAACTTTTACTGCTTTTGTTGCTTCCGTTTCCTTCGTTATTTTTGAAACGTCCTCAATAGATAAGACGAAAACACTGCCATCCACCGTTTCAATGGTGAGGCTTTGGCCTGGAACCTGTTCAGTAATGATCCCTTTAATTACTGAACCATTTTTCAAGTGAACCACGTCTCGTACAACGTTTTGAGAAAATAGGAAAACGCTGGAGAAAATCATGAATACCGTGAAAATTAGAACTCTTCTCATACGATTAATAGTTTGTGAGTTATACATAAAATATTTGATGATAAGCAACCCGTTTAAAATGTAATGCAAATATACACTTTTTTGTTAATATTAAAAAAGATAGGGTATATAGCGTTTATTTGTTGCACGGTTCGGGAGCATGACACCCGCCTTCCGGCTCGTGGGCGTACCAGTACCCTTTGCCACGGTCTTCTTCTACAATAAATTTAACCGGATAATGATCGAAATCCAATTTGTATTTGTATCGAATATCGTAGCGAAGGTTTGCGATGTTATCAAAAATGGCAGGTCTCACTTCTTTGATGTTATTGTAGCTACAGTCTAATGTCTTAAGTGCCGTACATCCGCTTATATTTAACGAAGTGAGTTCGTTGAATGAACAGTTTAAATTTTCTAATGCTGTGCACCTGCTCACATTTAACGAAGTGAGATCTTCGTGGGAACAATCAAAACTCTTAAACGCGATACATCCACTTGCATCTAATGAAGCGAGTAGTGGGCTTTCATCGATGGATAGTGATTCTAGCGATTTCATCCCGCTTACATTCAAGGAGGTAAATTTGTTTGCACCGCAAGATATAGAGCGTAACATTGTACACTTTTGTACACTTAACGAAGAGAGCTGGTTATTATCGCAGGCTAATTCTTGTAATGCGGTACATTCGTTCACGTTTAACGAGGTGAGCTGGTTATTATCGCAGGACAATTCTTGTAAGGAGGTACATCCGCTTACGTTTAATGAGGTGAGTTGGTTGTTATAACATATTATTTTTTCCAATGCCGTACATCCGCTCGCGTTTAACGAGGTGAGCTGGTTGTCGTAACACTGCAACTGCTTCAAAGCGATATTCTTGCTTACGTCAAGTAAAGTAAGTCGGTTGCAACTGACCTCTAATTTTTCCAATGCCGTACATTTGCTCACATCCAACGAGGTGAGTTGATTCTTGTAGCAATATAATATTTGCAATGCTTTACACCCGTTTACATTTATCGAGGTGATTTGGTTGTAGTCGCAATTCAATCCTACCAATGTGCTACATTGACTTGCATCTAATGAGGTAAGTTGGTTGTAAGAGCATGTTAAGTACTTTACCGCCCCGTAAATCCGGATGGTTTGCGCGCCCAAGGTATACTTTTTCACTTCATCAACTGTAACGTTTTCTCCCGTGTCTTTCTTGCCGTTGTTGTTAAGGTCTATCCAAGTGCTTGCGGGGGCGGAAATGCCTAAAGTGATGGTTGTTCCCACGGCCTTGGCGGTAGTAAAGGTGATAAATTGTTCGGTAGCCGATTTGACCGTGAAGGTGGTTTTAAAGTTATTGTCCGTGTATCCCGAGTTGACTACCACCACCAGTATCACGGTCTTATCTTTTTGCAGTTGTTTCAATCCGGTTATGGACAATTCGCTCTTCCCCATGTCAAGAAGTGTAAAGACGTTCCCGCCCTGCATTTTATAAACGTATTTTGGTGCGAAGGCGATTTCGTCCGTCTTGATCTTCAGCGTGTCGTTATCGCTGAAACCGTCATATGACAAGTTCAGCTTAAATAGTTTAGCCGATATGCCCGGGTAGCCATTATCGAACGTTTTCAGGGTATCCTCTTTCGAGGCAATATTCCACGTCTGAATTCCCTCGGCAGTCAGCAGGGAGGACTGTTCGAAGTCGGAATAGACCCTTCGGTCGAAATACTCGTCCAGGAAAAAGGGGTACATCTCTGAAACGCTTTTCGATGCCCCTTGGTTGATGGCCGTCACCGGGTTATCGGCCCCTTCTGATATTTTTTGGTATATCTTTGATAAGGTCGTCTTGTTGATTTGCCCGATCATCGATTTCACGAACGCCGCCATGCCATAGCCGTAATGTTGCGGATTGTCATCCGCTCCCTTGTATATTCCCCTTAGCGGCTCCAAATGATGCCCTTGGCGCGTTAACGACGAGTATGCTTTCCCTGCCATAATCTCCTCGAACCAGGTGGAGCTTGCCTCGTCGAGCCAGTAAAAATTGCCCGCGCTGATGGCTTTGGTAAAAGCCCAGCGGGGGTCGTACAAGGCTTGCACCAAGTGGAATAACTCGTGTCCTGCCGTGGACTTCATTAGGGTCTCGTCGGACATGTAACCGGCGTTGAACGTCATGTAACCCCAGTTGTCCCCGAGCTTCGAGGGGACAAATTCCCCCAATCTGTTTATGTTGTAGCTTTGTCGGTTGTATAAATTGACCTGTATGGGCCACTTGGTGCGTTTAGAAAACGAGAACCCTATGTCGACCAACTCATCGTACGCGTCGTTCAGGTATTTCTCCAGTTTCTCGGCGTCGTAATCGTGTACCTTTTTTGTATCGTAATAGACCAAGAACTTGCTCGTGGCACGGGTGGATTTCGTGCCGCCTCCCTTGCGTGCGAAATCTTTCACCAACCCGAAGGTGAGGTCCATTTTCTTACCTTTGGCATCGTTATCGGCTTCAGCGGGTGTAAGGTTGAACACGTATTTTTCCTCTTTCAAGGTGGATTCCACGAACGAGTAATTTACCTCCATTTTGTTTAACGACGGTACGAAAGATTCTTCGCCCATAGTCATGAAAAGGTCCGTTCCCGCGTTTTTGTCGGGCGTTACAGTAATGGTGATAGGTTTGGAAAAATCGGCGGGCAGCCCCGTTACCGTGTGGTAGTCGGATGCCTTGTTCGTGCCGAAAACATTTTCTTCGGTTTGCTTTTTCAGTTCCACCTTGGTGTTGGTGGAAAAGCTACCCGCGGGTATTATCACTTCAATGGTGTTGCTTTTGAGCTTGCCACCGCTCGCCCCAACTGTGGTTGAGAGAACGGTCTCTTCCCCGGCAAATTTCTTCGCCACCCCGTCAGCTTCGTAGTACAGTTGCCCTAATCCAAAGTATGACTTATCGCTGATGAACGTGCCGCTGTAAAGATCGTGTAGTTCGCCCTCTTTCATCTTGCCAGAGTAGAGCAACACTGCTTTTACCCGGGTGTTGTCATCCAGTTGAATGTTCATTGGTGCGTACAGGGTAAACCTATCGCCGTTGCCACTGATGACCATCGAAAAGGTTTGTGAATAGGAGCCGGTTTCCGATTTCAGCGTCACGGTGAAGTTGTCGTTGTTCTGCCCACTGATGGTCAGCACCTCGTCCTCGTACTTCGTCCCGGGAGGGTCGTCGTCTTGAAGATTCGTTTTTTTCATCGTCTGGTCATCGGCCAGGTATTTTCCTTCTATATTAGGTGGGCTGACACCGTCATGAATGGGCATGCCCAGCTCCTTGATTGCTTTCATCAAGTCTGGTGAAACCAAGGCCTCTATCTTCTGTTTTAAAAGGGCCTCCTTGGGGTCTTTGGAGTCATCGGGTTCAATGACATCCCCGGGACAGGCGGTAAGGAGTAGGATGGATGTCGCCAACAAAAGATAGTTAAATTTTTGCATATCGATTTGTATTGTTAAAAATATCTTGTTCTAATCATTGGCAATTCGAGTTTGAAAACCTTTGTCAATGTTCAAAAATTTGATAAAGATGATTCTGTTACTTATTGCACGGATCAGGAGCATGGCACCCGCCCTCTGGTTCATGGGCGTACCAATACCCTTTGCCGTGATCTTTGGCCACAACATATTTCTTTAGGTCATAATCCCACTTGTATTCGTATCGAATATCGTATCTGAGGTTTGTGATATTATCAAAATAAGCGGGCCTCACTTCGTTGATGTTGTTGGAGCTGCAGTCTAATTCTTTCAATGACCTGCATTTACTCACGTCTAACGTGGTAAGCTGGTTATAGCTGCAGTTTAGCCTTTTCAATGCCATGTATCCGCTCGCGTTTAACGAGGTGAGCTGGTTGTTGTTGCAGAATAACTCTTGTAACGCGGCACATCCGCTCGCGTTTAACGAGGTGAGTTGGTTGTTGTTGCAGAATAATGTTTTCAGTGCTGGACATCCATTCACGTTTAACGAAGTAAGCTGGTTTTGATAACAGTATAAAGCTTTCAATGACAAACATTTTACATTTAACGAAGTAAGAGATTGATTGAGACAACAGTATAGTGAATCCATCAACGGGCAATCAGTAATATCAATGTCCTTCAATGCATTGCTTCTTACTTTAAGTAGAGAAAGATTGGGACAAGCGTTAATCTTAATTTTTTCAACCATGATTTCACCCACATCGATGTCAAATTTCCTGGAATTTGATTCGATAAGTTGTATTTCCCGAATGTTTAGATTTTTGTTGGCATCCATGATCTTTCCGATGCTTAAACCTGATAGGGAAATCACCCCATTTTCTTGCGAATTACCTTTTCCTAAATGAATCAAACTTTCACCTCTATTATTCTTACCAATAATGGAAAAGTTATCAGCGTAAATATAAATACTTCCCACTTCACTATTTTCGGGAAGAATAATCTTGCCCTTTTCACTATAATAGGTAGAGATACCTATTTTCTTCACGGATGTAACGGTTGCAGTTGAAATCCCTAATAAATCTAAAGAAATAGAACTTTGCTTAAAATCAAATTTTATATCCTTATTCGTTTGGCTTTGTCTTTTATTTACCTTAACAGCACAATGATTTGAGGTAGAGATGGTAAGTTCCTCCAAGTTTTCATATCCCGTAAAGTCTCTCAGCTTGTCATTTTCAATATGAATTTTCCTTATTTTATTATTGCAATCAATTCCCCATATCCAATCTCCCGGTAACGCGTGGTTGTTTACTTTTAGTGTTTTCGTATAATCTGCGTTATCGCGTAAAAATATTGTAAAAGAAGGTTTATTATGAAGATCATAGGATGCAGATATTAAAAACGAAAGCATATCCTTGTGAAATATTTGATATCCCCATTGTTCTTGCGGATCTTTCTCCAACCAAACCAATCCATCTGTCCACTGTTTCCCGGTAATAGAAGTATATATATCTTTCAGGATGTGGCGAAAAGCCTTAAATTCTTCCGGTTCTTCGGTGGGTTGCGATTTAACCACCAATCCATAATAATCAAACTCTTCAATGTTTTCATCCCCCCAAACGTTCCTCAGTGCGAATTCCAAATAAAGGTCTTTATCGCCGGGTACTTTGAAAAAATCGGTCAACGTGGAGTCAAGTTGCATGCCCGACGAGTCTTTAAAATGATTTCCCTTTACCGTGTAAAATCCTTTGGCTGGACAGGTGAATGAAGCAGAATAATATTTAAACGCACCGCCGCCAATGTCCATGCTTAGCAGCATGGATGCCGGCTTATCATCGGCGTTATACACTTTCATTGCCACGTTTAATCCCGCAGGAGAGTAAATGGTGTCGTTGTCGCTGTTTTTCGCGTCATACCCCCATTTTCCCCAACCTATTCCCGTGAATTCTTCGTGATCGTATTTCGGGTATACCTTGCGCCATTCTCCGTAGGCTTTCATCGTGAAGGTCAAGTCAGCGCCAACGGGACCCATTAGGTCCTTGCTGTCCGCCACCGGTATCGCCATGGTTTGCAGCACGGGGTTGTCCAGCATGGGCCTATCGGCGTAAATAATGTAAATGGCATCGCCCTGTACCCAGGCCTCGTTAAAATTCACTTTCTTCAAGTATTCATCCCACACTATCCATTTGTACATGTCCCCGCCCACCCCTTGCGGGTCGTGGACAAGGAATGAAGTGGCACCCGCGTTTTCTCCCTTCTTGTATCCTATGACGTACAACGCGTGCGTCCCGTGGTTAAGGATTACCGGGTGCCTTTTTTTAAGGAGCTTGACCATTTCGACTGCCGCGCTTTTCGTCCTGCGGAACGATGAGCAGGAGATGTTAACATCCCCGCCGATCTTTTCCCGAATGGCTTTGACGATACTTTTAGTGTCGTAACTCCAGAAGGTGATGAAGTTGGTTCTCCATCCCTCCTCAAGCGTCGTGTGCCCGATATCTTTCACCAGCTTGAACAGGCTATTGTCTTGTTTAGGATCCAGGTTCTTGTACGAACGCACGAACATCATCGCGCAGGCGGCCCAACAGGTTTCGCTTACCTGCTCCACGTAGGGCGCCTTCATGGTAACAGTCTCCGTTTCGAAATTATAATCGGGGGTTGTTGCGATGGCGAGGTAACCGTACTTGCCATCTTCTGACGAGGAGCCCGATCTCGTGGGGTTAAAAGGGGCATTTGCCTGGAAAGAGAGGGTCAGCTTCCCCGTTGCCTTGTCGTAGGTAAAATCGACCTTCTTGAAAATTCGCCCTTCCGCCGCTTCAACGGCTTGCCTGTCGGTCGTGAAAAGGCTGCAATCGATGTCTTCCTCCGCGTTGAGCCCTTTGTCCACCATCGTCTCCACGTCAACGGTGTAAGCCGATCTCATTTTCGAGAAATCGAGGATGGTGTGTTTCCCAAGATTGAACATTTCCATCTCCTTGCGCTCGGTAATGGCGATCTCCTCGTGGGGGGCGTCCTGGTTTTTTGCCGCCTTTATGGAGATTTGGAGATTTGAGGGGAATTTCATTACCATGTCTTTTCCTTTGTAGCTTCCTGTCGCTGTTTCACCCGTCGCTTCGATCACTTCGCCTGTATTCCCGTCGGTTTTCTTCGCCACCCCGTCGGCCTCGTAATACACTTGTCCCAATCCAAAGTATGGCTTATCGCTGATGAACGCTCCGTTGTGCAGATCGTGTAGCTCGCCTTCTTTCATCCTGCCGGAGTAGAGCACCACGCCTTTTACTCGGGTGTTGTCGTCAACTTGAGTGTCCATCGGCGCGTACAGGGTGAACCTGTCGCCGCTACCGCTGATGACCATTGAATAGGTGTTTGAATATGAGCCGGTTTCCGATTTCAGCGTCACGGTGAAGTTGTCGTTGTTTTGTCCGCTGATGGTCAGCACCTCGTCCTCGTACTTCGTCCCGGGAGGGTCGTCGTCTTCAAAGTTCGATTTTTTCATCGTCTGGTCATCTGCCAGGTATTTTCCCTCGATATTGGGCGGGTTTGTGCCGTCGTGGATGGGCATGCCCATTCCCTTGATGGCTTTCATCAGGTCGGGTGAAACTAATGCTTCTATCTTCTGTTTCAAAAGAGCCTCTTTGGGGTCTTTGGGGTCATCGGGGTTAATAATCACCTCCCCGGGACAGGCGGTAAGCAGCAGGATGGATACCGCCAGGAAAAGGTAGTTAAACTTTTTCATAGGTAGTGTTACATTTAGTGTGTCTCAAGTCTAAATTCTCTATTAGCCTTGCTACAAAATTATTCTTTTATTTCTTTTTCACTTCATTCTTGACCCTGTTTTTTTAATTTCGATACCTGTACGAGGATTAAAGGTGTAGCCTGTAATTGGCTCAGACACACTTTTTGGAATAGTATCTTTTAAAAATATCTTGTTTTAATCAGCGACACTTGTGTTTGAAAACCTTTGTCACAGTTTAAAACTTCTCAAATTAAAAACTCTCAAAGATGTGTCTATTAATTATTGCACGGATTGGGACGATGGCACCCGCCCTCTGGCTCGTGGGCGTACCAATACCCTTTGCCGCGGTCTTCTTTTACGACATATTTCTGTTGTTTAGAATCCCACTGGTATCTGTATCGAATATCATACGAAAGATAGGAGATATTATCAAAAATAGCGGGCCTTACCTCACACATGTTGTTGTTGTCACAGTATAATTTTTTTAATGCCGTGAACTCGTTTACATTTAGCGAGGTGAGCTGGTTATTGGAGCAGTCAAATTCTTGTAATGCCGTGCACCCGTTCACGTTTAACGAGGTTAGTTGGTTCCGGTCGCAGTATAACCATTTCAATGCCGTGCACCCGCTCACGTCTAACGAGGTAAGTTTTCCTTGGGAATATCTAACAGTTGCCAACTTAACACAACCACTTGCATCTAACGAAACGAGCGGGTTGTTATAGAAGGAGAATTGTCCTAATGATATCAACCCGCTCACGTTTAACGAGGAGAGCTGATTGTCGTTGCAGAAAAAATGACTCAATGCCGTACATCCGCTCACGTTTAACGAGGTAAGCTGGTTGTTCGCGCAGTTTAAATAATCCAAAGCGGTGAATCCGCTTACATTTAGCGAGGTAAGCTGGTTGTCGCTGCAGTGTAAACCCTCCAATGCCGTGCACCCGCTCACGTTTAACGTTGACGAGGTAAGTTGGTTGTTTTGACAGTCTAACCTTCTTAACGTGTTGCAACTGCTTGCATCCAACTCGGTGAGTTGGTTGTTTTGGCAAGTCAGGGCAGTTACCGGACCGTAAATCCGGATGGTTTGCGCGCCTAAGGTATATGGTTTTCCGTCCCTAATGTTTTCTCCCTCGTCTCTTTTGCCGTTGTTGTTCAGGTCTATCCACGTATCAGTGTGAACGGATGTAGCTATAGATAACTCTATGGTTTCCCCTACGGCCTTGGCGGTGGTAAGGGTAATAAATTGTTCGGGTGGTGACTGAACCGTGAAGGTGGTTTTCACCTTGTCCTCCGTATATCCCGCATTGGCCACCAACACCATTATCTGGCCATTCTCTTTTTGCAGTTGTTTCAAGTTGGGTACGGAAAATTCGCCCCTTCCCATGTAAAGAAGTTTATATTTGTTATCCTTTACTTCGAAAACATATTTTGGTAC
>JAMNYO010000033.1 GCA_023622765.1 Bacteroidota bacterium | reverse complement strand
GAGGCAGGTACCTTTCCCTGGGATAGCGGCCGTTTCCCGTACCTGGAAGGACCGTGCGCCTCGTACAACAACCTCGACTTTTTAGCCACTTTTAAAAACAAAGCCTTTTGTGCCCGGACCCGAGCCCTGGGACTGCGTGATTTCGGCTGCTGCCTTTCGCCCTTCAACGCCCTGATGATCCTTCAAGGTGTTGAAACACTTTCCCTGCGGATGCAAAAGGCTATGGACAACGCCCAGGAGCTGGCAAGATGGTTGCTGGCTCAAAAAAAGGTGAAAAGCGTAAGTTACCCGGGGCTGAAAAACCACCCCTCTTACGAGAATGCCCACAAATATTTTATACCGGGCTACGGATCCGTCTTAAGCTTTACGCTGAACGGAGACCGCAAACAGACGGCTGATTTTGTAGAACGGTTGCAGCTGATTACCCACCTGGTAAACGTAGGCGATAACAAAACCCTGATTGCGCACCCGGCCTCAACTACGCACAGCCAGCTTTCCGACGCTGCCTTGCAAGCCGCAGGCATAGAATCCGGTACTTTGCGCCTGTCTGTTGGCATTGAACACATTGAGGACCTTAAGACAGACCTTTCCCAATCCCTTAGACAAATCCGGTAATGAAAGAGAACACACTCCTAGAAGAACATACCTTTACCTGCCCGGACCCTTTTCATCTAGAAAGCGGAGACGTACTTCCCGGGATCCGCATCCGCTACCATTGCAGCGCAGGAAGCCACCGGGGAAGGCAGGTGGTATGGATTTGCCACGCCCTGACGGCCAATTCCAACCCGTGCGATTGGTGGCCTACATTAGTTGGAGAGGGGAAATTTTTTGACCCTTCGCGTGAATTTATCATCTGTGCCAACGTCCTGGGTTCTTGCTACGGCTCCACGCAACCTGACAGCCCCGACTTTCCGCTCATAACCATCCGCGACATGGTACAAGCCCACGAGTTGCTGCGCCGGGAACTGGGTCTGGAAGAAATCCACCTGCTTATTGGCGGGTCAAGCGGTGGATTTCAGGCCGTGGAATGGGCCATCAGCAATCCGTCGCTTATTAAAAACTTATGTTTACTCGCCTGCAGCGCCCGCATAAGCCCCTGGGCCACGGCCCTGAACGAGTCGCAACGCATGGCCCTCCAGGCCGATCCCACTTTCGCCAACGGGGCCGGGCGTCAAGGGCTGGCGGCTGCGCGGTCCATCGCGCTGCTGTCGTACCGCTCGTACGAGGGGTATTGCCAAACACAGGCCGAGACCTGTAACAACGTGCTGACGGCCACCCGCGCCTGCTCGTACCAGCAATACCAGGGAGAGAAGCTGGCCAATCGGTTCTGTGCCTACAGTTACTACGTACTCACGCGCAGCCTGGATTCGCACAACGTGGGGCGCGGACGGGGCACCCCGGAAAAAGCGTTGTCGCATATAACGGCACGTACCCTGTGCGTTGGTATTGACAGCGACCTGCTTTTCCCGCTCTCGGAAATTGATTTCATGGCACGCCATATTCCGGAAGCCCAAAAACAGGTCATTACCTCTGATTTTGGACACGACGGGTTTTTATTGGAATACGAACAAATTATACCATTATTATGCAAGTTCTTAAATTTGGAGGAAGTTCGGTAGCCAACGCTTCTTCTATAAAACAAGTAATACAGATTATTAAGGAAGCTTCTGAAAGCGACAGAACCATTGTGGTAATCTCTGCGCTGAGCGGGGTAACAAATACCCTGGAAGCCACAGGCCGCCTGGCTGCCTGCGGCGATACGGTCTACCTGGACAAAATCAAAGAACTGGAGGAACGGCATGCAGAAGTCACAGACCGGTTGCTGCCTCAAGATTTCAGAGGAGACGTAAACCAGATACTCTCCAATTTGTTTGAAAAGCTGCGCGAAGTCTGCCGGGGTGTATTTCTTATCAGGGAGCTGAGTCCGGCTACGTCAGATTTGATTGTCAGTTTTGGCGAGTTGTTTTCCACACGCATTCTGGAAGCCATGTGCACACTGACCGGTCTGAGTTGCCGCTGGACAGACGCACGCGAAATAGTCCGCACAGGTCCTTCTTCGCCACACATTACGGTGGATACAGACACCACCTTCCGCAACATCCGGCACATGGTAAAATCCAATCCCGTAAAGACTTTCATTGTTCCCGGGTACATTGCCTCGGACGCAGAAGGGCGCACCACCACCCTGGGCCGAGGCGGCTCGGACTATACGGCTTCTCTCATGGCGGTAGGTTCCAAAGCCCGTATGTTGTGGATCTGGACCGATGTGGACGGTATGATGACGGCAGACCCGCGTATTGTACCCGACGTACATACCATCGAAAACATTTCGTACAAAGAAGCGCTGGAGTTGTCCCACTTTGGTGCCCGTGTGGTTTACCCGCCCACTATACAACCTGTTGTTTCCAAAGGCATTCCCATCATGGTAAAAAACACGTTCCACCCCCGGAAGCCCGGTACGCTCATTGAGCAAGATCCGCCGGAAGGAAAAGAGAAAATCCGAGGCATTTCCGGAAGCGACCGCATTGCCCTTTTGTCTATGGAAGGAAGCGGCATGGTAGGCATCCCCGGATATTCCAGCCGCCTGTTCAACGCCCTCACCCAGGAGCAAATTAACATCATACTCATTACACAAGCCTCTTCGGTTCATACTATGCTGGTTGCCATAGAACAAAAAGATGCGGACAAAGCCAAAAAAGCAGCCGATGAGACGTTTGCTTACGAGATATCCCTCCAAAAAGTAGAACCGCTGAAAGTAGAAAGTGGCTTTTCTATCATCAGCCTGATTGGAGCCGATATGAAAAACCAGTCGGGGGCCAGCGGACGCATGTTTGAAGCCATTGGCCGGCGCAACATCACCATCCGGGCCATTGCTCAGGGGTCTTCCGAAAAGAACGTTTCGGCAGTAGTCAGTACACGCGATGCAGACGAAGCCATCCGGGCCGTCCACCAGGAATTTTTTGGCTCTCCCACACGCCGCCTGAACTTATTTGTAGCCGGATGGGGAAACGTAGGAAAAAGCCTTACGTCGCAGGTATTTGCTCAGCGTAACTCCTGGTTACAGAACGAGGGTATTGATGTACAAATCTGCGGTATAAGCAACAGCCGCCGGATGGTCCTGCGCAAAGAAGGGCTGAAACCGGAAACCATACACCGTGCGCTTACGGGGGAAGAAGCAGGCGAAGCCAACCGCAACGGGGATTTTATTGATAAAATGATAGAAACCAACCTGCAAAACAGCGTCTTTGTAGATTGCACGTCCGACAGGTACATAGCGGCCCGTTATGCAGACATACTTGCCTCTAAGATTGCCGTAACGGCATGCAACAAAATTGCCAATTCCCTGCCCATGGATTTTTACAGAAAAATCCGACAGTTGGAATTGAGCGAACAAACCCGTTTCCTGTACGAGACCAACGTAGGAGCCGCCCTGCCCGTCATTTCCGTCATCCGGCAAATGATCCGCAGCGGCGACACCCCCACCCGTATAGAAGCGTGCTTATCCGGTACACTCAACTACGTATTCAGTACCTACAACAGCATCGTCCCGTTCCATCAAGTGGTGGAAGAAGCCAGGCAGTTGGGATACACAGAACCCGATCCCATGACGGATCTGTCCGGTACCGATGTTATTCGCAAAGCCCTTATCCTGGCCCGTGAATGCGGTCTGGACATGGAAGAAAACCAAGTGGCAAGCTACTCGTTCCTACCCCCTTCCTGGCCCGACGAAACCCACTTCCAGGCCCTTTGGCAAGAGTGCCAAAAAAACAACACCCGCCCCCGCTACCTAGCCCGCATAGAAACCAACCCCGCAGAGACCGTTGGTGTTACGAAGGCAGAAGGTACTGTACAAGTGGGTCTGGAGTTTGTGGCGGAAGACCATCCTTTTTACAGCCTCTCGGGCACAGACGCCTCCATCATTTTGTACAGCCGCCTGTACCCCAATGGCATCCGCGTTGCCGGTGCCGGAGCCGGTGCCGAACAGACCGCCTCGGGCCTGATTAACGATATCTTCCAATGCATATGAACTCCTTAGATACAACAAGCAACGCCCGCATGATTGCAGGCCGGGCAACCGCCTCGGAACATACTGCCAAAATCGCTGTACCCGTACTGGTAGCCGGAGCTACCGGGCTGGTGGGCAGCACCATTGTGCGCCTGCTGGAAGAAAGAAATTTTCCTGTAAAGCAGCTCATTCCCGCTGCCTCGGAACGTTCCGCAGGAAGTACCGTATTGTTCCGAGGCAAGGCTATTCCTGTAACAACCCTGGAGCAGGCACTGAAAACGGAACCGGGCATAGCCCTTTTCTCTGCCGGCGGTGCCGTTTCAAAAACCTGGATTCCGCTGTTTGTAGAAAAAGGCTGGCAGGTGGTGGACAATTCTTCGTACTGGAGGATGGACGAGCACGTCCCCTTGGTAGTTCCGGAAATCAACGGGCATCTGCTGCAGCCTTCCCACCAGTCGCAGCCCTCGCACCAGTCGCA
>JAMNYO010000108.1 GCA_023622765.1 Bacteroidota bacterium | reverse complement strand
AAATCAAACGATACGCTTGAAACTTATACTGAAAAAACACAAGCGACCACAGGTATTATTGATCTGTCTTTAGCTAACGTTTTCACTGACATGCCGTCAGCCAGTCGCACATATTCGATTACAAACGCTAAATCTGGCGTAGCTCACAGCTTCACATTAATAATAACAATGGGTGAAACTGTTGAGACGTTGATATTTCCTGCATCTGTCAAATGGCAAGGTGGAGAGATTCCTGATATGACGACAGCAAGCAAGACGTATGTGTTGACTTTCCTTACAGTTGATGGCGGAACTAATTGGCTTGGCATGAGTGGGGGTGAGTTCTGATGTTAGCGAATAGGGTTAGGATGAGTCGGATTAAAAAGGGCATCCCAAGCTATTACGTGATGGCGCAGGACAGCGACTTTAGTGGTACGGCAGATGGAGAGTTTAAATATATCGGCTCGCATGAATATGTAATTATTCCTCATGTGATTAAGGGGGTGGATGTTACTTCTTACAAAGAGATGTTCCAAGAGAATACAAGCACTACCCTTAAGGGTGTAGCGAGTGATAATCTGAATGTTACCGACATGGATTCTATGTTTTAGACTTGAGCAGCTTTGACACGAGCAATGTTACCGACATGAGTTATATGTTTTATGACTCAGCTGCGACCACCTTGGACTTGAGCAGCTTTGACACGAGCAATGTTACCGACATGGATTCTATGTTTTGTGACTCAGCTGCGACCACCTTGGACTTGAGCAGCTTTGACACGAGCAATGTTACCGACATGGATTCTATGTTTTATGACTCAGCTGCGACCACCTTGGACTTGAGCAGCTTTGACACGAGCAATGTTACCGACATGAGTTATATGTTCTATCTCAGCCATGCAACCACATTGGACTTGAGCAGCTTTGACACGAGCAATGTTACCGACATGAGTTATATGTTCTATCTCAGCCATGCAACCACATTAGACTGACTCAGCTGCGACCACCGGCTATGCTCGAACACACAGAGATGCTAATAGGTTTAACTCAAGTTCTGATAAGCCAACGGGGTTAATATTCATCTTATCGTCAAATGTTCGCGGATAATACAAGCACAGTTTTACAAGGCGTGGCAAGTAGTAACTCGAACGTGACGGATATGTTTGATATGTTTAATAATTCACAAACTGATATACTGGATTTATCGAACCTCAATACATCGGGTGCGACTAATTTTCAGGGTATGTTTATGTCCTCAAAAGCCACTTGGTTGGATTTATCAAATTTTAATACATCGAAGGTTACTAATATGGCTTATATGTTTTATCTTTCAAGAGCTACAACATTAGATTTATCGAGTTTTGACACTTCAAGGGCTTCTAGTATGACTTGGATGTTCCGTGACAGCCAGGCAACCATAGGCTATGCCCGAACACAAGCGGACGCGGACAAGTTTAATGCCAGTTCGAATAAGCCATCAGGCTTAACTTTCGTAGTCAAATAGGAGATGCAAAATGACGCAGGCGGTAAAAATTCATGGATACCTGGCGCATATGGCTGGGAGCTAGTTGAGTAATAATTAACACGCGAGACCGAAAGCCTAACCGCCGAAAGGGGTGATATTTTAATGGAAAGGAGTAGATGTATGTCATATCAACTAATAATCAAGCACGCTGTGAAACATCGAGCGTACACCGACAAGAGACCGTTTAAGCTTTGGGGAGGCATGCTTCATTCGGTTGGATGTAATCAGCCTTCGGCGCACAACTGGGCGGATCGATGGAATAGAGCAACCGCGCCAGTTATCGCAAACTACGTAACCGAGCCTGATCTTGCCATCGAAACGTTACCTCTGAACAAGCGACCATGGACATCCGGTTCCGGAAAGAATGGAAACGCCAATAATTTCATGTTTCAGGTAGAAATGGCTGAACCTGCTTCGCTTAAATATGGGAATGGTGGCAAGTTTACCGTTTCGCAGGACAAGCTATTGGAAGCTAAAGATTACGTTAAGCGCAATTACGAAACGGCAGTCAAGTTATTTGCAGATACTTTCAAGGAAAATGGCCTCGATCCTCTAGGCAAAATGCCTAACGGATATTCAACTATAATGAGCCACGCAGAAGGGGCTAAATATGGAATTGCAAGCAATCATGGGGATCCTGAACATTTATGGCGACAGCTCAATCTGCCGTTCACGATGGACACGTTCCGCCGTGATGTCAAGCTTGCGATGAGTGCCACGCCGACGCCGCCGAAAGCAGAAACTGTCCGCCTGACAGCGGGGACACCGTACTACAAAGCGCCCGACGGCAAGACCGTGGCGGGCAAGATCGAGGTCACGACTAATTACACGATCGTGGAACACTCGGGAAATTACGGGAAATTGAAGTCAGGCGCGGGCTGGGTGCGGCTGGCAGATGATCCCGCACCGCCCCCGGTCGTACCGAAGCTGGTCGACACCTGGGCAAGAGCCAACACGGTCCGGCAGGGAAGCAAGGGCAAGCACGTGGAGGTCCTCCAGGCCCTGCTCCAAATGCGGGGCTATGACGTGCAAGCGATCGACGGGTCATTCGGGGCGGTGACGGACAGGCAGGTCAGGGCATATCAAAAGGCCCAGGGATTAACGGTTGATGGGATTGTCGGGCGTGAAACATGGCCCGTGATCCTGAAATAAAAGAAAGGTAATAGGCGCATGGAAGGGTTTTGGGCGGCCGTTATTGTGGCAATCCTGTCACTGGTAGGGTCGATTGTCGGAAATGTGTTGGCGCACAGCAAGACAACGGCGGTGTTTGAGGTCGAGCATCGGCACTTGGCCGAAAAGGTCGGCGAGAACAAGGACGCCATCAAGTGTATCGATGGCAGGGTCACCGTCCTGGAAAAGGATGTGGACGAATTGAAAGGAAGTGTAAAGCATGTTAATCACTAAGAAATCATGGTGGAAGGCGGCCGGACTGCGTGCAATCCGGACCGTGGCGCAGACGGCAACGGCGACCATCGGGTCCGCTGTTCTGCTGTCAGAGGTTAGCTGGCTGATGGTTCTGTCAGCATCCGTCCTGGCTGGGATCCTGTCGCTCTTGATGAGCATTGGCGGAATACCCGAAGTGCCGCAGGATTAACTATTTGATAGGCGGTGTTCCTCTCCACCGTCTTAATCTTCCTGTGTCGAGGTGGGGTTCCCGGGGAAACCCCGGGGCCCTGCCGAGATATCACTGACGAGTTGTATTCAGTATATATCTCAAGAAATAGTTGATACAACTAATACAACCGGATACAACTTGGTACAACTGTCAATATCCTAATACCCCCAAAACCCACAAACACCGGGTTCTTAATAGACCTATGTCAACACAACTCGAATACAACTCGAATACAACCGGTACCCGAGTTGTATTGTTGTATCTATCTTTTAGATACAACAATACAACCAACCCGTAACCAAGATTGAATCGTAACACGTGTTACGGGTTTGTCAATATAGGTATTGACACACCTGTCCCGGCATGGTATAATGGATATAGATAGAGGAATTACCACATACCACACCGAGGAGGGTTTACCAATGAAAAACAACAACCGCACATACGGAATCGAAATCGAACTGATCCACAACAATAAATACGCGATGGCTTGCGCGCTCCGCGCGGCGGGTATTGAAACGGTGGTCGAGGGTTACAACCACACCACCCGTCCGTACTGGAAAATCGTCACGGATGCGTCCATTAGAGGTGGTGGATACGAGTTGGTATCACCCATCCTGCGTGGTGAAGAGGGGCTCGAGACCATTCGTCGCGTGGCGGAAGTCTTGAACGAGGTGGGTGCGACCGTCAATCGTTCCTGCGGGCTCCACGTCCATCACGGGGCGGATGACCTGAAACCCCACCACCTGTACAACCTGCTTCGCCTCTACCGTCGCAGTGAGGGGGTCATCGACCGGATGATGCCGAAGAGCCGCCGCGGTAACAACAACAATATCTACTGCAAGAGTATGAAGCTGGTGGAAGAGGGAACCCGTCCTTACAACCGGTATTTCAAGCTTAACCTGCAGAGCTTACACGTACACGGCACGGTCGAATTCCGCCAGCATTCCGGGACCATCAACGCCGAAAAAATCATCCGTTGGGTCGAAATCACCCAATTGATGGTGGAGCGGTCCAAGCGCAAGGTTCTTGACGGTGGTGACCTCAACTACTACGATTTCTTCCAGACCATCGGGCTGGTCCACACCGAAGACCAGAACCTGCTGGACATCCGGGAATACATCGAGGGCAGAATGGCGGCCTTGGCCGCCTAATGACCCTCGCCACAATAACAGAGAGAGAGAGGATTATAATCATGAAGGTACGCGAATTAACGAGAGCATGGTTGGAGCAGGAAAATGAACGGCAACACCGGACCCGCACTATTGCTCGTATGCTGGAGCGGGACATGGGGGACCGGGACGTGTCCATGGACGAGTTGGTGGATGCCGGTATGGGCTATTACCAGTCCATGGGTCCCGGACAGGTAGCCCTGCAATTGGCAACCGATGAGTCAATTGCGATTTACACCCTACTCCGGAGTCTGGAATAGGCCCCGGAGGGCTGGGAAGGTATTACGGAGACGCAGAACCGGGGGTATGGCTACAACTATACCGACCCACCCCTCAAAGGACGAGGGAAACACTAAAGGAAAGGTTGGAAGATATGAAGACAGTACAAGTGATTTATGATATGAGCGTTAATGGTGAGGTGGAAATCGTGGTTCAGACCGATTCGGGTCAGGGGTGGGAACGCCTCGATTCGCACGAGTTTACAAGCGAAGAGGCCCTCAATGGTGAAGAGTTTCGGATTCCGGTCCACATCCTACATTCGTTGGAAGACGCGATATTAGCGGGAGCCCATCTCGTGCCCGATGAGTGTCGTTCGTAATATTTGTTATGGTTGTGTCAATATGGGCATTGACACGCCTGAATGACTGTGGTATAATAGAGATGTAGGGGAGAGGATGAAAAGGATTCTGGATAAAAGCTATGCAAGATAAGGCGGTGGGAGAATGAAACATTACGGAGATGTTAGCAAAATTAACGGCGCGGAGGTTGAGCCAGTAGATATAATCACATTCGGCTCACCCTGCCAAGACCTAAGTGTTGCAGGAAAACGCGCAGGAATACAAGAGGGAGAGCGAAGCAATCTGTTTTTTGAAGCAATCAGAATAATTAAAGAAATGAGGGAAGCAACAAATGATGAATACCCAAAATACGCAGTCTGGGAAAACGTACCGGGAGCGTTTTCAAGCAATAAAGGGCACGACTTCCATGCCGTCCTCGAAGCGTTCTGCTCCGTCTGCGACGATACCATATCAATACCTAGACCTTACGACAAAAAGCGGACAGATAAGCTTGTTTGGAACAAAGCAGGAGAAATCGTGGGGAACAATTTCTCCATCGCATGGCGAACACTTGACGCTCAATACTGGGGAGTGCCCCAGCGTCGTAAGAGAATCTACCTTGTCGCAGATTTTACAGGTAGATGCGCCGGAGAAATACTATTTAAGCCCGACAGCTTGCGAGGGGATTTGCCGCAGGGCGATGAAACGGGGCAAGGTGCTTCCGCTGATGCTGTGGGAAGCGTTGATGGAAGTGTTGGAGTTGAGTGCTTGAACCCGTGGGGGAGGCGTTGATGGAAGTGTTGGAGTTGAGTGTCTGACCCCGTGGGATTGTCAGAGCAAGCGGATATACAACCCAGACGGCATTTACTGTACATTGCCAGCTATGGATTGCGGCGGTGCGAATAATCAGGCGGTAATATTCTCCTTCGACAGCCTATCCTCCAACAGCATGAAATCAAGCAATCCGTTCAGCGGTTGCCGAGCGGTAGATGTGGCGAAGTGTATTGACACTACATATCCGGACCCGAGCAAGAATCAAGGCGGTGTGGCGGTTGTGGAAACAATTGCTTTTGCTCAAAACCAACGCGAAGAAGTGCGAGATTTAGGCGATAAAGCTGGAGCGTTGGCGGCAGAAGCGGGAGTACATCAGCAAACGTATGTCTCAAAACCAACGCGAAGAAGTGCGAGATTTAGGCGATAAAGCTGGAGCGTTGGCGGCAGAAGCGGGAGTACATCAGCAAACGTATGTCGCGCAACCTGTTATCGCCCACCAAGCCAACGGCATAGACCGAGCGGCTGGTTTCTGCCAAGGAGCAAGTCCGTGCGCGAGAACAATCGGTTATCAGGAGGAAGTATCTCCAACAATAAAAGGCGCTCCAAGCGGAACGGCGCAGGTTCCAGCGGTGGTAGTGGTGCAAGACGGCAGCGAAACAGCGCGAACACTCGCGGCGCGAGGGGTGTGCTACGACGCAAGAGGAAACGGTGACGGCGAAACGGCTTGCACCATTACGGGCGATCACCAGAACAGGATAACGGACTATACGGCGGTGGCGGTGCAGAAAACATACAC
>JAMNYO010000074.1 GCA_023622765.1 Bacteroidota bacterium | reverse complement strand
AGTTTACCTGAACTTTTAACAATTACTATATATGAAGGTTACATCAAAAATATTAATAGCGATCGTGGGGATTTTTGGCGTGATGCTTAGTTCCTGCAGTTTCTTGGATGTTGACACCTATTTCGAGGACACCTTCCGCGAGGACTCCATTTTCCATAGCATGAAGAACGCGGACGGTTACCTCTGGAATACCCCCAAGGACTTTCCCGATCCCGGTGCAATCTGGGGCGGTTCGTGGAACCTGGGGCAGATGGCTTCTGACGAGATTACCACCCGCTGGAGAACCAGCGAGTTCCCCGGTGTACTGTTCACCGTTGGCGAGATCAACGAGCGGAACGTTCCCTCGTCCATGAATATCTGGTACCGGATGTACCGGGTGATACGTCGTTGCAACTACATGCTGGCCAACGTGGATAAGGTGGGCGATATGTCCACGCGTGAGAAACAGCTTTATAAAGGCTACGTGCATTTCCTGCGCGGTTATGCCTATTACCACCTGCTGATGAACTGGGGTCCCTGCTTGATCGTCGGCGACGAGGTGATGCCCAACTCCGAGTCCGCGGAATATTACGACCGCGAACGATCTACCTACGATGAGTCGGTCGACTACATCTGCAACGAGTTTATGGAGGCGGCCCTTGTTTTACCCACCGCGAGCCAGCAGTCGATCAGCCTGTATGAACGTCCCACGAAAGGGGCGGCGTTAGCGCTTATCGCACGGTTGCGCCTCTATCAGGCTTCACCGCTCTTTAACGGGGGCGATGCAGCACGGCGCTGTTTTGGTTCCTGGACGCGGTCGAGCGATGGGGTGTATTACGTGAACCAGGAATACGATCCGAGGCGATGGGCCGTGGCCGCGGCTGCCGCGAAGTCGGTGATTGACATGGGATACTACCTGCTGCATACGGTCGACGTGGACCCGCAGCATCCTTATCCTTTGGCACCGAACGTGCCCACCGCGACTTTCCCGAACGGTGCCGGTGGCATTGACCCGCTGCGCTCGTACCACGAGATGTTTAACGGCGAGGGGATTATGCAGACCAACAAGGAGTTTATCTGGGCAATGCCTTCCAACAACGTGCATAACTACACGCGTCACTCGTTCCCCGTTTACTTCGGTGGATGGGGAGGGATGGCCGTGCCACAGCGGGTGGTCGACAGCTACCTGATGGCCGATGGCCGTACCATTCACGATGCTTCCGATGAGTATCCCTACGATCCTGATTTGACCCATACCATCGGGGGAAGTGGTAAGACGTTGGGTAGCTATATCCTGATGGGTAGCGTGCCCAAGATGTACGACAATCGGGAGTCACGCTTTTACGCGTCTATTGGTTTCCCGGGCTCTTTCTGGCAAATGAACTCCGCATCGCAGGATGCCAACTACAACAAGAAGCAGTTTTGGTTCTCGTACGAGGACGTGTCGGGTATCACCGGTGCCGGGAGTAACATCAATGACTACAACGTGAGTGGCTACACCCCCGTCAAGTACATCCACCCCGATGATTCGTGGGCGAATGGCAAAGGGAGCGTAAATGCCGCTTTCCAAACCGGTCCCAAGCCCTTCCCCATTATCCGCTACGCTGAGGTGTTGCTGGAATACGTGGAGGCGCTGAACAACGTGGAGGGATCGGAAACCGTGGAGCTGTTTAACGCCCTCGGTAACGAAACCGTGGAGGTTACCATTACCCGCGACGTTACGGAGATGGCGAGGTACTTCAACATGATCCGTTACCGGGCGGGACTCCCGGGTGCGACAGAAGTGCAGCTGGCAAGCCGAGCCGAGTTTCAGCAAGTGCTGATGAACGAGCGGCAAGTAGAGCTGTTTAACGAGGGGTACCGCGTGTTCGATACCCGCCGTTGGGGGACCTACCTGGATGACGATGCCAGCACGAATAACTGGAGGGGGCTGAACGTGGAGCGAGACCGAACCAACAGCAACAACAATGAAGGATTCTTTGAAATTGTGACCATCAACACGCAGAACATTCGCGACCGGATCGCGCTGCCGAGGATGGTGCTGCTGCCCCTGCCTCACGACGAGTTGCTCAAAGTGCCCGCGATGGATCAAAACCCGGGTTGGGATAGGTAATATGCTGAAATTTAAACCGTAAAATTGATTTAAGATGAAGAATAATATCATATTAGCTTGTTTGGTACTTGGTTTTGCCTTGACGACCGCTTGTGAATCGTACGATTTTGAACAAGAGCAGTACAAGAACGAGGTTGGCCTGCTGAGCAACTCCCAGATGATTTACGACAGGCAGGTGGCTGATCTGTCCAAGGATACCGACACCATCTACTTGGTGGCCGCCCTAAGCGGTACGCGTCCCTCTGATCAGGATTTCAAGGTGACGCTTATGAGGGGCGACTCGTTGATCAAAGCTTACAATAAATCGAACTTCGATATCGAGACGAACCGATACGCCCGGCTTCTTTCCGAGAGGTACTACACCATCCCCTCGCTGGAGGCGGTCATCCCGGCGGGTCAGATGCAGGTGAAAATTCCCGTTTACCTGCGCAACCTGGGGGAGATTTCGCCTGACTCGATCTACTTTCTCGACTACCAGATTGACCCGTTGAATACCGATGTGTTTAACCTGAAGAAGAAAGAGGTGCTGCTGCGTATCTACAAGTCGAACGAGTTCTCTACAACCCGCCGGAATGTCTATTACAACTACACCTCCAGCTTCGTGACCTTGCTCGATTTGAACAACCCCTTGGTCCGTCGACCCACCAGCACGAACCAGGTGTTCCCGTTGGCAGGGAACTCGGTGAGGATGATGGCCGGTGATGAGAACTTGGGTGAATACAAGACCGCCCTCAACCGGATTAACGAGCGAAGCATTGTCGTGACAATTGGCAAGCAGACGGCGATGAACCCACTGGCACGTGAGGTGACCATCACGCCCTACAAGAGCCTCGACGTGGTGCAGCTAACCCCGTTCGAGATGTACGACAACACCTTCTTGATCAACATCATCTCCACCCCCGATGGACGGAGGACCTATTACAAGGAGTTTCGCCTTCACTATAAGTACAGACTGAAATCAACGGACCCGTACAGGGAGGTGAAAGCGGTCTTGCGCATGGAGTATAGCCCCCGAGCGGAGTTGTTGTGATAACGTGTATCGAGGATTCCTTACAGTTAAGTAAATTATAGATTCTATGAGACAAAATATCGTGTTAATTGTTTTAATCGGGGTAATCATCAGCGCGTTAGGTTTCACCTCTTGCGCCCCCGATTATCAGACTGAGTTCGAGGTGAAGACGTTGGTCGTTCCGGACAAAAGCTTGTCCCCCATCGTTTTCCCCATAGAGGGCGGGTCTGCAGTGGCGGAGGTGATCACCAACGTGGAGTTGTCCAAATGGTCCACCTCTTCCAACGCGGCATGGCTGACGGTTGAAAAGAGGGAGGGGCAGGTGGATATCCAAGCCACCCGAAATGACACCTACGCCCCCCGAGTTGGGCGCATCACCATCGAGTACGGGCACCAAGCCTACTACATCAACGTGACCCAAGAGTGCAAAAGCTCGTTCATGTTGGTGGAGGGGAAGGTTGAAGGGGTGGTGAAGTCGGTTTCATCCGTGGCAGGTACCGTGGAAGTTACCGTGAGGTCGAACCTGAACGTGGATCACGTGTTAATCCCGGATACGGCCGCCTTTATACAGCTTGAGAGCATCAAGAACGTGGCTGGGAAGGCCGACGAGAAGCGGGTAACGTTTAAGGTGGCGCAGAACATGGCCCGTAACCCGCGTTACGGGACCGTTACGTTCCAATCATCTGAGAATTACGCTCAAATGGCCTCTTTCGTGATCGTTCAAGAGGAGATGGTGATGGTAAAGATCCCGCTACGCGTGGATATGTTGTCGTCTAACGCGCAAGAGCCTAGAGAAGGTCCCATAGCAAACCTGATAGACGGTAATCCGAGTACCTTCTTCCATTCATTGTGGTCAGGTTCAATCAGTGAGATGCATTACTTCCAAATCGTGCTGGATGAGCCCATCGACGGGTGTGTATTCTGGTATCAAAATCGGAACAACTCGAACGGGAAAGCGCAAAACGTTTCGATCATGGTAAGTGCCAACGGTACGGAGTGGACGGAGTTGATCCGTATCACCTCCGGGTTGCCAACAGGTGCGGGTTCCACGTATGAGTCGGCCTACCTGGCGGCTAAGGCTCCCTTTAAATACTTCCGTTTCGTGGTTAACGCCACCAACGATGGTCAGGGCCCCCGCTTCTTTAACATGGCCGAGTTTGCGCTGTACCGCATTAAAGAGTAAGGTGGTCACGTGAGCTTGGCTAATTAACCCCGGCTCATAGAGCTTGGTTCAATGAATTATCCGCCGAGCTCGCCTCGTTGACTCTAGCGAATGTTTGATTGCACTGTTCGATAGAAAAGCGATTGTGTGTAATCATTTATAATAGCAGCAGAGAGGGGAGATTATAAGGATCTCCCCTCAGCTTTTTGTTGATTGTTTATAGTAGGATAAAGATGCGAAAGTTGTTCTTATTATCTTTTTTGGTTGCGTCCCTGCTGTTTTTCTTTGGTTGCAAGCCGGGCGTTGCCGTTGATATCACCCCTCACCCGGTTAACCCGGAAGCGGATCTGTTCTACCAGGAGGTCCTTCAACGGGTCTCCAACTACGACGTGGATACCACGTGGAAGTGCATTCGATTGCTGGACCATAACGGTTCAGGAGGAGGCTGACCAGATCGGGGCGATAACCGGCGAGTACCTGTTTCAACTGGGCCTATTTCAAGCAGCCAAAGAGCAGCCGGAGAAAGCGGAGGCGAGCTTCCACCGTAGCAACGAGTTTCTGAAAGCAGTATTGGCGGAATACCCGGATAGCTTGGGCGCTTATATCACGCAGCAGGCCGCAAACGCTTGCTATCATCAAGCCGATTCGCTCTACATGGAGGATATCGACTATGTTCGAAAACGGTTCCCGAATCGCTTGATGGAGATAGAGATGGTTAGGCGAATGAAACCACAAAGTTTGATCAAGCAGATTAAATCGCTGGAGATAGATCCACGAGAGGAAGCGAACTCTCATTGAGGAAACGGATTCCTTTGAGGAGTTCAAATCCCCCGTAGGAGTTTTGTAGCCAAAAGGAAGCTGGAGGTGAAATGGCATTTTTACCGCCTATTTTTTTCCAAATAGGATAATATTGCCTACTTTTATAGCGAAATAAAGAAATGTATAGGTAAAATCTATAGACCAGCTTACTTTATCAGCAGTTATAATGGCTAAACGTTCGAAAAGAGTCAAGGAGGTAAGGAAGAAAAAAATTCATCAGCGCAAAGGTTTCATCTTATCCATCGGTATTGTAATAGGGATTATTCTCGTGGTATCCCTCTACCAGGCTTCGGTTTACTTTTCCACCAACGAGTCGTGCATGATGTGCCACGTTCACCCTCACGTGAACGATAGTTGGAAGCTTTCGGTTCACGTGAATAATGGCAGCGGGGTGATGGTCGATTGTATCGATTGCCACCTGCCACCCTCCAATGATACGTGGGCGCATTACACGGCCAAATTGTCACTGGGTATTAAGGACGTGTGGGGATACCTTACCAAGGATACCGCGGATATTAATTGGAACAGGAAGTCGGAATTGGAGTACGCGGTGAAGTACATCCCCAATGAGTCTTGTGTGAAGTGCCACCAGGATCTGTTTCCCCAAGGTATAACCGATGAGGGAATCATCGCGCACCTGCATTACGATGAAAACGTGGAGGAGTTAGACCTTCAGTGTATCAGTTGCCACCTTGACGCGGGCCATTACAATCCTAATTACTCTCACGGTCAAATGGTGGGTATTCCCGGTTTAGCCAGTGCGGCTAAAGTCGATACAAGCCTCTTCTACAAGGAGGCCACACCGGTTACCGCCTTTGTGAACTACACGGAACAGGTTCCCGGTACCCCTTTGTCGTTCAATATGATTGCCCTAAAAGGCGGGACCTTCATGATGGGAAGCCCGGAGAAGGAGCCGTTTAGGAATTCGGACGAATCTCCTCAGCATGAGGTGGAACTAAGCCCCTTCTTCATGGCTGAGGTGGAGACTACTTGGGATCTCTTCTGGGCGTTTTATGCCGAGACGATGAGCGAAGGACGGACTCCCCCGGAGACGGTCTATCAGAACAACCGTGATGCCATTGGGGTAGATGGTATATCCGGTCCCACGCCCCCGTTTGGATACCCGGACCAGGGTTGGGGACAGGGTGACCGACCCGCCATCACGATGACGCACTACGCTGCCGAAACGTTCTGCCAGTGGCTTTCCGCCAAGACAGGTAAGGAGTATCGCCTGCCTACCGAGGCGGAGTGGGAGTACGCGGCACGAGGGGATAGAGAGAGCGCCTACTTCTTCCCGGGTAGCCCCAAGCACTTTTCAGACCAGGGCTTCATGAGGAGCATTTTTAAGGCGAAAACGGATAGCATCAGCGCGTACGTGGTGTACGATAAAAATAGTGATGGACGGACCCAACTGCCCTCCGTGGTATTGCCTAACCCGTTTGGCTTGAAGAACATGTTGGGGAACGTGATGGAGTACACGGCTGACCGTTATGATCCCGGCGCCTACGCCAAGCGGTCGGGTGTGACCCGTGATCCGCTGGTAACGGAAGGCGAGGAGTGGGTAGTGCGGGGTGGCCATTACGCCTCTGACGCGGCCGATGTGCGCAGTGCGAGCCGATCACACACCCTGCACGACGCGTGGTTGAAAACTGACCCGCAACAGCCCAAGAGTATCTGGTGGTATTCCGACGTGAAGGGGATTGGCTTCCGGGTGGTTTGCGAACCTGATTCGGCTATCCGTTAAAAAGGATAATGTGTTGTATTAGAAATCAATAGCCCGGGGGTTTTGTCTCCTCGAAACATATGGTAAAGAAAGCAAATTCCGTGCACGTAAGTGTAAAACAATCAATAAATCTTATATAACTTAAATAAACAAATCAATATGAAGAAAGAAAACAGTGTAACCAGGAGAAATTTCCTGAAGACATCTGCCGTGGCAGGTGCCGTTGGGGTGATCGGTACGGTGCGGTCATGGACTTTTTAAACGCGGCCAACGGGGTGACTGTCACTGCCTTGGGCGACGTGTTTCAAGACCGGGTGGACGGTTTAGCCAATAAACTGAAAGATGAGAAGGGGATTGATATCCCGGCGGAAAAACGTTTCGTTGGACTGGACGCGTACAAGCAGGTCATCGATAGCGATATCGATGTGCTGATCGACTGTGCGCCGCCATTCTTCCGTCCTGAACACTTCAGGTACGCGGTGGAAAAGGGCAAACATTGCTTCCTGGAGAAGCCGATTTGCGTAGATGCGGTAGGGTACCGTACCATCATGGCGGCAGCACGCCAGGCACAAGCCAAGAACCTGCGGGTAGTTACCGGTACGCAGCGCCATCACCAGCGCTGCTACGTGGAGTCGTTCCAGCAGATCATGAACGGGGCTATTGGCGAAATCACCGGCGGCGTTGTCTATTGGAACCAGAGCATGCTGTGGTACCGCGATCGTCAACCTCAATGGAATGACTTCGAGTTCATGGTTCGCGACTGGGTGAACTGGAAATGGCTGTCTGGCGACCATATCGTGGAGCAACACGTGCATAATATCGACGTCTTTACCTGGTTCTCGGGGTTGAAACCGGTGAGCGCGGTGGGCTTCGGTTCGCGTCAACGCCGTGTAACGGGCGATCAGTACGATAATTTCAGTATCGACTTCACCATGGAGAACGGGATCCACCTGCACAGTATGTGCCGCCAGATTGACGGGTGCGTC
>JAMNYO010000006.1 GCA_023622765.1 Bacteroidota bacterium | reverse complement strand
ACGCGAAAATACTCTATTTTTTACCGGGACACCCATTTGGGTGCCCCGAATTTCATATGTGTTTGGAAATCAGATATATGGAAAAAACAATAAAAAAATTGTCGAAGTCAGGAAGCAGTAGGCACAGATGGCATCGTAAATCTGTATCCTGACAGCATTTTCAGTAGTGCCCCAGAATTTCTTGATCTTGTGGTGCTGCTTTAGCCACTTGAAGAATAATTCTATCTGCCATCGATTCTTGTAGAGTTCTGCAACCTGCCGGGCTGTGAGTTCCATGGCGTTGGTCAGGAACATGAACTCACGATCTTGCTCCTCATCGAAGAATCGCACCAGTCTCAGATGCTCCGGGTATCCTTTCTGGCTGCCATAGATGGTCAGAATTATCTCGGCATCAGTGAGTATCCCCTCGGGTAGCCTACGTTTCCATTTGACGCATCTATACTGTAGATTCGTCTTGGCCCTGACAACGAAGAATGACTCCATGCGATGTAGGCGATAGAGTTCCTTGAAGTTGTTGTAGGCTCGGTCGAAAATGTAGTAAGCCCCCGTCTCAACGGGGATTTCCTTCATCGTCTTGGAATCATGCACTGACGCTGTGGTGATGTGGAAGAAAGCAGGTACTTGAGTCTCCAAGTCATATAGCGTGTGGATTTTAATCCCACCCTTGTGCTTACGGAATTTAGCCCACCAGAATACATCTAGGCACAGCGAGATGGTAGTTGAATCAAAAGCGTACACGTTACCGTCGAGTTTGAAGATTTCCGTGGCCCGCTTACGTCTGGCCTCACTGACGAGATAATAGGCATATTCCTCGAAAATGTGATAATCACGATTCGTGTTTGCCTTAGCCAAATTACTCCTGGTCACGTGCCTTCCCAATCCAAGATGGTAACACTTCTGCCGATGCGCTTCAACGGCGATAATCAAGTCGCGAAGACTCTCACGGTTGCTCAACTGGCCAAACATCAATGTAAGGAGTTGGTTCCAGCATGTGAAGTGCTTCACGTAGCGATTGCCGGCATACTTGTCAACAACGTGGCGGAACTTGTTATCATCTAAAAATGAAATCAGTTGGGCGAAGACATATTTGGTTTTGTTCATATGCAGCCATTTTTTGACCGCAAAGATATAAATCAAATCGTCGCACCCTGAAAATCATTCTAACTATATTTCAATAATTTCAAAGAGCACTTGGCGATTTTTAGTGGACAGTAATGATAATTCTCACATAAATAATTAGGTTTAAATAAATAGACTATTGTTAAACATTAATGTCATGTTATCACCTAGATTTAAAATAACGAATGATAAATATAAATAATTAGGGATAATCATTTAAATAATATTTTTTGAAAAACCAGCTCCTCAATTATTGGTTTTTCGCGCTTTATAGCTTTTTGATCCGAGTGTGTTATTATTATAACCTTTATATCAGAAGAATTTTCAGGGAATAGCCACGGTCCAAACTGCTGAATGGAATTGGGGTCAACATTATTTACTACTCCTGCAGGCTTGTCATTTATAAAAACTTGAAACCAGAGTGGTTTGTAAACCGGATTCTTTACCTCTATGTAGAAAGATTTTTTGCCAACAGGAGGTCGCATGTAAAAGAATCCACTGGCTGTGTCCGAAGGATTTACAGTGCCAGTATACCCCAAGCCATTTATTATCTTTTGCTCGCCTACTACGCGCCTTCCATCAGGCCATCCATTTTTTTCCCAACTAACTTTACCATAATTGTGTCCATTCAATACTATACCTTGTTTAAGAGATGCACTAAAAAGACCTGCTTCTGAATCTAGATTAGCGAGTAACACATCTTTTTTTAATTGGATTGATAAGGTGTGCTGATCATCTTGCAAGTAGTTTAATAAATTAACAAGTACTTTTTGTGCTACTGGATCGTTAACTACTCTTTCGATTAGCTCAAATTGTGAGAAAATAATGCTCCCTTTCCCTCTGAAAAATTCTACAACAACAGGATATTGTAACATATATCCGCAATTAGCCAAAACAGAAACACTGTTAAGCATTTCAGGATCGATATCTAAAACATTTACGACCGGAAAACATGAGGCATTTTTAGTTTTATTCCATAAAAAGAAATTACGATTTGGAATATCCTTATCAAGTAGACCTGGACGTTCCGTATTTACAAATAACGAATGATATTCCAAGGATTTTATTCCACTAGGCAATAATGGTGAATGTTTTAAAGCTTCAGGCATCTGCTCAAGCACCAATATTCTGCCACCATTGTCGACAAAATCCAATAAAGAACAGGCTTGATCTTCGGAAAGAGTCGATAAAGTGTAAGCACCGATCACTATTATATTCCATTTTTCCAATTGAGTGTCAGAAACCATTGTAAAATTAATACCTATACTTTCCAGCACAGTACTTGTTCGTTTTTTCGGATCAAGGAGTGCAAAGTGTAAGTAAATGTTAGAATCAATTTTTTTATTTGGGGATACAAAAATGTCCATCTCATTTGGGACAGATCTTGCTTTTTCATGTTTTAATGTCATTATTACCTTCGCATTCCCTAATTCCACTGTTTCAGGAATTATTAGTTCAATAGGTATTTTTTCAGTTGCATAATAGCGAACAATAGGTACATCATATTCAATAGTACTTAATTGTTTTCCATTCTGTACAAGAGTGATCTGTACTGAGGCATCATTGAGATTTCCCAACAGAATGTCATCGTTAACAATGTATAATTCTCCTTGGATTTTATCTCCTGCAAACGCATTCCTATTCCAACACTTTAGAGAAAGAAGTATCGGACTATAGACTTGCTTCAATACTTCGGCCGCGGGTTTAGCAGAAAACCCTTTGTTCTGTATATCCCACTTCCAGAAATCAGAGAATGGAAAAGATCCTGACACACGGCTTTCCAAACCTCGTGCACGTCGCATTCCTTCTATCATCTCTTTAGTGATCATTTTTTGATACCATAGTGGATCATCCGGGTGTTGGCCACCTCTACCCACATGTCTTAGAGCATTTGACATCCCTTTATTGTATAAAAGATGAAATCTTCCAGTTCGTTCTCCGGTATATGTCCCTACACATTCTGTAAAGGTGACTGGCTTCTTCGATCCACCATCCTTTAAATAGAATCCATCCATTTCATATTTTATCATATCTAACACTGTTCCACCATACCAACCAGTATAATCATGAATATCTTCAATATCTCCTACCCTTCCCTTACCAAAGCCAGCATTTGCAATTATGGGATGTGTTGAATCAATAGATCTAGCAAACAGATAATTTTCTCTGGCTAGTGGCAAGAAATTAGGATGTCTTTCCCATACTATCTCGTTGGCTAGGGTATAAATAGCTGTCGAAGCATGGTTTCTAAGTTTACGTATTTTCGGGGCAAAATTGTTCCTATTCGAGGTAAAAATACTTTCCTCTGTTGCTCCTGCACCGGAGTAGCTACCTGCCACGTTCAGAAATCCCATCTCATCGGCATACTTAACCCATAAATTATGATCACCTATCCTTCCTGCATTGATATTTAATTCTTTTGCTTTTAGGAAGAATTTTTTTATAAACTCTTCATCTTCCCAAACCTCAGGTGCTTTTTTACCTTTTTCGTCGAAAATCCGTGACACTGGCCACTGAGATAAACCTCGTAAGTAATATGGCTTACCATTCAGATATAATAAGTGACCCCGAACCTCGAAGGATTTAAAACCTATATTTCTAATATCCTCCTCAATATATTCAGAATCAACTTTAACTTTTGTGTGCATCTTATATAGGAATGGGTCTTCAGGTGACCAAAGTTTGGGCGTTAAATTCTTTTTATTGAATTTCAAATTTTTTCTTTCTCCGGCCTTTAATAATAGAGCCTGTAGAGGAAAATGTATAAACAGTTTTCCTTTTGTATCTTTAATAATAATATCAACTTCACAGTTTTGAGTATATTCAGATCTATTTATTACAGTTAACTCAATATCTAAACTGCTTGTGGTTGTGGCAGAGAAAATTTCATCAAGGGTGACAAGAGGTTCAGTTGCAAAGCAATTACATAACACGAACCATCCGAAAAATATAATTAAAATGCTATATTTCATAGAGAAAGAATTAAAGTATCATATATGTTTAATTATTTCATTGATAAAGAGATTGGTTAAATCCCTGAATAAAGCGGTTTGCACTTTATTCAGGGATTGTTTTTTATATTCCCCAAAATGTTAGTTCCGCAATATGAAACATTTGCACATTACCCCAGGTGCTATTCACTTTTATTCGAATGTATCTCACAGGTGTTATATCAGTTGGGAAATTAAACTCTTCACCAGCAATTATTACGGCTAGGTCTTCATCCGTAACTTCCCCAAGGGGAAGGCCAGATGGTTTTATAGAGATCACATCTATTAGTTTAATCCATTCATCCCAACTTCCATCCGCAGGTGGATTATCAGCTATACCCCAGATTTCAAATTGTCTTGCATTGCTCCCACCCCATCGAATTGATGCGGGAGTTGTCCTTTGATTATATCTAACTTTGCCAAGCTTAGCAGTTTGCCCTAAATCAAAAGTGAACCAAGCTGGTATACCAGAGTTCCTACCAGTATAATAAATTGTACTATTGTCATCGTCCCACAGATTCTCCATCGGGTTATTAACATTATACAGTGTGGTGTTATCGGTTGGTAATACCACTTTTGCAAATTTATCCTTACCTAATTCTGAATACTGAGGTATCTGTTTGATATTATAACTAGTGTAAAAAGTATCGATCGATGTTGGACTTGGAAGATACATAGTCCTATAACTTAATGAGCTACCAGGTTTAATATCTGGAACAATGGTTGAGTTCTGCTCTACTGGAATAAAGAGGCTCTTTTCAGATCCTGATTTATCAAGATAAACAATTTCGGTGCCTGTTGAATTTGGCATATCCCCCCATACAATAGTACCCTTATAATCTACTAGCTTTATGTTTAGTAAAGGTCTGTTCATCAGTGAGCTTTCATAAATAGAACCAAATGCTTCTCCCTGTACTTCTACCACAACTGATTTATTTCCTTTTGCATCATATGTTATTATAATAAAATTATGTTTTGCTTCAGACAAATTTTCAATGACTACGCTCATTTCCTGTGGGTCTCCTTTGTTGACAACAGGAATTTCCAAGGAATCCCTCCTGTTATTCCAAAAAACCCTCACACGGTTAACACTGGGATCAGCAGATAACCACCAGGATAGTTTAATTCTCTCTTTGCCTGGTATTGCCTGAACTGAATATGCTTTTCCAGGATAGATAGTCTCCCCATCTTTCACTAAATCTTTATAGGTAGCATCCATATCGTTGCAAGTTACCAAACTACCAACAAAAATGATACACCAAATTAATTTAAGATAACACCTTTTCATATTATTAATTTAAATTGCAATGTTGTAAATAAGTAAAAAACATAAATTAGTTTGTAATAGATGTTTTAATATAACGCTGTGAATGAATTATTTATCAAACGATATAGTAAAAAACTAATAAGGACGATATATTTAAGTTATAACAAGCTTGATGTAAAAACAACCTTAAAACAGACTTTAATTTCCGAATTATTGATGTTTAATACCATATGTATTGTTCTGAATGTTCACTTTGTTATCCAACAAATTATCTTATTCAAACTCACCCCAAAAAGTTAACTCTGCAATATGGATAAAAGTTGTATTGTTCCACGTGCGATTTACTTTGATACGAATGAACCTAACCGGAGGTGCATCGAGTGGGAAATTAAACTCTTCCCCTTTCATCATTAATGCGATATCTTCGTCTGAATTTTGTCCTACAGGTAAACCCGAAGGTTTAACCGATTCTACATCCATTAACTTTGTCCAACCATCCCAACTTCCATCACCCGGTGGATATTCTGACATTCCCCAGATTTCAAAGTAACGAGGGTTACCATATGACCATCTTACAACCTCCGGAGTATTTCTCTGTTGATATAGAAATCGGCTCAGCTTGGCAGTGACCCTCAGATCGAAGGTAAACCATGTGGGTACTCCGCTATTTGGTGCTGTATAATAAATGGAACTCCCACTTGTATTGTTGTCATCCCACATTTTTTCCATAGAATTAGAGGGATTGTAGAGCGTTGTATTGTCAGTGGGCAACACAATCTTTGAATATGGCTTTGGAATTTTTGTCTCATAAAGCGGAGTAAGCTCACTGATCAGTGTATCTGACATATTTCCCCATTTATCTTCCACGTAAACTCCAAATGTTGTAGGTACAGGTTCAAAACCACGAACTGCAAAATTGGCAGACTTTTGTTTGGTATACATAGTTTCATCTTTCACCCAAAAACCATCTTTATCCTTGTAGATCACTGTAATTGCTAACTCTGCCATTGTTTCATTTACAAAATTTACACGACTCCCACCAAAATCTTCTTTTATCACCAGTGATTCAAAAGTTGTCATTACAGGAGGACTTAACGGTTTTATGTTAACAATAACAGGCTCTGAATGAATCTCATCACGATTGACTGTATAAACCTTCAACTCATAAGTAAGCGTATCACCAAATCCTTCTACGAGCAATGTATTGTTATAATAGGTAGAGATCGCATTTCGCTTTTTACCCTGTGTTTCAAATTCAGCTTTAACATACATTAAATTTGGATTATCTGTTGGCAAGCGGTACGTAAGCTTTGCGGCACCGGGAAGGTTTTCAACCTTTATATTTGTCACTGGATCAGGAATTTTACCGATAACAACCAAGGGCTTGTGTCCTTCTTCCTCCTTACAGGAAAAGAATATAACCAAACAGCTAAAAAGGAATACATATAATTTTTTCATATCAATATATTATTAAAAATTACCAACCTGGATTTTGCACAAGATTTTTGTTGACAATAATATCATACTCTCTAATTGGCCAAAAATATTCACGTAATCGGAAAGTTTGATTAAATATCAATCTGGGGCGATAATAGTATTCTGCATCACTTTGACCAACGTCCCACCCATATACTGGATTATTCAATTCATTAATTGCAGTCTTCCATCTCCTAATATCCCAAAAGCGGTGTCCCTCAAACGCCAGCTCAATGGTCCTCTCGCGATGAATTATATCACGTAATCCATTCTTTGTTTGGTATTTTGTTGGATTTTTGGAAAATTGTTCCCACGACTCTTGCACTGATTTCAATCCCGCTCGTGCTCGTACCAAGTTCAGGTATTCAAAGACATCCTCTTGTGGCCCATTCAGCTCATTTAGTGATTCTGCATAAAGCAAGTACAAATCTGCCAGCCTAATTATAGGCCAATTATATTCCACAATTACATAGGCAGATGTTGCTGAATATGTATTTAATGGGTTGACCATCTTTTTAGGGAAGTAACCAGTAATTGAATATCTGTTTCCACCCGGAGGGCCTCCTGCATATTGACCCAATTTTGCTTCTACGTGCCAAGGTTCTTCTTCTGAAAGCCGTCCTTGACCATACCATACTGAACCATCAAATGCTAAACTCCCATAGAATCTTGGTTCACGGTCAAAATGTAATGAAACAGTATAATAATTGGGTGTGATGTAAAACCGATCATCTATTGTTGAGAGCCTTAGATCATATCTAGATTCATAGTCCCAAGTCTTATCCTCTTCGATTGGCACTCCATTTTTTGTGTAATAGGCTTCTGCTATTTTCAATGTGGGAGCCATACCCCTTCCAACCGATGAAGCGTTTATGGTTTCACCATCAAGTCTGGCCTGAGCCTCCCTTTGAAGTGCACTAGTAGAACTTCTTGTATTTGCCCAGATCACTTCAGGATTTTCCCGTGAAGTTACACTTCCACGGATGCTCATCTTAGTGAATGTTTCTGGTCCAACGTTGGAGGCATTAATGTTAAGGCTGTAAGTATAAAGTTTGTGACCGGCGAGATGACAGACATCAATAGCTTCTTTACAAGCTAACGTGGCTTTTTCCCATTTTTGGGAATCATTTGTCAAATTAAACAGCTTTTTACCGTCGATATTGGCGAAATCAGAATAATCAGTGTTTCCATTGAAAAGAGGACTGGCAGCTGTGACAAGCACTTTAGCTTTCAACGCCAATACTGCAGGAAGAGTAATCCTGCCTAGTTCCGTTGTGCGGTCTTCAATTTTCAATGGTAATTTCTCATCCGCGGCAGCTTCATCAAGTAGTTGAACAATATAATCCACACATTCATCAACCGTATTCCTTGAAATTAACACTTCCTCTCCGCCCGCCGTGATAGGTAGGTTCTCCTTCATAAGCGGAATCGGGCCATACATTCTTAATAGATAAAAATGATAATATGCTTTTAGAAATTTAACCTCTCCAATCCAACGATTTTTTTCAAATTGATCCATATCTTTTACCTTGTGAATATTCTCTAGAAATATATTACAGTCTCTAATGGCTTGCCATAAAGAGCTAGTAGTAAATGTTCCTTCGATACTCCCAGTTTGTGGAGCACTCATGCTGGCTGAAGAACCGCTCCAATAATCCATTATTGGCTTTCCTTTTCCCTGACTTCCTTTGGCAATCTGTACGCCTGGATAAACATCTGCATAATGCCATAACTCATCGGCACCATAAATGGCGGGATTTAAGGCCACATGTGCATCTGAAGGTAAATAGGAATAACAGGTAAATAGGTACTGTTCAGCTGTAACCCGCATTTTAAACGCCATATCTATTGTTGCTACATTATCGGGAACTACGTCCAGATAATTATCACAAGAGTTACAAAATCCTATTAGAATAACTAAAATTGTTTTAATGTTTCTCATATCGTTTCTTTATAATGATAATTGAACACCTAAATTATATACCTTTTGAATAGGATATCCTAAACCATTTCCGGCTTGTTCAATATCCCATAACTTAAAAGCAGACCAACAGGCCAAGTTGGTTCCATTAAGGTAGATTCTAAGGTTCTGAATCTTTAAAAGGCTTATGACAGATTTAGGAATAGTGTACCCCAATTCAATCTGTTTCAATCGTAAGAAAGCGCCGTTTCTCATAAACCATGTATTGATCTGCGTATTATTGCTATTTGACTGATAATCTAGTCTTGGCCATAAAGCATATGCATTGCGGTTTTCCTCTGACCAGTGATCATCCGCATACACTTTCAGCAATTGATTCTGAAGATTAATTCCAGAAAAACTTTCTCCGGAATAAGTGTGACTAATAAAAGGTGCAGTAGCTCTAGCATCAATCCAGAAAGAAGAGCGAGCAGAACCCTGAAAAAAAGTAGAAAAATCAACATTCAGATATCCAACTGAAAAACCGAAACCATAGATAATCTCAGGTGTGGTAGGGTAGCCAATCGGAACCTGATCAAGTGAAGTAATCAAATCATCACCATTAACATCTTTATACTTAATATCACCTGCCATTGCTGGACTTGACCCAAATGTTTGACGTGGTGCATTATCAACCTCTGCATCGTCGTAAAATAACCGTTCAGCAATATATCCCCACTGTTGTGAAAGAGAGTAGCCGACACGAGAAGAATAGCTGTTTGGATAAACAGGCTCTTCATATACTTCATATTTACTGGTTGAATAGGTGAAATTACCTCTACCAGTTAACCAAAAGTAAGGATTGAAAAAATGATTTACATCCACTGAAATATCAACTCCCCGACCTGAAGCTTCTCCCACATTTGCTCTTGATGATGCTGTCAATCCCATTGTTGTTGGAATACTAGCTCTGGTCATAAGAATATTGTAGCGATACTCAGTAAAATAATCAGCAATTATATCAATCTTGTTGCCAAAAAGCCCCAAATCAACACCTAGATTCATTTTCTTGGAAGTTTCCCAAGTTATATCTTTATTATCATATCTTGTCACCAAAATTCCATTTCTGCTATAACTACGGTCTTCACCAAACACACCTCTTCTACCAGCATTATTCATATCTACATTAGAGAGATAAAAGAAACGATCGGAGGCACTACCTATTTGATCATTCCCCACTAATCCATAAGTCCCTCTAAATTTCAACTTGGAAACAGGTTGATTTTCTGGCCAAAAAGCTTCACTGGAAATTGTCCAGCCAACTCCAAATGACGGAAAGAAACCATAACGCTCTGACTTGTAAAAACGTTCAGATCCATTGTATCCAAAATTGAACTCCGTAAAGTACCTGTCATCATATGAATAGGTAGCTCTACCAGAAAGACCAACATTACGATATGGTAGTGATAACTGAAGACTCCCGGCGTTTCCTTCTAATCTATTACGCATCATAAAAACCAAGAGTCCACCAAAACGGTGTTTCTCATTTATAACCTTGTCATAGTTTAACATTGATTGAAAATAAAACACAGAAGAGACATCCTTAGGTCCTTCAGAATATCCAAGATACTCGGTGCCTTCAAGCGGATTGATCACATCAATTGTATATTTTCCTGTTTTTCGGTCATATGAGCCTGGCAAGATCTGATAATAAAATGGATTATAATATCTCTTGATATCAAAAAATGCATATCTGTTGATACTTACAAGCCCATTTATGCGCAAACCATCAAGAATGAAATTCAAATCCTGTTTGAATTCAACGGTCGCAGTCATCGAAGATCTAGAATAATTCTTATATCCACGAACCATTTCAGCATAGGGATTGAGATAATTTCCATCTCCATAATTTCCAAATAATGGATGAGTAATGTGATTATGAGCTTCATCTATAGGATAAACTGGAAGAAAAAGTACTGGATTTGTTCGCATTATATTTCTGTACACAGCTGTACCCCCGTTTATTGGACCTGTATAGTCATCGAATACGCCACTCAAACGAACAATTATTCCTGTTGTCGGCGTAACATTGATATTTGTATTTGAGCGTAACTGAAAAGTCTTTAGATTTATATTATTGTTGAAATTATTTTTGCCATCTACTTTTAGAATACCATTCTCTTGTGTAAATGAACCTGCCAGATAATATTGCGCCACTTTTCCACCACCAGAAATATTCAGATGAGCACGTTGATTCATTGTATAATCTTTTAGCAATTCATCTTTCCAATCTGTTACAGGGAAAACTACTGGATTCGTATTGTCAATTGTGTTTGCAATTTTTTCTTGCGAATAAGGCCTATTACCTAACGGATCACGTGTAATGACTGCCTCATTATGCAAACGCATATACATTATTGGATCAGCCAGCTCAACATTTCTAGTAGGTGATGAAATAGAGTTTTCAAGGCGAGCACTTAATTTTACTGTTTCATCTCTGCCCTGTTTGGTTGTGACCAGTATAACACCATTCGCTCCACGGGCTCCATATAATGCTGTTGCTGCTGCATCTTTCATTATAGAAAAACTTGCTATATCCTCAGTCGTTAATCTTGCAAAATCTTCTCTTGAAACCTCAAGGTTGTCGATCAGTATCAATGGATCCACTTTATATCCAAAAGTGTTCACGCCACGAATAAAAAAATCAGCATTATCTTGTCCGGGTTCACCGCTACGTTGATAGGCAATCACACCAGATAAGCGTCCTGCTAAAGCAGTTGTCAGATTACTGGATGGAACCCTCAGTTCGTCTGGACGTATGGTTGTCACGGAACCAACAACTTCCTTGTTTCGCAACTGTTGCCCAAAAGCTACCACTGTAACCCCTTCCAATTCTTGAGACGCCTCAATCATTTGTACATTGATTGTTGTTTTGCTTCCTACATCAATGATCTGACTTTCCATACCAATAAATGAAAATACAAGTTTATCGTTAGGAGTTACCTGAATAGAATACTTTCCATCATTGTCGGTTATTACACCACGGGTTGTACCAACCACAGTAATATTGACACCAGGCAGAGCATTTCCAGTCCCAGCTTCAGTAACCTCTCCATTAACCTGCTTTTGTTGTGCAGATAATGAAAAAGAAAGAAATAAAAGTAAAATCAGAACTAAAAACTTAAAGATTGTTTTCATTGCATACATTTATTAAGTTATATATAAAAGTTAACCTGGTTTGAGTTAAAATGAGTGTTGACATACAACATCTTTAGAATCAGATAATAATGGAAGAAAAAGTCCTATCAATTATAATTTGAATCTACTATTATATATTCTCATTTCGATTATTATTTTCTATTTGACAATAATCCCAAAAATCGATACAGGAACCTGATTTGAAGGATTCTCCAGTTCTAGGGTAAGCGAGTTGGTAATTACTGGCTGATCGAGTATAAACTGAACCTCGCTTGAATGATTTCCCCTAACCTTAGCAATGATATTCCCACTGGCATCTCTCACCACAACGTGTTGGACGCAAAAAGGCATAATCTGGTCATGATGCCCCCATTGTACCGATTCCATGGGATGATCATAGTCCGTATCAGTAAACAACGTGATCTCTTTTACACTCTTTGCTTCTCTCCAGCTAAGCGAAATTGTTGAAGGCTTATCCTCCAAGTCGGCAACCCAGGCGTTTGGCTTTTCAACTGGACGATAGGGGGATGCTTTCAGGTTTTCCTTCGAGAAACAGGAGATTCCAGGGTGAATGTGCATGGCGATGTTTTGTCCCTGAGGTCTGCGTTCCGGGCACCAAAACTCAAAAGCCTCCACTCCAATATCTTCCGGGGGATCTTGCTTCCCCCAATTCGATACTGCTGGTAATACCTTGTTAAACACCGATACCAATCCGGTAACCAGCATTTGTGATGTCTGTATGCTCGTGTATTTATTGTTCATGAAACAGACAAAAACGTAGCATGTAGCTGGAATGATAGATGTAAAAGGTAACGTTACATCATTCTCTCCCACCTCCAAATCCAACACGATCGTTTCCAGAACGGTATCCGGGGTGTGGTTAAAGGGCTTTGAACTGATACGCAGTTCTACTATTTGCGTAACTTTCTTTTCTGCTTTTATGCGTACGCTTATCTCCGGTATCTTGCCCCTTGGAAGAGGAAGCATTTGGGCTGATGAGTGCTTTAAATTTTTCCATGGGCCATTAAACGGGATCTCGTTCAACCGCAATTCGGAGGAAACCTCAATGTCAGCTTCTTTTAAGAGGTCATCTTCGTATTGGATTTCAGAATAAGGCAAATATGCTCCCTGTTGAATCAGTTGTCGTTGAAGTAATGCCATCTTGTCAGTCTCCAGAAGATGCACAGGCTTATACCCTTGCTTAATACATATCCCTGCTGCAGTTCCTACAGCCTCTCCACCCACAGCTGTCGTGGCCATTACCCGACAAGATGCAAAAGCCACGTGTGAAGCGCTGATAATCCTTCCGGCTAAGAACAAATTCTCAATATCGGGGGTGATGTAGCAACGATAAGGAATTTGATACACTCCTTTAGAGTGCCATTGATTACATGCTTTTTTCGTTTTACTGAAAACCCCATCAGCGGGGTGCAAGTCTAGCGACCACCCGCCATAAGCCACCACATCGGGGTGAATTCTTTGTTCAACAATGTCTCGTTGCGTTAACATGTAATGACCGACGAATCGCCTGCTTTCCCTTTTTCCTGGAATATTTCCAACCCATTCCAGCGTTAGATTTTCAACGCCATCGTATTTGCCGGAATTTTTGATGTAATCCCAAATGCCGTATACTACTCCCCAAAGGGTATACTTAATCTTTTCTGCCTCGTAAATGGTATCTAGGCGACCTCCGTATTCAATCCACCAGTATTTGCAACCTTGTTGTTTCGGGTTGAAATAATTGGAATTATTGACCCTGTTGATGCGCTTTGCTATCTCTTCCTTGCTAATGGCAAATCTTGGCGGAATGAAATCGACTGGTTTTCCAGTGTCCTTGGTGTAAAAGATGATGGAGTGTCCGAGTTTTTCACCGTAAGATTTTTTGTCGGGAGCAAACTTTTCGTTGAACTCATCCTTATCCTCTGCACCAACTCTGTAGGTCGCTCCGGAAAGGAATGCGACCAAGCCATCTCCCGTTGCATCACAGAAGTATTTTCCTCGAAAGAGGTATTCCGTACCGTTCTGAGAATTAAAGGCCATTACTGAAGTTATCTTATTCGTATCAGTTTTCTCCACTGCGAAAATTGTTGTGTTTAGGAATAGTAAGATATTCTCTTCAGCAAGCACCTTGTCTAGTAGTACTGTGTCGAAAAGAACTGGGTTCCCTTCCCTGTTTCTGAAGGTGTTTTCTACCAATATCTCATCAATGATACCCCCTTCCCGTGCCCATCGGTTATTGTTACCCATATGCGAAGTTGCCCCCAACACCCACAACCTAATTTCGCTCGAAGCATTACCGCCCAATACTGGACGATCTTGCACCAAAGCAACTTTCACTCCCGCTCGTGACGCAGCGATGGCTGCGCACACACCGGCCATTCCGCCACCCGCCACGACGAAGTCCACCTCTACCTGTTCCCTTTTGTTCGAACGTCCCCCCCCTGTAAAAATACTTTCTACCATAACCAGTTTTTTACTTTATAATTTTTATACTATCTGTTTGGGATCACATCTCGCTTTTAAGAGGATTCTTTTTCAGGCACAGAAATACCCCGATTAAAGAGATCAGTGCAACTATCGGCAAAACAATCTCCAATCTGCTTTTTGCAAGCAAGCTCAGAATTGCGATGGCTACTCCTACGAAAAGGATAGCTGTCCCAATCACTTTTCTACCGAAATCATTTTCTTTTTTTTGTGTTAGCTCTTCTTCGTGGGTAAGGTTTTGTTTTCTGAATGCGACATCCCGCTCCATCCTCTGATAATTAACGTACCGATCGGAAACTCGATTCGTTATTTTGAAATATAGTTCAAAAAAGGACAAGCATATTGCCGGAAAAGCAACGCCAAGTATCATCTCTTCGGCCCGATCAAGTTCAAAACCAAATAGCCGAGGCGATACGAACTTGAACAAACCATTTATTACAAGACTTAATAAGGTGGTTGTAAGTACCGTTTTACCCGTTTGCCTTTTGGAAAAAAGAGACCATATAATGGGCAAGTATAATGGTACACCTGTCAGTGCGGCGATACTAATCACCACGTTAACTATTCCACCCATTAGTGGGACAAGCAGGGCAACCGCAATGGCCAGAAAGCCGAAAATAATTGTTGAAATCCTGGCTACCCTCATAAGCGTTTTATCCGGGCTACCTGGCTTTAATCGTTTGAATATATCGTTCGTAACAACTCCTGAAGAAATGTTCAAGTTGGCGTTTAACGAACTTGCAGTTGCAAAAATCATCCCAGCAAGCATCATGCCCAATAGTCCTGACGGCAACACCTCTTTGCACATGAGTAAATAAGCCCCTTCACCCTCAAGGTTCGATAAACCGGGATTCAAGATTTTGTATATCATGGGAGGAAGCATCCACAGAACGGGACTAATAACATACAAGCAACCAAATAACCAGCCAACCTTTTGCGAATCGTTTTTGCTTTTCACACTCGTGTAGCGCTGTACGTATGCCCAGTTACCTCCAATAAATATGGCGTTATATATGCCAAATGCGACTACGAACCAAATAGTATATTCACCGTTGAAAAGGTTGAAAAATCCATCGGAGGCCGAATTGATAAAATTCAGTACTCCACCAATCTTGTCAAATGAGAGTGGAACAACAATTAACACGGCAGCAGTGAGTACGATAAACTGAATTACGTCCGTAGAAACAACAGCCCATAACCCACCCGCAGACACGTATAATATGCAAATAAAGCCCAGTAAAATGATGCTCGTGTTTAAAGGTAACCCCGTTGATACTTCGATGATTTTTCCAACTGGGTATAGAAATGAGCCAGTTGTAAAGATTGAAATAAAAAGAAAAATATAGGTATAGGCCTTTTGCGTTTTCTCACCTAACCTTTTATTGATGTATTCAGCAGCTGTAAGAATACCTGTTCTGTGCCATCGCGGGGCAATGAAAAAACCAACGACAAAACCGGCTATCGCCATGGTCCACTGGATGGTTATTGATACCCAACCCAGAGAGTAGGCTATTGCCCCCCAGACGACAAAGGTGCCGGCAGAAAAAAACCCCATGAAAAGAGATAAACCACTTATGCCCCATGGAACCGCACCCCCCGCAGCAAAAAATGACTTCATGTTCTTTCCTTTACGGGTAAAGGAAAGTCCTACAAGCAGAACCCCTGTTGAAAAAACAATAATAGTTAAGACATCTAAAACATTCATCGGTTTTATTATTTGAGAAATGTCCAGAAATTTTCATTTCTTTTGTAAGTGTATCCCATTGGTTAAGATTCCTCTTATTTAACATGACTTAAAAGTCAGCAACATACACCGTATTTTTGTGAAAGGTCTAACAGCCATTCATGTTAATCATGCAAAACATATGTTACACTTTCTACAGATTAATAAAGGTATATCCTAAGTGAACGAAGTAGAAGTTTTTAACACAATATCTCTGCAAACGTTTACAAAATAACATGTAAGTACTACTTTGCACGACAATAATAGAGTGTAGAAAAGAGATGTTGAGTGTTCGTGAGGTACTGTGAAGAAGAGTGGGGGTAATGTATTATTAGGTTAACAGGGAGGCATTAAGGTCTTTTATGCAAAGGGAGCGTTGAGTGACGGATATTTAATTTTGCGTCAAGCGTGATGGTTTCAAACGCTGCGTTTCTATCTTTGATTTGCTTTAACAATAACTCTGCCGCTTTCCTTCCTATCTCGAACGTGGGTTGAAAAACGCTTGTAAGGTTCATGATTCTGCCGATCGGAGATTCAGAAAATCCAGCAATCGCAATGTCTTCGGGGATTCTAATTCCCCGCTTTTTTAGTTCTAACATACAACCTACTGCTATAGGATCGTTAATTGCGAAAATGGCATCTGGTTTATTTTTCAGATTCATCAGGTAATTAATACCTGCTTTAGCTCTATCTTGTTGAACACCTACATACATGATCAATTTATCCTGTACTTCAATTCCATAAGCACCAAGGGCATCCTTGTAGCCTTGCAGACGTTCTTTGGTTACTGATAGGTGATTGTTGCCAGCCAAATGGGCTATTCTGCTATAGCCACATTTAATTAAGTGTTCGGTCACTTTAAATGCCCATTTACGGTCATCAATAACAACTTGGCTTGCCTGCAATTCAGAAATAACCCTATTTACAAATACGATAGGCATTCGCTCGTTAATAAGGCGTTTGTATAAATCAACGTTTCCGCAATCTTTGGCCACGGAAACTATAATACCCTCTACCATGCTTGCTTCGAGTATTTCTACGTTTTTGGCTTCCTGAATAGAGGATTCATTGGATTGTGAAATTAATACCTGATACCCCAGTTTGTTAACGACTTCTTGAATTCCAATAATTATCTCAGGAAAAAAAAATGTTATAAACTCTGGGACGACAACACCTATTAAGTTGCTTCGCCTCTTTAATAAGTTACGTGCTTGAATATTTGGTTTGTATCGCAATTCTTTAGCTTTGGCCAAAACTTTCTCCTGGGTAAGAGGATGTACCTCATGACTTCCATTTAAAGCCCTGGACACGGTAGCAACGGAAACGCCCAATGCTTTGGCAATATCTTTAATGGTTGTTTTTGGTGATGGAGACATTTAATACTGATATATTAGATTTTTACAATTATCATCAAAAATGAATTTCAATAGAGATGTATCATGAAATTGTAACTGTCAAAACAGACACAGTACTCACTAGATATATACAAGACAAAAATACAAAATAATCTTTTAATCCCTCATCTACTTCAACAATTCACTTTTACCATAAAGTAACAATCCACCGTTTACGTTAAGTAACAATCACCATTTCCTTTCAAAGTAGAGGCTTTTGGCAATTAATTCTCTTGGAAAAGAGGATTATTGCATCGATAATGGTATTTTTGCCATTGAGAGAAATGCAATGGAGACTGGTATGCGAGGGAATAGCTGAGTGCGCAACCTTGGCATTCACGGGAAGAAAAAAGTGAATAGAAAAAAGTGAATAGAAAAAAAACGATATGAATAAAAAATGGTTATTTCAACCGACTTTCACGGGAATGTTTTCCGCTAAAGGGGTTCCTTCGAGAAAAGCTTTAACGGGAATAATGCTTTTGACTTACCTTCTTGTAGGGTTGTTTTTGTTGGTATCGCTGGCTGCCTGTAACCCGAAGGGTAAGGGTAGGCCAGGCAAGGTGACCTACACGAACCCGCTGCCGGTGGCTTTGGGTGACCCGTTTATCCTGCCGGCATCGGACGGGTACTATTACCTGTACGGCACGGGTGAAGTGGAAAGGGGGTTCGCGGCGTATCGCTCCGAAAACCTGGTCGACTGGGAGTTCGTGGGAGAGGTGTACACGGGTTTTCAATCCGGTTCGTGGACGATATTTAATCACTGGGCACCGGAGGTGTACGAGATAGACGGTAAGTATTGGATGTTTTTTAGTGCCGACTGGAGGGTGAACCCCACGGATGAGCTGGAGAACTTCAGGATTGGGGTGGCGGTGGCGGATGAGCCAACAGGACCTTTCATGGAAATCTCGGATGTGCCGCTGTTCGACCCGGGCTACCCGGTAATCGATGCGAATATCCTGCGGCACGAGGGGAGAACCTATCTCTACTACTCCCGCTGCTGCTACAAGCACCCGGTGGAGAGCGAGGTGGCCGAATGGGCACGGGCGCAGGGCCTTTTCGACGAGATCGAGGAGAGCTGGGTGTACGGTGTGGAGATATCGAACGACTTCACGACGGTAATCGGCGAGCCGGTGTTGCTCCTCCAGCCACCTTCCTCCATCGACGACCCGCAGACGGAGTGGGAGAGCCGGTCGGTGACGAGCGGTGAGGTGAACCGACGGTGGACCGAGGGGTCGTTTGCCTTTGAGCATAACGGCAAGATCTACATGATGTATTCGGCAAACTACTTTGGGGGAGAGCATTACGCGGTGGGATACGCCACGGCCGATCATCCGCTGGGGCCGTTTACCAAAGCGGCTAATAACCCGGTGCTGGAGAAGAACACCGAGCAAGGGGGCGAAGTAACCGGTACGGGGCATAACATGGTGTTTTGGTCGAGCGATAGCACCAAGATGTACTGCGTGTACCACGGGCGGACCGAGAAGACGGGCAATGAGCGGGTGGTTTTTATCGACGAGATGATGATCGATGAGAACGGGGTGCTCACGGTCGATGGCCCCTCTACTACGCCAAAGACTCTTAACCGGTGAGATTGTTTTCACTGGAGTGTATACGAACTGTTGGGTTGCAAAAGACAACCCAACCCTTAATCCCAACGGGATTGCCAATTGTTCATTGCTAATTGCTAATTGCTAATTGCTAATTGATAAGTATGGGTCTGAAGAGTATAGAAGAACGAGAGCATGTGGAACGCGTCATCAAGGAGTGTACCCTCTGCAACGTGGGGATGGTGGATGAGGAGGGCGTGCCGTACGTGATCCCGATGAACTTCGGGTACGAGGAGGGGGTAATCTACCTGCACTCCGCGCAGGAGGGTCGCTCCATCACTATCCTGGAGAAGAACCCGCTGGTCTGCATCACCTTTTCCACCTTTACCGCGCTGTCGTGGCAACACGAGGAGGTGGCCTGCAGCTACCGGTTGCAAGGCGAAAGCGTGATCTGTTATGGTAGGGTGCAATTTGAAGAGGATCACGAGGAGAAGGTGCGGGCGCTGAACCGGATCATGCACCACTACACGGGCCGCGAGTTCAGCTACTCAGATCCCGCCGTGAAGAACGTGAAGGTGTGGAAGGTGGCGATCGAAGAGGCATCGGTGCGGGAGTTCGGGAAGCCAAGCAAGAACGCCTTACGCTTTCGTACGAGTCGTCCCATGTGATGACACGATTGTACAAAAATGAAACCTGTAGGGTTGGATAATCTCCCCGTTAATCCCGTGCGATGCTACAACATGTACAATCGATATTTAAAGCTGAAATTGCTGGGGATTTGTTGAATGTAGAATATGGTTGTGAACGGTTTACCTTCAATAAGAGAGAAGAATGATCACTAGCTTGCAAAACCCATCTATCAAGAACGTGGTGAAACTGTCGAAGGCGAGAGAGCGCATGGAGCAGCAACGCTTCGTTATCGAGGGGGCTAGGGAGCTCTCACTGGCTCTGGAAGGGGGTTATGAGGTTGTAGAGTTGTATGTTTGCCGGGAGTTGTTCGCCACTACCCGCTACCCGGGGGTGTTGACCGCGATTCCTGAGAAGACGATCGCGGAGGTGTCCCACGAGGTGTTTCGGAAGATGGTTTACCGGGAGAACTCCGATGGCGTGGTGGCGCTGGCCAGGCCCAAGGAGCATGGGCTGAGCGACCTGAAACTGAGTCCGAACCCGTTCGTGATTATCCTGGAGGCGGTGGAGAAGCCGGGTAACCTGGGTGCGGTACTGAGGACGGCCGATGCTGCCGGGGTAGACGCGGTGGTGGTGTGTGACCCGAGGACGGATCTCTACAACCCCAACGTAGTGCGCTCAAGCATCGGAACGCTTTTCACCGTGCAGACCGCTCGATGTACGTCAGCAGAGGCGTTGGAGTGGCTCCGGGAGAACGGTATAGCTTCGTACGCGGCTGAGTTGCAAGCGGCCGAGTGGTACCAGGATGTCGATTTCACCGCTCCTTCTGCTATCGTGATGGGCACGGAGGCAGAGGGGTTGACCGACTTTTGGATTGATAACGCGACAAAGCGCATCAAGATCCCCATGCGGGGGAAGATCGATTCATTAAACGTGTCGGTCTCTACGGCCGTGCTTACCTTCGAGGCAATGCGGCAGCGGGGATATTAATACCCGTATCCCCACGTTTTTCCTTTCTCGATCGCGGGTATTCCCTTGGTCATCCATTCCGGTGCAGGTTCTCCCTTTAGGTAGTGGTCGAAGAACTGCTGCAAGCGGATAGAGAGGTCTTTGCTGTTGCGCCGATGCAGGAGGTTGTGCTCCTCGTTGTTGTACTGCAGCATCCATACCGGCTTATTTAGGCGGCGCATAGTCATGAAGAGCTCGATCCCCTGGTACCAGGGTACCGCCCCGTCGTTGTCATTGTGCATGATAAGCAGGGGAGTGGTGATCTTGTCGGCGAAGAAGACAGGAGAGTTTCGTATGTACACCTCCAGGGAGTCGCTCATTGCATAGCCTAAGCGGGATTGTGTCTGTTCATACTGGGATTGGCGGCTTCTTCCGGATTCCCATCGTATGCCTCCGTAGGCGCTAGTCATGTTCGAGACGGGTGCGCCCGCACCAGCAGCTTTGAACATATCGGTGCGGGTGACTAGGTAGGCGACTTGGTAGCCTCCCCAGCTTTGCCCTTGGATCGCCATGTTTTCACTATCCACCCACTCGTTCTTTGCCAGTGTTTCTGCCCCGGAGACGATCGCGTTATAAGCGTCTTCCCCCGGCTGACCTACCGTGTAGTGGATATCGGGGGTGAAGACGAGGTACCCGCGACTCACGAAAAACGGGATGTTTACCGTGGAGCGGCTCGGTGCCGGAGTGAAGTAGCGGTAAAGCTCGTCGGAATGCTTCTCGTAGAAGTAGATCATAACCGGGTACTTTTTCGCGGGATCAAAATCCTCTGGCTTATAGAGAATGCCCTCTAACGGCACGTCGGCGTAGGAGGTCCACGAGAAGAGCTCAGCCGTGCCCCAGTTGTATTGCTCCATCTGGGGGTTGATATCGGTGAGCTTTCTAGAGGTTTTCCACAAATCGGCTGTCACATGGAGGTTGGGCGAGGTGTTGAAGTTGCTCTTTTGGTAGATTAGCAGGTCGCTCTCCTTGGCTTTCTGTAGGCCGGAGTAGGTGAACCCTCCCATCTCCCTCTTTTGCAAAGGGGTACGACCTGACTGCTTGAGGGTGTAGTAACCCCACTCTTTGCTCTTGTTGTTGAACGCCGAAAGCAGGAGGAGGTCGCCCTTTTCGATAAACCGTTTATCGGGATCGGTTTGAACGTACCGGAAGGTGATGGAGTCAGAGCGGCCCGCGTGGGCGGTAACGTTCTCTGCTCGCTTCGTCCCTTTAGGATCTACCTTCCATAGGTCGAACGCATCGTAGATAAGGATATATTCATCGTTCTCTCCCCAGGCGGCAATCCCGTATGCACCGGGGGCACGGGGTACATCGTTTTTCTCATTCCAGAAGTTCACGGGAATTTCACCGGTAAGGCTTCGGGTAGAACGGGAAGCGATATCATACACGAACCACTCCAGACTATAGCTATCCCACCAGTAGAGGTAGTTACCTCGTGGTGATAGCATCGGCCTCGCCATGAGTGGTTTGGCAACCTCGTGAAGGTTATTCGTCTCTAAGTCCATCACCCACACGTCGTACTTCGCCAAAAGGTCCCACGTGTTTTCTACCAAGTAGGGGAGGTTGGAGCTAAGTAGGGCGTACCGGCCGTTCCCTTCGTCTGCAATGGCGGCGTTAGGCATCGTCTCGTTGGCGATGACGGTAAAGTGGTTCGGTCGGTCCGGACGGACGATGCCGATGTAGGTGCGGCGCTCCTCGTCTTTTAGATCCTTCAGCTGTTGGGGCTGAATTAGCGGGTCTCTCCAGTGCCAGATGTCCAGCTTCGCCATCTCGAAGTCGACAATCGTGGTGTCTTTAGGTGGCTGCTTAGGTGCTGCCCCGATAAGTATTCGCTCGCCATTCTTGCTGAACGAGGGGGAGGCGTGCTCATTGAAGATCCATCCCTCGGGTAAGCCTGATGCTGAACGGTCGACTAAGATGCTGGCGGAATCGCTTCCTACGCTATAGTAACGCAGCGCATACTCCTTCTGCTCCACCTTGGAGGTATCACCTGTGGCAAGGTAGGCAAGTTGTCCGCCAACCTCATCGAACACGAGCGACTTGTACTCTTTCGGGTCGCTTGAAATGGTTTTACGCGTATTGTTCACCAAATCGAAAAACTCCACCCGGCGCAGGTCGGTGCTATCTTTATCTTCAGGTTGGATGATGACCGCGAAAGCATTACCCCACCGATTGAAAATATGCTCTTTCACGTTGTACAGCGTGTCCTCTTGTTGACTTACCAGATCCCTTAGGATGACCGCCTTTTTTTCCTTGTTCTCTTTCCGGGTGGTGTCTTTGGGCAGGGTGAGAGAGTAAGCCACGTGGCGGTTCATCTCCCTTGCGGTTTTATAGGAGGTGATGTTGGGGATTTTGTGAACGTCGAATGAACGGTTGTCCACGATTAACAGCGAGTCCTTGGGCAGTTCCTCCTTTTTCTTCTTATCGATGCGGGCCTGGCGCCGCTCGGCTAACGGGGCTTTTAACAGGCCTACCGTCCATTGCCCATCCGTGGAGAGGGTGAAGCGGTTAACCCGATGAAAGGTGGCGTTTGGAGTAGCCATAAAGGGTCGCTTATTGTTGACTCGGAGTTGAGCAGGAGGCACTTGTTTAACCCGAATGACTGCCTTTTTCTCTTTGCTCTCGATCTGATGGATGAAAAGGGTAGTATCACCCTCCTGCGGGGCGATCAGGGCGGCCACCACCTTGCCATCGTTGCTGATGGCGGTGCCCTGGAGACTCTTCCAGCCATCGTACACGGAGTGGTCCAGCGGCTTCTTCTGGGAGAAAACGAGGATGGTTGAAAGTAAGATGCCGATGGTTAGGCAGATAGGATTACGCATGCTGATTGGGTTTGGAGGAAGTTTAACCTTTCTTTTTTGGCTTGATATTGAGTTGTACAGGCCGGATCATGTTTTCCGGGGCCAGGATGGTATCGAGCTCCTCCTTCGATAAGATGTCGTGTTCCAGGATCAACTCGTATACTCCCCGACCGGTTTGCATTGCCTCTTTGGCAATGTTGGTGGAGTTCTTGTAGCCAATAATGGGGTTCAGGGAGGTGACGATACCGATGCTGTTGTGGACGTACCCTTTGCACACCTCCTCGTTGGCCGTGATCCCATCGATGCAACGTACGCGGAGGGTGTCGAACCCGTTCATCAGTAGCTCGGCTGACTCGAAGCAGCATTGCGCCATAACCGGCTCCATGGCGTTCAACTCCAGCTGTACCGCCTCACCACTCATGGTCACGCACAGATCGTTCCCGATCACCTTGTAGGCGATCTGGTTCATTACCTCGGGAATCACGGGGTTGACCTTCCCGGGCATGATGGACGATCCGGGTTGCATGGGCGGAAGGTTGATCTCGTTGAATCCGCATCGGGGTCCTGAGGAGAGCAGACGCAGGTCGTTGCAGATAATGTTCATCTTGGCTGCTACGCGCTTCATGGCGGAGGAGTAACCAATCATGGAGGAGGTATCGGAGGTGGCGGCAACTAGGTCGGGCGACAACTTGAACTCAAAACCGGTTACCCTGGAGAGGGCGGCCACGCACTTCTCGGCGTAACCGGGTACGGAGCATATCCCCGTTCCAATGGCGGTAGCTCCCATGTTGACCGTCAGGAGCTCTTTCGCCGCGAACTCGAGGTTGGCTATCTCGTCGTTTAGGATGCTGGCGAAACCGCCGAACGTTTGCCCCAACGTCATCGGTACCGCATCTTGCATTTGCGTGCGCCCCATCTTGATGATCGAGGCGAACTCTTCCTCTTTTTTCCGGAAAGAGGCGATCAGCTCCTTGAGGTGTTTTAATAGCTCCAGGTGGGTGTAGTAAAGGCCGATCCGGATGGCGGTGGGGTATGCGTCATTGGTGGACTGCGAAAGGTTCACGTGGTCGTTGGGCGAGCAATGCTCGTACGCTCCCCGCGGGTGCCCCATGATCTCCAGCGCACGGTTAGCGATTACCTCGTTGGCATTCATATTGGTGCTGGTACCCGCGCCTCCTTGAATCATATCCACAGGGAACTCCTTGTCGTGTTTTCCCTCGATCACCTCGTCACAAGCTTGAAGGATGGCATTGGCCAACGGATCGGGCAGTAGGTCCAACTCGTGGTTCGCGATGGCGGCCGCCTTTTTGGTGATGCCAAGGCCCTTGATAAATAGCGGGTAATCGTGAAGTTTGAAGTGGCTGATGCGAAAGTTGTTGATACCGCGCAAGGTTTGAATCCCGTATAACGCGTCGTTGGGCACCTCCATGGGACCAATTAGGTCGCTCTCGGTGCGGGTACGTTGAAAATCTTGTTTCATATTGCTGTTTGTATTATTTTCCCAAAAGTACATGAAAAAACCGCTTTTCACAAGTGCAAGGGGAAAAATCGATTGCGCATCGTTTTTTTTTCTATTTTTGTTTCAACAATAAAATTTGAATCTATGGCTACTCAACTATTTTCAAAAAGGAGAACTGTTGGCGTGACGTTTGGTATGGTAGTACTTTGGCTTTGTACCTTGACGGGTTACGCGCGGTCAATTCCTTTCTCAACTGACTCTATCCCCGTGGTGGGCGAAGAGGTCACGTTCACCTACTGCTTTGATGTGGACATCGATAAGAAAGAGTATCTTACCCGCACCTACTTTTTCATGGATCGCGAGCTGAATCCTTACAAGGGAGCTTTCTTGAAGAATACCGAGGATACCGTGGTATGTAGGGTTACCGATTACCTGGATATTGAATCCAGCGTGCTCCACGTGTTTGGTATGTACATGACCTACGATATCTCTTTCGCGTATCGGGATGCTTCTTGTGACCTCTCTATTAGCAACATCCAGTTTATGGAGAAGAGCTATTTTGAAAGGCAGCAAGAGTCCCCTCGCAACCTCAATTTAACAATGTTTTCCGGGAAAGACATCCTGGTTGACAAAAGGTATACGCAGCTGTTCAAGCGAGGCGCTTCCGATAAAATTGCTGCTGCCGCGGTCGCACGACTCAATGAAGTAGTCGTCAAGCTGGAGGCGTACTATTCTGAGTAATTCGCACTTCCATTTTTGCACGCTCTACCTATTCTTCCTTCACGTCAGCCATGAAGTGCAGGGCGTGGAGGCAAAGCGGGCGGTAGTGCGCGTGGAAATAGTTGGAGAACTGTTTTTCTAGCCGAGTCATTGTTTTTGATGTAGATTTTATTTGCGATGCTTTACCTCTTCGTGTGGAACGGTTCGTCCCTCATCAATATCTCTTAGTCCTCTTTCGATTCCTTCCTTCTGTTCATCGGTCAATGTGTTCCACCAATCATGATCCTGTTCGTTATCCTTTACTGTTTTAAGGTAACGGATCACTTCATCGTCTTCAAGCCGGACAAGCCACTCGATGAGTTCTAACTTAAGTGCATCGTGTCCCATAATCTGTACCTTTACTATTAATGAGTATTACTTGACTTCGATGGTTCTTTTTTCTTCGCTGCTTTGGAACGCGAGTTCAATGATGCGCATCACTTCGCGGGCCTCTTCAGGCTTTACCGCGAGTTCCGCTTTCCCGTGGATGGCATCACGGAGGTTGATGAAGTATTCCCGATAATCGCCATGTTCACTCTCTATTTTTCCCTGGATCTTTACCCCCTTGTATTCTACGTTGAGGGTTCCCCAAATCTCTTCTGGCTCGCGGCCCCACTCTTTCCCGATGGGCTTGGCACCGCCATCGAGCGTGGCTTCCTGTACGTCAAGCCCATACTTCACGAACGACCCGTTTCTCCCGTGCAGCAGGTAGGTGGGACCCGGTCGGCGGCAGATCATGCCCGATTTCAGGGTCGCGGTGAATGTTGGGTAATGCAGGCGGACGTCGAAGTGGTCGTCCATCTGCGCCCATGGACGCTGGCTGTTAATCTCGGCGGTGACGGCCGTTGGCATACCGAAGAACCAGAGCGCCTGATCGATCAGGTGCGATCCCAGGTCGTAGAAAATCCCCGAACCGGGTAGTGCTTCTTCGCGCCATGCACCACGGGGGCGAGGATCGAGGCGGAATCGATCGAAATGGGTCTCGTAGTCGACGATCTCTCCCAGCAACCCGCTGTCGAGCAGCCTCTTGACCGTTTTGGTGTCGCTCGTGAAGCGGCGGTTATGGTAGACGGTAAGGATTTTTTTCTGTCTCTTCGCAATGTCGATCAGCTCATCGGCTTCCGCCACGTCAATGGTGAATGGCTTTTCGACCACCGCGTGCTTCCCCGCGAGGAGCGCCTCTTTTGCCCAACGGAAGTGGTCGGTATTGGGCGAGGTGACCAGCACCAGGTCGATGTTGGGATCCTCGATGATCTCTTTGCCACCGGGTACGATCTCGGTGGAGGGGTACCGCTCTTTAGCTAACGCCATCCGCTCGGGATTCGCGGTGCTTATCTTGGAGAGTTCGTATCCTTCGACCACGTCGATGAAGGGGGCGTGAAAAACGCGGCCGGAGAGCCCGTAGCCGATGATGCCTGTGCGAATGTTGGATGCCATAGCGAATAGTTTTTTAATGTGAAGGTTTCAGTCTCAAAGGTAACGATTTTTCCTTATTAAAAGAAACTCGATCAGCTTGGCCATGGCGAGTGCGCGGTGGCTGACCCGGTTCTTGACCGATGCCTCCATCTCAGCAAACGTGAGGTCGTACCCTTCAGGTACGAAGATCGGATCATACCCGAACCCCTTGTTGCCTCGCTTTTCACGTGTGATCTGCCCCCTGATGATTCCCTCGAAGAGATGTTCTTCGTCATTTGCCACCAGGGCGATCACGGTGCGGAATTGTGCCGATCGGTCGTCAATCCCCTGCAACACCGTGAGCATCTTTTGCATGTTCGCCTCCGAGTCGCACGATGGGCCGGCGTAACGGGCGGAATAGATGCCGGGCACGCCGTTCAGCGCGTCCACTTCCAGCCCGGTATCATCGGCGAAGCAGTCGTACCCGTACCGCTCTTTCACCTGCCTCGCTTTTATGAGCGCGTTCTCTTCGAGGGTATTGCCCGTTTCATCGATCTCGTCGTGACAACCGATATCGGTGAGTCCCAGCACCTCTACCTCTCCCCTCGCGATTTCCCGTATCTCGGCAAGCTTGTTCGCGTTGTGGGTCGCGAAAACAATTGGCTTGATCTTGGTGTTGTTCATATGTTTGGTAATGTATCGTTTTTTACTTTTTTGGTCGTTGTTTGTCGCTCAGCTTCCACCTTTACTGCGATTTGATTGTTCGCTTCCTCTCTTTCTCTCGCTGCTTGAGTAGTTTCTCTCGCTCTTTTTGACGCTTTTTCAGCTCTCCCTGTTGTTGTTGAAGGCGCTTTTTTCGTTCCCGCTCCTTCTCTTTTAGCAGTCGCGCGCGGCTTTTTTGGTTGGTTGAGCTACCAGTTTGGCTAAGCGCTTCCGTCTCTTTCTGCTGAAGGCGCAGCTTCAACTCCTCGGGTGAAACGGGTGCGTACCGGGTGCCTGACTCACTTGGAACGGCATGCTCCAGGGTTTTTGTAGCAATCTCATCTGCAGCTTTCGGGGTAATTTCTTGCACAGCCTCCGGAGCAACCTCCTCTGTCGCTTTTGGTGCGACCTCTTCCATGACTTTCGGTTCGACAGCGAGTTTCTCGGCCTCCGTCGTGGAATCAGTGCGTTCTGCTCGTTCTGCCCGTTCCAGTACGCTGTTACGCGTTGTTGTTCCTGGTGAAACACTCTTTTCCGCCTTCAAAGGTACGGTCTTTTCCTCAGTTGGTGACCCTTTTCCAGGCGAAATGATGCGGCTCTCCACGAGGAGCAGGTAGTCGTCCATTGATGCGCCTTGTTGTAGGAGGGCAAGGTTGCTCTCCGAGATCGGTATGGCCTGTATCTTTTCCGGGCGGCTCATCATGAGCGGCGACTCCTGTTCCATGTCATGGGCGTACCGTATCGCGTCGTCGTACGTTCGGAAGGGGTGTATGGCGAGGGCTTCCCCGTGAGGCAACGGGATGAGCGTGAAATCGAACGAGCGGAGTTGATAGCGGCTAAAGGTGTAATCGGCCACGGCGTATAGGAGTTGCTCCCTGTCCCAGTTATTCTGTTTGGGCATGAGCAGGAGCAGGTGGACAGTATCCCTGTCGCTACTGAATTGAACCGCTGCACTTATCGGTAGGCTACCGCTATCGCTTTTGGGAAGGTCGATCGCCCCCCGCTCCCATCGGGTTCGGAAGAAATCCCAGTGACCATCGCGGTAGGGGGTGGACGCTGATGCGTCTGGTTGAAACAGGGTAGCGTAGGATTGGGGCAGGGGGCGTAGGTTCACGCTGTCGCTGGTGAACTGCCCGGCTGGTGTTGTCGTATATGCTAGCGTAGCCGTCTCCACGAGGCTGCTTTTCAGGGCGTGGAACAGGGAGTCGCTATCGGAGGTTAATGCCGCTTGATAGGCTATGGTCTGCTGAAGCATTTCCTTTGGGGTGTCGAGCTTCTTTAAGCGGGTGAAGGTTTGTCGTGCCGTTTCGGTTTCGCCCACCAGCGTGTGGAGCTGCCCCAACAGGAACTGCCACCGCTTTACCTGTTTGATTCGCTTCTCCTTATTGATAGCCTCTCTCAGGAAGGGAATGGCCGCGGCATATTCCCCCTTTTCCATTAGGTATTGGACTTGCACCTCTAAGAACACCTTTTCCAGATGGGAGGGCAGGGGCGTGAGCTTTAACGCGTGGATGGCCTGCTCCGCCTCGTGGAGCCTACCCAGCTCGGTGTAGGCACGCACCATCCAGACCCGCGCCTCTCGTGCAGCATCGCTCTCGGGACCAAAGACGCGTATCACCTCGTTGAATACCGTGAGCGCGTTCTCGGGGTGGCCGTTTTGTAAGTGGGCTTTACCCATCAGTAGCCAGGCGTTGTGGATGAACGGGTTGAACTCGTTTTGTTGTAGCCACCGCCGATACTCGGGCGACAACCTAACCGATGGATCTCGCCTCGGTTTCGCCGTGATGGAGTGCTCCCGGATGGCCTTCTCGGTTTTTTGGATTACCCCATCGAACGGTCCCCCTCGCCCCAAAGAGCGCACCCCGCCGCTTTCGGATGTGCTCCGTGGAGAAGGATAGAGCGGGAGCAGTTCTGTATAGTCGTCCTGGAAACTTTCCAACTGCTTGTCCAGTATCTCGTGGTACGCCTTCTCCGCGTTATGGTACACGTTGTAACGGGTGGTGAACTCGTGATACGCCCGGCTACCACGGGTATTCACGAGGGGGGAGCATCCCGCGCAGAGGAGGCAGGCCCACCCGGTAAAGAGGAGGTTGATATGGAGTCTCGTGTGCACTTGAAAGCAGAAAATACGATAAACCTACCAATAAAGGTTGTTAATGTATATAACCCGAAAAACCGACTTTTATTGCTTTATTGGGGCGGGAGTTATCCCCGATGGTACTTCAAGATACAATTATGGTTTTACTTGGGACAGGCTGCGACGATTGGGGTTAGCCTTGAACGCGCTTTGAGGCTGCGATCGCTCGGATGGCTTTCGCGATGAAAAACATCACGATAAGCACGAAGATGATGAACGCGCCGGAGGGTACGTTCAGGTAGTAGGAGAGGATGAGGCCTGCCACGCACCCCACGAAACTGAACAGGATGGAGAGCGAGATGATTTTAGCGTAGTTCACGGTGAACAGGTTGGCGGTCATTTGGGGTACCGTGATCAGCGACATCAGCAGGACGATACCCACCAGGCGGATGCTCAGCACGATGGTAACGGCTATAAACAGCATCATCGCGTACTCGATAAACTGGGTGGGTAAGCGGCGCGTGCGGGCGAACTCGGTGTCGAACGAAACCGAAACGATTGCGCGGAAGCAGAACGAGAAGAAGAGCAGCAGCAAGACCGATAGTAGAGCTAGGGCAATGATGTCCCGGCGGCTGATGGTTAGGATATTGCCGAAGAGGTACTCTGAAAGGTTGGGGGCGTAACCGGGTGAAAGGAAGGTCAGCACGATGCCGATGGCCATGCCTAATGACCAGAAGACCGCGATGGCGGAGTCTTCCCGTACGCCCTGTCTCCTGGAGAGCCACTGGATGCCGAACGCCGATAAGATTGAGAAGGTCATGGCGGAGGGGATGGGAGGGAGGTTAAAGTAGAAGCCGATACCCAATCCCCCGAACGATGCGTGTGTAATGCCTCCACTGATGAATACCAACCTTCGGGTGACCACGTATGTACCGATGATACCACATGCGATGCTAGCTAAGAGGCTGCCCAGCAACGCGTTCCGGAAGAACGCGTATTGTAATAACTCGATACCATTCATACCTCACGGAACTCTTTTGCCTCTTCCTCAGTGTATTCGAGGGAGGTACGGTGCGCGTAATTGTCCAGCTCTTCATCGTTGAACTGTTCCGCCTTTTCCCTCGACGCTTTAATCAGGTTTGCCCTCTCGCATACCTCGTGTGCACCGCAACAACCGATGCTTAAATCGATGGGGGGTGGGGCGGTTTCCCGCTCCTTGGTGTTGCCTCTTTTACGTTGTACGTGGTTGGTGATCGCGAGGGCGACGAAAAAAAAGAGGACGAGGCCGATAAAGAGGTAGACGATTTGCATGGTCGCGTTACTTTTCAATGGTGAATCCCGCTTGCTGCAAGTCGTTCCAGAAATTGGGGTATGATTTTGAGACCACGTGCGGGTCATTCATTCGCAGCGAGCCGAAAGTGATGGCACCGGGAGCCATCGACATGGCCATGCGGTGGTCGTCGTAGGTGTCTATCACGGGATCCTCTTCGGGTTCGCAGCGCTCACCACTCCACTCGAGCATGCCGGTTTCGTTTTCCTGGAGCATGAACCCCAACTTTTTCAGTTCGTTGATGAGTGCATCTATCCGGTCGGTCTCCTTGATTTTCAAGCTTTGGACGCCTGAAAACAGGAAGGGTACGCGAAGGAAGCAGCAGGTAGCCGCAAGCGTCTGTGCTAAGTCAGGCTCTTTCGTGAAGTCGTGAAAGAACTTCTTCGTTTTCTGTTTAACGTTTCGTATCACGATCCCATCACTGACGAAGCGGGTACTTACCCCCAATTCGGTGAACAGGGAGGTGACGTTCGAGTCTCCCTGTAGGCTTGATTTTTCCAGCCCCTTTAGGTGTACTTCCGACCCGGGCAGCATCGCCACCATTTCATACCAATAGGAGGCGGCTGTCCAGTCGGCCTCAACCTCATGCTTGATCGGCTTGTACTTTTGCGGTTTTACCGTGATATCGTTGTTACGCCACTTGGCGTTTACCCCGCACTTGGCCATCATGTTCATGGTGAGGTCGATGTAGGGCCTGGAAACCACCTCTTTCTCGATATGCATCAGCAACCCCTCTTCCATCAACGGGGCCACCATCAGCAGTGCCGATATGAATTGCGAGCTGATGTTGCCGGCCAAGTAAATCTCACCCCCTTTAAGTTGTTTGCCCCTTATTCTGAGGGGTGGAAATCCCTCTTTTTCGATGTAATCGATGTCCGCCCCCAGCGCCTGCAGCGCTTCAACCAGTGGCTGGATAGGGCGTTCGTGCATTCGCTTGGATCCCTTCAATATCCATTCGCCCTCCATCCCGGCCAAGAAGGCGGTCAGGAACCGCATGGCCGTTCCGGCACCTTTGACGTCGAAAACGTTTGAGTTGGAGTTGAACGCGTCGACAAGCACCTGGGTGTCTTCGCAATCGGAGAGGTTTTTTATCGACTGGTTGCTAAGGCTAAGGGCGTTAAGGATAAGCGCCCGGTTGCTTATGCTCTTCGAAGAGGGTAGCTGCACGGTGGTCTGAATCACCTCGGGTGGAAGAATCCTGTACTGGTTTTGCATTGTAACATATTATTTATAGCCGCCACTCGACACCATCCTTGGTGTCTTTAATCTCTACCCCGGCCTCTTTCAACTCGTCCCGTATCTTGTCGGACATGGCCCAATCCTTGTTCTCCCTCGCTGTTTTGCGGATATCGAGGATCAGTTTCATCAATCCCTCGATCACATCGCTTCCGACCCCGCTTTTCGTTTCGTCTATTAATCCCAGTACATCGAACACGAAAGTGTGCATCAGCCGCTTTAGCGTTTCGAGCTCCTCTTTACCGATAGACGCTGTCTTATCGCTCACGGAGTTGATGATCCGTACCCCCTCGAACAGGTGCGCGATCAGAACGGGAGAGTTAAAGTCGTCGTTCATAGCATCGTAGCACTTCGCCTCAAGGTCGCCAATCTGGAGGGTTGGCGTGTCTGACGGCTCCAATTTTTCTAAGGTCGACAGGCTCTCCATCAGCCTTTTATATCCTTTCTCGGAGGCTTGAAGCGCTTCGTTCGAGAAATCGAGCGTGCTTCGGTAGTGGGCCTGCGCCATGAAAAAGCGCACTGTCATGGGCGAGTAGCCCTTATCCAGCAAGGGGTGATCGCCGGAGAAAAGCTCTTTGGGCAGGAAGCCGTTGCCGGCCGTTTTGGACATGCGTACCCCATTAACGGTAAGCATGTTGGTGTGCACCCAGTATTTCACGGGGTCGGTGTGGTTGCACGCTTCCGATTGGGCGATTTCGTTGGTGTGGTGCGTTGCTTGCAAATCCATACCTCCACCATGTATGTCGAAGCGGGTACCTAGGTACTTGGTGCTCATGGCCGAGCATTCGATGTGCCACCCCGGGAATCCCCATCCCCACGGGGAGGGCCACTGCATGAGCGTTTCGGGCTTCGCCTTGATCCACAGCGCGAAATCGAGGCGCCCCCGCTTCTCGTCTTGACCGTCCAGCTCGCGGGTACCCTCCATCAGCTCCTCCAGCTTGCGGTTGGTCAGCACACCGTAATCGTACTTTTCGCTATACTTCTTCACGTCGAAGTAGACCGACCCGTCTACCTCGTAGGCGTACCCCCCCGCGATGATCTTCTTGATCATCTCGATCTGCTCCAGGATATGGCCTGTCGCCGTAGGCTCGATGCTCGGCGGGAGGGTGTTGAACAACGAAAGCACCTCGTGAAAGGCGAGGGTGTACTTCTGCACGATCTCCATCGGCTCTAACTGCTCCAGTTTGGCCTGCTTGGCGAACTTATCGTCTCCCTCGTCGCGGTCACCCTCCAGGTGACCGGCATCGGTGATATTGCGCACGTAACGCACCTTGTACCCTAAATGCATCAGGTACCGGTATATCATGTCGAACGAGATGAACGTGCGGCTGTTCCCCAGGTGGACATCGTTGTACACGGTGGGACCGCAAACGTACATGCCCACGTAAGGTGGGTTCAGTGGCTCAAATCGCTCTTTTGTTCTGCTTAACGTGTTGTAAATGACCAGCTCTTTGGCTTTCTCATGCATCATGCTTCATCTCCATTATGTTTCCTTATAGGCAAAAATACAAATTAATGCGGTATGAACCGCCATTCTGAGGGAAAAGAGTGGAAAGTAGACTTGTCGTTTGTTGTTTTGCATTTTTTTAATACTTTTGTTGTTTTTCGTACCCGTGGTGTTGCACGATGGACAAATAGGCCAAAATACCAGGGTGTTGAGTTTGATGAGTGGAGTGTGAAAATCATTAAGTATAATAACCTCTATTTGTAAATTTTTTATGGTACGTAAAATTACTCTGTTCCTTGCCCTGTTTTGTTTGCTGGGAGCGGTTCAGGCGCAAAACCTGCAGTTGCATTTCGATCCGCGGAACTCTCTGTATGGCAACGAAGTGGGCTCCAAAAATTATCTTACCGCCACGTTCGAGATGTTTAAACCCGATAAATGGGGTTCGACTTTCATGTTCGTCGATTTCGACTTTAATGGGGGAGATAAACGTTGGATTGGCACGGTTTATGGCGAAATTTCCCGAACATTTACCATTAAAAACTTCCCGTTAATGCCACATATTGAATATAACGGTGGTTTGGGTTCGGGCTTTTATATCCCGAGTGCTTATCTTGCCGGTTTTCAATACCCGTTTCAGTTGGGTAATTTCTTTATGGGAACCTATGTGGCCTACAAGTTAAATGCTTTCGAAACGAGCAGCCACGACCTGCAATGGACAGTAACGTGGAACTCTACGCTTGCCAATGGAAAACTCTCTTTGGGAGGATTTGCTGATGTGTGGAGCGCGAACAAAAATCGCGTAACCGGAGAGGGAGGCAAGAGGGTAATCTTTTTAAGCGAGCCACAAATTTGGTATAACTTAACATCCAATTTTTCTATCGGAAGCGAAATAGAGTTGAGTTACAACTTCGCCCGTTTAGAGAAATTCGCGGCCATTCCCACGATAGCTGTCAAGTGGGACTTTTAATGAGATAAAAGTCAGGAAAACGGAAAATCAAACGAAATAGAGTATATAGATTATGTTGGAGAAAATATTTAAACTCAAGCAGAACAAGACGACGGTTCGTACGGAATTAATCGCCGGTCTCATCACGTTCCTTACCATGTCGTATATCCTAGTGGTGAACCCCAATATATTGGGAGCGACCGGTATGGACAGGGCTGCCCTTTTCACGGCCACGGCACTCGCGAGCGTAGTGGCCACCTTGTTTATGGCTTTCTTCTCGAACCTACCCATCGCACAGGCACCCGGGATGGGTCTGAACTCCTTTTTTGCCTTTTCGGTGGTGATCGGCTTGGGGTATTCATGGCAGATGGCCCTTACCGCCGTGTTCATCGAAGGGGTTATTTTCGTGTTGCTCACCCTCTTCAATGTTCGTGAGCTGATCGTGCGGAGCATCCCGAACACGATAAAAAATGCTATCCCGGTAGGGATCGGTCTCTTTATCACCTTTGTCGGACTACAAAACGGGGGGCTGATCGTGAGGGATGAGAACACGATGCTCGCGCTGGGTTCCATGGCGGACAAACATGTGTGGGTGGCGCTGTTGGGCTTGGTGCTTACCGCGGTGTTGTATTACAAAAGGGTGCATGGTGCCTTTCTGATAGGGATCGTGGTGGCCACGCTCTTCGCCCTTGCCCTGGGACTTGTACAAGTACCCGAGGGCAGCTTGGTCTCGCTTCCACCCTCGCTCTCTCCCATCTTTCTCAAGTTTGATTGGAGCCATATCTTCACGTTGGATATGTTAATCGTGGTGTTTACCTTCTTGTTCGTGAACCTGTTCGATACTGTGGGTACCTTGATCGGCGTCGCTTCAAAAATCGGGATTACCGATAAGGATGGTAACTTCCCGCAATTGAAACCGGCCCTACTTGCCGACGCACTGGGTACTACTGTTGGCGCTATGTTGGGGACAAGTACCATCATCTCTTACGTGGAGAGCGCATCGGGTGTGGCTGCTGGTGGACGCACCGGCCTCACCTCGTTTTCTACCGCTACCATGTTTGCCCTGGCGCTGTTTTTCGCACCCCTCTTCTTGATGGTACCTGCTTCAGCTACCGCCCCCGCCCTGATTATCGTGGGTCTCTTTATGATTACTTCGGTAGTGAAGATCAATTTCGAGGATATGACAGAGGCACTGCCCGCTTTCCTTACCATCGTGATGATGCCTTTCGCGTTCAGCATTGCTCAGGGGATCGTGTTTGGTATGCTCTCGTTCGTATTCCTAAAGGCACTGAGCGGACAATTCAAGCGTATTTCCATCGCCATGTGGGTGATATTCGTTCTTTTTATCGTGAAATTGGTGCTTGATGCCATGAGAGTGGTATAAGCATTCAAGTAGTCGTAAACCGGCCGATCGTGAGTAGCCATTTCATTTGTATTTAACAGATGAAATGGCTACTTTCGCGTTATAGAAAGCAACTTCAACTGAGCAATTTATTAACAAGTAATTATCATTATAACAACAACCTATGGCAACAACGGCTGATTTCAGGAATGGGATGTGCATCGATCTGGATGGACAATTTTATGTTATCGTGGAGTTCCTGCACGTGAAACCGGGTAAAGGTGCGGCTTTTGTTCGCACGAAATTAAAAAACGTGACTACCGGGCGTGTCCTGGATAAGACATTTAGCTCGGGCGTACGGGTGGACGAGGTGCGCATCGAGCGTAGATCGTATCAGTACTTGTACCAGGACGATATGGGGTACCACTTCATGAACACGGAGACCTTCGAGCAGCTCCCGATACCGGCCGAGCAGATCGAGGGAGTTCAGTTCCTGAAAGAGGGTGATATCGTGGAGGTGCAGGTCCACGCGGAAAGTGGATCCGTCCTCACGGCCGAGCTACCGGTACACGTGGTATTAGAGGTGACCTACACCGAGCCGGGCGTCAGGGGCGATACGGCGACCAACGCACTGAAGCCGGCCACGCTGGAGACGGGTGCCGAGGTGCGCGTGCCCCTGTTTATCGACACGGGCGAAAAGATCAAGGTAGATACCCGGACCGGCAACTACGTGGAAAGGGTACGGGAGTAAGGTGAGCGGCATCGCGGCCGTGGAACGGGACAAACCCCGTCCCCGTTTCATGATACCATCGAAAGAAACGTGAGGTAAACAGGTGAAATGAGTAAGCTGAGCATAAAGCAGTGGGCTGAGGAGGATCGTCCCCGTGAGAAACTTCTCTTGAAGGGGGTGTCTGCCTTGTCCGATTCTGAGCTTCTGGCCATCCTTATTGGATCCGGCAACGATAAGCAGAGCGCTGTGGAGCTCAGCAAGGAGATCTTATTGGAGGCGGGCAACGACCTGAACCGTTTGGCCCGAATGGGTGTTGCCGACCTGGTGAACAACTATCGGGGTATCGGTCACGCCAAGGCGGTGACCATCATTGCCGCGCTTGAATTAGGGCGGCGACGGAAAACGACGGGTGAGCCGCGGAAGAAGATCGTCACCTCCATGGATGCGTACGAGCAGTTCCTGCCGTTGTTGGGCGACCTGAACCACGAGGAGACATGGGCGTTGCTGACTGACCGTTCCAACCAGGTGATCTCCACCCTGCAGGTAAGTCGGGGCGGTATCGCGGGGACGGTGGTGGATGTTCGCCTGATCCTCCGGGAAGCGCTCACGAGGTATGCGACGGGCCTCTTCCTGGGGCATAACCACCCTTCCGGAAACCTCGCTCCCAGCCCACAAGATATCAGCATCACCAAGAAACTCAAGGAGGCCGCCCTATACATGGACATCGTGCTGCTTGATCATATTATCATCGGCAGTGATGCCTACTTTAGCTTCGCTGATGAGGGGGTTCTCTGAGGCCTAACATCCCAAGTCATGGCAAAAGAAAACATTCTGTTATGAATCAAGAGCTGCAAGCGCTGCAAGATAAGGTGGTGACCATGCTCCGGACGGTGTACGACCCGGAGATTCCCGTGAACGTTTACGATCTGGGATTGATTTACGACGTGGATATCGATCCCGAGAACAACGTGACCATCCAGATGACGTTTACCTCGCCCGCCTGCCCTATGGCCGATTTTATACTGATGGATATGCAGATGAAGTTGGAGTCTATCCCAAAGGTGAAGCGGGTGAATATCGACCTCACGTTTGACCCGCCGTGGGATCGGTCGATGATGAGCGAGGAGGCGATGCTGGAACTTGGCTTGATGTAGGGGAATATCTACAGGAATAGGTGCGTGAATAGCTTGGAGTAGCATGGTGTTTCTCGGCTTTGCAAAGGAATACAAGAGTTCGTGGCAGTGTGAAGTAGGGACAGCGTGAATATGGTAACGTGAATGACTCAAAAACAGGTTCGATGGATCAAAACGTGAGGGAAAAGGTTTACTTTCTTGCCGATGCCCACCTGGGCTCTAAGTCCCATGTTAATTCCAGGGATGCGGAGCGGAAGCTGTGCCGTTGGCTCGACGAGGTGAAAGGGGACGCCCTCGCGATCTACCTGCTGGGTGATATTTTCGACTACTGGTTCGAGTACAAGCACGTGGTACCGAAAGGGTTCACCCGCCTGCTCGGTAAAATTGGTGAGGTGACCGATTCGGGCGTGGAGGTTCATTTCTTCACGGGGAATCACGACTTGTGGTTGACTGACTATCTTGCCGAGGAGTGCGGGATGATCCTTCACTATAAACCCCTTGTTATCGATGTCTTGGGGAAGAGGTTCTTCCTGGCGCACGGTGATGGGCTGGGCGACAACTCACGCTCTTTTCGCTTCTTACGAAGGATATTCCATAGCAAGTTCCTGCGAAAATGCTTCTCAGCCATACACCCCAGGTGGACCATCCCCTTCGCACATGCCTGGTCGAGCCACAGCCGCGAGAACGGGGGCATCATCCCTTACCTGGGTGAGGAGCGGGAGTACTTGATCCGGTTCGCGAAAGAGAAACTGGAAGAGGAACCCGGCATCGACTACTTCGTCTTTGGTCACCGCCATATTTTACTTGATCTTCCCATCGCGGAGACTTCCCGCGTAATCGTGTTGGGGGACTGGATCACCCTGTTCTCCTACGTGGAATTTAACGGGGATACGCTGCGGCTCCTCACGTTTAACCGAGATTCTCTACCTGGCGCTGTTGATGTTGAGGGAGAAACTGCAGCTAATCACGTTTAACCCCTGGTTGACGGAAGTGAGGCAACTCCACTTTTTACAGGCCAGCAACAAAACACCAAAACATTCAACCACCGAGAGATTGAAACCATTATTAAAACAGATCACGAAACTAAATTGAAAATAGTATGCAACAGACTTATCGTTACCTATTCACCCTTATTGGCATCGTGCTGCTATGCACCTCCTGGGCATCAGCACGGCAAGAAGTATCTGTGCGACCAGCGACATCCGCCCGGCAGCACACATCAGTACAGCAATCATCCACAAAGTATGAAGCATCGGCTCAGCCAGAGGCTCGCCTCATGCGTTTCCCCCATATTCAAGGCAACCATATCGTCTTCGGCTACGCCGGGGATATCTATATCGTGAATGCGAACGGGGGCATGGCCCGCCGCCTCACCACCCATATCGGCTACGAGCTGTTTCCCCGCATCTCACCCGATGGGCAAACCATCGCGTTTACCGCGCAGTACGACGGTAACTCCGAAGTGTACACCATGCCCATCGCCGGGGGAGCACCTAAACGGCTGACCTACACGGCTACGCTTGGCAGGGATGACGTGGGTGACCGCATGGGCCCCAACAATATTGTCATCGGCTGGACACCGGACGGGAAGAGCGTTATCTACCGCACGCGCAGCTACACGTTCAACGACTTCACCGGGCAGCTGATGACCATTTCGGTCGATGGGGGCATGCCTGAGTATATTCCTTTGGAAAACAGTGGTTTTTGCTCGTTCAACGGTGATGGCACGCGGTTGGCATACAACTATATATTCAGGGAGTTCCGTACCTGGAAACGGTACGAAGGGGGTATGGCGGACGATATCCGGGTTTACGATACCCAAAGTGGGCAGTCGCATCGTATTACCGACAACCGCCATCAGGATATCATTCCGATGTGGATAGGCGATGATATCTACTATATATCCGACAGAGATGATTACATGAACCTTTACCGGTATAATACGGGCAGCAAAGAGACAGTCCAGTTAACCCACTTTGATGAGTATGATATCAAGTTCCCCGCCGCGGGCAGCGATGCCCTGGTGTACGAAAACGGGGGATTCATCTATAAATACAACCCGGCAACCGGGAAGAATGAAAAGTTGACCATTTTTATTGGTAACGACCAGGTGTACGCGTACCCCGAGTGGAAAGAGTTGTCGAGAAACTTAAGTCAACACTCGCTCTCTCCCGAAGGGGAACGGGTTCTTGCTACCGCACGCGGGGATATCTTCTCTCTCCCGGGTAGCGAAGGGGTAACGTACAACCTTACCAATTCCTCTGGTGCTAACGACTTCAACGCCCAATGGGCACCCGATGGAAGCGGGTTTGTCTACATATCGGACAAAGATGGGGAGTTCAACCTCTATCACGTGGATGCGAACGGGCTGAACCCAAGGCAGCTGACCAATATAAAGGGCTATATTTTCGACTTCGTTTGGTCGCCCGACTCCCGCAAGATCCTCTGGAGCGCGAAAGACAACACCCTTAACCTGTTGGATGTAGCTTCGGGCAATAACCGGGTTATCGAGAAGTCGGGGGTCAGCAGCTTCTCCAATTTCAACTGGGCGCCGGATAGCCGTTATATCACCTATACCCGTCCCCTGCCGGAGATGAACGTGATCATGGTGTACGACACGCGGAGCAACGACAGTTGGCAGATAACCAGCAATTGGTACAACTCCGGTTCCGCCAACTTTAGCGATGACGGCAAGTACCTGCTTTTCTCGTCAGACAGAACCTTCAATCCCGTTTACGGCAGAACGGAGTGGAACCACGTCTACACGACCATGGGTAAGATATACGTGCTTCCGCTGGCTGAAGATGCCCCCTCTATTTTTGAGCCCAAGAACGATGAGGTGAAAAGCGACAAGGGCAAACAGGAGGAGGCAAAAGATGGTAAAGATAAAGCCGATAAGGGTAAAACCGGTAAAAGTAAAGCCGATAAGAGCGAAGATAACCCGAAAGAGGCTGCCTCTCTAACTTATAAGTTTGAACGTACCGAGATAAGAATGACAGAGCTTCCTGTAGCCGCCGGTTATTACGGTGACCTGCATATGATCAATGGCAATATCTATTATCGTTCCGGAGGGAATCACGCCATGTTCGACCTGAAGGAGAAGAAGACAACCAACCTGGAGGCGAGGCTCGTTTTTGCCCCCGGGTATAAAAAGGCGCTTGCTCTCTCGAACGATGGCATACAGGTTATGGATATTCCGAAGGGTGCCGTGAAAGTCAGCAAGGCGATCGATACCAGCGGTGCCCGCAAGCTGGTGAACTACAAGGAGGAGTGGATGCAGGTGTATAGGGAGAGCTGGCGACGGATGCGCGACTTCTTCTATGCCCCCAATATGCATGGCGTAGACTGGGATGTAATTAAGAAGCGGTACGAGGTGTTGGTTCCGTACGTGAATCACCGTTCTGACTTGACCTACGTTATTGGGGAAATGATCGGCGAGCTGAACGTGGGGCACGCTTACTCGCAAAACGGGGAGCATCCGCAAGCGGAGAAAGTCTACATGGGACTTCTTGGCGCGGAGTTCTCGAAAGATAGCAAAAGCGGGTTCTTCCGGGTCGACAGGATCCTGGAGGGTGCAAACTGGAGCAAAGAGCTATGCTCCCCGCTCACGCTGCCCGGCGTTGATGTCAAAGAGGGGGACTATATCCTCTCTATCAACGGGCAGTCGCTCAAAGAGGTTGCTAATATATATGAACTGCTGGTGGGCAAAGCGGGTGTGTTGACCGAACTGGAGGTGAGCAAAGCCTCTCTATCCGGCCCCTGCACGGTACTCTTGACGCCCCTTAGGGATGAGTCCCCGCTCTATTACTACGATTGGGTGACGAAAAATACCCGAAAGGTGAGCGAGGCCACCAATGGTGAGGTGGGCTACATCCATATACCCGATATGGGTGTGCCGGGGTTGAACGAATTTGTCAAGCACTACTACCCTCAGTTGGGCAAAAAGGCGCTTATCATCGACGATAGGGGCAATGGGGGCGGTAACGTGTCGCCCATGATTATCGAGCGGTTGATGCGTACCATCACCTACTTCACCATGCACACCAACCAGGCGCAGGGCTCGCCCAACCCGGTTGGCACGTTCGATGGGCCCAAGGTGGTGCTGGTCAACGAGTACTCGGCATCAGACGGCGACCTGTTCCCCTACCGCTTTCAACAACATAAGCTGGGCACCGTGATCGGTCGCCGCACCTGGGGCGGAGTTGTTGGTTACAGCGGTGCCATGCCTTTTGTAGACGGGGGCTCCATTGTCACTCCCTCCTACGCGCCTTTCGCGGCCGATGGGAGCGGCTGGATTATCGAGGGCGAAGGGGTATATCCCGATATCGATATTGAAAATGATCCGCACCAGGTGTTCTTGGGGAACGATACGCAGTTAGATAAAGCAATCGAGGTGATAAAAGAGCAGATGAAGGGCTACCCGTATAAGTCGCGTGAAATTCCGCCGTTCCCCAATAAAGCGCCAAGGCGTTAGTTGTTCTTTTAGGTCGTAAATATTTGTATGTCTCAATATTTTTACGTACATTTGTTGTACAATAAGTGTACAGTGTCGATGTTTTTAAGAAAATGAATGTAATTACGGCCACAGAATTTAGGGCGAATCAACGTAAATACTTTGATTTAGCAGAGAAAGAACCGGTAATTGTTACGCGGGCAGGCAAGAATCCGATTTCCATACGTGCCATACCTTTAGATCAGCTTCCAACAAAAGAGGAATTGGAGGCTATTAAAGAGGGACTACAAGCTTACAAAGAGGGCAATGTTACTGAAATTAAAGACCCTAACAATATATGGGAAAGTATACTGTAATATTGGCTCCAAAAGCAAAAAAGCACTTCAGAGAAATACATAAATCGGGTTCCAAAACAACTATCAGGAAAATAGAAAAGTTGGTTTTAGAGCTCTCCGAACACCCCTATACTGGAACCGGAAAGGTCAAGCAGCTAAGAGGCGTACAAGGTATCTGGTCAAGGAGGATAGATAAGAAAAACAGGCTTCTTTACATGGTTAAGGAGGAGGATGCTGTTGTTCTTATTCTCTCCGTAATAGGACATTACAACGATACCTAAATTCCATACCTTTTCATCGCTTAAATCGGACACCTTGCGGAGAAAAACGATCCCTTTCTGCGCAAAATATGCGGAGAATAGCACGATTATTCTCCGCGAAATACATATCTTTGTGTTTTCGATATCAAAACGATTATGGCAAAGTACATCTATCAACGAGAGAATTGGACGAATTTCACGTGGGATGAAAAGAAAATCAGCCTGTTATTGGCGGACGTTCGTCATTTGCAAGGGCGGTTGTTAGGCAAAATGACCTCGCTTGGCTTTGGTTATCAGGAAGAGGCCACGCTAAAAAACATCACGTTAGATGTACTAAAATCGTCGGAAATCGAGGGCGAAAAACTGAATATGGAGCAGGTCCGTTCGTCTATTGCCCGCCGTTTGGGGCTTGAAATAGCCGGGCTTATCGGCTCTGCCCGAAATGTTGACGGCATTGTGGATATGATGCTTGACGCGACGCAAAGTTACGAAAAACCGCTGACGGAGGAACGTCTATTCGGCTGGCACGGCGCACTTTTCCTTACCGGTCGTAGCGGGCTATATCCCATTGAAGTCGCGCGATACAGAACGGGCGAAATGCAGGTTGTTTCCGGGGGATTTGGACGAGAAAAGGTGCATTACGAGGCCGTTTCAGCCAAAGAGGTAAAAACGGAAATGGAGGTTTTCCTTACATGGTTAAATGCCGATAACAAGCTAGATAGCGTTATAAAAGCCGCCATATCGCACTTCTGGTTTGTTGCCATCCACCCGTTTGACGATGGCAACGGACGTATCGCCCGTGCAATTACCGATATGCTATTGGCGCGAAGCGACGAAAGCAAGCAGCGGTTTTACAGCATGTCTGCACAAATCAACAAGGAGAAGAAAAAATATTACGAGACCCTTGAAAAAGTGCAGCATCGCACCGCTGATAGCGATATTACCGTTTGGCTCGAGTGGTTTTTGAAATGCCTGAAAAGCGCCATACTATCTTCCGAAAAGATATTGAAGAGTGTATTAACGAAGGCGGATTTTTGGAATAAACATGCCAAAACGACCTTTAATGACCGGCAAAAGATGATGCTTAACAAACTTCTTGACGGTGATTTCACCGGGAAGTTACAATCTTCAAAATGGGCGAAAATGTGTAAATGCTCCCAAGACACGGCAATTCGCGACATTAAAGAGCTGATGGATAAAGGCATTTTGCAACAGGAAGAAGCCGGGGGACGTAGTACAAATTACAAACTCAAAACATGAGAAATAAACCTGTTATCATTGGCATTGGCGAGTTACTTTGGGATGTGCTTCCAACCGGGAAAAAGGCGGGTGGCGCACCGGTCAACTTCGCGTATCACGCGTTGCGTTGTGGGGCAGAAAGTTATGCTATCAGCGCTGTAGGGAACGATCCGCTTGGCGATGAAATCCTACGGGAAATAGAGGGGATAGGTATTGGTTACCTTATCGAGCGAGTGGGTCATCCCACGGGAACGGTCCTGGTGAAGCTGAAAGCCGGAATTCCTGATTACACCATCACTGAGGGGGTAGCATGGGATTATATTCCACTCACCGAAGAGATGAAACAGCTGGCCAGGCGAGCTGATGCCGTATGTTTTGGTACCCTGGCACAACGGTCGGAAATGTCCCGTGAGACCATACAAGCGCTATTGTCCTATGTGCCCGAAGATGCATATAGTATTTTGGATGTGAATATTCGCCAGCACTATTACTCGAAGGAGATCATCGAGTCATCACTGAGTAAATGCAACGTTTTTAAAATCAATGACGATGAGTTGCTGTTGATGAAAGAACTGTTCAATGTTGAAGGGGAGAATGATGCCGATATTTGCCTGAAGTTTGTGGAAACCTTTAATCTGAAATTCCTAATCCTGACTGCCGGTGCCGAATATAGCACGATTTACACCCGTGATGAGATTTCGCACATAAAAACACCCAAAGTGACCGTGGTGGATACCGTGGGGGCAGGCGACTCATTCACGGGCGCTTTTGTATCTTCCATCCTTCAGGGCGAAACGCTTGTCGAAGCGCATCAAACAGCGGTGGATAAGGCTGCGTTTGTTTGTACCCGGGCCGGAGCGTGGGTGTAATAGTTGGTTCCTCAATCCAATACGCTTTTTCTTGCCTACTCCAATAACTTTTCTTATCTTTGTTATTGTGTATAAAAGCATAATTAAGGTGCAGAAAGGCGATTAACTATGGATATATCCACAATTATAAATCAATCGCCCGAGGCCATTTCAAAAGAATTGGCTCGTCGGGTAAAATCGTTTCGTTTGGAGCGGAACTTAACCCAACAGGCATTTGCTAAACGTGCCGGGGTGGGTTATGATGCCTATCGCCGATTTGAAAATAGGGGCGAAATTACGCTCAAAAACTTGCTGCTTTGCGCGGTCGTGTTGGATTGCTTGGATGATTTTAACGACCTTTTTTCACGAAAATCATATGAAAGTATCGACCAACTGCTGCAAGCCAATCAAACCAAACAGCGAAAGAGAGGAACAATCAATGAATGAGATAAAACAGGTAGAAGTTTTTCTGCATAATGAAAAAATTGGCAGGATGGCGCTTACACCCGATGAACTGTGCGCGTTCGAGTATGAACCCCAGTTTTTGTCATCGGGATTTTCGATTTCGCCATTTTTTCTGCCATTGAAAAATGAACTGTTTATTGCAAAGCGACATCCTTTCCGGGGTGGCTTCGGCGTTTTCGATGACAGCCTGCCGGACGGTTGGGGTAGCCTTGTACTCGATCGCTATCTGCGTAGCAAAGGCATTGATCCATACCGATTGTCGTTGCTTCAACGATTAGCCTTGGTAGGAAATACCGGACGAGGTGCATTGGAGTTCCGACCCGATTGGAGCGAAGGCGTCCCCGATGAAATTATCGATTTTGACCTTTTGGCTCAAGAAGCGGAAAAGGCATTGACTACCGAATATTCGGGAGATTTATTGGAGACGTTTTATAGATTTGGTGGTTCGTCGGGTGGCGCTCGTCCCAAAGTTTTTGTAAGAATAGAGGGTAAAGAGTGGTTGGTGAAGTTCAAAACAACGCATGACCCTAACGATACGGGGAAAACAGAATACAAGTATTCACTTTTAGCCAAAAAATGCGGGATAAAGATGCCTGAAACGCGGCTTTTCGAAGATCGCTATTTCGCTACCGAGCGTTTTGATAGGACGGAACAGGGCAAAATTCACACGGTGAGTGCCGCGGGTTTGCTTCATGCAGATTACCGGGAGCCATCGTTAGACTACGAGGGGTTGTTGAAACTCTGCCATATTTTAACCAAGAATATGGAGGAGGTGTATGCACTTTTCAGACAGATGGTTTTCAACGTGTTCATAAAAAACAGGGACGACCACGCGAAAAACTTCTCTTTCCAGCATATTAACGGCGAGTGGAAACTTTCTCCTGCTTACGACCTGCTGCCCAGTCGAGGTTTCAACGGGTTTCACACTACCACTATCAACGGCAGTGGTGATCCTTCTGAAAACGATATATTGAAAGTAGCAGAAAAAGCAAATCTGAATGCTAAAAGGGCTGAGGAGATTTTGGAAGAGGTTAGGTTAGTATTGAGTTCGGAGTTGTGAGTTGTGATTTGTGGGGTGCGTGGGCTTAATACTTACCTACCTTATAGGGATTGTATCATTCGATATTCTTCCTTACTTCGGTTAGGAATGATTTCATCGCTTCGCTATCCTTTTTCTCCACGATAGCGAGCAACTCTTTCAACTTCTCTCTGATTTTAGCTAATTGATTGGGTGTGTAGGGGTTGAAAAGGATTTCGGTAAGCAGAAAGTCGTCTTCTGAAAGCAATCCTTGCGCAATGGTCATATGTCGTTTGAAAGTAGTTCCCGGCGCGTCTTGATGCTTCATTATGGACGCGAAAACCAGCGTGGACGCAAACGGGATGGAGAGTGAATAGGCGATGGTTTCGTCATGCTCCCGGAAACTGTATTCAAACACGTTCAATTTCAGGCGGCGGTACAGATCGAGGAAAAAGACCTTTCCTAAATGCGATGATTCTTTGATAATGATGGCGCTTTGCGTGCTCAAATCGCTCAAACTGGCGAAGGTGGGGCCAAACATGGGGTGAGTGGAGACGAACGGGCGGGTGCGCTCCCGATAAAACCCTTCCAATCCGGTTTTTACCGAAGCTATATCGCTCAAAATACAGGTTTCGGGCAAGTAGGGCAACACGCTGTGAAAAGCGTCGATGGTGTATTTTAACGTGGCGGCGTTGATAACCAGTTCGGGGGCGAAATCGCGCACCTCTTCGGGGTTAGTCATTCGTTGCGTGTTGTATATAAATCGCAGTTTCTTGGGGTCAATGTCCAACACCGCCACTTCATGTTCGAAACTCAATACGTCGGCAAAAAATGAACCCATTTTGCCGGCTCCGATGATTAAAATTCTCATTGTGCCTGTTGTTTTTTGCTGTTATTCATGATGACTATTTGCTGACGGACCGACTCGGAGTGAATGGCTTCTAACACTTTTTTCACAAAACTTGCCGACATATCCATCTGTTCGCCTAGAGAGGCACGGTTGTTCAGGATTTCATCATAGCGTTGTGTTTGCAGAACAGGCATATCGTGCTCCAATTTATAGCGTCCTATTTCGCGCGAGACCCGCATCCGTTTGCTGAGCAATTCCAGCAACTTGTTGTCCAATTCGTCGATTTGCGAACGAAGTACCGAAAGGTCTTCGGTGCTTTGCACCGTGTCGCGGATGATTAACGCTTGAAGTATCTCCTTCAACTCTTTCGGTGTAATCTGTTGTGCTTCGTCGCTCCATGCTTTATCGGGGTTGCAGTGCGATTCAATGATTAAACCGAAGTAGTTTAAGTCCATCGCTTGTTGACTGAGGGTTTGAATTGAGTCCCTTCTTCCGCCTATGTGACTCGGGTCGCTAAGAACGGGAAGAGTGGGAAATCGACGTTTCAACTCAATGGGGATATGCCATTGCGGCGCATTACGGTAAACGGTTTTGTCGGCGGTACTAAATCCCCGATGGATTACTCCCAAGCGTTTTATTCCGGCATTGTAAAGTCGTTCAATGGCTCCCACCCACAGTTCTACATCGGGGTTAATGGGGTTTTTTATCAGTATGGGAATATCCACACCTTTCAGTGTATCGGCAATCTCCTGAACAGCAAACGGGTTAGCCGTTGTGCGCGCACCAATCCACAATATGTCGATGCCGTATTTCAGTGCTTCGTATACATGTTTTTCGGTTGCCACTTCGGTTGCCATATACATTCCGGTCTCTTTTTTGGCTTGCATGAGCCATTTCAGCGCGGAGCTTCCCACGCCCTCAAATCCTCCGGGCTTGGTGCGCGGTTTCCACACGCCCGCCCTAAAGATCTTTACCTCGTTCGCCGCCAATTCTCGAGCGGTTGTTATCACCTGCTCTTCCGTTTCGGCACTGCACGGTCCTGCTATTATTAAGGGACGTTTAGGGTCAATGCCGGGTAATATAATAGATTCGAATTGCATACCTCGATAGTTGTTAGTTATCTATTTGTAATAATGAGTCGAGTTCATCCCAACTCTTGATTCTTTCGTACGCTTCGAGCAGTTTGCTTGCCGAAGAGCTGAGTGAAATGCGAATGTATCGTTCGCCGTTACTCCCGAAAATGCTTCCGGGAGTGATGAACACGTGGGTGTTGTTGAGGAGGGAATCGATAAATGTTTTGCTGTCGGCTGCTTTTTCGGGTAGTTTGCCCCATAAAAACAGTCCTACTTGGCTTTTATCGAAGGTACAATGAAGCAATTCCATGATTTTTTCTGCCACTTTCCTTCGCTCGGCATATACCTTATTCATGTTGGAGTGCCACTCCATGGGGTTTGACAACGCGGCAATAGCTGCCATTTGTATGGGTTTGAATTGTCCGCTGTCGATGTTCGATTTTGCTTTCAACACCCATTGTACAAATTGCTTGTTAGATGCCAATACTCCCATTCTCCATCCCGACATGTTGTGCGATTTGCTCAAAGAGTTCAGCTCTATGCAAATCTCTTTGGCACCATCTATCGATAAAATACTCATCGGTTGGTTATTCAGGATGAAGCTGTAAGGATTGTCGTGGCAGATGATGATGTTGTGTTTTTTGCCGAAGGCTACCAGTTTTTCAAAAAGCTCTTTCGATCCATTGGTTCCCGTAGGCATATTGGGATAATTTACCCACATGAGTTTTACATTGGATAAATCCATCTTTTCGAGCGTATTAAAATCGGGTAACCAGCCGTTGTTTTCCAGCAAATCGTATTCGATGACACGTGCACGAAGTAAATTTGATACCGATTTATAGGTCGGATAGCCGGGATTGGGAATTAAAACCTCGTCGCCTACGTTGAGGAATGTCAGGGATATGTGTAGAATGCCCTCTTTCGACCCGATAAGGGGCAGAACTTCTCCTTCAGTGAGCGTGACATCGTAAAATCGTCTGTACCAATCGACATAGGCTTGGCGAAGTTCTGGCATACCCGCGTAAGGTTGATAAGCATGCACATCGGGGCGATATGCGTTGGTGCAAAGTGCATTGATTGTCTCTTCCGATGGCGGCAAATCGGGCGCACCAACTCCCAAATTGATTACATTTTTGCCTCCCGCGTTCATTTTCGCCACTTCGCTCAATTTCGTTGCGAAGTAGTATTCCGAAATACTCTTTATATGTTCGGCAGGCTCTATGGACGGTTTCCGTTCAAATGATGCATCCATACTTCTCATTGTTCTCGTTTTATGTTTGACAAGTCGTTATTATATCCCCAATTACCCTACATTTGTCTGTTGTGGCTGTCCCTTTTCTTCCTTGTACTCTCCCAACAGTTTTAAATTTCCTGTAAGCGGTTTAATCGCATCAATGGCTTGGCGGTAACGGCTGTAATCGGGGAATGTGAGGTCGATGTAAAACTGATACTCCCATTCACGCCCGATAATGGGCAATGATTGAATGCGCGTGAGGTTGATACCGTAAAACGACAATACCGACAATACCTGCGACAAGCTGCCCTCTGTGTGCGGGAGCACGAATACCAACGACGACTTATTGATGTTGTTTTCTTTTTGAATCTCTCGCAACATCTCTTCTCGGGCAAGAATAAGGAATCGGGTAAAATTGCGCTTGTTCGTTTCAATGCTTTTGGCAAGGACCTCCAATCCGTATGTTTCGGCAGCGAGTGTGCTGCAAATCGCTGCTGTTCCGATGAGGTTTTTGTCGCGTATCTCTTTCGCCGCTAACGCTGTATCATCATGTTCAATAATCTTTATTTGGGACATTGAATCCAAAAAATCCTGGCATTGCATCAGCGCCATCGGGTGTGACATTACTTCACGGATGCCGCTTATATTTTGTCCGGGTAAGGCTGCCAAAGAGTGAGAAATGCGCAATTTACACTCCCCCGCTATTTGTAAATTGCTGGTTCTAAGCAAATCGTGGTTTTGCAACAAACTGCCGGCAATGGTGTTTTCGATTGCCATCACTCCCACGAGCGCGGTATCGTTGGCGGCCTCGATAAAAACATCCCGAAAAGTGATGCAAGGAACAATTTCCAACTCTTCGTTCCCGAAATATTCGCGTGCCGCGATATCATGATAGGCACCCAAACCTCCTTGAATGGCAACTCGTTTCATACGATTATTTTATTTTAAACATGTTGTTTTCATACTAACATTGATCAAAAAAAAAATCCTGCCGTATTATCGACAGGATTTTATTTATCTGAGATGATTTTTAAATTCGTTCTTTGATTTGCATATAAAACCCTGCCTTTACCTACTAAAGTAAAAGTAAAACCAATAGTTAAATGCAAAACAAGTAGAATTCATTGTATCAATATCGTCTTAAAGAGGGTACAAATGTAATATTTTTTTCGTATCAACAAGAAAAAAGCGATTTTTTTTATCTGTTTAAGTAGTTTTGCCCATTCGCAATTATGCGGAATACAATGAAAGCGCAAAAAGCCTATTCATTATGGATATATAGACAGTTGTGGAATACGCGGGCATAATCTGACCCCCCCAGATTTACCCATTGGGTGACAACAGTTTGAAAAAATCCCAGATCACGATACCTGCGGTGACGGATACGTTGAGGGAGTGCTTGGTGCCGTGTTGCGGTATTTCGATACAACCGTGTGACGCGTCAATCACCTCCTGTTGAATCCCGTGTACCTCATGGCCGAAGATGATACCGTATTTTTCTCCCGGCTCAGGCTGAAATGTCTCTAATGGGATGCTGTTTTCTGCCTGCTCGATGGAAAAGACATGATATCCTTCCTTTTTAAGCGTTTCCACCGCATCAAGGGTCTCCCCGTAGTAACGCCACTTCACGGCATCTTCCGCCCCCAATGCAGTTTTATGAATTTCCACGTTGGGTGGGGTGGAGGTGATGCCGCACAGCAGGATCTCCTCTACCCGGAACGCGTCGCTCGTCCGGAAAATGGAGCCGATGTTGTGTTGGCTTCGCACGTTGTCGAGTACCACCACCAGCGGGATCTTCTCGGCCGACTGGAACTCCTCGATGCTGATCCGGTTCAACTCTTCCAGTTTTAATTTTTTATGGCGCATGTCGGAACCTCTAATTTTGATTTACTTACGTTGGTGCATATTGTTGGCGGTATATGTTGGAATCTCTCATTGTAACTCTCGATGGCGTATGTTGAAAACTTTGCCTTCAACTTGCAGTGTCATATATTGAAATCTCTATTTCACGATAATTGCACGGACCACGAACCATGCGTGGTGAAGAAGGGTAGAGAAGTGGCCGTAATGCTTCGCCATGATACGGTACCGCTCTTTCAAGGAGGCCCGCCGGTTGGAGGTGGTGAGTCCCTCGTTCAGGTAGTCGATAAGCAGCAGGCGGCTGTTGTGAATGGTGCTTGCCCGCTTCATCAAGCGAATCGCCCAGTCGAAGTCCGACGAGAACCGGTAGGTCAGGTCATACGGCTCGGCCAACTCTCGTTTCACGATAAAGGCCTGGTGGCAGACCACCATCCCCTGCTTGAAGCTCTTCCAGGTGAGCCGATCGGGAGCTTTGAGCCGCCGCATGCCCAAGAACTTGCCCTCATCATCCACGATGGCGGTCTCACCGTAAAGGATATCGGGAGCTTCCGCGGGAGTAAAAGAGCGCATCAATTTCTCCACCGTCTTGGTCTCGTGGAAGGTGTCGCCCGCGTTCAGGAAGCAGAGCCAATCGCCGGTGGCCATCTCCATCGCCTTGTTCATCGCATCGTATAACCCTTTGTCCGGCTCACTGATCCAGCGGACCCCATCGCCCTCGTGCTCTTGGATGAGTTGGACCGTCCCATCCGTCGATGCCCCATCCACGATCACGTGCTCGATGAAGGGGTAGGTCTGCTCCGCAACGCTTTTCAGGGTGCGTTGCAACGTTTTCTCGGCGTTGTAGGTGACGGTGATAACGGATAACGTGTTCATTTTCTCGCGTAAATGGCTATGTAGGGGGATAAGAACTTTCCTTTTACAGGGAACAGTTTGATGGCGTAACTCAGTAATTTCACCCACCGTCTCTTTCCCCGGTTTTCAGGTTTGGGCTCGAGCCACACCATCGGTTTGCCGATGTAATCCACCGAGATCTCCCGCAGCCCGGTCTGCCGCATGATCCCCTTCAATCGGGGAATATCCATCGAGGCCAGGTTATGGGCATCCAGGTTGGGCTTGTCGAACCACTGCTGTACCTTCCCGTTCAGTCCCAGGAAATTGGGTAGAAGAATGAGCAGCTGCCCCCGGTCGGATAGCAGTCCCACGTGGCGTTGAATGACCGCTTCGGTATCCTCGAAATGCTCGATGAAACCGCAGGAGAAGACGATGTCGTACCTTTTCTCTGTCGTGAACGTGAAGAAGTCGCTCTCGATGCATTGGATGGTGCCAGCCGGCAGGTCGTTTGTTTCCTCCAGTTTTTGGACGATCTTCCGATCGATATAGAAGTCGAGGATGCTCACGTCCCGAACCCCCTGCCGGTAAAAGAAGGCCGCGTGACTCCCCGGGAAGCCGCCGATTTCGATAAAACTCTTCCCCTCCCTGAGCTGTGGCACGAAGGGGCTGAAAACCATTTTCTCGGGCAGGCCACCGTGCGGGTAGTTCTGCCAATACTCTTCCCAATGGGCTTTATCGGTGAAACTATTCTCTCTCATATAGTGTCGTGTATCGGTGTGCGATTTTTTCCGGCGCGTACGTGCGTACCACCTTATCTCGTGCCCGGCGTGAAAACGCTTCCCAGTCCGCCTTGTATAGCACCTCGGCAACACCCCGTGCCAGATCATCACCGTTCCTGTACTCCGCCACGTACCCGTTGACCCCATGGTCAATCATCTCCGGTATGCCCCCGATGCGGAAACCCACGCAGGGCGTGCCGCAGGCCATCGCCTCCATGATGGTGTTGGGCAGGTTCTCCTGCAACGAGGGGGTGATGTAGAGGTCGGCCGCGCTATACAGCTCCGGCATCCGTTCGGGCGGTATGTATCCCATGCTTTGGGCAGGGAGGGGCAGGCGGTTGAGGATTGCCTCGCTCTCGGTTCCAGCAATCAGGAAAAAGAGGTCATCCCGCTCCTGGGCGAGGGTATGGCTAGCTTGAATAAGGTATTCCAACCCCTTGCGCGGGTCGGAAGCCTTGGCGGCGGCAAACAGCACGATCTTTTTCTTCCGCGGGAGACACATTTTATCGCGTAGCATCGCCTTATCCATCGGGAAGTAAACCTCGGTATCGATGGGGTTGGGAATATCCACCACCTCATGTCCCCGGGTGAGGGGGCTCTTTTCTGCCAGCTCCCTGAGCCACCGGCTGCACGCCACGAAGGTAATCTTTCCTTTCGCGTAGGCCCGCTGTTTTTTCCGGAACAGCTTAAGCGAAAGGTCGTTTGGTGAACCGGCAACCAAGTAGGGGCAATTGCCGCATGAAGTCTCGTAGCGGGTGCAGCCGGCCGCGTGGTGACAGATACCGGTAAAGGGCCACATGTCGTGCATGGTCCAGACCACCTTTTTGCCGGATGCCACGATTCGCCTCACTTCCTCCAGCGACAGCATTCCCTGGTTTACCCAGTGCAGGTGAATCACGTCGGCCGACCGGAATTCCGGTAGGTCGGTGACCGACACCCCGCTGTTGGCAATGGATACGTCGAACAGGTAGCGCTTCGACAGACGGTTATGGAGGTAGATGACCCCCCGCTCCCCGTAAAAGCGAACCCGGTTCCCCGTGTGGCTTCCTACCGGGAAGACCGCCGGGTCGTTACCCTGTCGGGTGCGCACCGCCATGTTGACATCGTACCCTGCAGATTGGAGCGCATGCATCAGCCGGGTGGCCGCTATGGCGGCACCCCCTCCCGTGTCGTATGTGCTGATGATAAGTACCCGCATGGCAGTTGGCAGTGCTGTTCGTTCGACTGCAAAAGTAACCATTTTAAGCGAGAAAACGGGATTTGAGAACGCCCAGTATCAAAAAGATGCCTATTTTTGTGAAATGGATTTTTTCGTTTAACTATGAACGGGGCATGGCAGAGTCCTCCTTGAAACATAAGACTACCGTTTCCCTCTTCTGGAGCTTTCTGGATAAGTTCGGGCAGCAGTTGCTCAATTTCGTGAGCATGCTGGTGCTTATGAACATCATTGCACCGGACGCTTACGGGATGATCGGGTCGCTTGCACTCTTCACGGCGTTTTCGACTATCCTGATCGACAGCGGCTTCGGCAGGGTACTCATCAACCGCAAGGAGGTCTCCCGAAGCGACTATAGCGCGGTATTTTATTTCAACGTGGGGTTGAGCGTTCTAATTTACCTGCTCCTTTTCTTCGCGAGCCCAAGGATTGCCGACCTGTTCAACACCCCGGCCCTCGTTCCCATCGCGAGGGTGTTGTTCTTGATGCTTATCTTTAACGCGTTCGGGTTGATTCAGCAGACCCTTTTCACGAAGGATGCCGATTTTAAGACGCTCACCCGGGTCAACATCTCGGCGCTGTTGATGGCCGACGTGCTGGCCATCGTGCTGGCGCTCCTCGGGATGGGCGTCTGGGCGCTGGTCGCTCAACTCACGCTGTACGCGCTGCTGCGAACCATCTTCCTGTGGGTCCGCTCCCCGTGGAGACCTATTCGGGGCTTTGCCTTCTCTCGCCTGAAGAAGTACTTTGACCTTGGTTACAAGCTGTTGTTGTCCAACACGATCGCTACGACCATGAACAATATCTACCCCAGCCTCATCGCGTTGTTCCACCCGATGAGCCAGGTGGCCTACTTCAACCAGGCGAAGAAGTACCAGGAGATACCGTTTCTCACGCTTTCCAACACGTTTCGCTCCGTGGCCATGCTGATTCTCTCCCTGGTCAACGAGCAGTCGGATCGTTTACAGCGGGTAGTGCGCAAGTTGATTAAATCAATCGCGTTCCTCTCTTTCCCGATCGCTTTCTTAATGATCCTTATCGCCGAGCCCACGTTCCACCTTTTCTTTAGAGAGAAGTGGATGGCATCGGTACCCTACTTCCAAGTGTTGACGCTGGGGGGGATGCTGTTGCCATTCACCTTTATATTTAACGAGTTGTTTATCGCGAAAGAGCGGGCAGCCCTCTTCCTGGGTATCGAGGGGGTGAAAGCGGTACTCTTGACCCTCTTGATCGTGCTGCTCTTCCCCAAGGGGATCATGGGGCTCGCGGTCAGCTGGGTTATCTACATGGCCATCACCCTGCTCTTGTCGCTTCTCCTCTCCAGGAAAGTGATTCACTACTCTCTGATGCACTTTGTTAGGGACACCTTCCCCTATCTGTTTATTGCGCTTATTAGCGCGGGGGCGGCTTATTGGGCGACCCTCCGGTTGGAGGGCGACCTCCTCCTTATCCTTGTCAACGCTGTGCTGGTTGGGGTACTTTACATCGCACTCTGCAAGCTGTTGAAGTTGGAGATGAGTGAAGAGATTGACAACTGGTTCAGAAAATAACGAATATGAGAGATTGGCTATTATATATTCGCTTCGCGTTTCGTTACGCGTGGGAGAACGATACGCTGAGGCACGTGAAACATTTTCAACGTTGGTATAAGGATACCCGTTCGGGTGGCAGCGCGCTTGACCGGGAACTGCCGTGGATGACCTATGACGCGATCGACTTCCTGGGCTCCATCTGCACCCCCGACTCGGTGGTGTTCGAGTGGGGTTCCGGCGGCTCCACGCTCTTCTTGGCCAAACGATGCCGGCACGTCACCAGCGTTGAGCATGACGCGAAGTGGAGTGGTTACCTACGGGAGAGACTGGAGTCGCTCGATGTGGACAACGTGGACTACAAAGAGATCCCTGGTGAAAAGATCGCTGACTGGGAAGAGAGGGATTACCGGAACCCGGATGACTTCGTTTCCGGGGACAAAGGTTCGGTCGGCCTCTCGTTCGAGCGGTATGTGAAGGCCGTTGACCCCTTCCCCGAGGAGTCGTTCGACATCGTGGTGGTGGACGGGAGGGTGCGGAACGTCTGCGTGAAGCGTGCCATCCCGCACGTGAAGCGAGGGGGCTACCTCGTGGTGGATAACAGCGAGCGGGCGTATTACCTGGAGGGAGCGCCAGAGCTTCAGGATGCGGCCATGTGGGAGAAACAGGAGTTTCAGGGACCGATCTTCTTCCAACATGCGTTTAGCCGAACCAGTTTTTTCAAGAAACGCTAATTTCTTGCAATCCTCCGGATTGCATGTGCTCACCAGCCTTACCCCAGTTTTTTCAAGAAGCGGTAGTTTTTCGCCAAAGAAATTCAACGATGCGGCTCGACGCTTTCCCGTCGCCATACGGGTTGGTCGCCCGTGCCATGGCATTGTAATAGTCGCTATCTTCCAGCAAGCGGGAGGTCTCCAAGACGATAAGGTGGTAGTCGGTGCCGACCAGCTTCACGGTCCCTGCCTTCAGCGCTTCGGGGCGTTCGGTGGTGTCGCGCATAACGAGCACCGGTTTGCCTAGGCCGGGTGCCTCCTCCTGGATGCCCCCGCTATCGGTCAGCACCATCGTGCTCCGGTTCATCAGGTAAACGAACGGGAGGTACTCTAATGGCTCGATGAAGAAGATGTTTTGACCCGCGGCTTCCTCAAATACCTGCCGGATGGGCTCACGCACCCGGGGATTCAGGTGCATGGGGTAGATGAAGTCCACATCGGGGAATCTTTCCGTTAACGTTTTGATCGCGTTACAAATGTTTTGGAACCCTTCACCGAAGTTTTCCCTTCGGTGTCCCGTGATAAGAACGAGCTTTCGCCCATTCTGTCCGGGAGATACAATGTTCTCGGTCATGTTTTTGGGGAGCCCGCTTTTCAATAGGGCCTCGTTGATCTCCCCTTGAATGGCGGGATTATCTTTGATCTTGTCGATGACCATGTACAGGGCGTCGATCACGGTGTTCCCCGTGACGGCGATAGCGGCTTCATCAACGCCCTCGTTCAGCAGGTTTTGCCTGCTTAGGGGGGTGGGCGAAAAGTGGCAGGTGGCGATGCGGCTGGTGATCTGCCGGTTCATCTCTTCGGGCCACGGGCTATACGGGTCGTGGGTACGCAACCCCGCTTCCACGTGCGCCACCGGCACCTGCTGGTAGAAGGCGGCCAGCGCCGCGGCCATGGAGGTGGTGGTATCACCGTGCACCAACACCCAGTCGGGTTGGGTCTCCTTTAGCACGTCGCGTAATCCAACCAGCACGCGTGCCGTTACGTCGTATAAGTCTTGCCCGTGCTTCATGATGTTGAGGTCGTATTGGGGCACTATTTCGAACAGCCGCAACACTTGATCGAGCATCTCCCGGTGTTGACCGGTCACGCAGACCAAGGTTTCGTACCGGTCGGGTTGTTTTTCAAACTCCTTGACCAGTGGGGCCATCTTGATGGCCTCGGGGCGGGTGCCGAACACGAGTAGGACTCTTTGTCTCTTTTCCATGAGTTTATCGTTTAAAAACACCACAAAAATCGAGGATCACCTTGTCGTCCCGCCAGGGGAGCTCCTTGAACGGGTCATGCGCCACGAGGAACACCGCGATGTCCGCTTGCTCGTAGGCCTCCCGGTAATCCGTAAGTTTGAATACCTTATGCTCCTGTATATTGGGTTCGACGATCAGGAAGTCGCCGTCGTTATGGGCCTGCATCACCCGGGTGGCGATGTATTTGGCGGGCGATTCGCGCAGGTCGTCCACGTTGGGTTTGAACGCGAGTCCCATTAAGGCGACCACTGGCTTCTTGTGGTTGGTCAGTTCGAACTCCTTGATGGCGTTTTCCGTTTTTTCCGTACACCAGAAAGCCTTGTAGTTGTTGACCTCCCGTGCCTTGCCAATCAGCTGGGATTCAAATGGGAAGTCGGCCGTGATAAAATAGGGGTCCACCGCGATGCAGTGGCCGCCCACACCGCTCCCGGGCTGAAGGATGGTAACCCTGGGGTGCTTGTTGGCCAGCTCGATAAGTTCCCACACGTTGATACCCGCTTTATCACATATGATGGAGAGTTCGTTGGCGAACGCGATTTGCACGTCGCGCGAGGCGTTCTCCACCAGCTTGCACATCTCCGCGGTGCGGGCATTGGTCTCGTGGAGCGTACCCTTTACGAACCGGCGGTAGAAATCGACCGCTTTCCGGGTGGATGTTTCGTCCATCCCACCGATGACCCTGTCGTTGTGTTCCAACTCGTACAACGTGTTCCCGGGCATTACCCGCTCGGGGCAGTAGCTAATGTGAAACGCGTCCTTTAGGTCGGGGCGCTCGGAAAAAATCAAACCGGCCACCTTTTCGGTAGTACCCACGGGGCAGGTAGATTCGATAATCAGCAGGTCTCCCTGTTTAAAGCAGGAGATCGCGCTCCGCACGGCAGCCAGGACGTAGGAGATATCCGGCTCGTGGTTCCCCTTGAAGGGGGTGGGTACGGCCAGGATGAACACGTCGCTGGGACGTGGCGTAGTATAGGCTTTCAGCATTCCTGCCGCAACCACCTTGCTACATAGCACATCCAGGCCCGGTTCGGTAAAATGGACTTTCCTCGCGTTGACTCCATCCACGATTGAGGCGTTGGTGTCTACCCCGGCTACCTTGATGCCGGCATCAGCAGCGAGCACGGCGGTGGGTAAGCCGATGTACCCCAGTCCAATTATACATGCATCCATATTGCTTTCTTTATAGTAGTCTGTTTAATGATCACGTTCGTTGCCCATCGGTTGCTCGTTTGAGGAGGGTGCTTGTAAAGGCTCGCTTCTCTTCAAGTTCAACGGTCTGACCGACTTCTGTTCGTCTGTGGAGATACCTAAAGAGGAGGTAGAGGCAACCTCGTCGCTAGGAACCACAGGGACCATCCGACTCCCTGAGACAATCTTCCGAAAGGCGTGGATATAGCGTTCGCTTACCGTGTCGAGGTTGACCTTATCGCGGATTACTTTCCAGGCCGCTTCCCCCATCTTCACTGCGCGTTCCGGTTCTTCAAACAGAATGGTTAGCTTGGTTGCGAGGTCGTCGGCGTCGTTCTCTTTGAAGAAGAAACCGCTCTTGCCATCGATGACCAGGTCGCGTTCCGTGCCGTCGCAAACCGAGCAGATCACGGGTAACCCGAAGGTCATGGCGTCGTTGATGGATAGTCCCCCCATCCCGGCTAAAGCGTATACCGCTGATGACGCGAGGTGGGTGGCAGTCTGCTTGTAGTCGTAGATCGCCCCGGTAAACAGCACCTTTCCCGTTAGGTTCAGGTCGTCTGCTTGATGTTTCAACGGCTCCAGCTCCGGTCCGTCGCCAATAATCACCAGCTCCGCTTCCGGGAACCGCGGGAGCACTTTCGCGAAGGCGTCCATGAGCAGGTCGACCCGCTTCCACTTCACCAGACGCCCCACGTGAATAACCCGGTGGGGGTTCCTCTTCTGAAGCGTGCCCGCTTCGGTTAATTGCTGCTTGATGGCGAATAGCTCGTCCGTGTCGTTGGCGTTGTAGGTAACGAACACCTTGTCGGCCGCGATGCCGTAGGTGGGCATAATCTTCTTCCCCACGGTGGCGTAAGCGAGAGCCCCATCTGCCCGTCGGTAGCAGTACCAGCGGATACGCGTAAGCACCCATTGGCGGAACAGAAAGAGCGGTTGCTCGTTTAAAAGCCTCATCTCCTCATCGAAAAAGCGGTGCTTTTTGAAGAAAGTCCTCACCGCCCCGTAAGGGGGTACGCGGAACGGGATTTCGCGGATCACCAGCTTCGTGTTCGTCGCCTTTACGGCTTTCCGCAACGCCGGTTGAAAGAAAAACTGCAAGAAGTAGGGCCATCCCATCACCACGATATCGGGTCGCTCCTCAACGAGAATGGCGGGCAGGCGGGGGAAGTAGGGTTTCCCAAGAATCGCCTTCCTCTCTTCTGCTTGGATTACTTTGTAACAACTGGGGGCGTCATCGATGAGTTTCACGTTTTGCCCCAGCGAAAGCCCCTTGCCCCTGGGAATCACCACGGAGATATCGACCCCCTTGCGCGCCAGCGTCCTAAGCGTGGCGTCGTAATAGGGGGGAATCCCACCAAAGGCGTAGAGTACTTTCATATTCATACAGGCCGTTCATTCGGTGTGACAACCTCATGATTCACGTCAATACCGATGAGGTTTGTCGATTGCACACAAAGGTAGACGAAAAAACGGCTTTTCACAAGCGCAAGGGGTAAAAACCCGGGAAGAGAACCATCTCCTATTTCTCATCCGACCGGATAATCTCGATACTTAGCGGCTTAGCCTGGCTACCTTCGGCAAGCGGCATGACGTTAGAGACAGTTATGGTGATATTCTCCGCCATGTATTTTGACCCGACAACACTCGTGTACCTATGAACGCCTTTTCCGCCCCCTAAATCATGAGGGGTTGTGGTGTAGGCCCCGTATGATTCTTCGGAGAAGGTATGTTGGATGTTTAATTCTCCTTCCCCAAATTGTTTAAGGTCGTACTCGCTTGATACTAAAACGGGTAGAAGTAAGTGGTACGTTCCGGACAACAAAGGTATGTCTCGTTGAATGATAAAGGGTTTTATCTTGGTCAAGATGAGCTTTCTATTATGATCCCCGTCTTGGGTGTAATAGGGATATAGCATGGTGTACTTTCTCAGCAGTATCTTCCCTTTGAGCGGTTCTTGTATATTCAACCGCACGGAGCCGGTGGAATCGTTCAGCCTTTCACGAATCATCTCGTTTTTGCGTAACTTCTTCTCCCGAATATTGCCTTGCTCATCCAAGCTGTACAACCACATGTCGCACTTCGTCATCAAATCCCAACGAACATCGCGGGGATAGGGGTACTCAATGCGGCTGAACGTGTCGTTAGGGCTCATCTCCGACAGGAAGAGCATTTTGTCTTCTACGGTGGTTCCCCACACGCTGGAGTCATCATCCACGTATTTTTTCCAAACCGGACGGGGAACGCCTTTTTTCCTGAAATCCAAAGACTCGTTCAGTAGAACAGCCTTGGCATCTCCGTATTGTGAGCTATCCCAGGCGATGAAATCTTGTCGTGACACGGCAGGAGAGCCATTGGTTGATTGTATTTTCTCTGATGATTTGCAACTGTTCAGCGCGAACAACGCGATGAACAAAAAGAGTTGTAAAAAATGTTTCATAAGAAGAGTGTTGGTGTATACCCGAACAGATCACATGAAAATGAATCTACCGGTAAGCTGTTTGGTTTTAAGGTGTTAAAAAAACTTGCATTCATTTCATACAAAAGTACAAAAAACTTGCTTACCCAAAAATCTTAACGATATTTGTAACTGACAATAGCGATTCTTTACGATGATATATTATCATGACAACAAGAAGGGATTTTATTAAAACGTTGGCAGGCTCTTCCGCTGCTTTAGCCAGTGGTGGTAGCTTATTACAACTTAGCTCTTGCATGTCAAACAAAGGGGCAAGCAGAGAAAAGGACATCACTGCAGAAACGGCTCCCTTATGGAAAGGTTTCAATCTATTGAACAAATTTAATCCGGATAGGTAATCAGCGTTCGATGAAAAAGATTTTGAGCTGATGGCTGAATGGGGATTTAATTTCGTGAGGATACCATTGTCCTATTGGTGCTGGAGCAAAGAAGAGGATTGGTACAGGATGGACGAAAATATCCTTCAGGAGATAGACAAAGCGGTAGAGTATGGAAAACAGTACGGCTTGCATGTGAATTTAAATTTTCACCGTGTTCCCGGGTATTGCATCAATGCTCCAAGAGTACCTACCAATTTGTTCGAAGATGAAGCGCCTTTACAAGCTTGCATACACCATTGGAGCACTTTTGCCAGCCGCTACAAAGGGGTTCCAAACAAAACGGTAAGCTTTAACCTAATCAACGAGGCACCGGCTGTTGAAGTCGAAAAATATGACAAGGTCGCCAGGGCTTTGATTGACTGTATTAGAGAAAAAGACCCCAACAGGCTGATAATCGTCGACGGAAAAGATGTTGGTAGGGTTCCGTTGATGACCTTAACGGATGTTCCTAATATCATCCAAAGTGGTAGGGGTTATGACCCCATGTTGATTTCTCATTTCAGGGCCGGATGGCCGGGAATGAAACAACTGATGGAATTTCCTGAAGAGAAACTCCAATGGCCTTTAATGGCAGACGGTGTAAAGTACGACAAAGAATACTTGAGAGAAAGGTCCATTTTGCCTTGGAAAGAGTGGGTAGTCAAGGGAGGAAAAGTCCATATTGGAGAGATGGGGTGTTTTAATAAAACACCTCACAAAGTGGCATTGGCCTGGTTAGAGGATCTTTTCGAGCTGTTTAAGGAGCAAAGTTGGGGGTGGTCTTTATGGAACTTACACGGATCGTTCGGTGTTTTAGACAGCGAGCGCGAGGACGTGAAATATGAAAACTATAAATGCCATAAACTTGACCGACAACTGTTGGAGCTGCTAAAAAGGAGCTAAATATCGGCTTAAAACATCACAAGGAATAGATGCTCGCCAACAAAGAGGTGATACCTTACGGCAACCTTACCTATCAAAACAGTACCCGGTGGGATAGCGTGTTTCGCTTAAGGACGTGCAGTGCCACGTCGCGACCCACTTCGATCCCGTTATCGGAGAGGTACTTCTTTGTGGTCGCGTAGGCCAGCTCCGGGCTGTTGTTATCGCCGCTCAGGTGGCAGAGCCATATGTTTCGAAGGTCGGGGGAGAAGGTGTTGGCCAGGAACTCGGCCGTCTGCCGGTTGCTGAGGTGTCCCGTTCCGGAGGTGATTCGCCGCTTCAGGTGAAGGGGATACCTCCCGTTGCGGAGCATCTCCTCGTCGTAATTGCTCTCGATGATTAGGTGGTTGGCCTTGCCGGCGTAGTGAGCTACCTCTTCGGTGATGGTCCCCACGTCGGTAGCCAGCGTGAGGGCTTGGTCGTGGAATTCGAAAAAGAAGCCGGAGTTGTCGTTGCTGTCATGCGGTACGTCGAACGCGGTAACCTGGATTCCTTCTATCTTAAACGGTTTCCCCTTTTCGATATGAACGGTGGAGCCATTGAGGCTATAACGTATCAGCCGGTTGTTGGCGATGCTTCGGTGTACCTCCCTCGTGGCGTAAACCGGAATGTGCATCTTCTCGCCGAGGTAGCCGACCGATCGGATATGGTCGTAGTGATCGTGGGTAATCAGGACGGCCATGATGGTCGAAAGATTCACCCCATGCTCGGCCAACCGTTTCTTGGTTATCCGGGGTCCGATACCGGCATCGATCAAGACGCCGTAAGCGGGGTTCCCCAGGTAGTAACAGTTCCCGCTGCTGCCGCTGCCAAGGCTGAAGAAAGAAAATCGCTCCGATGGAAAAAGTTCGAACTGCATACCTGCAAAGGTAACGAATGAATCACTAAGAATAAAATTTTCGCCATTTATACCTTTCGATGAGGCGTAGCTTGTCGGGAATGTACGTTTTTTTTAGTAGTTTTGTCTGTTGTTAAACCATCAATGATAAACGATCGTATGAATCTGTTACTTCTTGGGTCCGGGGGACGAGAGCACGCGTTGGCATGGAAGCTGAGCGAGAGCCCCCTGTTGAATCGCTTATACATTGCGCCCGGTAACGCGGGTACCGCCGCGGTGGGGACGAACGTACCTATCGGGGCGACCGATTTTGACGCGTTGAAAACCTTTTCACTCGACCACGGTATCGACATGATCGTGGTGGGGCCGGAAGCGCCGCTGGTGGAGGGTGTCTACGACTTTTTTCACGGCGATGAGGAGACCCGCCATATCCGCGTGATTGGCCCCTCGAAGGAGGGGGCGATGCTGGAGGGGAGCAAGGACTTTGCGAAGAACTTCATGGTGCGCCACCAGATACCTACCGCCCGTTTTCTCACGGTTTCAAGTGAGACCATTGAGGAGGGGTACGCGTTTATCGATAGCCTGCCATCGCCCTACGTCCTAAAAGCGGATGGCCTGGCCGCCGGGAAAGGGGTGTTGATCGTGGATGATGCCGATAACGCGAAGCGACAACTCGGGGAGATGTTAGATGGTCAGTTTGGCGAGGCGAGCCGCCGGGTGGTAATCGAGGAGTTCCTCTCGGGCGTGGAGTGTTCGGTGTTCGTATTGACCGATGGCAAGAGCTACAAGATCTTGCCGGTGGCGAAAGACTACAAGCGTATCGGCGAGGGAGATAGTGGCCTCAATACCGGCGGGATGGGGGCCGTGTCGCCGGTGCCGTTCGCGGATGCCGATTTCATGGAGAAGGTACGAACCCGGATCGTGGAGCCTACCGTGAACGGGCTGCGGGAAGAGGGTATCCCTTACAAGGGATTCATTTTCCTGGGACTTATCAAAGTGGGGGAAGATCCGAAGGTGATCGAGTACAACGCGCGAATGGGTGATCCCGAGACACAGGCAGTGATACCGCTCGTGCAGTCCGACCTGCTTGACCTGATGGTGGGAGTGGCCACCGAGACGCTCGGTGAGCGATCGCTGGTGATAGATTCCCGCCACGCCGTGGCTGTGGTGATGGCATCGGGAGGCTACCCCGGATCGTACGAGACGGGGAAGCCTATCGACGGGCTGGGTGAGGTGTCGGAAAGTCTCGTCTTCCACGCGGGCACGAAAGAGGTCGATGGTGGAGTAGTGACCTCCGGGGGTCGCGTACTGGCGGTCACATCGCTCGGGGCAACGATGGGCGAGGCGTTGGAAGCTAGTTACCGAAACATCGAAAAAATCCGCTTTGAAAAGCGTTACTTCAGAAGGGATATCGGAAAAGATATAAAGGAGGCTTACGGGACCTATTAGAGGGGAGTAGGGATATTTGAGGGGAAAATAGACGGGGTTTACAGGAGGTTAGTGGTACGTTAGTGGGTGGTTCAAGGGAATCACGTGGTAAACCCCGAGGGAGAAATTAACGGGAAAGATGCGGTATATCGTAGGAACAAACCAAATAAGGGGCTGAATGGATGGGGGAACGGTAAACTTCTTTCGTAAAACATTTGTCGAAGGGCGCTTTATTCCTTTCTTGGGCGTATTGGGGTTCCTGTTGATGAGGACTCTCCTGTTCCTTTATGCCGTTCCTTTTCGAAGTTCCTTGCCGCCGACTGACAACTACCTTTGGAACCCGTTGTCGGGATGGTTTGATGACCCGTTGATATCGTTTCTGACCTCTACCGTTTCGATTTTCGCTATCGCTTGGGTACTCTCGTCGATGAATAGTCGGTTTAACTTGGTACGTGCCCGTTCCTACCTCCCTTTCGTAGTACCGTTGTTCCTGTTTAGCTTGCATCCTTGCTTCTTGGAGATGAGCGGCGACTACATAGCGATTCTCTTTATCTTGTTTGCTTTTTTCCCGTTGTTGGAGTCGTATCAACAACCGGATAGTTATCTTTTCTCTTTTCGTTCTGCCGTCTTGATCGGGTTGGCCTCGCTCTTTCAGGTGTTCGCGTTGTGGTTCCTGCCTCTGTTGTGGTACGGAGAACGGTCGATGCGGGGCGGGCAGTCAAGATCGTTCCTCGCTTCGCTTTTTGGGCTTGCGCTGGTCTACGTAACGCTCTTTTCAATTTATTTTTTAATGGATGACTTTGCCGGTTTCGCCCGTCCGTTTTTGCATTTCACATCCTTCTCTATTCCCTCCTTTCCAAGCTTCTCTACCGCTGAGTGGGGTCTCCTTTTCCTGGGTCTTCTTTTCTTCGTTTTCAATATCGCCCTTGCCGCGAAAATCTACATGCGCGACAAGGTACTCACGCTCGTCACCATGCGGTTCGTGGTATTCCTCGTGGTAGCCATGCTGCTATTGCTGCTGATCTACTGGGAGCATCTTCGGTTCTTCCTGCTTTTTGCCATCTCGCTGGTATCGATGCTGAACGCCTACCTCTACACGAGAACGCAAGCCAAAAGGCATATCTACATGGCGTACGGCTGGTTGCTGCTAATGCTGCTTTTTTACGGATCACATTTCGTCAACGGGTTTTAAGTTTCCTGGGGATTACAGGAGATGTAATCCCGTTCAAATGCGGGTTATCTTGTCCATGGACTATTTCGCCATGGGTTACAAAGATATAAATGGCTTGGGGTATCGATTTTGTGGCGATTACAGTTTATCACGCAGGTCGACCGG
>JAMNYO010000149.1 GCA_023622765.1 Bacteroidota bacterium | reverse complement strand
GAACGCTGAAGCGATCATGAAAAAGTAGCTTAACTTTCGCGTGATGGGTCGTGAAATGAGCTTCAGTTGAATATTTTCGATAAGTGAGCACAGAGCCAAGTTTACTTGAGCTATGTCGAACGCAGAAAATATCTGCGAAGCGAACTTGAAAGCAAGTAACAAGTAAGTGCGAAAGATCAACAAGTAATAATAGATAAATGATGATAAAGTGATGACGAAGATAAGACGACTAATCCCTGTTCTCCTGTTGCTGGTCTACACCGTGACGGCTCATGCCGATTCGGGTTTGAACGATGGCTACCTATGGAAGGCGGGAGTAGCCCGCGTGGTAATCACCCCTGAGTACCCGGTATGGATGGCGGGTTATTCCAGCAGGACCTCACCCTCGGATGGGAAGCTGCACGACTTGTGGGCAAAGGCACTGGTGCTGGAAGATGCGTCGGGGAATCGCTCCCTGCTCGTGACGATGGACCTCCTCTCCATCCCCAAGGACTTTTCCGATGAGATGAGGGGCTGGGTAAAGGAGAGGTATGGCCTCGATAACGCGCGGATCATTTTGAGTACGTCGCATACGCACTCCGGCCCGGTGATATCGAGGGCGCTGAAAGATATTTACCCGATGAGTGACGGTGACTGGGAGGCGGTCGATCGGTACACGGAGGAGCTAAAAGAGATGTTGCACGGGTTGATCGATCAGGCGATGCAGCGGTTGCAACCCGCCTACCTCTCAACGGGGAACGGTATCCTAAGATTCCAGGTGAACCGTCGAAACAACAGAGAAAACAGCATCACCCCACTCACGGAGCTGAAAGGTCCCAACGACTACTCGGTACCCGTGATGAAAATTGAAAGGGCCGATAACAGCCTTCTGGCGATCCTGTTTGGCTATGCCTGCCACCCCACCACACTGGCGATCAATCAGCTCTCTGGAGATTACCCGGGGTTCGCACAAATCGAGCTTGAGAAGCTCTACCCGGGTGCAACGGCCATGTTTTTTCAAGGGGGAGGGGCTGACCAAAACCCCATTCCCAGGCGATCCATACCTCTGGCCAAACAGTACGGTAAAGAGCTGGCGGCGGCCGTTGAAAGGGTTCTTTCGGAGGATATGGAGCGGCAAGAGAGCGTGTTGACCACCGGTTACGCGGAGATCGACCTGCCCTTCCAGGAGCCGCTCCCGATCAGCGAGCTGGAGAAAATCGCCCAGGGTAAGGATTACCAGGCTAAGTGGGCGGCGGGTATATTGCACGATATGCGGTCGGGTAACCCTATCATGACCTCCTACCCCTATCCCGTGGGCTTTTGGCGGATGGGCCAACAGACCCTGTTCGTGCTTGGGGGGGAACTTCTTATCTCGTATACCATCAGCCTGAAAGAGACTTACGGGCTAAATATCTTCGTTATGGGCTACGCCAATGATGTGATGGGGTATATACCCGGCAAAAAGGTGTTAGATGAAGGGGGCTATGAGGGGGATACCTCGCAGCGTGTTTACGGGCTGCCGGCCAAATGGGGGCCCTCCATTGAAACGTTAATCATTGAAGGGATTAAAGGACTCTATCCTGGAAATTAGTCGTGTTGCATCTCAAAGGGATTGCCAGCTTCGCGGGGAAAAAAGGGTGCATGTTGAAAGCTGATGAGGATCAGTATCACTCCTGCCCTGAAGCGTAACGGGGCAAAGAGATGTGGGTTGATAATTAATGAAATGCGATGAGAACGATGAAAAAGTTATTTTTGTTATTAGTGGCAACCGTTGGATTACTTTGCCTATTCGGTTGCGGTACCAAAAGCAACGTGGAAAAAAATCCGCTGCTCCTGTCCAACAAGCAGGAGATGGTATTGGGCACCTACGCGAGTCCCCCTCGGTTAGAGAGTGGTAGGGTCGATTTTACCAGGTTGCTCGATCAGTTGAAAGAGTTGAACGCGAACACCTATAATTGGCTTATCTGGCAGAACGAAAACGATTGGGACGACCTACAGCTTTTCCTTCCACTCGCTCAGAAAAAACAGATCGCCGTGTGGGTAACCGTGGTGCCTCCCTCCGAATCGAAACCGAAAGCGAGGTGGAACTCGGAGCCGTTTGGAACAGATTACCTGCGCTGGGCCGAAGAGTTAGGAAAGCTGAGCGCGAAGTACCCCAACCTTGTCGCTTTCAGTATTGATGATTTCGTGCATAACCTCAAAACCTACACGCCGGAATATACCGCGGAGATGGTCGCCGCCCTGAAAAAAGGCAACCCCCGTTTGCAGTTTATCCCCTGTTGCTATTACCGTCAGACAACCCCCGATTTCGTGAAAAGCTATGAGCCCTACCTGGATGGCGTCTTGTTCCCTTACCGAGCCGAATCGGAGGGGGGCAACCTGCAGAACGCCACGCTGGTCGAGCAAGAGATAGCCACTTTGAGGGGACTTTTCAAGGGGGATATGCCGATGTATATCGATGTCTACCTCACGGCCCATTCACGCTTGGGGGCATCCACCGCGGAGTACGTGCAGGAGACGGTAAGTAGGGGGAAAAAGGCGGCTGACGGGGTGCTGATCTATACCCACCCCAACCCCGAGAAAGAGCCTGAAAAGTATAACGTGGTGAAACGGGAGTTCAACTGAGAACGATGAAAAGGTTTTTAGTGTTACTGGTGGCAACCGTTGGTCTGCTTTTCGTGATCGGTTGTGGTCATGAAGACTGTTGTGACCCTACGGGTACCCAGGAACCGGATCCCACTCCCGCACCCGCTCCTTCCGCGAAAAAGCACCCGCTTCTCCTGTCCGACAAGCACGAGATGGTGTTAGGCACCTACGCGAGTCCCCCTCTACTTAGTAATGGCAGGGTCGATTTTACCAAGTTGCTCAATCAGTTGGAAGCGTTGAACGCGAACAGCTACAACTGGCTTATCTGGCGGAACGAGAACGATTGGAATGACCTCCAGCAGTTCCTTCCCCGTGCCAAGAAAAAACAGGTTGCCGTGTGGGTCACCGTGGTGCCTCCCTCCGAATCCAAGCCGATAGCGAAGTGGAACTCGGAGCCGTATGGAACGGATTACCTGCGTTGGGCCAAAGAGATAGGGCAGTTGAGCGCGGCATACGACAACCTCGTTGCCTTCAGTATTGATGATTTCGTGCACAACCTAAAGACCTACACGCCGGAATATACCGCGAAGATGGTCACTGTCCTGAAAAAAGGTAACCCCAACATGCATTTTATTCCCTGTTGCTATTACCGTCAGCTAACCCCCGATTTCGTGAAAAAATATGAGCCTTACCTGGATGGGATCTTGTTCCCTTACCGGGCGGAATCGGAGGGGGCAAACTTGCAGAACGCCACGCTGGTCGAGAAAGAGATAGCCGACGTGAGGAAACTATTCAAGTCGGCTATGCCGATATACATCGATATTTACCTCACGGCCCATTCACGCTTGGGCGCAACCACCGCGGAGTACGTGCGAGAGACGGTGAGAAGGGGAAAAAAGGCTGCCGACGGGGTGCTGATCTACACCCACCCCAATCCCGAGAAAGATACTGAGAAGTACAACGTGGTGAAACAGGAATTCTCCAAAAAATAGAGGGAAAGCCAAATTGATAAAGTGAAACGCCGGAAATAAAGGGAAATGAACCTTGAATAGTATACATTCACAAAAATAACAGAGATATGTTACCTATACCATTATTAATAAGGCGGGTCGCGGTGGGAATAGGGTTCTGCTTCTTGCTCGCGTCTTGTGCTAACCCCGACCAAGTTAAGAGTGAAGATCCGGATGAGACGTGGGAATCGGACGGGCGAGGATGGGTGGCTAACACCTGGAAATCGGATGGTAAAGGGTGGATACTGATGGAAAACAACCGGAAGGAGTTGAAGCGATTCTTTGCCATTGGCACGTGGCACGTTCCCGGGTATACCTTCAGCAACACGGCACACAAAGATTCGGTGGTCTATCGTGAAAACGAGAAGCTGTTTAAAGAGAAGATAGCCCCGTTTAACATGGTGTTCGTGGGCCCCGGGCTTGGAAAAGCGTACATGTCGGAGGTCATACACGTGATGAACCCCTTCTCGGCTACGCTGCATGAGTACCTGGACGGCATCGCTACACTGCCCAAGGGCGATGACAAAGATTATTACCGGAGCCAGTTCTTGAAGAAAGAGGTGAAAAACCCGGGATTTGTCGCTTACCTCGACGCCCAGATGAGGAAGATCCTGAGAACCAAGACAAACGATCAATACATCTTCTCGCACATCGATGAGATCGCCGCGGGAGGAGTAAGCAAATGGTCCATCCCCCCCGAAGCGGGTGCGCTAATCAACGAGAGGTTGAAGCGGGCCGACCCCAAAGCCCTCGTCTTCGTGGACCTTCTTGGCCATGGGAAGGGGTGCACCTACCTGTTTGAGCGGAAGTACCTTGAGACGCACGCGGCCATGCCCGAGGATCCACCTTACGACATGTTGAGCAGCGATGCGCGGGCATGCAAGCTACCCCTGCTTGGTTTTTTCCAGGCGTTTGATGGGTCGCCCGTGTATAACTTCAAGGAGGGTAATTACTCCTACGTGGAGTACGATTTTAACGAGCTGTCGAGGATTTGGGCGGAAAACCTTCGTATTATCGCCAACGCGTATAAAGAGAATGGCGATGTATTTGGTATCAACGCGTTCCGCGACTTCTACGCGCACCCTGTCTTGGCGGGCATCACGGTCGACGCCTTGCGGGAGGGGCTGGGAGAGGGGGTTCCCATCTGGCTCTACTTTGACGGCAACGGCTACGCGAAGCCGGGCAGCGTTAGCCCGTCCGCGTATTTGAAAAGCGTGAAGTGCCAAATCTATACCGCTATCGTTCACGGGGCAACGGGTATCCTCTTTTGGAATGATTGGAGCAAAACCCCCGAGGTGTTTGATGAGTTGATACCCATGATGCACGAGCTAAATGGTAACCTGGAGGTGGTTACCTATGACACTGTCGAAAAAAGGGTCGACGGCAACCTGCATGTTGCCGTTAAAAAGGCCCCGGACGGGAAGGAGTGCTACATCGCGACCAACAGCAGTAAGACGGCACCCGTGTTGTTCACCCCGCCGGGCGGTAAGCAGGTGAAACTTGAACCCTTAGGGGTGTACGTCTCTGGAAAATAAATACCGGGGCGTATAATAATAAGGGTCCAATGAAATAGTAAAGGCTCTATACATATATATAAAGGTAAAAGAATCGTATGAGAGTAGCCTATGCTCCGAAAACATCAGGTTTTATGAATCATGATACAGGCCTGTTTTAAATTTACATTATGTTTACAATGAAACGTTATTGGATGATTTCCCTGCTGTTCCTGTTGCTGGCACTGCCCCGCGTTCAGGCACGGACGGGCGTGGTAAAAACCGGTGAAATGGCGGGAGGCGGTGCATTACCAAAAATCGTTGCGAAAGCAGAAACCGGTGCGAAAGCAGAAACCGGTGAAATAACAGAAACCGACACGATAGGTATTGCCGTGTTTGATGTGGATGCCACTCCCCCGGTGGGCAGTGAGCTCACCTACCAGACTATGGAGAACTCGGGGGAGTTGTCGCTGAGGGCAAGGGGCATTGTTCTTTTGGGGGACGGTGAGCCCATCGTGTTGTGCTCGATCGACTGGATCGGGATTGCCAACGGGTCGCAAGATGCTTTCAAGGAGGCGCTGGCCGAGGCGGCCGGCACCATCCCCAACCGAGTGGTGGTACACACGGGGCACCAGCATGACGCCCCGATCTGCGATTTCACGTCGGAACAGATACTGAGAGACAACAACCTTCCGCCCGGTAATTTCGATGGTACTTTCGACCGAGAGGTGATTGCCCGCCTGCAAGCGGCTATCCGTCAATCGCTGCAGAAGGTCAGGAAGGTCACGCACATTGGCCTGGGAAGCGCCGAGGTGTTCGAGGTGGCCTCCAACCGGAGGGTTTACAAGAAAGATGGAAAGATCGTTACCATGCGTGGCTCCTCTTGTAAGGATCCCAAGCTGAGGGAAATGGAGGAGGGGCTCATCGACCCCGAGATCTCCATCGTCAGCTTCTGGGACAACGATACCCCCGTGGCGGCGTTGAACTTTTACGCGTGCCACCCCCAAAGCTATTACCTTACCGCGATAGCCAATCCGGATTTCACGGGGATAGCCCGTTACATGCGGCAGCTGGCCCTTCCGGACGCGCTGCAAGTCTACTTTAACGGGGCGGGGGGAAACATCGCGGCCGGCAAGTATAACGACGGGAGCCACGTGACCCGCCTTCACCTGGCGGAGCGGCTCGCCGACGGGATGGAGCGCGCGTGGCGAGACACGAAAAGGTACGATGTTCGTTCCAAGGACTTGGGCTGGAACACCGAGTACCTGTTCCTTCCTTACAATGACAAAGTGGCTGAAATCGAGCAGGAGATGCTGACGGCCAACAGCCGCTTCCTCGCGAATAACATGGGACGCCTCGGCTGGTACAAGCGGAGGCTAGCCGGAAAGGGGATCGAGACCGCTTGCTTGCGGGTGGGTGACGCCCGCGTGCTGTTCATGCCGGGGGAGCTCTTCGTGGAGTACCAGTTGGCGGCCAAGGCGATGGCCCCCGACCATTTCGTGGCCATGGCGGCTTACGGTGACTACGGTCCCTTTTACATTGGCAACAGGGAGGCGTATGACGAGGGGGGGTACGAGATACAGTCGAGCCCGGTGACCGCCGAGTCGGAGGAGGTGATCCTGCAGAACATCCGATCCCTCTTGAACCGGAGTATGGAGCCCAACGGTAACGACCTGCTTACCTACACCGGATCGAAAGGGGAACGCCTGCCCGTGACCACGGAAAAAGAGTGGAGCAAGAAGCGGGAAGAGGTGTTGAAAAACATGCAGGAGGTGATGGGTTCCCTTCCCCGCGGCAGGCGGCACTTCAAGGTGAACTACACCGAAACGGATGAGTTCCCTAACTATACCCGCTACAGCATCAACTTCCAGGCCGCCCCCGGGGAGACGATCTACGCGTACCTGTATCGCCCGAAGGGTAACGCCAAGCGCTACCCGGCTATGCTGGCGTTACACGGCACGGGCGACGAGGGAAAGAAGATCATCGATGGGAGCACGGCCAAGAAGAACCGGGGTTACGCGAAGGAGCTGGCCGAGCGGGGCTACGTGGTGATAGCGCCCGATTACCCGACCATGGGTGAGCTGAAAGAGTATGACTTTGAAAACGACCGATATGACTCAGGTACCATGTTGGGGATCTTTAACCATATCGCTTGCGTGGACCTGCTCCAGAAGCTCCCTTACGTGGAAAAAGAGAAGATAGGGGTGATAGGACACTCCCTGGGCGGGCACAACGCGATCTTCGCTGCCGCATTCGACCCCCGTTTGCAAGTTGTCGTCTCCAGTTGCGGGTGGACCCTTATGGACTACTACAACGCGGGTGAACGAACTACCGTACATTATGGCGGTCGCTTGGGCCCCTGGGCACAAGATAGGTATATGCCATTGATAAGGGATAAGTATGACCTGGACCCGGGGAAACTTCCCTTTGATTTCGATGAGATCATCGCGTCGTTGGCCCCAAGGCCCTTCTTCTCCAACTCTCCCGTTCGCGATTTGAACTTCTCGATAGAGGGAGTGAGGAAAGGGATTAGCCGCGTGAAGCAGGTGTATGACTTCATGGGCGCTTCGGAAAACGTGGTGATGGTCTATCCCAATGCCGAACACGACTTCCCACCCGAAGTGAGGGAGGAGGCATACCGCTTTATCGATAGCTTTTTGAAAAAGTAACCCTATGTATTCGCATTTTTTGTCCCTGTTTTGATGGAGGTGATATATGGGTGTTCGTCTATTTTGCGTTTTTTGAATACTTAATTGCGCAAAAGAAACTTTTGAGCCGTTACGATTTGGTTACTTTTACAAAATTATGGTGTTTTTTTTAAAATAATTCATTGACTGCCGCTAAGCGGGCGTTGATTCGTAAAAATTAATGAAACATGAATGAATTCAAGCAATTATTGTGTCATGGGGTCTTGAAGTACCCGATGATTGTTCTCATGCTTCTACTGATTCGCCCCGCGTTTGCCACGAACGCGGGTTCGTTTGAGAACCAAGAGGTTAACCAGGCAAGACGAACCATCAAGGTGTCGGGTCGCGTGGTTGATCAGGATGGTTTCGCGATCCTCGGTGCCACGATTCAGGTAAAAGAGAGAAAAGGGGTTGGGGTAGCTACCGACCTTAATGAAGGGAAGTACGAGATCGAGTGTTTTTCTGACGAGACGCTGGTTTACTCTTTCGTAGGCTATATCACGAGAGAGGAGAAAGCCATCGAGGTTAACAACGTTACCATTATACTCGAAGAGGATGTCCAGACGCTGGAAGAGGTGACGGTGGTGGCTTTCGGTACCCAGAAGAAAGAGAGCGTTATCAGTGCTGTTACCACGGTGAGACCCGACGAGTTACGGGTTCCCTCCAGTAACATCACCACCGCCTTCGCGGGGAGGATGGCCGGGGTAATCGCGTACCAGCGCTCCGGTGAACCCGGGCTGGACAACGCGGAGTTCTTTATCCGCGGGATTACCACTTTCAGTTCCGCCGGTAAAAGAGACCCGCTCATCTTGATTGACGGTATCGAGATGACCTCAACCGACCTCGCCCGGGTCAACGTGGACGATATCGCTTCGTTCTCGGTGATGAAAGACGCCAACGCGGCGGCACTTTACGGGGCCCGCGGTGCGAACGGCGTTATCCTGGTAACCACCAAGGAGGGAAAGGCCGAGAAACTTTCGATCAATATCCGCGGGGAGTTATCCTCTTCCGCCAATACCGAGCTGGTGGAACTTGCCGACCCCATTACCTACATGCGCCTCCACAACGAGGCGGTGAGGACGAGGGACGCGCTGGTGGCCCTGCCTTACTCCTCCTCCAAGATCAGGGAGACCGTGCTGGGCACCGATCCCGTGAAGTATCCCGTGGTGGACTGGTACGACTACCTGATTAAAGACCGCACCTTTAACCAGCGAATAAACCTGAACCTGACCGGTGGTGGGCAGGCCGTGCAGTACTACCTGGCGGCCAACTTCCAACATGACACGGGTATCTTGAAGGAGAGCAAGGAGAACATGTTCAACAATAACATTGACGTCAAAAAAATTCAAGTGCGCTCCAATGTTACCATCAAGCTCACACCGGCAACTACCGCGTGGATCCGCGCGTACGGTACTTTCGATGACTCCACCGGTCCAAAACAGGGAGGGGCTAGCGTGTTCAACATGGCGCGCAACGCGTCACCCGTGCAGTTCCTGCCCTATTACCCACCTGACGAGGCGACCAAGTACAACAAGCACATCCTTTTCGGGATGGGGCCCGAGTTGGGCTCTTTCGTCAACCCCTACGCGCAGGTGGTGAGCGGTTACTCCGAAACCAGCCGCTCCATGATGTTGTTCCAGATGGAGATTGATCATAAATTCACCGGGGTGCTGGATGGGCTGTTCGCCAGGGGGGTGTTCAACGTGAAGCGCGACGCCTACTACGCCCTCACCCGTGGGTACTCACCTTTTTACTACCACCCCGCCACCACGCTCGACGGCTCCTATAAATTGATCGCGTTGAACCCCAGTGGTGACAATGCCGGTACCGAGTACCTTACCTTTAATTCCAGTCCCCGCGACGTGACCGCCAGCCATTACGGTGAATTGCGGTTGGGGTACAACAAGGTGTTTAACGACAAGCATGATATCAACGCGCTGCTCGTGGGAACTTTCCGGAACGAATCCGGGTTACTCGGGGACGATCCAAAGTATTTGTTGTTTGGTTCCCTCCCGCGCAGGAACATCTCCTCTGCCGGTAGGCTGGCGTACGGCTACGATACCCGTTACTTCCTGGAATTTAACTTCGGGTACAACGGTACGGAGCGTTTCGCCAAGAACAACCGGTTTGGTTTCTTCCCCTCCTTTGGGCTGGGCTGGATGGTAAGCAACGAGGCGTTCATGTACAACCTGAAGGATGTGATCACCACCCTCAAGCTTAAAGCCACCTACGGGTTGGTGGGGAACGACGCGATCGGTGACACCTACGACCGCTTCTTCTACCTCTCTCAGGTACTCATGTCAGGATCCGGCTACGCCTTTGGGGTCAATCGTGTGAACAGTGACTACGGTATCACGATCGAGCGCTACGCGAACGACCAGATTACCTGGGAGATTGCCAAGAAAACCAACTACGGTATCGAGATTGGGCTATTCAACGACTTAACCCTCTTGGCCGACTACTTCACGGAGCGGAGGGAGAACATCTTGATGTCGCGCGCGGATATCCCCCACACGATGGGATTGCGTTCGATTCCCGATGCCAACGTGGGCGTGGCCGAGGGGAAAGGGTTCGAGGTGGAACTCAAGTACCAGAAGAACTTCAATAAAGACTTGTGGACGGTGGTGAACGGCAACTTCACCTACGCGACTGCTCGTTACAAGGAGGTTGAGGAGCCCGACTACAGCGATGCGCCCTGGAGGTCGCTCGTGGGGCATAAGCTGAATCAACCGAGGGGCTATATCGCCGAAAGGCTTTTTATTGACGACGCGGATGTGAACAACTCGCCGAGGCAGGATCTTGGAGTGTACGGTGCCGGCGATATCAAGTACAAGGATATCAACAACGATGGAATCATCAACGCCGATGATATGGTACCCATCGGGCACCCCTTCGTTCCCGAGGTCATCTTCGGGAGCGGCTTCTCCTTTGGTTACAAGGGGTTAGACCTCTCCTGCTTCTTCCAGGGTTCCCTGCGCTCTTCGTTTTTCATCGACCCTGCTGCTATCACCCCGTTTATAAACAACGGCCAACGCGCGTTGTTACAGTATATCGCGGACGATCACTGGTCGGAGAACAACCGGAACATCTACGCTTTCTGGCCCCGCCTATCGGCTTACCAGATGCCCAACAACAACGTGCGAAGCACCCATTGGCTACGCGATGGCTCTTTCGTGAGGTTAAAAACCGCCGAGGTGGGGTACACGCTCCCCGAGAACTTCACCCGGAAGTTCCATGTAAGCATGCTTCGTCTCTACGTGAGCGGCAGCAACCTCCTCCACTGGTCCACCTTCAAGATGTGGGACCCGGAGATGGCGGGCAACGGGTTGGGGTACCCGCTGCAACGCGTATTTAACTTGGGGATAAACATCAATTTTTAAACGTCGACAATATGAAGAAGATACTACACATAACGGTCGCCCTTCTCTTTATAGGGATGGTGAGTTGCGACTACCTGGACGTGGTTCCAAACGACACGCCAACGCTGGACCACGCCTTCTCGAACCGCGCCGTGGCCGAACGTTTCCTGAGAACCTGCTACTCGAACCTACCCGATATAACGGATCCTTTCTATTACCCGGGTTGGTTTACCAGTTGTCACGAACTCACTTTAATAGATGGCCGCGCGCAGCGCTCCGTGGCTGCCCAAATTGCCTATGGAAGGCAAAACACCAACAGCCCTTACCTGAACTACTTCTCGGGGGGCAACGGGGGTACGAACCTCTATGTCGCGATTCGCGACTGCAACATCTTTTTGAACAACATCCATATCCCCCGCGATATCACGGAGGAGGAGCGCACGCGCTGGATAGCCGAGGTGAAGTTCCTAAAGGCCTATTACCACTACTTCCTGATGACCCTTTACGGCCCTATTCCGATTGCCGATGAAGAGGTGCCGCTGTCGGCGTCGCCCGAGGAGCTGCAGGTGTACCGCGAGCCGGTTGACGTGGTGGTGGACTATATCGTGGACCTGCTGGACGAGGCTATCGCGGACTTACCCCCTGTGTTGCCCGACCCGCAGATGGAGCTGGGTCGTCCTGACCAGGTCATCGCCTTGGCGGTCAAAGCGAAAACCCTCGCGTGGGCGGCCAGCCCCCTGTTTAACGGAAACAGCGACTACAAGAACTGGGTGGATAACCGCGGTCTCCAGTTGATCTCGGACACTTACGACCCCGCGAAATGGGAGCGGGCGGCCGCGGCAATCAAGGAGGCGATAGACGCGGCCCACGAGGCAGGCAAGCAACTCTACACCTTCAACAAGTTCACGGGTGGACCGCAAACGTTCAATATGAACGATTCGCTGGTGCAGCTGATGACCATCCGGAAGGCGATTACCGAAGACATCGATCGCAATACCGGCGTGATCTGGGCTTCTCAGGATGTCTTTGCCTCGGGCAAGGGTAATAGCGGTAATCATAGTGGTGGGCTTGGATTTTCCAGATTGGGAGATCTTCAATGGAGCCTTTTCCCCTATATGTACCCGGAAGATCAACCCTCGTATGTCAATTACAACGGGGCATCGTGGCACATGGCCGAGCTCTATTACAGCAACAACGGCATACCCATCGATGAGGATAAGGACTATAACTACTCCGGTCGCTATAACGTGAGGCGTTCCACACCGGGCGACAATCACAAATTTTACATCGCCACCGGCGAGACCACGGCCGAGTTGTTCTTTAACCGGGAGCCCCGCTTTTATGCCGGCTTATGCTTCGATAGGGGATTTGTTGAACTCTCTACCTCCGCGACCACTGGTAGTGGTGGAGCCTCCTTCACTCCATTCATGCGCTGGCGAAGCGGTGAAGTGTACTCGACCGGCGAGTACTGCCCCAAAAAGATCATCGCTTTTGAAACATCCTGTAGCCAGGGCGATGCCAATAAGCGGTACACTGCCCACCTTTACCATTTCCCGATCATACGGCTTGCCGACCTCTACCTCCTCTATGCCGAAGCGCTGAACGAGGTGAAAGAGCAGCCCGATGATGAGGTCCACTACTGGATAGACCAGGTACGCGAAAACGTGGGGCTAAACGGGGTGGTAGAGTCCTGGGAAAATGCATCGATTATCCCCGATAAACCGCTGAACAAGGTGGGTATGCGGGAGATCATTCGTAAAGAGCGGCTGATCGAGCTCTCTTTCGAGGCGCAACACTTCTTTGACATGCGACGCTGGAAGATTGCCGATCAGTACTGGTCGCTACCGCGTACCACGTGGACGACCGATAAAAAAGAACCGGAGGAATTTTACGTGCCGAGAGTCGTTGGACCTTTCCGCACGGTGAGCTTCCGCGACTACCTCTTTCCCATCCCGTTCAGTACCATGCGTATCAACCCCAACCTGGTTCAAACGTACGGGTGGCAATAACTGGGCAGTTTTGTTAAACCAAATAAAACGATACATTGTATGAAACGAATCTATTATATCTGTCTACTTGCACTGATTGGCATCCTGTACACGTGCGAAGATGTGCAAATGGGTCCCAAGGACCCGGGAGTGCCGTGGGAGATGGGTCCCATTACCGAGTACTCTATTAACCCGATTAACGGGGGAGCCGAAATCACCTACTCGATTCCCGACAATCCCGAGATCATGTACGTGATGGCGGAGTACGAGCGCAACGGGAAGATATTTACCGAGAAAACCTCCGTGCATACCAATATGCTCACCATCGAGGGGTTCCATCGCGTGAATCGTGTTAAGGCGACGCTCTACATGGTCAACCGCTTCGAGCAACGTTCCAAACCACTCGTGGTGGAATTCGAGCCGCTCGAGTCGCTCATCGACATCACCTTTAGATCGCTCGATTGGATGATCTGCTTCGGTGGAATTATCGCTTCATGGGAAAACCCCAACGCCAATGAACTGGGGGTACGGGTGATGACCTACGACGACTCGCTGCACCACGACTTGGTAACCCGCGAGATGTATTACACGCAAATTGAAAAGGAGCGGCATTCGTTCAGGGGGTACGACCCGGTGGAGACCCTCTTTGGCATAGCGTTCGAGGATAAGTGGGGTAACATATCCGACACCCTGCAATTTACCGCCACGCCCTTTTTCGAGACGATGATAGAAAAGCCATACGCTGATTACCGGGCGAATATTCCCTATGATAACACTTCCGACTTGAATACTACCAACTACCACATCAGCAAACTATGGGATAACATCGTGAATACCAGTTATAACGGCTGGCTTACCAAGGCGGGGAGCAGTGGCCTGTCTATCACCTTCGATATGCGACAGCGGGTGAAGCTGAGCCGTATCGTTCACCACGCGTATCATCGCAACTCCGCTTACGGTCAGGTGAATATTACCGAGATGGAGATCTGGGGAACCGATAAGATCGATTACGATAAACTATCGGATAAAGATTACTGGCTCGATTCGCTCAGCGTGGCGACCGGTCATATCACGGGAGTGAATCCCACGACGATTCTGCCCGAACGGACCTTTAAAGATGATTGGCAATACCTGGGTTACCACGCCGTGCCGATCTACTCCGCTTCTGCCGATCAGCAGGCGTTGGCTCAAAATGGCGCCGAGTACGAGATGCCCATCGATGCCCAGCCCGTTCGTTACATTCGGATATTCGTTCGTGCCATCGCGTTGGGGATGAGGTCGGATAACTACTTCTCCATGGGCGAGATTACCTTCTTTGGCGACAATACCATTCCACAAGAATAAAACTAAGAACAGATGAAACAGACAATAAAAACATTGACGCTAACGGCCCTGGCCCTTGTCATGCTTATCGGGGTCTTTCCCTCGTGCGATGATATGAACGACATTCAAAGCGAGTATGCCGACAGGGATGAGCGGGTATACCTGGGTAAGGTAGACTCCCTGAAGGCGTTTCCCGGTTTTGGTAGGGCCAAGATCACGTGGTACATCACCGCCGATCCCAAGATCGAGCAAACCGTTATTTACTGGAACCAGCGGAGCGACTCCCTGGTGAAAAACGTTTCCCGAAGCTCGTCGGGTGTTATGAAGGATTCCATCATTGTTGAGAACCTGCCCGAAGGCTCCACCTTCCTTGAGTTCCGGAACAAGAACAGCAAGGGAGAGTACTCCCTCTACACCTCCGTGACGGCCACGTCGTGGGGGGGGGAATTTTGCCAAGGGATTGCGGGCCAGGAGGCTTACGACCACCATCTTTAACTACCAGGAGTCGGAGTTTGCCCTAGAGTTCACGCCAGCGGCACAGGGCGATAGCGTGGTCTACTCTGAGCTGTACTATACCGACAACCAGGGGGTTAAAAAGTCGATGCGCATCGAGAGGGAGGTGAACGACACCGTGCTGACCAATTTTGCCGATGGTGCGGAGTTTCACTTCCGCAACATCTTCTTCTTGCCACAGGGTATGGATACCGTCTATGGTGATTACCAGGCCGTTAAGGCGCCGAAGGCGGTGTTTGACAGGGGTAAGAAGATCGACTTCCCGGGTGCTCCCGATAGCCGCTACTCTGTCGCTTCGAATAAGCTGCTCTACGAGTGGACCCAAACGGGCGATCTTATCCTGTATGAGCTTGGTGATGACGGGTCGATCAGCGTGCTGGAGACCTACGCCGGTTTGGCGCCGAGGGGAACCTACAGGGACTTCTTCTTCTATGACGATGATAGATTTATCGGTGCCAACAATAATGGTCGGGTACATATGTTCACGATAGAGAACTACCAGTTGGCTTACGTCTATCAAGGCTCAAACAACTACTTTGCCAGAGGGTTCACGCACCCCGCGTATTTGCCGGCACGCGGCTTTTTCTACTCCGTATCAGCCGTTGGACTGGTACAGTCGTGGTTCATCCAAAACAACGCCACCTGGAGTAACCCATCGAGCATCACGGTCGCGAATGAATTCCCGTACAGGGCGGCTGTTCTCTTTGAGTACAACACCCTTGTAGCGATCGACAATGATGGCGGCTTGTGGAGCATACCCATCTCATCGACCGGGCTATTCAGGGGGTTGAGTAAAATAGGCAGTGGTTGGAATCGTTTCCCCAATATCATTACGCTTGGCAAAAAGCTATACGCGGTAGATGGTAACGGCGACTTCTACGAGTTTGATTTCAACGCCACCGACAACTACTGGATAGTGGATTAAATGTTCTTTACTTCGGCTCTGCTTGAGCCGTTGCCTAAAATCATCAAGGCGACCTTCCGCATGGAGGTCGCCTTGATGGTTTTAGACACTTAAGCTCTTGGCTTCTCAAGCTTGCTTGTAATTTCTTAGCTCACTTATTATGATTTGCCCTTCTAACAGACAGACAACTTATTGTAGTAAATATTTTGTATATTTGTCTTTAGTAATCAGCCTAAATTAATAAAAAACACAAATAAACTTTAAAAACCCACCCTGGGGTTTAGTAATTACTAAACATTATGCGTACATTTGCATCCGAGATATTTGAAGTTGTTCAAGGAAAGCAAGTATTTGAAAAATTATTTGTAGATAACGTCTGTCTAATCGATGAATTTGAACAAGAGATAAAAAACAACCCGCGTTATCATTCGGAATTGAAGACCATATATGCTTACATGAATTTTTTTGCTTCAGGTCAAACTCTTCCCAAAACTAAATTTAGAGAAATTCGAGGGGATAAAATCACTCAAAAGCGATATGAATTCAAGAGCAAAAATTTAAGGGTATATGTTTTTAGCATTTTTGGGGGCAAAATGGTGGTTTTAGGTGGTTATAAAAAAAACCAGGAGGCTGATATTAGGAAATTTAATTCGATTGTAAAAGAGTATTTCGACCAATACAAATTATAAGCATATGAAACGCGAAGAACTTATTCAATCAAAAGAATATTGGCTTGCCAAACTTCAAATTGATTTATTCAACGAAGTGCAAGCATATATGAAAGCAAATAATCTAAACCGTACACAGTTTGCCCAAAAACTTGGTGTGTCGAAGGGTTATGTCAGCCAGGTGCTAAATGGCGATGCAGATCATCGTCTTTCTAAATTTGTAGAACTGTCATTGGCAATAGGTCTTTGCCCAAATGTTTCTTTTGTGAAAATTGATGACCTGTTACATCGTGATAACCCACTATATCATGACATAACTCTCCATGACGTTGAAAAAAGCAAAATTGGTTAGTATGTAAGTTCAAATAGTATATGCAACACTACATAACAAGAGGCTACCCTAGCGTTAAGGTAGCCTCTTGACTGCTTATCGTATCGCGCTAAAACTCCTTAGCTTCTTAAGCTTTGAGCTTACCGATATTGTTGTGAATCTTGTCGATCGCGTTCACGATATCCTCCATATCTGACCTCGTGCCAAGCATCAGCCCACCGTGCCAGATCCAGAGCGCGGAGTCAAAGGTCTTGATCAACTCGGGGCAGTGATTCCGCTCCTTGTACGCTTCAAAGTCGAGTTCTTCGGCGCTGTAGAACTTCCGGTAGATATCAGATTTGAACACCTCGTTAATCATGGGCTGACCATACAGGGGATCGTTCGGGTACCCGGACCCGATGGGAATCCCTTCGGCTTTCAGCGCCTCCATGAACCGTTCGCGGGGAACACCCTCCATCTTGTCCTGGTTATAGACCATCGAGTAGATGTAGTAGGACGCCTCCGTGGGCCCTTCCCCCTTGTGCAGTTTCACGGGGGTGACACCGGGATAGGCGGCGAGTTTCTCGTTCAAGTACGCGCCATTCTCGTTCCGAATCTTGTGTTGCTCTTCCAACTTCTCCATTTGGCATAGGCCGATGACGGCTTGATACTCCGACATCCTGATCTTGTTGGCCAAGATGAGGGCAGTGATGGAACTGATCTGTCCCGATACCGAGCCCGACGCGTACCCGAAGTTGTGGTAGGAGTAGAGACGGTCATAGTATTCGGTGTCATCGGTCAGGATACCTCCTCCCTCGCCAATGGGAAGGTTCTTGGAGGCCTGGAAGCTGAAGCAGCCTGCGTTACCGAACGTTCCCACCCTTTTCCCGCCAATCTTCGCGAGGTGGGCTTGGCAAGCATCCTCAACCACGAACAGGTCGTGCTCTTTGGCAATCCTCATGATCTCCGGCATGTCGGAGGGGTAGCCGCAGATATGCACCGGGAGGATCCCCTTGGTGCGCGGTGTGATTTTTTCCCTGATCTTCTTGGTGTCTACCTGGAAGGTCTCGGGGTCGATGTCCGCCCAAACCGGCATGGCACCTTTGTAAAGTACCCCGAAAATAGAGGCGCTGAAGGTGTAGGGCGAGCAAATCACCTCGTCGCCGGGGCCAATGTTAGACTGCATCCAAGCGGCGCTTAACGCGTTCGTCCCGTTCACCGTGGAGAGGCAGTGCTTCGAGCCGTTCATCTCGGCCCACTTCTGTTCAAATTCGGTCACCTTGCGGCTGCGCGACCAAACGCGATTAGCCATCACCTCGTTCATCTTGGGGTCGAATTTTTCGGAATCCCACTGTGGCCACGGCTGCCACCGTTTGTCTTTACCCCTCACGGGCGTCCCACCCAGCAGGGCTAGAGAGCCGGATGTCTCTTTTGATTGCGCGAAAATGGGGGTCATCCCCTGGGCGGCGACCATCCCGGTGGTAGCGGCAGCTACCGTGCCGATAAAACGTCGGCGACTGATCTCTTTTCTTTTCATTTTTTTCCCTTCTTGTTTTAAAATGTTTTTTTTCGTTGTTCTATACATTTACCTCTTTAGAAAAAGAGTGCCCTATCGATTGAATCACTTCGTTTATCCTCTCAAGCGCCGCCTCGGTGATCTTCTCTGATGCGCGCCTAACGGTTAAGGTAGAGTACTCTTTATCCACAAAAATAGCTTTACCGGAGTATTCCGGCATGTTGAGCTCACGGGTAGACTGCTCAAGGGTCTCAAAATAGCCCTTCTCCATGAACGTGATGTTACTGATGGTCAGTTGACATTTACCATCCATGTAGTACAACGTCAAATGATAGGTCATGTACATGGCAAACACGGATAACACGTTTTTGCTCATAACCAAGTAATCCGTTACGACGGTAACGGTTGAGTCGTTGTTGCTGGCCAAAAACCCCCCGGAATAGGGGTTTAACCCGCTGTTCAAATAGTGGAAGGCCCTTTTGTGAAACTCATGTTTCGTGAGGTCTTGCTCGTAATCAACGGTAAACACGACCTCCCCGTTTACAACCGGTATCGAGTCCGCCGTAAACGGTGCAACCTGGGCGAATTCCTTTACGGGCAATAGCATCAGTAATAACAGGATGCCTGCCCGGGTTGTCTGTTTCAGTACTTTCATCATAATATGAATCCTTATTAATTTAATTGTCTTTAATTCTGACCGACTTTTTTATAAAAGTCTCACTATATTCACATCATGACATAACAATCAACGCCATTCACACGGTAAAGGTATGAAATCAGCTAAATACAACGGCCTATTTTGCGAATCTTTTTGCTCATATAACGCAATTTAACCTAAGTCTCGGGCTTGTTTCTCGCTGAAATTCATCGCCCTTGGGGCGATGAACAGGCTCGTGGTAACTTGTCGTCTCCTTCCATCGCGTACTACGTGATACGCTCTTCTTGCAAAAGAATACCCTGCAAAGAGTATGACAAGTTTTAACTGGTCGGGGTTTAAAGTAGGTGTTGATTTTTTAAAAAACGTTTTTTGAAGGAAAAAAGATCGTTTTTTAGGCATTCGTAACCCATATAAATAATAACTTTGTATTCACGATGCGCTCGAATCGACGGCCAAAAAAATGTTTTACGATGAGACGAATACAATACAGGAAATCTCAGTTGATATTTCTGCTCACGCTTAGGTTTGCCATAGGATGGCACGTGTTATACGAAGGAATATCCAAAGTTATCAATCCCCAATGGACTTCCGCGGATTTTCTGCACGAGTCGCGGGGAATCCTGGCGGGTTTCTCGGAATGGATTTTATCGAATCCTAATCTGCTCGCCACGGTCGACCTTTTAAACGCGTGGGGATTGGTGTTGATTGGATTGGCCTTGATATTTGGATTTCTCTTTAGGCCGGCTGCCATAATAGGGTCAATTTTAATATTCATCTATTACCTGAGTGTACCCCCTTTGGTGGGCTATGAATACACCTTACCTTCCGATGGTAGTAATTTAATCATCAACAGAACACTTATCGAGGCTATAGCCCTTTTTGGATTGGCCCTTTTCCCGACAAATAGGATTTTCGGGTTAGACTACTTTATTCCATCGCTCTTTAAAAGAAAAACATAAAATGGACGATCAAGAAAAAAAGATAAAAGAGGAAAAAAATATACCTACAAGTGAAGCAACAGAGAAAAAATCGAAAGAGATTTCACGCAGAAACGCGTTAAAAGCATTTGTAGGAATACCCGTGGGCGGACTGTTCGGTTTTGAGCTAGCCCGGAAAATCAACTATGACAAGAACAGAAGAAGCCGTATCGTTCAAGAGTTGGGACTTGACAAAATGGAGTTTTCCATTCCTGACTACGGGAAAGACGAGGCACGGGATATTATTCGTATAGGGATCATAGGATTCGGGCGACGGGCAGAACAACTGGCTGCGGGGCTGGGTTTTATGCATCCCGATGAGGTTGAAAGACGAACAAACAACAACACCATAAAGAGTTGGTTAGAGCAAGAGAACCTTAACGTGGCCATCACGGGAATCTGCGATGTATTTGATCTACACGCTAAGCGAGGTTTGGAAATTGCAAACAACAACCTGCGCAGCGGGGCTTCAAAGCTGCCTGTTAAGCGTTATCCTACCTATCAGGATATGCTGGCCGACAAAGATATCGACGCGGTTATCATCTCAACGCCCGATCATCATCACGGGTTCATGGCGATAGAGGCAACCAAAGCGGGAAAACATGTCTATTTGGAGAAAAGCGTGGCCCATACCGAAGAGGAGTTGAATGAGTTGTATCACGTCGTGAAAAACAGCCAGATCACCTTTCAGTTAGGCCATCAAATAACCCAAAGCACTGTTTTTAAACAAGCCAAGGAGATTATTAATAAAAACGTTTTAGGAAAAATCACCCTGATCGAAACGACCAGCAATCGCAATACCTCGGAGGGCGCTTGGATAAGGCACCTGGATGCCAACGGGAACCCAAAACCCGGGGACGAAAAAAGCATTGATTGGATGCAATGGCTGGGGAATACGCCTTATGTCCCGTTCAGCGTTGATCGGTTTTATAACTGGACGAAATGGTTTGCATACGATACAGGGTTGATTGGCCAACTGTTTACCCACGAGTTTGACGCGGTGAATCAGCTGCTACGAATCGGTATACCTAAATCGGTTTCCTCGTCGGGGGGGATATACTATTGGAAAGACAACCGAGAAATGCCCGACAGTTTACACTGTGTATTCGAGTATCCTGATAAGGATTTAACCTTATTGTACAGCGGGAATCTTGCTTCAAGCAGAAGCCGCGGAAGGGTTTTCATGGGACACGATGCCTCCATGGAGCTTGGGAACAACATCAAGATAACCGTTGACCGCAACTCTACCCAGTACAAACAAGGTATCGCGTCCGGATTGATTGATACCAGTGAGCCCATGCTCTCCTTCAACCCCGGGGCAGGACAAATTGACGCGGTTACCTCGGCTTCCGAAAGGTATTATGCCGATAGGGGATTAACCAACACCATTATCGGTGGTCGTCAGGTTGATGTAACTCACCTGCATTTACGGGAATGGCTTAACTGCATTCGGGAGAACAAAACACCAAGCGCCCATATAGATGTCGCTTATGAAGAGGGTATTGCCTGTATAATGGCACACCGTTCCTATCTCGAAAAACGACAAGTGTTTTGGGATGAGGTGAACAGGAAGATTGTCTAAAACCTGCTCTATTCATTTTCCAATCAATTAACCTTAAATATCATTTCTTCAAGTCATATCGCATCTTTTCCTTTCGCGATTTGAGCTTGAAAGGGGCAGCGCGTGGATTTAACTTTTCATGGTGGCATATCGCCGTGCTTCTTTTTTACCGTTTTTTTGGGGATAAAGTATCACCTCGTTGTAAGCCGTTTACAACCGGGATGAAATAGTTATCGACTGGCAAGCAAGTTCGTTTTTCGAAGACCTCTCTTCGCAAAAGAGGGTATTCGATAGATTAAAATCTGTTTCTTTATCTGAAAATTAAGTACGTTCTGTTTGGGATCCTGGATTTATCACGTTAGCAACCAGCCCTTTTGTTTCAAGATCGGGTAATAACCGTAATAGTTAAGCTTATCGCGAGTGGGCTAACGGAGTTCGCGTAAAATCGGGATATTAAAGAAAAATCCCATGAAAAATAGTGGTAATTATTGAGTTTTTAAATTAATGTTAAATGTTAGACATGGAAAAAAAAACCTTTAAAGAGAAGATGGCAAGGAAAAACAGTAAATTGTTAATGATCGTGAACGTGTGCGTTTTCATGCTCCTCCTAACTGTTTCTCCTGTAATGGCTGAGAATATCCGTTCTCAATGGATAGTTCAGCAACAAAAATCTGTTTCAGGCAAAGTGGTTGATAGTAACAATCAACCTTTACCCGGTGCAACGGTTATGATAAAAGGTACAACCCGGGGTACTATTACTGACACTGATGGTAAATACGACCTACCCAATGTTCCGGAGAATGCTGTTTTAGTGTTTTCCTTCGTGGGAATGCGCACGCAAGAGGTTTTGGTTGGAAACCAAACAAGGATTGACGTGCAAATGGAAGAAGAGGAGATACAAATTGAAGAGGTGGTCGCCATAGGGTATGGAACGGTAAAGAAAAGCGATTTGACCGGCTCAGTATCGAGAGTGAACGAGAAAGATATTCGTAAAATAGCTCCTACTCAGCTCACCGAATCCCTATCGGGGACGGTAGCCGGTCTTTATTCAAATCAGGGAGCGAGTGCCTCCGGTGGGGGTTCGTTGGAGATTAGGGGCCCCTCATCGTTATCCGCATCAACCACCCCGCTAATAGTATTGGACGGTGTGATATTTAACGGTTCGATTAAAGAAATAAATCCAGCCGATATCGAGACCATCGATATTATGAGAGATGCATCTTCATCTGCGATTTTTGGAGCGAGGGCGTCCAATGGTATTATCTTGATCACCACGAAAAGAGGAGCGTTAGGGAAACCCACCGTTAACGCTTCAATTAATATAGGTGTGTCTACCACTACGAATGATTTTTACCCTTACGGTTTCGGTCCGGGAAGCGATCCGATGGATTATTTTAGAATGCACCGGGATCTCTTGTACCAAAACTCGAAAGGGGCAGTGCCGTACTACTATTATTGGCACCCCGATGAGCTTCCCAGTGACATAGGTATTCAGGAGTGGCTTGGCTATACCACTAACCCTAATCCCGACCC
>JAMNYO010000079.1 GCA_023622765.1 Bacteroidota bacterium | reverse complement strand
GTTTGTTTTTGTTTTGTACCTTAAAGTTACTGAACTTCAGCAACTTTACCAAACTAATATGCTGCTTTTTTATTAATAATCAACAAGTTGTTTTACTTGCGAAAGTTGAGTTACATATACACCCAAGAATGCTGAATTCCGGCATCTTCTCCAAACTGACTGGCTGTTTTTTCTTGTCGTTCAACAACTTATCTGCTTACTAATAATTATGTAATATGAAACCAATAACAAACTTCATTCCCTACCTCTTTTTATTTGCCGTATTGAGCCTGCACTCCTGCAAGTCGAGTGAAGATGTGAACAATCTTACCATTACGCTTAGTGGAGTAGTGAAACAGGAAATCCCGGTCGATTTATATATTAACCAGTATCTCGATTATATCAAGGATCAGGATCTTTCAGGGAAAATCAACGGCAGCTATATCCTAAGTTCGGGCAGCTTCACGGTTGATTTAAATGATATCCTACAGCAGCAGGAACACTTTTCCGATATGGAAATCAGCAAGTTGAAGCTCGTAAAAAACATTACCCTAAGGAACAAGGAGAAAGGGTCGTTTGACCTGTCTCAATTTAACGGCATGAAGATTTTCGTGGGAGACAAGCGCGCATTCTTATCTGAGGCAACAAGTGATGATCCGGACGAGCTGATTTTCATCGTCAAAGATAGCGACCTGCTTAACCACGTAACCAAAGCGGGCAAGTTAACCTACTTTATAACCACTGACACTGAAATAGAGCTCACCGATGTGGATGTCGTTGAGTTGCTCATGGATATAACGATGGATGTGGAACTTAGTGTAACCCTTCAGGAGTAATAACACCGATGAGAACGACAATTTTGCTACTACTCCTATGCGTGATCTCGCTTAACATTTCGGCACGGGAAGGTGAAAACGGTTTTGGAGTAGCGGTCGGGGCAGCAGCAAGCTTTCCTCACGGGGTTAAGTTGGAAGCTGGGGTCAGGCTTACGTCCCATCTTTGCGCTCGCGCAGGAGTAAGTTTTCTGCCGGGCATTAACGCTTATGACAATGAGGTATCAAATATAGAGATAGGACAGTACAAGTCGATCTTGGGTTACAACCCAACGGCTCAAATAAAAGCGGTAGCCTCTTCAAAAGCCGGTCACTTGCTTATGGACTTCCACCCATTTCGCGATCCCTTCCACATTACGGCGGGGATATACTTGGGTCGTCCTGTAGCCACTGCAGATATTCTACTGCTCAACCCGCAAGGGGAATCAATCATGCAGGATCAAACAATGCTCGACCCCAACAATATGCCCAAGGTAACGATTACCAATTCGACTGACCCGAATCAAACGGTAACGCTGCAGCCCAGTCCCGATGCCACTTTGCAAGCGAGCCTGCACCTGGGAAGGAGAGTTCAACCCTACGTGGGGCTTGGAAGCGGTTACGCGGTACCACAATCCCCGATCAGTTTCAGCATAGATTTCGGGATTATTTTTAACGGAAAAATGCAAATTTCCTCTCCCAACATCACCAACGGGAACGCGGACTTTTTGCTGGATTACAGCGGAAACAAAACCATATCAGACCTGGTCTATTACACCCAAATCCTGCCGGTCCTAAACATTGGCGTGAACGTGAGGATCAATTAATTGTCCTGCTTGATTTGAAAACCACCATGGGAAGCTGCTTACTCCTCCAACCCTCGCTGCCTTGAAAATAGGAAAGCTACCAACGCGACTACCGCTCCTCCTAAGATGGGAATCCATATAGGCGGCCGTTTTTGTTGATGCCTGGGTACGGATGCCTCACGTTCTTCGGTTACCGCTGGTATTTCAGACATACTGAACGTTTCAGACGTACTGAGTGTTTTGGGAGTACTGGGAGTACTAGGCGCCTCGGGCACTTCAGATGTAATCAATGGTTCAAGTGTAACGGGTGTGACGGGAGACACAAGTATCTCATGCGACTTAGGTACTTCAGGTGTCTCAGGTGTCTCTGGTGTCTCTGGTGTCTCTGGTGTCTCTGGTGTCTCTGGTGTCTCTGGTGTCTCTGGCGTCTCTGGTGTCTCTGGCGTCTCTGGTAATTCTGGTTCAACCAATGTAGTTGGTTTCTCGGTACCGGTATCAATCTTGATATTGCCCTCTTCCTCCGTTGCTTTCGGTTCATTGACAACCACTTCCATCAGCCCGGGAAAGTGAACTCCCTCGTTAACCATCGTTGGCTCGAACAGTGCGAAGGGGCTATTTGCCTCCTCTTCGAATGAGGCGTCCGGGATAAAATACAATGCGCCACCAACCTCAGGCATTTCGGAATCAGAAGCAGTGATTGCAGCCTCGAAAACCACTTCCACGGACGGGGGCATCAGGTATCGTTCGTCTGCTTCCGCTTCAATCAAGATATACTCTGGATGCCTAAGGGCTTGAAACAGACCGAATTCACTAATATCCACCCTATTACCTGCAACCACCTCTTGGCGAACAATATCCATGAACGCCTCTAATACGCCCATAACGTTCGACTCTTCCCACCCTAAACGGGCCGATATGGATGAAAGAAGCTCTTTTTGTCTCATCGCTCCAATTATTTAAAAACCATTGATTCCCGGGATTCCTCCCTTAACATTCGTACAACAACGTGAAGAATAAAGTCAAGGTCACCTCAATTCATGAAGATGCTTTCACTGAGGTCACTCACCTCACTACGCGAGCCATCAAATCGAAGGGCAAAGCCGAACAGATCTTTGCCTCCTTAAAGGAACCCACTTCGAGGTGTGTCTCCTTATCAATTAACACCTCCCCGTCCACCTCAGGCGAATCGAATTCGGTGCGGCCAATATAGAAGTCGGGCTCTTCGCGGTCCACGATTACCTTCAGCGTTTGGCCTACCTTCGCTTCGTTCACCGCGAGCGAGATATTCTCCTGAAGCGCCATCAGTCGCTCTACCCTATCCTGCTTCACTTCCGCCGGCACATCGTCCGGGTAGTTACGGTCACAGTAGGTACCCTCTTCATGCGAGTAGGGGAACGTGCCGAGTCGCTCGAAGCGAGTGGCTTGCACGAAATTGAGCAACTCCAGGAAGTCCTCTTCCGTCTCTCCGGGGTGCCCCACCATCATTGTCGTGCGCAAGTGAATACCCGGCACCTCCTCCCTAAACCGCTGGATAAGTTCCACGGTCTGTTCCTTGGTAATATTTCGCCGCATCTTTTTCAACATGCGGTCACTGATATGTTGTAACGCGATGTCGAGGTACTTGCAGACGTTCTCCCGCTCGCGCATCACCCGAAGCAGGTCAAACGGAAAGCGTGCCGGGTACGCGTAATGAAGCCGTATCCACTCTACTCCCTTGATATCGGACAGACGCTCCACCAGCTCTGGCAACCTCATCTCACGGTAGTAGTCGAGCCCGTAATAGGTGAGGTCCTGGGCGATCAACTGAAACTCTTTCACCCCCTGGCTCACCAGGCTGATGACCTCCGCCTCAATCTCTTCCATGGAGCGCGAATGGTATTTCCCGGTTATCAACGGAATGGAGCAGTAGGCGCAGGTTCGGTCGCACCCCTCCGATATTTTCACGTACGCGTAGTGGGATGGCGTGGTAAGGATCCGGTCGAACTCCAACTCCTTGCGGTAGGATTTCCCCAGGTCGGCAATCAACCCTTGCCAATCGAACTTACCGTAAAAGCGATCCACCTCGGGAATCTCCTCCGTTAGCTCTTTCCGGTATCGTTCTGAGAGACATCCCATCACGTACAACTTCTTAAGCTTGTCCCGTTTTTTCGCTTCGGCAAAATCGAGGATCATGTTGATGGACTCCTCCTTGGCATCGCCAATGAAGCCACAGGTATTGATCACCGCGATCTCACCGGTAGGTGATTCAGGGTCGTGCGCCACGGTGTACCCGTTAGCGACCAGCTGCCGCATCAGCAGTTCGGAGTCCACCAGGTTCTTGGAACAGCCCATGGTCACCACGTCTACCCTGTTTCTCCTCATATTCGCTCTTAAAAAACTTACGCGGAGCGGGAAAACCCCTCAAACCTCAAGCACCCAAAGTCAATCACCGAATAGCGAGTCAACAAATTCGCGCCTGCGGAACACCTGCAGGTCTTCCATCCCTTCACCCAACCCGATGTACTTGACAGGAATCTTGAACTGATCCGAAATACCAATGACCACGCCTCCTTTCGCGGTGCCATCGAGCTTGGTGATGGCGAGGGCGTTGACTTCTGTAGCGGCGGTGAAATGCTTGGCCTGCTCGAACGCGTTTTGCCCGGTGGATCCATCCAGCACGAGCAATACCTCGTGGGGGGCTCCCGGAACAATCCTGCCCATCACGTTCTTGATCTTGGTAAGCTCGTTCATCAAGTTGACCTTGTTATGCAATCGTCCCGCGGTATCGATGATCACCACATCAGCCTTGTTGGCCTTGCCGGAGCTGACCGCGTCAAAGGCCACCGAGGCCGGGTCAGAGCCCATCTGCTGCTTGATCACGGGCACCCCTACCCGCTCACCCCATATATCAAGCTGTTCCACCGCGGCGGCCCGAAAGGTGTCAGCCGCCCCAAGGTAGACAGACAAACCGTTCTGCTTGTACTGGTAAGCCAATTTACCAATGGTGGTCGTCTTCCCAACACCGTTGACCCCCACCACCATGATCACGTAGGGTCTCTCCCCATCCGGTATCGAGAAATCTGAAAGATCGCCGGTATGGTTCTCGGTAAGCAACTGGGCTATCTCGTCCCGCAGGATATTCGTCAGCTCATCAGTCCCCACGTACTTATCGCGTGCCACGCGCGCCTCAATCCGCTCGATAATACGGAGGGTGGTATCCACGCCCACATCCGACGTGACCAACACCTCCTCCAGCTCGTCAAGCACGCTGTCATCGACCTTCGACTTCCCGGAAACCGCCCGGGTCAACTTCGAAAAGAAACTCTCCTTCGTTTTCTCGAGACCCTTGTCGAGCGTCTCTTTTTTCCCTCTTGAAAATTTATTAAATAAGCCCATACGCTTTCTCTTTAATCAGGCAAACATGTTACAGGAACCCACTGCCGTAAACGTAAGCAACGCGTTACCAACACAACAAAATAGCAATGGATGCAAAGAAAAAACCTGCACCACGACACCCACAAAGCTACTAAATAGTAAAAACAAAAACTTCCCCACGTGAAAGCGCGAGGAAGTTTTTACATATCTTTAACGTATTGCTTACTTCTTGAAATAGTCCGCCACCTTCTCGTTCAGGACCATCTCCTCTTTAAAACTGTATGCACCAGTTTCCGGGGACTTCACCATTCTAATCACTTTCGTGTGACTACGTCCCGTGGTTGTATTCCTATCGCGGAATCCCGCAACTGCTTTCTTTGCCATAACGTATCCTCTTATTTACCTGATTTCCTTGTGAACCGTCATCCTCTTGAGGATAGGGTTGTACTTTTTTAACTCCATCCTACCCGGTGTATTCTTCCTATTCTTCGTGGTGATGTACCTCGAAGTGCCGGGCATACCGCTCTCCTTGTGTTCGGTGCACTCGAGAATCACCTGCACCCGATTTCCTTTTAATTTCTTTGACATGGGTTCCTCCTCCTACTATTTGATCACGCGTTTAAATACCCCTTCTCGGCAGCTTTCTTCAAGGCCGCGTCCAACCCGATCTTGTTGATGGTACGCAGTCCGGAAGCAGATACCCTCAGGCTGATCCAGCAATCCTCCTCTACCCAATAAAATTTCTTCCTAAACAGGTTCACGTTGAATCTACGCTTCGTTCTCCTGTTGGAGTGCGATACGTGGTTCCCAACCCCTGCCCTTTTACCGGTTATTTGACAAATCTTAGCCATGGCTCTATGCACGTAATGTATGTTAGACTCTCTTTTATACCTGACTGCCGCACGTGAACTGCTATCGCTTACACGAGACAACCGCCGTTTGCATCCCAAACAATGGTCATTTTCGACAAACCAGGGCGCAAAATTAAGCATAAAATTTCAATTCACCAAAGATTTCGACCTGTTTTTTGTTTATATCATATCGGGCATTTATTGGGCCCAATCGGAGCCGATAGAAGGAACTTTTTGAATAAGCGTATGCCCTTTTCTTGGCTACTGTTTAAACGGTTACAAGGCCGACAGCTCCGCGTGCAATCCATTAAGGCAGTTGAGCGTGGTTTGCCGGACACGGGTTCTAAACTCCTTTTCCCCATCAGCTCCATTGATGGCTTGATCGGTAATCACCTGTTCAGCTCTGTACGTTTTCGGGACGACAGAGCCACTGCCCGGTAATTCTCTTTCAAAGGTAATATCCCTTATCATCAGCATGGAGCCCGCGTTGCTAACCGAAACGTCAAAGCGGTAACGTAAAGTAACCTTGCCGTCCGCGGCAGGTAGGGGCAAGGTTTCACCGGCACTGATCGTCACCGAGCGTACCTTGTCGTCGAACCGTATGGCCGACAACAAGGGATTCCCTTGAAACCTCACCTTACCCCACTTTTGTAGTTTCGCGTATTGTTGCACGGCATCCATCCCATCGGCATTGGGAATGAATTGTTGAAAAACCACCTTCCCGTTCATGACGGGTACGGTACCGAAGGCAGCATCGGTCTGCCCGTTCAGTTTGGTGAACCCCAACGAGGTCAATAATAACAGTACTAGAATTAATCTCTCTATTATTTGCATACGGCTATATTTCATTCTTGATATTTATGTTTCGATTACCCTCTGTCATTTATCGCTCCTTTGACTGCAAACACGCGAAAAGGATTAATGTTCATTGGCTGCTTTTGAAAAAACAACCGTTTAAATTTTATTTATCCCTTAAAATCCATTACTTTTGCAACGCGAAAAAACAAACATGCATGTTCACCGATGCGAAACGATTTTGCTAGTGAATCATACAATTACATTTTACATCTATGTCTGCTAAAAAAAGAAAAGAGACTCGTGCGGAGAAAGGCTTTGAAAATATTGAAGAGGCGCTAACCAGCACAGAACGATTTTTAGATAAGAACCAGCGTTCTATCGTGATCGGGTTGATCATCGTTATCCTCCTCGTGGGAGCCTACTTAGCCTATCACTACCTGATCAAGCTACCCCGCGTCGAGAAGGCGCAGACCGCAATTTTCAAGGGCGAGCGATACTTCCAACAGGGAGACGATTCACTCGCCCTGTTCGGTAACGGGAACGACTACATCGGCTTCGAAGCCATCGCCTCACAATACAAAGGCACCAAAACGGGCAACCTGGCCCATGCGTACGCCGGTATCTCCTACAACCGGATGGGCGATAACGCGAAGGCACTGGAGCACCTGAACAAGTTCAACGGGAAAGACCTGTTAATAACCCCAGCCATTACTGGCGCGATTGGCGACGTCTATATGAACATGGGGGAAACCGATAAGGCGGTGAACCAGTTCCTGAAAGCAGCCAAAGAGGCCGATAACGAGATGCTCAGCCCCATCTACTACAAAAAAGTGGGCGTGGCATATTTAAGCGTGGAAAACTACGACAAAGCGATTGAGATCTTCCAACTGATAAAGGACAACTACCTCAACTCCCCCGAAGCACAGGAGGCCGATAAGTTCATTATGCAAGCGAAACTGTCGAAAGGAGAGAGCAAGTAACCATGGCAACAGAGTGGAAGAACCTCTCCGAGTACGACCCCACCTCAGTCCCCTCGGGTCAAGGGAAGCGGGTAGGTATCGTGGTGTCTGATTGGAACCCGGCAGTGACGGATAAGTTGCTGCAAGGGGCCTGTGACACCCTCCTCAAGTTCGGCGTGAAGGAAGAGGATCTCCTGATCGAGCATGTACCGGGAAGTTTTGAACTATCATACGGGGCAAAGGTGATCATCGAACGTACGAACGTGGATGCCGTAATTGTCCTGGGATGTGTGATCCAAGGCGAAACGCCCCATTTCACCTTCGTGTGTGATAGCGTGACGCAAGGCATCACCCAGTTGAACCTAACGAGCGACGTTCCGGTGATCTTCGGGTTGCTCACTACCCTCACGCTCGACCAGGCCAAGGCCCGCGCAGGGGGACGCCACGGGAATAAAGGCGATGAAGCGGCCATCACCGCGTTAAAAATGATCGCCATCCGTTCAAATTATCAATAATTTATTGTACCTTAGCGGTACGAAAACGTAGGGCAGTTACCAGAGTGGACAAATGGGGCTGACTGTAACTCAGCTGGCTACGCCTTCGGTGGTTCGAATCCATCACTGCCCACAACCGCGGAAGTAGCTCAGTCGATAGAGCATTAGCCTTCCAAGCTAAGGGTCGCGGGTTTGAGTCCCGTCTTCCGCTCACTAGAGGAGGCCGTTTCACCTTCAAATTACCGTGTGTTTCCCTTCCTGCCGCGTGGATACCCATCAGATAGAGATACAATCGTCAACTGTCCGGGACCTTACCCGTGGGAACATATTCCGGCAATTGATTTCCCTTGCCTTCCCGCTGATGGCCATCGGTTTTATCCAGATGGCCTACAACTTGGTCAACATCTTGTGGATTGGCCGCCTTGGAAGCGAATCGGTCGCCGCGATAGGCTCCGTGGGCATGTTGACGTGGATGATGAACGCGATGGGGCTCGTATCCAAGGTGGGGGCCGAGATATCCATCGGCCAATCGATTGGAGCAAGACGCCTTGACAGGGCATCAGTCTACGCATCCCACACCACCATGATAGCCCTTCTGCTGGGTCTCCTTTTTGGTGCCTACTTTTTCCTCTTTCCACGCCCGTACGTCTCCTTTTACCAATTGGAGAGTGCCATTGCTGCCGATGCCGAGGATTACCTGCGCGTCATCTCGTTGGGGATGCCCCCTATGTTCCTGGCACTCAACTTCTCCGGCATCTACATCGGTTCCGGGCGAAGTAGCCTCCCCTTCTATTTTAACGCGACGGGCCTTGCCCTGAACATCTTACTTGACCCTTTATTCATCTTTGGACTGGGAATCGTCCCAGCCATGGGGGTTCGCGGTGCTGCGCTAGCCACCGTCCTTTCCCAAGTCGTGGTGTTGCTCCTCTTCGTTCGACACCTCAGGGGACCAAATGGTGCGCTCGGGGGATTTCGATTCATTACCCGTCCTCGCAAACGCTACACGTTAGAGATTCTCAAGCTGGGAGTGCCGGTGACCGCGATGAACGTCTACTTCGCATTCATCAACATGCATTTGGCCCGAACCGCCTCCCTCTACGGCGGACATTTGGGCATCACCAGCCAAACCACTGGGGGGCATATCGAGGGGATTACCTGGTACACCTCCACCGGGTTCTCCACCACGTTAGGAAGCTTCTCGGCGCAAAACAACGCCGCGGGGAAGATGGATCGAAGCCGCCGTGCTTTCCATTACACGCTGCTTTTGATGGGGGCAATAGGAATAGCGGCCACACTGGCTTTCGTCTTCTACGGTAGCGAGATATTCTCCCTCTTCGTGCCGGAGAAGGCCGCCTACGAGGCCGGCGGGGAGTACCTGCTAATCATTGGCCTCTCTCAAGTTTTCATGATGTTAGAGCTGACCACGCAAGGCATGTTCAACGGGTTGGGCAGAACCACCCCACCTGCCTTTATCAGCATCCTGTTCAACACGCTCCGTATCCCGTTGGCCATGGTGTTCGGGGCACAGTTTGGTGTCACCGGCGTCTGGTGGGCCATCTCCATCACCTCCATCTTCAAGGGGATCATCTCGTTCACCTGGTATCTGCTCCTCCAGAAGCGGCTTTCAAAAAAAGTGGTTTAATATGGCATCTATGCTTCGTGAACCCCTTCTCATCCCGTTTCACAGGGTTGTTTCTCGTCTATAAATCCCGCAACAGGAAGAGCCCGATATCAGTAACGGGGTAGTTGAAGTGGCTACCCACGTGCCCGTTCACCAGCTTACCGGCATACATGTAGTAGCCGGAGGCAAAGCCGCGGTCGAACCGGGCAAAATGATCGATTCCCCTATGATCACCCATCGCAGTGAAAAGGGGCACGAACAGGTTGCTCATCGATATGGAGGCTGTACGGGCCACCCGCGAGCTGACGCTCATCTCGCATACGTGCAGCACCCCGTTCCTCTCGAACTTCGCGGGGTGGTTCGGCAGGCAGGCCTCCATGGTCGTCTCGAAGCAACCCCCTTGTGCCACCCGAAGGTCGATAATCAGCGAACCCCGCTTCATCTCCCGGATCAAGTCGCCCGAAACGCGGTAGAAATGGGCCTTGTTAATGTACTGCATGGCACCGATCACCACGTCGGCCGAGCGAAACGCGTTACGAAGCACGTTGGGTTGTAGGGTGGAGGTGTAAATCGGCCTCCCCAGATCGTGGCGAATGGCTCGCAGCTTCACGATGTCGTCATCAAACACCTTTACAGAGGCACCTAATGCCGAGGCAGCACGAGCGGCCATCGTGCCGGCTATCCCCGCCCCGATGATGATTACCTCGGTAGGGGTCACCCCGAGAACACCCCCTAAAATAATACCCTTGCCCCCGTGCGCGTTGCTCAACAGCTCGGCGGCCAGCGCGATGGAGGTAGTTCCCTCTATCTCGGAGATGGCCGTCACGAAAGGCGAATCCCCCGAGTCGTCCAGTAATAGCTCGTAAGCCAACGCATTGATGCGTTTCTCGGCCATCCGCTCTAGGATGAAGGGAGAGAGCCTATGAAGGTAGAGAAACGAGAAGACGGAAGCCCGCTCCTTTATCATCTCCACCTCCTCCAGCGTGGGTGGCAACACCTTAAGGATTAGATCAGCTTGGAACACCTCTCGAGCAGATTCCACGATCTCGGCACCTGACTCGGCATAGTAATTGTCGGAGTAGTGAATGGTATCACCTGCGCCCGCTTGAACGAGAACGCGGTAACCCAGTGCGACCAGTAACGAAACGGTTTCGGGGGTGAGGGCCAGCCGCCTCTCCACCTCCTGATCTTCTTTGGGAATCCCGATAATCACAGCCTTCCCTTGCTTTTCTGTTTTCCACATCAGCTCGCGAACCACGAATGATGGACTTTGTTGAGTATCATGCATCATCTCTCTTCCTCCTATTTCTCAATTTTTCTTCTAACTGACTTACGGTCAAGTGCATATCTTTTCCCTTCAACCTATGCTCGGTACGATGGACGATAGCGGCGTTAAGGTAATAACGCTCCCTTTGAGCCAAATGCCTCGTGATAAAGGAGACAAGATCCTCTTTCGACTTGCCCGCGATAAGTGGGCGTACCGTTCTCGAAGAGATTAGCCGATGGGCCAACTCCCCCGGTTCGGCTTGAAGGTACACGGTAATCCCCGCACGGTTCATTAATGCCATGTTGTCAAAGAAACAGGGCGTACCTCCCCCCGTTGAAACGACCACGTTTTCAAATTCAGCCACCTCCCGGAGGGCCTGTTGCTCTAGCTCTCGAAAGCCCTCCTCTCCCCGCTCTTTAAAAAGTTGCGAAACCGTCTTGCGGTATTTGTTCTCGATAAAGGCATCCAGGTCGATAAACTGAAGCGAAAGCGAGCGGGCAAGCCACCTCCCCACCGTCGTCTTACCTGATCCCATATACCCAACGATAAAAACCCGCTCCATAATTAAACGCCTTAAAGATGGTAACCGTTAACAATCTTCGCCTTTTGTTGCAATAATAACGCTGCCTAAACAGGAAGCAGACACGTTGATTACAACAGCGGTGCAAACAACCGCATCAGCGACTCCTTAAACCGCACGCCCACTGGGCGTTTCGCCCACTCCTTAAACAGCACTAACTCCGAATCCCGTTGATCCTCAATGAATATCTCGTTGGCTTGACGCGTCACCTCTTTATCGTAAATAAACGCCTCTACCTCGAAGTTTTGATCGAAGCTGCGGGAGTCGAAATTGGCCGATCCAATTAGCGTTAGCAACGTATCGAAGGTCATCATCTTGGAGTGAAGGAACCCCTTGGTGTAGAAGTAGATCTTTACCCCAGACCGCAACATCTGCTTGATAAAAGAACGGGATGCCATCTGCACGAGATGCACGTCGGAACGTTTAGACAACATGATCCGCACATCCACTCCCCGGATGGCAGCCGACTGCAATGCATCAATCATCCCATCGGGCGGTAAGAAGTAGGGTGTCTGGATAAATATCGTCTCCTTCGCATCGTAAATAGCCTGCAAGATGCCATGCGCTAACTCGTTGTGCTTACTTAACGGCCCACTATTCACTACCTGCATGGGGCTATCTCCATAATTATCCAGCATCGGGAAGTAGTCGCGGGAGGTAATCAACGTTTGCGACACGAAATACCAGTCGATTAAGAAAACCGATTGCAGCCCTTGCACCCCTTTGCCCTCGACACGGACATGGGTATCCCGCCATATCCCCCATGAGAAGCCCTTCAAATAGCGATCGGCCACGTTAATTCCTCCCACGTAGCCAATCCGCCCATCAATAACCACGATCTTGCGGTGCATACGGTAGTTGAGCCTCGACGTAAGTGACGGCAACGCGAGCTTCAAAAAAGATTCGGCCTCGATACCCGCCTTTCTGAACTCCTCGAAGAAACGCTTCTTCGCTTTCCGCGAGCCGAAGCTATCGTAGATAACACGTACCTCCACCCCCTCCTTCGCTTTTTTTATGAGGGTTTGTTGCAATTGGGTGCCAATCGTGTCGTCTAAGAGCACGTAGTACTCCACGTGTATATGGTGTTTCGCCTGTTCGATATCGATGAAAAGCTGGTCGAACTTATCCCGAGCGTGGGTAAAGACCTGTACGTCGTTACCCCCCAGCAGCGGCGTGTAGTCCAAGTTCTTCAGCAGCTTAATCAGGTTGTCGTGCTTCTCCAGCCCGTTCACGTCCGCCGTATCCCTCATCTCGTCGAGCGGCCGCCTTTTCAGCTTGCTGTACATACGCTTTGAGATGACCCGTTTCTTGGTGGTATCCTGCCCGAAAAAGAGGTACCAGATGATCCCGATTACCGGCAAGAACATCACTGCCAAGATCCACGCGATCGCCTTGATGGGGCTCCTGTTTTCAGAGATCACCACCACCACGATGCTCACCACGGTGAGGATATAAAGGATCTCGATGATCAAAAGTAGGGTATCGTTTAGTTGCATGGCTATTAGCGGTATTTCCCCTCATCAACGTCCTCGAGGATATTTAAGTAAGAGTGGTACCTACTCTCACTGATGTAGTGATGTTCCAAGGCATCCAGCACGGCACAATCGGGCTCGTTCAGGTGCATACAATTATAGAACCGGCATTTTTTGGACATCTTGAAAATTTCAGGGAAGTAGTGCGACACCTCATCCTTCTCCATATCGATGGTTCCAAACCCCTTGATACCTGGCGTGTCGATGATGAATCCACCGTTTTTCAGCTCGATCATTTCCGAGAAGGTAGTGGTGTGCGTACCCATCTGGTGGTAGTCGGATATCTCCCTCACCCTTTGTACCTCCTCGTCCTGTAAAGCGTTTATGATGCTCGATTTACCGACCCCTGAATGGCCGGCAAGTAACGTCACGTGGCCACGGGTGATCTCCTCGATTTCGTTCAATCCCTCTCCTGTCTCCATCGACGAGCGGATGCAGGGGTAACCGATCACGGTGTAGAGGCGAATCAGCGCGTCCAGGTACTCGGTATCATCCTCATCATACAGGTCGATCTTATTAAAGACCAAGTAAACCGGAACGGAATAGGCCTCGGCGGTCACGAGGAACCGATCGATAAACACGGTGGTCGTCTCGGGAAACCGGACGGTTATGCAGAGCAGCGCACGATCGATATTGGCCGCGAGGATATGCGCGTGTTTCGACAGGTTGGAGGCCTTTCGCACGATGTAGTTCACACGGTCTTCGATACCGGTAATAAAGGCAGTACCGTCGGGATTCACCTCCAAGAAGACCCTGTCGCCTACCACCACCGGGCTAGTGCTCCGGATCCCTTTTAATCGCAAGTTCCCCTTCGCCCAGCAAGTAAAGTCGTTCCCCTCGGTATCCCGCACATGATAGAGGTTGCCCGTGTTCTTGATGACCACCCCCTTCACTGCCATCCTATCGTCAACCTCGCTCGTCGTCAAACCGTCAATATCTCCTTCTCTTTGGCAGCGAACAGGTCGTCCACCTTCTTGATGAACTTGTCGTGAATTTTTTGCAAATCGTTTTCAATATCTTTCCCGATATCTTCCGCGAGTCCATCTTTAACCGCTTTCTTCACCTCGTCAATCCCCTCGCGGCGAGAGTTGCGGATGCTTATCTTAGCATCTTCCGACTCCTGCTTCGTCTGCCTCACCAGCTGTTTGCGTCGCTCTTCGGTGAGCGGGGGGATGCCCAAGCGAATCACCTCGCCGTTATTCTCGGGCGTGATCCCCACGTCGGAATCTTGGATCGCTTTCTCCACCACCCTTAGCATCTGCTTCTCCCACGGTTGCACCATGATGGTCTTCGCATCGGGGGTGGTGATGGTCGCCACGTTCGATAGCGGAACGACGCTCCCGTAATAGTCCACGCGAATACCATCCAGTATACGGGGATTGGCACGTCCGGCACGAATACGTGAAAACGTGTCATCTAAGAACTCGATGGTCATCTCCATCTTCTCTTCGGTCTCTTGTTTAATCTTGGCTATATCCATACCTATCTCAGTTTTTTATTGTTTGCAACAAAAATAGTGAAAAAATTTTAATTCAATCCATCAAACATGTACCAAGGTGCCAATATCCTCCCCTGTCAGCACCTTTTTGAGGTTGCCCGCGGTATCCATATCGAATACCACGATGGGCAGGTTATTCTCCTTGCATAGTGTGGCGGCCGTCAGGTCCATCACTTTAAGTCCCCGTTCATATAGCTCGTCAAACGAGATGACTTGAAACTTGGTTGCGGTAGGGTCTTTCTCCGGGTCGGCCGTGTACACCCCGTCCACACGGGTACCTTTTAACATAGCATCAGCCTCCAACTCGATACCGCGCAAAGCCGATGCAGTATCTGTGGTGAAGAAGGGGTTGCCCGTTCCCCCCGCGATGATGACGACCTCACCCCTCTCGAGCGATTGGATCGCCTCCCACTTGGAGTAGAACTCACCTATCGGCTCCATCCGAACGGCCGTGTAGACGTGATTCCGTTGTCCCAACGCGCTCAACCCCGAGCTTAAAGCGAGGCTATTGATCACGGTGGCCAACATCCCCATCTGGTCCCCTTTCACCCGATCGACCCCCTGGGCTTCACCGCTGAGCCCTCTGAAAATATTGCCGCCGCCAATCACGATAGCCACCTGTATACCCATCTGCGCAACCTCGTGAATCTGTTCGGCGTACTCTTTGAGCCGCTTCCCGTCAACACCAAACTGCTTGTCGCCCATCAGCGACTCGCCACTTAACTTCAATAATACTCGGTTGTACTTCATATCATATTTTCTTGAATGTAATTTACTATTTCTGTACTCACTAATCTCAATGAAAAAATCGCTTTACACGTATAAGGTTTTCGCTTTCGTACGCGACAAACGCGTATTTTAAATTATGAACTCACGTACACGACCTCCTTGAAAGCGTAACGCCGCACTTCCCCTCTGTTCAACGTTTTCAACACCAGGTGACCGGAAGGCATCACCTCTTGAATAGCGGCCTGGAAGCGACCGTTGTGGTCCTCGTACCAGTAATAACCATCCTTACGGTAAAGGCTCGCCATATAAGCGCAAGCGATCACCTCCCATTGCTCCTCACGCGACCCAACCCGTCCCACATCAAGTTCACCACCATTATCGTGTCTTCCCCGTACTCTATCCCGCGACCCCGCCTGACCTACACCAAGTTCGGCTAACTTTTCGTTCCCTTCCCACAATCTTTCCCGTAGTCCCCCGTAAAGGGAGAAAAACTCTTGTAAGAATGCCTCAAGCAGCCGGGCCCTATCATGCTCCACCCCGGTGATTTGCCTCAGCGACACCGGGTTAGGCAGCTCAGCGGGAAACCTTCGCTGATTCACGTTGATGCCGATACCCACCACCGAGCGGGTTACCTCTCCCCTCAACAGGTCATTCTCGATAAGCATCCCGGCTATTTTTTTCTCTCCCCAGTAGATATCGTTGGGCCATTTGATACAAATATCGCCTGTAAACCGATCGAGCACCCACTTTACCGCCAACGAAGCGATGCGCGACAGGATAAACTGCTCGTTAGCCTTTATCCCCTTGGGATAGAGAAGTAGGCTGAACAACAAGTTTTCACCCTTTTCGGAACTCCACCCGTTCCCCCTTTGTCCACGTCCTCGCGTCTGGTAATCGGCCACGACCGTGGTACCCTCCCCGAGCGGTTCCCGACGGAACCACTCCTTCAGGTAGTTATTCGTGGAGTCAACCTCCTCCAACCACACCACGTTGTAATCGTTACCCGAACGTTCCATCGCCCTTTACCTTAAGTGTACCTCGCTCAATATCACATCCATGTCATCTCGTTTCAAACATGCCATGCTCACCTTTGTTTTTCCACATTCAATGATTCAAGAATGGCAAAAAAGCATCTTCGATGTGATCGATCTTCACTTGTCCCCGGTTCCACACCACCGCCACGATATCAAACCGAGCCGGGTTATCCATCCGATGCATCTTCACGTAGATGTTGGCGGCCCGAGCCATGCGCCGCATCCGTTGCCGGTCGACCGACTCCTCGGGGTAACCCCACTCGGTGGAAGCACGTGTCTTCACCTCGGTAAAGACGATAAACTCACCGTGCAGGGAGATGATGTCGATCTCGTATCCTTGGTACCTCCAGTTCCGCTCGAGCAGTTGATGCCCGTTTGAGGTGAGGTAACGCGCTGCCGCTTCTTCCCCTTCCCTACCCAACTTATTGTGTTCCGCCATACCAAAAGCGGGCGCAAAGCCCATTATTTTACTCAACCTCCTCAAGCCACGTGTATCGTGGTTTTCAAGCTCGACTGAAGCTCTCCGCCTTGAGAACAAACAGTATGGGATAGTTGAATACCGTTGCTCAAAATAGGCAAAAAGCCTACTGTTTAGCGTAAAAATACAAATTTAAGCCATTAATCCTTCTTTTTGGAAGAAATATTTCGTTTTTTTGCACTGGTAAAGGAAAGGCATCGCTTTTTTAGTATGCAAGCCAAGTTTGGCAAGAATTTTCAACGATCACGAGATGGGAGCAACGAAGAGCAATTCACCCGGCAAAACGAGCAAGCTGAGGACCAAGCAAGCTGTGTTCATGCTGAGCGAAGAGGAGTATGACTTCATTCAATTTTACCTGAAAAAATACAAGATCACGAACCGTTCTCGCTGGTATCGCGAAACGATAATCGCCCACGTGCTCAGGAACATGGAGCAAGACTACCCTACCCTGTTCGAGGAAAACGAAATGAGGAGGTAAAGGGAAACGTCAACGCTATCACCGCCGGTGCAACCACATTGCCGGCAAATAAAAAAGGAGGTAACGATGCTGAACGACGACTACTTCATGCGCCAGGCACTCCGGGAAGCGCGCGTGGCATTCGAGAAAGAGGAGGTGCCGGTGGGTGCCGTTATCGTTGTTGACCAACGAATCATCGCCCGGGCACACAACCTAACCGAGACGCTGAACGATGTAACCGCTCATGCCGAGATGCAGGCCATTACGGCGGCAGCCAATATCCTTGGAGGTAAATACCTGACCGACTGCACGCTATACGTCACACTAGAGCCTTGCCCCATGTGTGCGGGTGCGACGAGATGGGCCCAACTAAAGCGAATCGTGTACGGTGCTTCGGACGAGAAACGGGGTTACAACAAAATATCCCCTCAGCTCCTTCATCCAAAGACCACAGTTACCTCAGGGGTCATGGAGCAAGAGTGCGGCGACCTCCTAAAACTTTTTTTTGAACAATTTCGATAAGCCAAACGAGCAGAGGACAAGTTTACTTGGACTATGCCGTGGCGAGAAAATGTCTAACTTTAGTGAACATTTTCGATAAGCCAAACGGGCAGAGGACAAGTTTACTTGGACTATTGATTACAACTTGGGCAATTCAAGCGAGCGTATGACAACGCACTCGGTACCGGGGTATTGAAGTAACGCCTTCAATTCGGCCCACCCTTGGTTACGGCATCCGATCAAGTTGAACGTCTTACTTCCCTATAATGAACTCAACATTTGTAATTTGGATATTTATCGACTTTCGGGCTCGACTTGCAAAAATCGAGTAACCATTCATCCGTTTGCCTCAATTAAAAGCAATATTTCAGCTTTCAACTTAGGGAGATGCTTGATAACTATACCCCAAATACTCTCATCTGAAACGGAATCAAGACAACTTTATATCATACAGCGACTTAAGCACCTTCTCGTTCATAGATTAGTTTTTTGTCGCGATCAACAATACTTCTGAACACGGGATTTCTTATGGCCTGATTCTCTACAATATCGACTGAACGATTCAGAACGACCTCCAATTCATCCTTGAAGCTCATGTAGTTATCAAAATAGTCACTTAGCTCCACTGAAGCAAATTGCACGAGCATATCCACATCACTAGCATCATTAAAGTTATCCGTTAGGATGGAACCAAACAGATACAACTCTTTCACCCTGTACTTCTTGTTGCAAAGTGCGGTTATCGTATCTATATTTTTATCAATCAAGTTCATTGAACCTTTTTCCGTTGAACGTCTCATTCATTCCGTTTCACACCTCCCCGCTAATAGCGCGGTAAAGATACACATTTAACGGGAAAATGAGCCAAAATTGACGGTATAAAGCACCTGATTTTTACCGTACGCTTGGAAAAAGCTGTTTTTTCATGTACTTTTGCATCTCGAAACAGCAACCACAAACAGGCATTATGTCAACACGATTTAAACGAACGCTTGTCACCTCTGCACTTCCCTACGCCAATGGACCAGTGCATATCGGCCACCTCGCCGGAGTGTACGTACCCGCCGATATTTACGCCCGCTACCTGCGACTTAAAGGCGAAGAGACGCTCTTTATCGGCGGCTCTGACGAGCATGGTATTCCCATCACGCTCAAGGCGAGGGCAGAGGGAGTCACTCCCCAAGATATCGTCGATCGCTACCACGAGTTGAACAAGCAATCGTTCGAGGAATTTGGCATCTCGTTCGACATCTACTCGCGTACCACCTCGGACATTCACCGGAAGGTGGCGTCCGACTTTTTCCGGACGCTCTACGACAAGGGGGAGTTCACCGAGAAGGAGAGCGAGCAGTATTACGATGAAGAGGCAAAGCAGTTCCTGGCCGACCGCTATATCGTGGGTACCTGCCCCCATTGCGGGAACGAGAAGGCGTACGGCGATCAATGCGAGCAATGCGGCACCGCCCTCAGCCCCGATGAACTGATCAACCCCAGGTCGACCCTCAGCGGCAGCCAGCCAGTAAAACGGAAGACGAAGCACTGGTACCTGCCGCTCGACAAGCATGAACCGTGGCTCCGCCAATGGATACTGGAAGGGCACAAGGAGTGGAGAAGCAACGTCTATGGCCAGTGCAAATCGTGGCTTGATATGGGACTTCAGCCACGCGCCGTGAGCCGCGACCTCGACTGGGGCGTACCGGTACCCGTGGAAGGTGCCGAAGGGAAGGTGCTCTACGTATGGTTCGATGCGCCCATCGGCTATATCTCGAACACCCTGGAGTTGCTGCCCGACACATGGGAGACGTGGTGGAAAGATGAGGAGACCAAGCTAATTCATTTCATCGGGAAAGACAACATCGTGTTTCACTGCATCGTCTTCCCGGCGATGTTGAAGGCGGAGGGCTCCTTTATCCTCCCGGAAAACGTGCCGGCCAACGAATTCCTGAACCTGGAGGGAGAAAAAATATCTACCTCCAACAACTGGGCGGTGTGGCTACACGAGTACCTCGAGGAGTTTCCCGGCAAGCAGGACGTGCTTCGCTACGCGCTCACCGCCAACGCGCCCGAGACGAAGGACAACGACTTCACCTGGAAGGAGTTTCAGGCGCACAACAACAACGAGCTGGTCGCCGTCCTGGGTAACTTCATCAACCGGGCCATGGTGTTAACCCAGAAGCACTTTAACAACCTGGTGCCAGCGCTGGGCGAGTTGACCGAGTACGACCGGGAGACCATCACCGAAGCGAAAAAAGTGAAGGAGGCGGTTGAAAGCAACCTGGAACAATTCCGCTTTCGGGAGGCGCAGAAGGAGGCGATAAACCTGGCACGAATAGGGAACAAGTACCTGGCCGACACCGAGCCCTGGAAGACGGCTAAGAGCGACAAGGAGCGCACCGCAACCATCCTGAATATCGCTCTTCAGATCACGGCCAATCTCTCCATCGTGTGTGAACCTTTCCTCCCCTTTTCGACCGAAAAAATCCGGTCGTTCCTCCATACCGGGCGGTTCGACTGGAACAGCTTGGGCAGCTTCCAGTTGCTGGCGGAAGGACATGAGTTGGGGAAAGCAACACTCCTCTTCGAGAAGATAGAAGACGAAACTATTGAGCGGCAGGTGCAGAAACTGCACGACACGAAGAAGGACAACCAAGCCAGCGCTAAGGCAGTGAAAGCGAAAGACGAGAATGACGGGAAAGAAACGACCGCAACGAATGAAATGAAAGAGGCGAAAAGGGAACAAGAAGTAAAACCGATTAAGGAAACCGTCCAATTCGATGTGTTCGAGAAGCTGGATATCCGCGTGGGCACGGTATTGGAGTGCGAAAGGGTACCGAAGACCGATAAGTTGCTCCGCTTTTTGCTTGACGATGGCCTGCGGGAACGTACCATCCTCTCGGGCATCGCCCAGTGGTACCCCAACCCCGAGGAGCTGGTCGGCAAGCAGGTCTGCTTTATCGCCAACCTGGAGCCCAGAAAGATGCGGGGCATCCTGTCGGAAGGAATGATTCTCTCCGCCGAGAACGCTGACGGCACCCTGGCCCTCATCAAGCCAGAGCAAATGGTACAACCGGGCAGCCAGGTCGTGTAAATGGCGTGCATGGACGACAACAAGCGGCACTTGGTTTACATTCTTTTAACACAAATAAAGCAACCTTTCCTTGTTTTTCTCGTCATACAAGGGAGCGATCGATGATTGGATTGCTCCCAAGCTCGCCCACTGTAAAACGGCAAACTGATATACGAACGTGTTTATCAAGGCGAATAAAGCAAATCACCATTTAATAAACCCACATTATGAGACATCTACTGACCTGCCTGCTCCTTTTAGCGAGCTTGACCGCCTATCCCCAACAAAAATATCAGTTTGCGGGATGGGAACTATCCAAGCAGATAGCACGAAATGAGGTGAAGGTAAATTTGGTTACCACCATCATTGGCCTGTACCCCGAACTATCGTACGAGCGCGTGCTGAGCGAAGACTTCAGCCTGGGTGTTGCCGCGGGAGTGAGTTTAAACGGCGAGTACCCGCTTACTTTTGGAGTGATGCCCTACACCCGCTGGTTTTTCACTGGTAACTCGCAAAACCTTCAAAAATATGGCGCCGGCTTTTTTATCGAGGCCAACGCGGGAGTGGTGTCCCACGACTTTCACCAGGCGAATAACGATAACGGCACGCCCAAACCGGAGGATAATGATGAGCTTGGTGCCGGCTTGGGACTAGCATTAGGCTGGAAGTACCTGACAAAAAACAACTGGATCGGGGAGATCTACTTCGGTGGGGGGCGCGATTTCGTGAACGATAGCGGCTATCTACGGGTAGGCCTTACCATCGGGAAGCGTTTTTAAAGGAACGTAGCTTTTGGGCCAACGTACTTTCTCGTTTACGAATCGAGTGCTCAATTACCGATGCACTCTGATGCACTTTCGAATCCACATGTTTTTTGTTCTTGTCCGAAGATTCCGTATAATAATTAAAAGCGAAGTTAGCGAATCACGGAATAATCGGTTAACTTTGTAGCTTATAACTACAAAGGATTAACGATGATACATTCCGGCAACTTCAAGAGAGCGCTTCCCGACCTGATTGTCGTGGTAGCCTTTGTTCTCGTATCATTCATCTACTTCGCACCCGCGGTGATAGAGGGTCGGGTAATCGCGCAACACGACTCGCTCGCCGCCATCGGTCAGGGGCAAGAGCAGCGGGATTACATGAAGCGGAACGACGGGGAACGCACCCGATGGAACCTCTCGATGTTCGGGGGAATGCCCTCCTACCAGATGAGTCCCACCTACGACTCGACAAAACCTCAAGAGGTGGCTAAAAAAGCCTACTCCCTCTTCCTGCCCAACTACGTCTCCCTGCTGTTCATCCTGCTACTGGGATTCTACATCCTGATGCGGGCGTTCAACGCGTCACCCCTGATCAGCGCGCTGGGTGCCCTCTTCTGGGCTTTCTCATCCTACTTCTTTATCCTAATATCGGCGGGACACCTCTGGAAGTTCATCACCCTGGCCTATATCCCCCCCACCATCGCGGGGATGGTGTACGTGTACCGAAAAAAGTACCTGCTGGGGGGTCTCCTGCTCATGGTGTTCGTAGCCTTCCAGCTATCGTCCAACCACTTCCAGATGACCTACTACTTCCTCTTCGTGATGCTTTTCCTCTGGATCGCCTTCCTGGCGGACGCGATACGGAAGAAGACGATGGGCGACTTCTGGAAATCGACCGCGGTAGTGGTTTTTGCCGGTCTTATCGGAATCGCCGCCAACACGAGCAACCTATACCACACTTACGAGTACTCTCAAGAGACCATGCGCGGCAAATCGGAGCTGACCCATCATGGTGATGCGAACCGAACCGGTGATGGGCTGGAGCGGGATTACATCACGGCGTGGAGCTACGGTATCGGTGAAACGTGGACCCTGCTGGTACCTAACACCAAGGGAGGCGCATCGGTACCCCTCGGTCACAACGAGAAAGCAATGAGCAAGGCGAAACCGGAGTATGCCCCGATCCTCCAGCAAATCGGACAGTACTGGGGAGAGCAGCCCGGCACATCGGGTCCAATCTACGTAGGGGCGTTTGTGCTAACGCTCTTCGTGCTGGGACTCTTTATCGTAAAGGGACCCATCAAGTGGGCCCTGCTGGCTGGCACCCTCTTCTCGATTACCCTGTCGTGGGGAAAAAACTTCATGGGATTAACAGACTTTTTCATCGACCACGTGCCGCTATACAATAAGTTTAGGGCGGTATCATCCATCCTGGTTGTCGCAGAATTCTGTATCCCCCTACTGGCCGCGCTCGCGGTGAAAGAGCTTATTCAAAAGCCGGAGACTCTAAAAAAGGACCCGAGACCGCTCTATATCTGCCTCGGGGTGACTGGGGGAGTCGCCCTCCTCTTCGCGATCGCCCC
>JAMNYO010000088.1 GCA_023622765.1 Bacteroidota bacterium | reverse complement strand
AACCGGTGAGTGGGAGGTGATTAAAAAGGGTAACCCGAGGTACGAGGGACATTACCAGCCCCGTCAACCGCTATGGGGATACGAGCTAGATAACGACCCGGAGGTGGTGGAGCGCTGGATTGACGTGGCCGTTGACCATGGCGTGAACGTGTTCGTGTACGACTGGTACTGGTACGAAGGGGGTCCCTACCTGGAAAGCGCGCTGAACGATGGCTTTTTAAAAGCCAGAAACAACCATAAAATGCAGTTCTACATCATGTGGGCTAACCACGATGTAAGGCATAACTACTGGAACTACCACCGCTACGGGGATGATGTTTCCATCCTTTGGGACGCCAAGGTGGATTGGGAAAACTATAAAATAATCGTCGACCGGGTCATCAACCAGTACTTCAAACAACCCAATTACTTTAAAATCGAAGGCGAACCCGTTTTTTCCATTTTTAGTATCCATAAGCTGATGGAGAGTTTCGGTGGGGATACCCAAAAAACAAGCGAAGCACTCGATTACTTCAGGGAGGAGGTGAAAAAAGCGGGATTCCCGGGGCTGCATATTCAATGGAATCAGGGGGGCGGCTCCATCATGTCGGAAGAGGCAGCGACTCACTTCTCTAACCGGGTAAAAGAGATGGGGTTCAACAGCGTGGCCATGTATAACATGGGGGGGATGGCTGAAGATTACCTTCTCTACGGGGCCAACGCGCGAAAAATACGGGAGCAGATGGACGAAATATTAGATGTTCCGGTTTTTCCATGCGTATCCATCGGCTGGGACGATACACCCCGGTTTCCTGCGAAGGGACAAAAGGATATAGTGCATTACCACAACACGCCTACCAGCTTCGCCACGTTGCTCTCGAAGGCGAAAGAGTACGCGGATCAACACCCTGATCAGCCTAAGTTGATCACGATTAACGCGTGGAACGAGTGGGTAGAGGGGAGTTACTTACTGCCCGATATGCTCTACGGCTTTGAATACCTGGAGGCGGTGAAAGATGTGTTTGTCGAGAAGAAATATGACCGGTATCAAAGGATAAAATAAAATAATCGTATGAAACTAAGGGAACTGATTGAGAAACTGCTCTGCTCGCTGATTTTCCTGAGCCTTTTGGGATGCGCCCAAAACGGTATCTCTTGGGTGGTTGAGCTGAAGTGCGAGCATATGTATGATCCCCTGGGGGTGAGCACGCGGCAACCGCGGTTTAGCTGGAAAAACTGGCCTGGGAAAGAGGGGGCCCGACAAACCGCGTACCAGCTGCTCGTGGCGACGAGTGCCGATGCGTTAAGTGAAGAGAAGGCTGATCTCTGGAATTCCGGGAAGGTGACCTCCCCGTCGAATCACCTGATTGAATACCAGGGCGAACCCCTTCAATCCAGGGGGGTGCTCTACTGGAAGGTCCGCGTGTGGGACGAAGAGGACAACGTTTCAAAGTGGAGTAAGCCGGCCACCTTTAGCATCGGCATCCTGGAGGAGAGCGACTGGGAGGCTTCCTACATCGGCTACCCCTCTGAGAACGGATTCCAACAGTGTCCCCAGTTCAGGAAGCTGTTTTCGGTGGGGAAGATGGAGAAGGGCGCCTCTTACCTGCTTCACGTCAACAGCTTGGGCTATCACGAGCTGTTCCTGAACGGGCAGCGGGTGGGTGACGAGGTCTTCTCACCCGCCGTGTCTCAATTTAACAAACGGTCGCTGGTCAACACCTACAACGTGACGCCATACCTCAAGTCAGGGGATAACGACCTGGTGATTTGGCTGGGTAGCGGCTGGTATTCAGAAGGGTTGCCGGGAGTGGTAGGCGAAGGGCCGAAGGTGAGGGCCCAGCTGGAGAAAAACTCGGGGCAGTCGACGGAGACGGTGGTCGTGACTAACGACACTTGGCAGGCACGTAACAGCGAGTACAGACGCATCGGCGACTGGAGGGCCGGTAGGTTCGGCGGGGAAGAGGTTACCGGTAACCTGAAAGCGACAACCTTCGCGTTCAAGGAGCCGGAAAAAGTGACCTGGGGTAGTGCGACCGTAGTGGAAGTACCCGAGCATACGGTAACCCCACAACGGGTGGAACCCAACCGGATCGTGGAGGAAATCTCTCCTTCAACAGTGCAGAAGTTGAACGACAGTACCTACCTGGTGGATATGGGAACCACCTTGGCAGGCTGGTTCGAGATTACCTTCCCCCCATTGGAGGCAGGCCAGCGGGTGGTGCTGGAGTACGCGGATCACCTGAAAGAGAATGGAGAGTTGGCCCGCCAAGGTCAGGTAGACCACTACATCGCTTCCGGTAGCGGCATTGAGCTATTTAAAAACAGATTTAACTACCACGGCTTCAGGTACGTGAAGCTATCGAACCTACGTGAGTCTCCCAGCCTGGCAAACATAAAAGGGTACCTGATTCATACCGATTTTGAACCCACCTCCAGTTTCGAGTGTTCCGATACCGACCTGAACCGCATCCACGATATGGTGGTGTACACGCTCCGGTGCCTCGGCTTAGGGGGCTACCTGGTGGACTGCCCGCAGATCGAAAGGCTGGGTTACGGGGGAGATGGCAACGCGTCTACCGTTACGGCGCAGACCATGTTTAACCTCGCCCCGATGTACAACAACTGGTTGGATGCCTGGATGGACGTGGTTCGTGAGGATGGGGGGATGCCGCATACCGCTCCCAACCCGTACCGCGCCGGGGGAGGACCTTACTGGTGTGGTTTCATCATATCGGCATCGTGGCATGCCTACCAGCATTACGGGGATATCCGTGTGTTGGAGAAGTACTACCCGATAATGCAGCAGTGGCTAGGGTATGTCGAAGCTCATAGCGTGGACGGGCTGCTTAAACGTTGGCCCGACACCGATTACAGGAACTGGTACCTGGGGGATTGGGCTACACCCGATGGTGTCGGGAATCCCAATCACCTGGATGAGCGGTCGGTCGACCTGGTGAACAACAGCTACCTCTCCGTCTGTTTCAGCCAGATGGCGGATATAGCCGGCTACCTGAACCGGGAAGAGGATAAAGCAGGCTACCTGGAGATGAAGGGGCAGTTGAACGCGATCATTCACGATACCTTCTTTGATGAGGAGACGGGAAATTACGGCACCGGATCGCAATTAGACCTCATCTTCCCGCTCCTTGCTGACGTTGTGCCCCAATCGCTGCGGGATAACGTGGTGAACAGGCTGATAGAGCGAACCGAGAAAGAGGATAATGGCCACCTCAATACCGGCCTTGTAGGGATACCGATTATGATGGAGTGGGCGGCTAAAAACAACCAGCCGGAATTTATCTACTCTATGTTGAAAAAGAAAACGTACCCCGGGTACCTCTATATGCTCGAGAATGGCGCCACGACCACATGGGAGCACTGGAACGGTGAGAGGAGCCATATTCACAACTGCTTCAACGGCGTGGGGCAGTGGTTTTACCAATCGGTAGGGGGTATCCGCCCCATTGATGGGAAGGTCGCGTACAGTGAAATATGCATCGACCCGCAGATACCGAGCGGGGTGACCTGGGCCAAAACGCGCATCAAAACCCCCTACGGATGGGTAAGCCTCCATTGGGAGGTGACGGGTAACCGGATGACCATGAACGTGGAGGTTCCCGTCGGTTCCATCGCCAAAGTAAAATGCCCCGACACGGTCACCGAGGTGACCGTGAACCAACAGTTGCTCTCCCTTACGGGAGAATCGGGGGGACTTGAGTTGGCAAGCGGTAAGTATACCGTGGAGTATGTATGGTAATCATCGAAACGTTTCCGCTCAAACGATTCTCGCGGCTGGCACTATACCGCGAAATATGTTTGACAACAATGTAAAAATATAATTATCGCATGAATTACAGAACCCTGTTTTTTTACCTGCTGCTCTGTTGCTTTCAGTACAGCAGCTACGCGCAAGTGACCGTTACAAACCTCAAGTGCGAGTATTTGGAGGATCCCGTGGGACTGGACGAAACCCGTCCCCGTTTCACGTGGCAGATGGATTCGTCTGAGCCTGGGAGCTTCCAGTCGGCTTACGAGCTGGCGGTGGGAAGCGCGGAGGCTGAGGTGGCCTCGGGTAGGGGCGATACCTGGCAGTCGGGAGCTATAGAGAGCTCCGTGATTCCCGTGGTTTACGAGGGCGAAGAACTGGAGCCGTTTACCCGCTACTTTTGGAGCGTGCGGGTGAGGGATGAAGGTCGGCAATGGTCCGACTGGGCACCCCCCCGCTTCTTCGAGACCGGGATGATGGGGCAGTTCCGTTGGAAGGGGAAATGGATAACCGACACGTACGACATCAACGTGAAGCCGGCGGCCTACTTCCGAAGGGTATTCAAAGCGGAGAAGAACATTGAGTCGGCCCGAGTCTATATAGCTGCGGCGGGACTCTACGAGCTCTCCATTAACGGGGAGCGGGTAGGGGATCACCGGCTTGATCCCACCTACACGCGGTTCGATCGACGTACCCTGTACGTGACCTACGATGTTACGGATCATCTACAACAGGGAGATAACGCGGTGGGTGTTCTGCTGGGCAACGGCTGGTATAACCACCAGTCCACGGCGGTGTGGTACTTTGACCAAGCACCGTGGCGGGCGCGGCCGAAGTTCTGTTTGGACCTGCACGTGACCTATACCGATGACACCAAAGAGGTCATCGCGACGGATGAACGGTGGCGAACATCGCACAGCCCCGTTATCTTTAACAGCATCTACACGGCCGAGCATTACGACGCCCGAAAAGAGCAGCCCGGGTGGGACACGCCCGGGTTTAAAGCGGAAGGATGGGGAGGCATTCACACCACGGGTACTCCCTCCAACAACATCGTGGCGCAAGCGTTGCACCCCATTCGAAATGTTAAGGAGTACCGACCGGTGAGCCTTACGAGAATTGATGACCGGACGTGGCTTTACGATTTCGGGCAGAACATGTCGGGTGTCACCCGGTTGAAAGTCAGCGGTCCTGAAGGCACCACGGTTCGCTTGAAGCACGTGGAGCGGCTCGATTCGAATGGACGTGCCGATATGTCGAATATCGATGTTCACTACCGGCCCACGGACGACTCGGACCCGTTCCAA
>JAMNYO010000109.1 GCA_023622765.1 Bacteroidota bacterium | reverse complement strand
ATCATGAGGAAGGAACAGCTTCCAATTGGCAATATCTTCATGTCCCGTGAGCGGAATCTCGTAGATCATACCGTTGAGATGCTCTTTGTCTTTATAGCGCACGAAGAACTTCTCTTTATGCGGGTAGACGCTGTATTCCACATCCTGAACCCGTGGGAGGAATAGCTTGAACGCTTCCATGGGCTTGTCTGCCGGGATATAGCGCTCTTCCGAGGTGGTAGAGCTAACACTGCTGATAAAGATATGTTCCTTGGTTTTCGTGTTATACACGTAGGTGTTAAAACGGGTGTCTTTCTCTTCATACACCAGTTCACCGTTAGGCGCATTCAGTTTTTGGCGGTAGATTTTATCGGGCCGCAGGGTATTGTCTGCCGTGCCGTAGAACAGCGTCTCGTTGTCGTTCGCCCAAGCCACCGAGGTGGCACGGTCTATCGAGAACCCCACCTCTTTTCCCGACGCGAGATCTTTTATCTTTAGTGTGAACTCCGCGTACGAGCCCGTTTCGTTGTAGAAGAAGGCTGCCATACTGTTATCGGGGCTTATGAAGTACCCACGGAAGATGAATGCTGCTTTTCCCTCGGCCATCTTGTTCAGGTCGAAGATCACCTCCTCGGGAGCCTCCATGGAGCCTTTGCGGCGGCAGTAGGTTCGGTACTGTTTGCCCTGCTCGGTGCGGCTGTAGTAATAGTAGCCGTTTTGAAACGTGGGATAGCTCTCGTCATCCTCTTTTATTCGCCCCACTATCTCGTTGTAGATTGTCTCCTGCAGCGCCTTGGTGGAGGACATTACCGTGTCGGTGTAGCTGTTTTCTTTCGCTAAGTAGTCGATTATTTCCGGGTTGGCCTTGTCTCTTATCCAATAATAGGGGTCGATTCGCTCTTGCCCGAAGTTGTAAAACGTATCGGGTATCACCTGCACCACCGGCGGTGCGGGAAAATCGGATTGCTTCGTGATGCTCACCTCTTTTTTATTTACGTGACACGACGCCAACAGCAGCGCCGCTATAATGAGTGAATAGTACTGTTTGTATTGTTTCATTAATTATCCCCTTTATTCTAAGAAAGTAAATTCGTACAGTCGCTCAGCGGGGATAGCCGCACCGCCGTTCGACTTTTACTCCAAGTAAGTGTATCCGTATAGTCCCGAGCGGTAGTTCGATAAAAATTCTTTTCCCTCTTCGACCGAGATATTCCCTTTTTTCACCGAGCTCATCACCCATGTCTCCACGGTGCGTACCAGCTTCTTGGCGTTGTACTGGGCGTACTCCAGCACCTCGGCAACCGTTTCACCGTCGATTACCTGGTCTATCTGGTAGCCACTATCGGTGGTCGACACGTGCACCACGTTGGTATCCCCGAAAAGGTTGTGCAGATCGCCCAGGATCTCTTGGTAAGCTCCCACCAGGAAAACGCCAAGGTAATAGGGCTCATCTTTCTTGATCGAGTGTACCGGGAGGAAGCCTGATACCCCATCGTGAGATGCGAAGTTGGTGATTTTACCATCAGAATCGCAGGTGATATCTTGTAGCGTCGCCGTTCGGTCGGGACGCTCCTCCAGTCGGTCGATGGGAATAATGGGGAACACCTGGTCGATGGCCCACGAGTCGGGCAGCGACTGGAACAACGAGAAATTACAGAAGTACTTGTCAGGCAGCAAGCTGGAGAGATTCCGAAGCTCTTGGGGAGCATGTTTGGAGCGGCTAATCGATGCACTGATTTCCCGTGCGATGGAGAAGTAGAGTTGTTCCACTTGAGCCCTTGTCTTGATGTCGAGCATCCCCAGGCTGAACAGGTCGAGCGACTCTTCCCGTATCTGTTGCGCATCGTGCCACGCTTCCAGCATGCGTGGTCGCGTGAGGGAGTCCCATATATTGTAGAGCTCTTTCACCAACTCGTGGTCATTCTCCTGGATGTCCAGTTCCTCGGGCCATTCGGGGAGGGTGGTGGTCTCCAGAACCTCAAACACCAGCACCGAGTGGTGTGCAGTTAGGGCTCGCCCTGATTCGGTGATGATATTGGGGTGTGGCAGGTCGTTCTTGTCAGCCGCATCCACGAAAGTGAATACCGAGTCATTCACGTACTCCTGGATGGAGTAGTTGACACTGTTCTCGGTAAACGAGGAACGCGTGCCATCGTAATCCACGCCCAGCCCTCCGCCGATGTCAACGATCTCTATATTGAATCCCATGGCGTGGAGTTGCACGTAAAATTGCGCCGCCTCCCTTAATGCAGTCTTAATGCGTCTTATTTTGGTAATTTGGCTACCAATGTGAAAATGAATCAGCTGGAAACAATCGGTCATCTCGTTTTCCCGAAGGATCTCCATCGCCTTCAGTAGCTCGCTCGAGTTGAGCCCGAACTTACTGGCATCACCTCCTGATTCCTCCCATTTACCACTGCCGGAGCTGGCCAGCTTTATTCGGATTCCCAGGTTGGGCCTTACATTCAGTCGTTTGGCTATCTCGATGGTGAGCGCTAACTCGTTCAGTTTCTCTACCACGATAAACACCTGTTTGCCCATTTTCTTTGCCAGCAGCGCCAACTCCAGGTAGCTCTCGTCTTTATAGCCGTTGCAAATGATCAGCGAATTGCTCTCGGTGTTGATCGCGAGCACGGCATGCAGTTCCGGCTTGGATCCCGCCTCAAGACCAATATTGAACCTTTTCCCGCTGGCCACGATCTCCTCCACTACCTGTCGCATCTGGTTGACTTTGATGGGGTAGACAATGTAGTTCTTGGCCCTGTACTGATACTCTTTGGCGGCGATGGCAAAGCTGTTGGATATCTTTTCAATTCGGTTGTCCAGTATCTCCGGGAACCGCAGCAACACCGGGGCGGTCACGTCACGCAGGTAGAGTTCCCGCATCAGGTCGCACAAGTCGACACTCTGCCCCTCTTGTTTTTTAGGGGTGACCTGCACGTGTCCCTTATCGTTGATGGAGAAGTAACCGTTCCCCCAACCGTTAATGTTATAGAGCTCTTCCGAGTCTTCAATACGCCATTTCCTCATGCTTGCAAGCGCTGTTAAAAGGTGATGTAAATGTGGGTGTTAACCCTGTTAACCCGATGTAGACCCCTGTTACAAACTTCTGTGCAAACCCTGTTACAAACCCGATGTACGATGCCTATGTAGGTGTCCTATGAATCGAACTGCAAAAATAGCTATAAATTTTATTATTTCGGTTAGTTTTTCACTCAGAGGAGATTAAAATGATCTGGAAATTGACTTGTTATAGCGCTTACTGTCATTCTGACCGTCCCATTTCGTTTTTTTAACGTTGCAAGTGCAACAATTCACAGATTAAAAGCATCTAATTAATGTAGGTCGGTTCATGAAGATAAATTGTTTATCCATAATCGTTATTAGCCATTTACAATAATTTTTTAAAGCATAAATCGTATGAAACACGCTTTTTTCCCCATTTTCTCATTGGCTATTGCCGGCACGTTATTGGTCGTTTCGTGTGACAGAAGCGATGAGGAGATCCCCATGGGGGAACTTCCCGATCCCATTCGGATTGAATTGCGCTCCGTTGAAAAGGAGATGATTAGCTCTGACCAGGCGTTCGCGTTTGAGTTCTTCGAGAACGTTTACCGGGAAGAGGCTCTGGGCAAGGATGCTAACTTCATGGTCTCCCCGCTGAGCCTGAGCATGGCCCTGATGATGACCAGCAACGGTGCGGCCGGTGATACCAAGTCGGCCATGCGGGCCACGTTGCACTTGGACGGGTACGGTGACGAGGAGGTCAACGCCTACTATAAAAAATTAAAAGAGGCACTTTTAAAAACCGATCCATCGACCAAGCTCTCCATCGCCAACGCCATTTTCACCAATAAGTTCGTCGATATCCACAAGGCGTTCATTCAGACCAATAAGTCGTACTACGATGCTACTATCCGGCAGGTCAATTTTGGCGACCCTGCCACGGTGGACATTATCAACGGTTGGGCATCGGAGCATACCGACGGGCTGATCAAGAAGGTGATTGAAGAGACGAGCCCGATGGATTTGATGTACCTCCTCAATGCCATCTACTTTAAAGGGATATGGACCAGCCAGTTCGATAAGAAGAACACCTCCCGAAAGCCCTTTTCCCAAGAGGATGGGGAGTCTACCAACGTGGACATGATGCATCAGACCGCGACCTTTAATTACACCGAGGATAAGAGCTTTCAACTGGTACAGCTTCCTTACGGGAATCAGGCGTTCAGCATGATGGTGCTCCTGCCGGTCGAAGGGATTAGGCTGGGTGATGCGGTAACGATCCTTGCCGGCGACGGTTATTGGGGTGGCTTGCAGTCGAGGCTTTCTGAAGCGGAGGTAGTTCTCTCGTTGCCCAAGTTCAAGACCGAGTACAGCAAGAAACTGAACGATTTGCTCACCACGATGGGGATGGGCATTGCCTTTTCTGACCAGGCCAACTTTTCAGGCATGTCTGACCGCGATGCGCATATAGAGTTTGTTAAGCATGATACCTATATCAGCACCGATGAGGAAGGTACCGAGGCCGCGGCCGTTACCGTCGTTGGAATAAGGGAAAATGCTGTATCGGGACCCCGGCAGGTAGTATTTAACGCCAACCGCCCCTTCCTCTACCTGATCCAAGAAAACTCTACCGGTGCCATCCTGTTTATGGGCGCGGTGAAGCATTTCAAGTAGGTAGTGTATTGTTAATCGTTTGTAATCAATTATTTTAAAGAATATATCGTATGAAACCAGCTTATTTTACTTTCTTTTCATTTGTCATTGCCAGTATGTTATTGGCCGTATCGTGCGATAAAAGCGATGAGGAGCTCCCCAATGGAGAACTTCCCGATCCCATCCGGATTGAATTGCGCTCCGTTGAAAAGGAGATGATCGGCTCGGACCAAGCGTTCGCGTTTGATTTCTTCGAGAACGTTTACCGGGAAGAGGCTCTGGGCGAGGATGCCAACTTCGACGAGGAGGTCAACGCCTATTACAAGAAGTTGAAAGAGGCCCTATTGAAGACCGACCCGTCGACCAAGTTATCCATCGCCAACGCCATTTTTACCAACCAGTTCGTCAATATCCACAAGGCGTTTCTCCAGACCAATAAGTCGTACTACGATGCTACCATCCAGCAGGTCAACTTCAGCGACCCTGCTACCGTGGGCATTATCAACGGTTGGGCATCGAAGCATACCAACGGGCTAATCAAGGAGATGATTGATGAGACGAGCCCGCTGGATTTGGTGTACCTACTCAACGCTATCTACTTTAAAGGGATATGGACCAGCCAGTTCGATAAGAAGAACACCTCCCGGAAACCTTTTTCCCAAGAGGATGGGGAGCGTGTTGACGTGGATATGATGCAGCAGACCGCGAACTTTAATTACACCGAAGACAAGAACTTTCAGCTGGTACAGCTTCCTTACGGGAATCAGGCGTTTAGCATGATGGTGCTCCTGCCGGTCGAAGGACTCAGCTTGGGTGATGCGGTAACGATCCTCAGTGGCGATGACTACTGGGGGGGGGTGCAGTCGAGGCTTTCTGAAGCGGAGGTAGTTCTCTCGTTGCCCAAGTTCAAGACCGAGTACAGCAAGAAGCTGAACGATGTGCTCACCACGATGGGTATGGGGATTGCCTTCACTGGTAAGGCCGACTTTTCGGGTATATCTGACTACGAAGCTTTTATTGAGTTTGTTAAACAGAATACTTACATCAGTACCGATGAGGAGGGTACCGAGGCAGCGGCCGCTACTATCGTTGCAATAAGGAAAGATGCCTCGTCAGGGCCTCGACAGGTGGTATTTAACGCCAATCGCCCCTTCCTCTACCTGATCCAGGAAAACTCTACCGGTGCCATCCTGTTCATGGGTGCGGTAAAGCATTTCAAGTAGGGAGTGTGTTGGCAGTAGTTTGTAATGAATTGTTTTCAAAGAAAAAACCGTATGAAGCTAAATTATTTTACCCTGTTTTCAATGGTCATTGCCTGTGCGCTATTGACCGTATCGTGTGATAAAA
>JAMNYO010000005.1 GCA_023622765.1 Bacteroidota bacterium | reverse complement strand
GCCATCCCCTCCAATGCTTTGTAGACGTCGGAGTCATCGTAAAAGATGCCCGAGTGCTCCCCGCTCTTGTTGGCGGCGTTCTCAAAATTCCGGATCCTTCCCGTTTTATGTTCAATTTGGTCGATGCAGACGGGGAGGGTAGTGGTCACGTGGCTCTTCAGTCGTGGCGACCAGAAGTTATCGTTGATTTTCACCTGTGAAAAATCTACCTGTTGGATTCTCTTCGAGGAGAGAGCCTGTTCCCCTTTACCCATTTTCGTCGTGCAGCCTAAAACGAAAAAAAGGGGAAGGAGTATGATCCAATACCTGTTCAGGGTGAATTGCGCGTGGGTTCGATTTGAAAATATCATACAGTAATCTTATTAAAGGGTGCGTGCCTATTTTTTAGTCTGACTACTAAGATACAAAAAATAAAGGACAATCTTCGCCTGTTTTCGTTTTCATCTTCGAAAGAATATCACTAATTTTGTTAAGAATAATAAACCATAATCAGATGCGGAAGAAATTTCAACTGTTTGCTGTGTTGCTGCTGACCTGCTTCGCCCCCTTGATAAGGGCGCAGGTCTCTTTTGGGTCGCCCGAGAAGATAAATAACGACTGGAGGTTTACGCGTAACGATGTGAAGGATGGGCAGGCGGTAGAGCTGAACCACATTCGTTGGCAACGTGTGATGCTGCCTCACGACTGGAGCGTGAAGGGGCAGTTAAGTCCCACGCTGGCCAGTTGTACCGGCTACTTGCCGGGCGGGATAGGATGGTACCGCAAGGAGATCCATATCCCCGCGGAGAGGCAGGGACAGCGGGTCTACCTCTATTTCGAGGGGGTCTACAACCGCAGTGAGGTGTTTCTCAACGGCCAATCGCTGGGTAAACGTCCCAACGGCTATATTTCGTTCATGTTCGATGCCACGCCCCACGTGAAGTACGGGGAGGATAACGTGGTAGCCGTGCGGGTGGATCATAGTCAGTACGCCGACTCACGCTGGTACACCGGTTCGGGAATTTACCGCGATGTCTGGCTGGTGTACGCCAACCCGGTGCATATCACGCAATGGGGCGTGTATGCCTATCCCGAAGAGGTGAAGAATGGTTACAGGCTCAACGTGGAGGTCGAGGTGACCAACCACGAGGCGGATCCCGCTTCCCTGACGATACTTAACGAGTTGTTCTCTCCCGATGGAAAGCTGGTCGCTAAAGAGAGTCAGCGGATAACGGCGCTGCCAGGTGACGGGAACAAGGTAACGACTGCCCTGCTCGTGAAAAAACCGCTGCTCTGGTCCCTTGAGGATCCCAACCTGTATGAGTTAAGGACGACCGTGTTGAAAGGGAAGGTGGAGGTTGACCGGACAACCACCCGTACCGGCTTCCGCACCTTCACCTTCGACCCGGATAAGGGTTTCGCGCTCAACGGGGAGTGGATGAAGGTGAAGGGGGTATGTATCCACCATGATGCAGGGGTGCTTGGTTCGGCAGTCCCCAGAGCGGTGTGGCAGCGGCGGCTGCAGACCTTGAAAGAGATTGGGGTGAACGCGATACGGACAAGCCACAACCCGCAAGCGCCTGACCTGTACGAGTTGTGCGACGAGATGGGGGTGCTGGTAATCAACGAGATGTACGACGAGTGGGTTTTCCCCAAGCGCAAGTGGCTGGAGGGTTGGAACGTGGGTACACCTGGCTACCAGGGGTCGTACGATATCTTCAAGGAGTGGAGCGAACTGGACTTGGCCGACTTGGTGAGGCGGGACCGAAGCCATATCTCGGTCTTCGCCTGGAGCATCGGCAACGAGGTGGACTACCCGAACGATCCCTACTCACACCCCATCCTCGGGGGAGAGAAGGCGGGGTTCACGCAGGCTACCTACGGGGGATATAACCCCGATGCACCCAACGCGATGGATTTGGGAGAGATTGCGAAGCGACTGGTCAACGTGGTGAAGCAGTACGATCGCTCCCGCCCCGTGACGGCGGGTCTGGCCGGCGTGGCTATGTCGAACGAGACGGAGTACCCGGGAGCGCTGGATATTGCCGGCTATAACTATACCGAGGATAAGTACGATAGCGACCACCAAAAGTACCCCGATAGGGTGATTTACGGTAGCGAGAACAGGCACGATATGGGTGCCTGGAAAGCGGTTCGTGACAAGGAGTTTATTTTCGGGCAGTTCCTCTGGACGGGTATCGATTACCTTGGCGAGTCGGGCAGGTGGCCCACCCGGGGTTTCTACTCGGGGTTGTTCGATTTCGGGGGCTTTATCAAGCCGAGGGGTTATTTCAGACAGTCGCTCTGGACCGACAAGCCGATGGCCTACCTGGGTACCTACCCCACGCCCGGGCGGGGTGCCCGGAGCCAATCGAGGGACGTGCTGTCGCAAACCGAAGCGGGGAGCACGGGCGACTACGTGGAGCGGGTACCCTCGATGGACGCGTGGCCCATCTGGAACTACCAAGAGGGGCAGTCCATCCGGGTGGTCTGTTATACCAACGCGGCCAAGGCCAAGCTGTTGCTTAACGGGCAAGAGGTGGGCGAAATAAAAGCGTATGACGACAACAGCGGTATCATCTTCTGGGATATCCCCTACAAGGCTGGCAAACTGGAAGTGGTGGGTATGAATGGGGATAACCAGCCTATCTCTGGATATACCATTCAGACATCGGGTCGCCCTTACGCGCTCAAGGTGGTTCGTGCCGAAGAGCAAATCGACAAGGAGCGGGGATTGGCCCACGTGGTGGTGCAGGTGGTGGATGAAAACGGCGTTCTGGTGATGCTGTCTGACGACGAGGTCACCTGCCGCGTATCCGGTCCCGCCAGGCTGCTTGGACTGGAGGCAAGCAACAATACCGATATGAGCGATTATACCGACAACAGACACCGCGTCTATCACGGGCGCATCCTGGCCTACGTGGAGGCGACGGGAGACGAGGGGGAAATAGAGATCGGATTTACCTCTCCCTGGCTAAAACCGGCAACGGTCACGATCGCTGCTCAATGAAATTTACGCCAGAAAAGGCAATGAGTTGAAACAGTTACATGCGAAAGTTCAATAAAGATAAAAATAATCGTATGAAGAGAGTAAAAATGTACGTGTGGATCGCGGTTTTAACGATGATGGGTCTCTCCGCGACCGCGCAAAACCGACTGATTATCGAGGCGGATAGGGGTGAGTATACCATTAACCGCCATATTTACGGCCATTTCTCCGAACACCTGGGACGCTGCATCTATGGCGGCTACTGGGTGGGGGAGGATTCCGATATACCCAATACCCGGGGGATTCGGAATGATGTCGTTCAAGCGCTCAAAGATATACGTATCCCTAACCTGCGGTGGCCCGGTGGCTGTTTTGCCGATGAGTACCACTGGATGGACGGCATAGGTCCCAGGGAGAAACGGCCCAAGATGATCAACACGCACTGGGGTGGGGTGGTGGAAGACAACAGTTTTGGTACGCATGAGTTTTTAGACCTGTGCGAGCAGTTGGACACGGAACCCTATATCACCGCGAACGTGGGCAGCGGCACCGTGGAGGAGATGTCGAAGTGGGTCGAGTACATTACCTTCGATGGCGAGAGCCCGATGGCGAACCTGCGTCGAGAGAACGGACGCGATGAACCGTGGAAAGTCAAGTTTTGGGGCATCGGGAACGAGAACTGGGGGTGCGGCGGTAACATGACGCCCGACTATTACGCCGATCTCTACCGCCACTACGCCACCTATACCCGCGATTACGGTGGCAACCGCCTTTACCGGATCGCTTGCGGTGCCAACGGTGGGGACTACAACTGGACGGAGACCGTGATGAAGAACGCCGGTCGCCATATGCAAGGACTGTCGCTGCACTACTACACGGTGCCCAAGCACTGGGGCGATAAGGGGTCGGCGACCGACTTCAACGAGCAGGAGTACTTTACCACCATCGAAAAGACGCTCTACATGAAGGAGCTGATCGCTAAACACGCCGAGGTCATGGATCGGTACGACCCCCAGAAGCGGGTGGGGATGATTATCGACGAGTGGGGAACGTGGTATAACGTGGAGCCCGGGACCAACCCCGGCTTCCTGTACCAGCAAAACACCCTACGCGATGCCATCGTGGCCGGTATCAACCTGAACCTGTTCAACGCGCGGTGCGATCGCGTTCAGATGGCCAACCTGGCGCAGACGGTGAACGTGCTGCAGTCCGTGGTGCTGACCGATGAGGAGAAGATGATCTTGACTCCCACCTATTGGGTGTTTTACCTCTATAAGGTACATCAAGACGCTACCCTGCTGCCGGTTTCGCTGACGAGCACGAAGTACCGACACGGCGATAGGGAGATCGATGCGGTAAGCGTTTCCGCTTCAAAGGATGCAGAGGGCAAAATCCATATCACGCTGGTCAATGCCGACCCGAATAATGAACAACGTGTGGATACACGACTGGTGGGAGCGTCGGTCAGCAAGGTGAGGGGGAAGGTGCTTACCTCTGGCAAGATAAACGATTATAACAGTTTCGAGGAGCCCTCTAAGGTGACGGTGAGTGATTTTAACGGGGCCACCCTAAGTTGCGACAACCTAACGGTAACGCTGCCGCCAAAATCGCTGGTGCTGGTGGAACTGCGATAGCCGGTTTCTCACGGATTACACCTTTCCCAGGTTTCGGTATTCTAACGGGGTATACCCAACTTTTTTCTTGAAGAAGGAGAGGAAATATTCGTAGGAGCTGAAGTTCAACTTGTAGGCAATCTCTTTAATGGAGAGTTGGGTTTCGGCCAACATCTCTCTTGCTGCCCTTAGCTTTAGCTCTTGAAAATATTGCGCCGGGGCATACCCCGTGTACTCCTTGAAGTCCTTTCTAAACAGAGAGTAGCTAATCCCCAAGCTGCTCGCGATCCCCTTGACATCAATGTTCCTATGGATGTTTTCGGCCATGATGAGATCTTGTCGATGATCTCTCCGTTAAAGCCAATGTAGTACTCGTTCCACCCCGTATCCTTTAAAGGGGCGTAGGTGTGCCATTGTCCCGGAAACAGCAGGATGGCCATCCCCTTGACGATGGTCGTTTTTTTCGTGGAATCGGATTGGAAATAACCTTTCCCTTTGCTGATGTAGAGGATTTGGTATTCCGATAATATCCTTCCTTTATCGGGTTTGAAGTAGTAGCTCTTGGGGTGCTCGGTGGATGGGTATAGGCTATTCTGTGCGACAGGCTGAAAGCCAACTGTATTGACGGTTAAGCCAAATTTTTTATCTCTCTCATTGACCGGCTGTAAATATAAGAAAAAAAATCGAAAGTATGATACGGTTTCCTTACATACTTGAAAATATCATGTGAAACTTTTTGTATCTTTGACTTCAATAATTGATCCACCGTGAAATATGATCATGTTACAAACTGTAAAACATACAGCCATGACAAATAAAATTTCCCCTTTTTTTCTTCCCGTATATCTCGTTTTAATGCTTCTTTTTAGCGCTTGCGGTCAGCATGTGTCGTTGTACGTCTCTCCCACGGGAGATGATACCAACTTGGGGACCAAAGGGCAGCCACTGAAGAGTTTGGAGGGGGCAAGAAAGGCTGTGCGGGTTGTCTTAAAGGAAAAGCCGGGAGCCACCGTCACGGTCTACCTGTCCGGGGGGATATATCCGGTTACCCAACCCGTTAAGTTCAATGGCGAAGATTCAGGGAGCGAATCATCACCGGTGACCTATAAGGTTATGAAAGGCGAAACTCCCCTCTTCTCCGGTAGCAAACCCATTGGCCAATGGGAGCTAGCCGATACTGATAGCCTGTATGACAGGCTTAAGGGTACGATGCGTGGAAAAGTGTTCATCGCTGATTTGCCGAAAAACGACATCCTCGACTATGGGGACCCTGCTGACGCGGGTAAAAGGCCCGAGTTGGTATGTAACGGGGAGTTACAGATGTTGGCCCGGTGGCCGAACGAGGGTTTTGTTACATCGGGCAAGGCGATGGGAAAGACGCCAACTCCTCCCAACTACATGGGTACGTCTGGCACCAGGGAAGGTGTGTTTGAATATATCGATGCTTATCAGGACCGATGGGCGGGAGAAACCGATATTCGCTTAGGTGGTTATTGGTTTTGGGATTGGAGTGAAGAGCACCAAAGGGTGGAAAAGTGGGATTCTTCTTCACATACCGTACATATCCAGGAACCTTACCACCCGTTTGGATATAAGGATAGCCTCAACTATTTTGGGTTCAACCTCTTTTGCGAGCTGGATCAACCCGGTGAATGGTACCTCGACAGAGAGAAGGGGAAGCTGTATTGGTATCCTCCTGAAGGGGTCGACCCGAAATCGGCGAATGTCACCTTAACCTATTTCAGCGATCCATACATGATCGAGTTGGAGGATTGCGCTCACGTGAGGTTCGAAGGGCTCACCTTTATGGAGGGTAGGGGGTCGGCAATCCTGATACGGGACGGTGAGAACAACCTGCTGTCAGGATGCCGTGTGCTGCGTTTCGGGGAAGATGGCATCCATATTCAAAACGGCAGGGGACACGGTGTGACTGGCTGCTACCTTTCATCATTCGGGCACGGGGGCATGAAAATCAAAGGTGGCGATCGGAAGACGCTTGAACCCGCGGGACATTTCGTAGAGCACACGGTTATCGAGCATTTTTCACTCTTTAAACGCACCTATCAACCTGCCATCCATCTTGACGGTTGCGGTATACGTGTGGCCAATAATCGTTTTAGCCACTCTTCATCTTCGGCCATGAGGCTCGAGGGAAACGATTTTATCATCGAGTACAATGAAATTGCCCATGTCGTGAATGAATCCGACGATCAGGGGGGACTGGATATGTGGAACAACCCCTCTTACCGGGGCAATATCATACGCTACAACCGTTGGTCGGACATACGGGGTGGCACCAACCACGGCGCTGCCGGGGTTAGGTTGGACGACATGATCTCGGGCGTTTTGGTCTATGGAAATCTTTTTGAGCGGTGCGGCTCCCTGGATTTCGGTGGTGTACAGGTTACGAGAGGACGTGGATGTGAACAGCATCACGAACAATCTGATCATCGATGCCCATGATAACTTCTTGCGCATCAATGACACCCAAAAGGTGGCGAACAACGTGTCGTTAAACTCTGAGGGTAAAGACGCAGAAGCGTTCTGCACGAGAGAGGGCGTTTCGTGAAAACAGGTGCTTTACCACAATACCGGATGAAATAGTAGACTGAAGTGACACCTTTTTAGGTGTTTTAAGATAATGGGATTTTAAAATGGATATTATGGTTACCTGCAAAAAGAAATTATGGATTTTGTTGTTATTGTTGGTTAATTTGCCCTTGACGCTCGGCGGATCAGCGTCTGATTCAGACAACCCGGGTTTGCCCCGCGTGCTGCTGATAGGAGATTCAATATCAATGGGCTACACGGATGATGTGCGTGAAGTGTTGAAGGGAATAGCGAATGTGCATCGACCTCCGCTCAACTGCATGTATTCAGCCTATGTCGCGGAAAACATCGAGAAGTGGTTGGCTAAAGGCAAATGGGATGTTGTTCATTTCAACGCGGGAATATGGGACTGCCATTTTCTTGATAAAAACGGTGAAATCGTTTTCGGTGTAGGGGAGGACTCCGTTAGTGATCCCTCTAAGTATAAACAACAAGTAAATAAAATATTAACAGGTGTTGGTAAGGATGCCGCCGGACACCCCTCAAAAGTTGATCGAATACGAACCTCATTTGAAGAGTACGAGAAAAATCTTGCCATCATTCTTGATGCAATTATTGCGGCGGGTGCCAAGCCTGTTTTTGCCACCACCACCATGGTGCCACGCTGGAATAGTACACAGCGTGCTCATTTGCTTCGTCTTAATGAGATTGCCATTGATTTGATGACTCGCCGGCAGGTTCAAGTGAATGATTTGTATACCTATTCTCTCCCTAACCTGGAAGAGTGGCAGGCGGAGGATCGTGCGCATTTCACCCCGTTAGGCTATAAACATCTAGCCAAACAGGTTTCGGAGGAGATACTAAAAGCGTTAAACTCGGAAGCCAAAATTCTGGATTGGAAGCCAGTACAAACATCCCAAGAGACGATAGGTAGCAGAGAGGTTGCTCGTTATGAGCATGGCACAACGAGTTTTTTTATGTTATGAAACCCAATCGGTCGCTTGCCAAGAACCCCTTGGTGGTGTTTTTGCATAGCGCGGGGGGGAATGCAGCGTCAGAACTGGAGGGGAATGTAAATCGTGTTGAGGGCTATGGTGATGAGTTTGTCGGGCTGTTGTTGAATAGCCCCTTAGCCCTTGATGAATATCCGGAAGAGATGGTTGATTACGATTGGTGGTGGGGAGCCAAGGCTATAGAAAAGCACCCTGAGCAGTTTATCCAAAAAATGACACCCATCGAAAATCGTCTACTTGAAACTGTTGAGTGGGTCATTCAAAACTATAATGTTGACCGTAACAGGGTCTATTTAAGGGGGATATCAATGGGCGGTTCAGGTGCGCTTGGTATCGGTCTCGCACACGGGGATATTTTTGCCGCGTTACAGGCTGAGGTGTTCGCGGGTGTGGAGCATGCCATGTATCGGCTACAAGATAATACTTTTGATCCCCCCTACTTGTCGATGATCTTTTCTCACCTTGACC
>JAMNYO010000111.1 GCA_023622765.1 Bacteroidota bacterium | reverse complement strand
TTATGGTGTAGTACTCGGATGCTTTGCTCTTGCCGAAAACATTTTCTTCGGTTTGCTTTTTCAATTCCATCTTGGTGTCTGCTGCAAAGCTGCCGGCCGGAATGGATACGTGAATATTTTTAACGGATAGTTCCCCCCCTTCTTTTCCGACAGTAGAAGAGGTTATCAGGTTTTCCGTTTTGTCGGTTTTGTCAATATTGCCTGGGTTGGAAATTTCCTCCCCGGGACAGGCTGTAAGCAGCAGGATGGATACCGCCAAGAAAAGGTAGCTGATTTTTTCCATATCGATTTTATTTTTTAAAATATCTTGTTTTAATCAGGGGCTACCTGAGTTTGAAAACCTTTGTCACAGTTTAAAACTTCTCAAATTAAAAACTCTCAAAGATGTGACTATTAATTATTGCACGGATTGGGACGATGACACCCGCCTTCCGGCTCGTGGGCGTACCAATACCCTTTGCCGTGGTCTTTTTCCACGACATATTTCCGTTGTTTAGAATCCCACGTGTACTCGTATCGAATATCGTAGTTGAGGTTCAAGTATGGGATCTTATCAAAAATGGCAGGTCTTACTTCACAAATGTTGTTGTAGTAGCAATATAACAAAAACAATTTCGTACATTCGTTTACATTTAGCGAGGTGAGCAGGTTGTTGGAGCAGTCTAATTCTTGTAATGCCGTACACCCGGTTACATTTAACGAGGTGAGTTGGTTCTTGTAGCATTTTAGATATTTCAATGCCTTATATCCACTCATATCTAACGAGGTTAACTGGTTGCTATGGCAACTTAAATCTTGCAGCGCCGTACACTCGCTTACATCTAACGAGGTAAGCTTGTTATCGTAGCACCATAAAGTTTCCAATGCCTTATACCCCCTCATTTTTAACGAGGTTAGCTGGTTGCTATAGCACAGTAAATTCTTCAATGCTGTACATCCGCTTGCATCTAACGCGGTTAATTTGTTGTTGTAACAATATAAAGTATGTAATGCGGCACACCCGCTTACATTTAACAAGGTAAGTCGGTTGTCGTTACAAGGTAAAGTATGTAATAACTCACATCCGCTTACATTTAACGAGGCAAGCTTGTTTTCGAAGCAAGATAATGCCTCTAACATGTTGCAGCCACTTACATCTAACGCGGTGAGTTGGTTCCTAATACAACTTAATCCTTTTAACGTTTGGTTGCTGCCTAAATTAATAGCAGTAAGTTGGTTGTTATCGCAGTTCAGAAAAGTCACCTCCCCGTATATCCGGATGGTTTGCGCACCCAAGGTATAACTTTTCGGGCTATTTAGTTCTACTTCTTCTCCCGCCTCTTTTTTGCCGTTGTTGTTCAGGTCTATCCACACCCCCTTATAACCACTTATAAGCATTGTTATGGTTTCCCCCACTGCCTTGGCGGTAGTAAGGGTAATATATGGCGTTTTAAACGTCAACCCGTAATAATCAAGCTCTTCTATGCTCTTCCCTACAGAAACATTTTTGAGTGCAAATTTCAACTTAAGGTTTTTATCGCCGGGTACCGCGAAAAATTCGGACAACGAGGGGTCAAACTTCTCGCCCGACGAGTCTTTAAAATGGCTTCCCTTTACCGTGTAAAAACTTTTTGCAGGAGAGGTGAATTCTGATGAGTATTGCCTGAACTTACCACCGCCGAGCTCAATATCAAGCCGCATGGATGCCGGCTTATCGTCGGCGTTATACACCTTCATTTCCACGTTTAATTGCGTGGACGAGTAAAGGGTATCGTTTTTGATGTTTTTCTCGTCATACCCCGTTTTTCCCCAACCTATTCCCGAGAATTCTTTGTGATCGAATTTCGGGAACACCTTGCGCCCTTTCCCGTAGGCTTTCATCGTGAAGGTCAAGTCAGCACCGGAGGGACCCATTCGATTCTCGGTGTCCGCCGCCGGTATCGCCATGGTTTGCAGCACGGGGTTGTCCAGCATAGGTCTATCGGCGTAAATAATGTAAATGGCATCGCCCTGTACCCAGGCCTCGTTAAATTTCACTTTCTTCAAGTATTCATCCCACACTATCCATTTGTACATGTCGCCGGTCACCCCTTGCGGGTCGTGGACCAGGAATGAAGTGGCACCCGCGTTTTCTCCCTTCTTGTATCCTATGACGAACAACGCGTGCGTCCCGTGATTAAGGATTACCGGGCGTCTTTCTTTAAGGAGCTTTACCATTTCGGTCGCCGCGCTTTTCGTCCTGCGGAACGATGAGCAGGAGATGTTAACATCCCCGCCGATCCTTTTCTGTATGGCTTCCACGATGCTTCCGGTGTCGTAACTCCAGAAGGTGATGAAGTTGGTGCCCCATCCCTCGTCAAGCGTCGTGTGGCCGATCTCTTTCACCAGCTTGAACAGGCTATTGTCTTGTTCAGGATCCAGGTTCTTGTACGAGCGCACGAACATCAACGCGCAGGCGGCCCAACAGGTTTCGCTTACCTGCTCCACGTAGGGCGCCTTCATGGTAACAGTCTCCGTTTCGAAATTATAATCGGGAGTCAGGGAAATGGCGAGGTAACCGTACTTGCCATCTTCTGACGAGGGGCGCGATTTCGAGGGGTTAAAAGGGGCATTTGCCTGGAAAGAGAGGGTCAGCTTCCCCGTTGCCTTGTCGTAGGTAAAGTCGACCTTCTTGAAAATACGCCCTTCAGCCGCTTCAACGGCTTGCCTGTCGGCCGTGAACAGGCTGCAATCGATATCTTCCTCCGCGTTGAGTCCTTTGTCCACCACCGTCTCCACGTCAACGTTGAAAGCTGATCTCATTTTCGAGAAATCGAGGATGGTGTTTTTCCCCAAATTGAACATCTCCATCTTCTCGCGTTCGGTAATGGTGATCTCCTCGTGTGGGGCGTCCTGGTTCTTTGCCGCCTTTATGAAGATTTGGAGGTTTGAGGGGAATTTCATTACCATGTCTTTTCCCTTGTAGCTTCCTGTCACCGTTTCACCCGTCGCTTCGATTATTTCGCCTGTATTCCCGTCGGTTTTCTTCGCCACCCCGTCGGCCTCGTAATACACTTGTCCCAATCCAAAGTTAGGCTTGTCGCTGATGAACAGGCAGTTATGAAGGTCGTGCAACTCTCCATCTTTGATAGTGCCCGAGTAGAGTATCACGCCATTTACACTGGCATCTTCGTCAAAGAAGATCTTCGACGACGTGTACAGGGTGAACTTGTCGCGGCTACCGCTGATGACCATCGAGAAGGTTTGTGTATAGGTATTGGTTTCCGATTTCAGCGTCACGGTGAAGTTGTCGTTGTTTTGCCCGCTGATGGTCAGCACCTCTTCCTCGTACTTCGTCCCGGGAGGGTCATCGTCTTCGAAGTTCGATTTTTTCATCGTCTGGTCATCTGCCAGGTATTTCCCCTCGATGTTGGGCGGGTTTGTGCCGTCGTGAATGGGCATGCCCATTCCCTTGATGGCTTTCATCAGGTCGGGTGAAACCACGGCTTCTACTTTCTGTTTCAAAAGGGCCTCTTTGGGGTCTTTGGGGTCATCGGGGTTAATAATCACCTCCCCGGGACAGGCGGTAAGCAGCAGGATGGATACCGCCAAGAAGAAGTAGCTGATTTTTTCCATATCGATTTTATTTTTTAAAATATCTTGTTTTAATCAGGGGCTACCTGAGTTTGAAAACCTTTGTCTGAGTTTTAAACTTTGACAAAGATTTGTCTGTTAATTATTGCACGGTTTGGGAGCATGGCACCCACCTTCCGGCTCATGGTCGTACCAATACCCTTTGCCATGGTCTTTGAGAACGACATTTTTATTTTTCGTATCATCCCACCCGTATTCGTATCGAATATCATACGAAAGATTCGATATTTTATCAAAAATAGCGGGTATGACCTCACAAATGTTGTTGTTAGAGCAGTCTAATGTATACAATGAGGTAAATCCACTTAGATTTAACGAGGTAAGTTGATTGTTCTGGCACTGTAAACTTAATAATGCGGTACATCCGCTTAGATTTAACGAGGTGAGTTGGTTGTCATTGCAGCTTAAATATTTTAATGTCGTATATCCGCTTAGATTTAACGAAGTGAATCGGTTGTGTTTGCAACTTAAGTCAGTCAACGCGGTACACCCACTCAATTTTAACGCAGCAAGCTGGTTCTTGTCGCAAAATAACGTTTTTAATGCCGTACATCCGCTTGCATTCAACGAGGTGAGTTTGTTGTACCCGCAGATTAATTCTTTCAATGCGGTACACTCGCTTACATTTAACGAGCTGAGTTGGTTGTCCTCGCAATCTAATTTTTCTAATAACGTATACCCATTTACATTTAGCGAAGTAATCCGGTTGCCCGGGCAAACTAATCTTTTTAAAATCGTACACCCATTTATATTTAGCGAAGTAAGCTCGTTCTCCTCGCAATATAATTCCTCTAACATGTTGCAGCCACTTACATCTAACGCGGTGAGCTGGTTTTCACCACAACCTAATCCTTTTAACGTTGTGTTGCCACTTACATCTAACGCGGTGAGTTGGTTCCTAATACAACTTAATCCTTTTAACGTTTGGTTGCTGCCTAAATTAATAGCAGTAAGTTGGTTGTTATTGCAGTCCAGAACAGTCACCTCCCCGTATATCCGGATGGTTTTCGCGCCCAAGGTATAACTTTTCCGGCTATTTAGTTCTACTTCTTCTCCCGCCTCTTCTTTGCCATTGTTGTTTAGGTCTATCCACACCCCCTCATAACCATCTAAATACATTGTTATGGTTTCCCCCACGGCCTTGGCGGTGGTAAGGGTAATAAATTGTTCGGGTTGTGATTTAACCGTGAAGGTGGTTTCCACCTTATCCTCCGTATATCCCGCATTGGCCACCAACACCATTACCTGGCCATTCTCTTTTTGCAGTTGTTTCAAGTTGGGTACGGAAAATTCGCCCCTTCCCATGTAAAGAAGTTTATATTTGTTATCCTTTACTTCGAAAACATATTTTGGTATAAATATGGTATTGTCAGTCTCGATTTTCAGCATGTCACCATCCTTGAAACCGGTGTACGGTAATTTTACCAAAAACACTCTTGCAGATATGCCGTCATAGAGATTATCAAACGTTTGAAGGGTGTCCTCCTTTGATTGAATAACCCACTTTTGAATACCACTATGCTCGATGCCGGCCAGCAATTTGCTGTGGTCAAAGTCGGGATAGATCTTTTTGGTAAGATATTCTTCCAGGAAATAGG
>JAMNYO010000129.1 GCA_023622765.1 Bacteroidota bacterium | reverse complement strand
ATGGCGAAGGGTGCCACCTTGTTCATCGCTCCATGGATGGCCACCGGCTTACCCCTCATCATGGCTTTGAATCCCAGTTCAGCTACCGACCTGGGGGTAGCTACCTTCACGTTCTTCACCAACCGGGCCGCCTTCATCCCCGAATCCTCCAAGAAGTGGGTTCTCGTGGGCCCCGGGCAAAGCGTTGTAACGGTAATGCCCTCTTCTCTTAACTCCTGATTCAGTGCTTCGGAGAGGTGAAGGACGTAAGCTTTGGTCGCAAAGTAAACCGCCATCATAGGGCCAGGCTGGAAGGCAGCCGTGGAGGAGATATTCACTATTCTCCCCCTTTTCCTCCCCACCCAATCACACGCGTAAAGATGGGAGAGATGGGTCAGCACCTCCACGTTGAGCGAGATCATGTTTTCATACCGCTCCCATTGGGTATTCACAAATGCCCCGTGATCCCCGAAGCCCGCGTTGTTGACCACATAATCCACATCCACCCCTAGGGTTTTCACCTCCTGGAACAGCTCGTCCACCGCATTTAAGGCGGAGAGGTCTTTCACGATCGTATAAACGAGCACACCATGTTTCTCGCTCAACGCTTTCTTGAGTTCTTCTAGCTGATCGGCACTACGGGCCACCAGCACTAGGTTGCACTTTCGCTCCGCGAAGAGTACCGCGAACTCCTTTCCTATCCCTTTCGAAGCACCGGTTATTAAAGCCGTTTCACTCATATTGGTTACTTATAATTTTCACTCCTATTCATTTGCCACTATTCATCGCCCCCGGTCATTACGCACCCCGTTACCCACTCGGGTACCATTACACTCGGTTTATCTATTATATCACCTTCGCCTGCTCGCCATATCGATTCGCAAGAAGATGAAAAGCAGGATGGTGAATCCCCAGAGCGATGAACCACCGTAGCTAAAGAACGGGAGGGGGATACCAATAACCGGCATAATACCGATGACCATCCCGATATTGATCAGCAGGTGAAACATAAAGATGCCTGCCACCCCGTAGCCGTAGACACGCCCGAACACCGAGGGCTGTTGCTCGGCCAAGTGAAGGATACGCAGCACGAAGAGGGTAAACAGGATCAGGATGATGGTGGAGCCGATAAAGCCGTGTTCCTCTCCGATGGTGCAGAAGATAAAGTCGGTATCCTGCTCCGGCACGTACTTCAATTTCGTCTGCGTACCGTTAAGGAATCCTTTCCCCGTGAGTCCTCCCGAACCGATAGCTATCTTGGATTGCCCCACGTGGTAGCCGGCACCGCTTAGGTCCTGCTCCATTCCCAACAGCACCTCGATACGCATCTGCTGATGTGGTTGCAGCATGTTGAGGAAAACGTACTCCGATGATTCAAGAAAAGCGAACGAGCCCACCAAGAAGAGGAGGGTGTAGAGGTAGGTTCGCCTACGGTGCTTAACGAAAAGAAAAAGGAGATACAACCCGGTTACCCCCAATGCGATTAACGCGGTTAAGCCCCAGTCAATCGCCACCGAGAACAGGGAGGCCGCAAACGCGATCAAGAAAACCGCTCCGGGGAAAAGAAGCATCCTAATAAAGGCTTGGTGCCGTTTCAAGTAACTCCATAGCAAGCCGGCTGAAAAGAGAATAATCAGAATTACCGTGATCAGCTCTCCCGCCGAGAGCATACCGAGTTGGTTTTCCGAGAAGCGAATCCCCAGGATGAAATAAAGAATCGCCGCGAAACCCATGAAAAGGATTCTACCGGGCAACCCTTCGCGGTACATCACCAAAATAAAACTCAGGTATACCAGCGCAGTACCAGTCTCCTTCTGCAATATGACCAGAACGACCGGCAACAAGATAATGAAGCTGACGAGCAGGAAGTTTTTCACCTCCATCAGCTTGAAGCCGTACAAGGTAAACACCCGCGCCAGTGCAAGCGCGATAATGAACTTCATGAACTCGGCCGATTGGAAATGCACGGGACCCAGGATAAGCCAGGAGCGAGAGCCGTTAATCTCTTCCGCCACAATAAGGGTAAGCACCAACAGCGCAACCCCCACCAAGTAGAAGAGAAAGGCGTACGTTTCATAAAAACTGACATCAATCTTGAGCAGGGCAAAGGCAATCAACAGCGAAGTACCGATCCATATGAGCTGTGAGCCAGCCCGGGTAGAGAGGTCAAACAGGCCGGTAGCGTTCTCCAGGTTGAAGCTAGCCGCGTAGATATTAAGCCACCCGAGCACCACGAAAAGGAGGTAAAGGAGGACGATTAGTTTGTCCACCTTCCCTTGCTCTTCCTTAACGTTTTCTCCCTTGTACATCATGGTGCAATTCCTTTAATTGGCCGGCAGATTTCTCGTGTAGAAGGAGGGCAGTATCTGGCGTTCGATAATCATCGTTTCCAGCCACTTATCGCTTTCCGGTATCTCACCGTGGAAAAACTTCTGAAGCATCAGTCGTGCGATGGGCACCGCGTTGGTTGCTCCCCAACGCCCAGTCTCGACCAGCACGGCGATGGCCACTTGCGGGTTATCCCTGGGAGCGAAACCCAGGAAGAGCGAGTGATCATCGCCATGCGGGTTCTGCGATGTCCCGGTCTTGCCACACACCTCCACTTCCGGTGCCAGGTTCGCTCCCCAGGCGGTTCCTTGGTTCACCGCATCAGCCATACCCGCGATGACCGGTTTAAAATGTTCTTTATCGATACCCGACTCATGCCTTTCAGAGTATATCGTTTCCAACGCATCACCCTTACGCTCTCTGACCACATGAGGCGTGTAGTAGTAACCCCGGTTGGCAATCATCGCCCCCAGGTTGGCAATTTGCAAGGGGGTACTCAGCACCTCCCCCTGCCCTATAGCGATGGAGATAATATAGTGAGCGTTCCACCGGTCGGTCTTGTAAACGTTGGTATAAAACCCGCTGTTCGGTATAAAACCCCTGTTCTCAGAAGGCAGGTCTACCCCCAAACGGTATCCAAACCCCATCTTCACCATGTAATCCCGCCAAACGTTTAGTGCGCTACCCACGCTGGCATATTTTTTTCGGTTGCTTAACATGTGGTTCAACCCGTAGCAAAAGAAAGAGTTGCAAGAGGTGGTAACCGCGTATTGAAGGGCAACGGGAGAGTAGTGTGCATGGCAACCGGGACGCCCCCCTAAGGGGGGGTAACCCCCGTGGCAGGAGTACTTCGTTTGAGGCGTAATAATCCCCTCCTGCAAAAACAGGAGCCCCTGTGTGAGTTTGAACGTTGACCCCGGTGGGTAGGTTCCCGCTACCGCACGGTTTAACAGCGGCCTGTAGGGGTTTCGCTCCAGCGTGAGGTAGTTGGCGCCGAACTGTTTTCCCGTCAGCAGGGCCGGATCGTAGGTGGGTGTTGATACCATACAGAGGACCTCCCCGGTAGTTGGCTCGATCATCACGATGCTTCCTACCTTGTTGTGCATCAGCAACTCGCCGTATGCCTGCAGATCAATATCGATGCCCAGTGTGAGATCTTTTCCCGACACCGGCGCTTTATCGTGGGCCCCCTCCTCGTATCGTCCCTGTATCCTCCCGTGGGCATCCCGAAGGAGGATCTCCACCCCCTTCTCCCCCCTCAGGTCGATCTCATGCGCGAGCTCGATCCCCGATTTACCCACGTAGTCCTTCCTCACGTAGTAGGGGTCGGCCGCGATCGTGTTTTGGTCTACCTCCGCCACGTAGCCCAGTATCAGCCCCATGTTGGGGTAGTTGTACTGCCGCTCCGTGCGGCTTCGGATGTATATTCCCGGGAACTTGTAGAGTTTCTCTTGTAGCAGGCCATACTCCTCCACATCGAGTTGCGACATGAACAGTTGCGGGGTATAGGAGGAGTAGCCCGGGTTCCGTCGCTGGTCTTTCATCTCGGCGTCCAAAGCGTGGAATCGCTCCAGGTCGATGTTCAGCGTTCGACAAAAGTCGAGCGTATCGAATTCGCTCATCTCTCGCACCACCATCATCACGTCGTAGGTGGGGCGGTTATAGACCAACAGCTCCCCGTTCCTATCGTAGATGGCACCCCGAGCAGGATAAAGCGTTCTACGGAAAAAAGCATTGCTCTCGGCGTACTCGCGATACTGGGGGTTTAACACCTGCAGGTCAAACAGTCGGACGATGTAAATGGCCGTGATGACAACCACCACCAAGGAGATAATAAACTGCCTACTGGATAATGGACTACGCTTGATCACCGCTTTTCTTCTTGTAGGTTAAACTATCCACGGCCAGGATGAGGGCCACCGAAACGATGGTCGATGTCACCACCCGCAGCAACGTGTTCAAGAAGTTAAAGAGGGTGAACGACTCGATAAAGAAAAGCAGGGTAAGGTGCAGGGTAACAGTGAAAACGGTGAAGCGGATGAACACCCCCGCCTCGTTATACATGCTGGGCACGAACTCATCGTGTTCCACCCGTTCGTAGAACAGGTTCATGATAGTTCCTCTGAACGCGGCCACGATGGTGGTAGCCGCGGCGTTCATCCCAGGTGTGTTAAGGAAGATATCGATCACGAGTCCCAGTAGGAACCCCGAGATGATCACGTGGAAAGGATTCCGCCCGATGGGCAGCTTAAGCAGGAAGTAGATGTACATCACCGGGGTAACGATGCCAAAGAGGGCTATCCTGCTCAGCAGCAACACCTGCAACAAGACCAGCAACAGGAACAACAACCCTTCGTATAGATAACTGACTCTCATCGCCCCTCCTCTTCGAGCGTTTTTTGCTCCTCGTAAAACGCATCCCGAATGATCAACACGTCCCGCAACGAGTAAAAATCGGTCGCCAAGCGGATATTGAACGTGTTGAAATTATCGTCCTTCGATACCCCCATGTCGCTCACGTACCCAATGATCAGTCGCTTGGGGAAGATGCGCGAGAAGCTGGTTATCACCGTGTCGCCCGGCTGGAAGACCTCGTGCTTAGGCAACTCGCCCAGCTGTGCTTGTTGCACCTTCCTCCCATCCCACGAGATGGATCCATAGTTGTCGGAATTCTTTAGCTTTGCGCTCAGCCTGAACTTAGGGTTAATCACCGGGATGACCATCGAGAAGTGATTGGAGACCGTTGCGACCACCCCCGCCACGCCTTGCCTGGAGATGACCCCCATATCCGGTTTCACCCCATGCAACGCTCCCTTGTTAAGCGTGATGAAGTTGTTGGGGCCGGCGAAGCTTAGGTTGACCACCTCCGCGGGGATAAACTCGAATCGCATCTGCTCCATGGAATCTATCACAAACGCCTCTACCTTTGATGAGTCGGTGGCCGTCAG
>JAMNYO010000135.1 GCA_023622765.1 Bacteroidota bacterium | reverse complement strand
AACCGTTTCAACACACTTTAATAGAAAAAATAATCGTATGAAAGATTTTCTGAAAATCATGCTGGCCTCCGCGTTGGGCTTTCTCATCGCGAACATCGTGCTATCCTTCATCGCGCTTATCTTCTTCGTGGGCGCGATGGGTACCCTCATGGGTTCCGTGTCATCCGACAAGTTTATCCTACAAAACAACTCGGTGCTGAACTTGCGGTTAAACGCTCCCATCAACGAGCGGGTGGCCGAGGATGACCCGTTCACCTCTCTCCTTACCTCGGACATGCCTTCGCCGATGGGGCTAAACGATATCGTGAGCGCGATTCGCAAGGCGAAAAACGAGGACAAGATTAAAGGTATTTACCTCGATTCTCGCGACCTTTCGGCCTCCATGGCCACGTTGGCCGAGATTCGCCAGGAGCTGGAACGCTTCAAGGAGAGCGGCAAGTTCATCGTGGCCTACGCCGATGTTTACACGCAAGGGGGGTACTACCTAGCCTCCGTGGCCGATAAGGTAGCCCTAAACCCGCAAGGCGTCCTAGACCTGCACGGGCTTGTCGCCACCCCCGTCTTCTTTAAGGATGCCTTGGACAAGCTGGGCATCCAGGTGCAAGTATATAAGGTGGGCACCTACAAGTCGGCCGTGGAGCCGTTCATCCAAAACGAGATGAGCGAAGCGAACCGGGAGCAGTTCACCTCGTTCCTGAACGACGCGTGGGGTTCCATGCGCGCCGATTTCGCCGCGTCACGCTCCCTGACGGAAGAGGCCATCGACTCGCTGGCCAACACGTTGCCCATGTTGCAGCCGGCCGAATCCCTCTTAGAAGCGGGATTAGTGGACACCCTGCTCTACGAGACCGAGATGAAGAACTACCTGCGCACCCTCCTCGATATCGAGGAAGATGCCAAGATACCCTCCGCCACCGTCAGTAACATGAAATCGGTCAAAACCAAGAGCGTGAAAAAGACGGAGAACTCGATTGCCATCCTCTACGCGTACGGCAACATTATCTCGGGTAGCGGTTCCATCAATATCCAGGACAAGTACATGGTTCACCAGATTGAAAAACTGAAAAACGATGACGACATCAAGGCGGTGGTCTTCCGGGTTAACTCGAGGGGCGGCAGCGCGTACGCGTCCGAGCAGATATGGAAGGCTATCTCGGAACTGAAAGAGGAGAAACCGGTGATTGCCTCGATGGGTGATATGGCCGCGTCGGGGGGGTACTACATCGCCTGCAACGCTGACAAGATCGTGGCGCAACCCACCACCCTAACCGGCTCCATCGGGATATTCGGACTCTTCCGGAACTTCGAGGGGACCTCCAAGAAAATCGGTGTCCACGTCGATATGGTGAAGACCAACGAGTTTGCCGACTTCGGTAACATCACCCGCCCCATGAACGATCGGGAGGGCGAGAAGCTGCAAACCATGATCGAGCGGGGGTACGACCTCTTCCTAACACGCTGCGCCGATGGACGCGGCATGGAGAAAGACTCGCTGGCTAACTACGCGGAAGGGCGCATCTGGACCGGGAACCAAGCCAAGGAGATTGGCCTCGTTGACGAGCTGGGGGGCATCGAGCGGGCCATCGAGATTGCCGCCGAGAAAGCCAACCTGGGGAAGAGCTACGTGGTACTCGAGTACCCGCGCCTCCGCTCCCGTTTGGACGAGCTCATCAATCCCATGAAAGAGGACTTAGCCGTGCGCACGTTGAAAGAGCACTTGGGCGAGAGTTACGAGCTCTTCATGCTGCTGAAAGATATCAAACAACAGGATTACCTGCAGGCGCGTATTCCTTACGATTTGAATATCCATTGACCCGTTCCCTCCATTCATGGTGAAACCCGTTGGTGACATACGTCGTTCGTTGCTGCCACTATCGTGGCTATACGGGGGTGTTGTGAACCTACGGAACTGGCTGTTCGACCGCAACATGCTTAAGCAACGGTCGTTCGACGTCCCGATTATCTGCGTGGGCAACCTCACCGTGGGCGGCACCGGGAAGACCCCCCATATCGAGTACCTTACCCGGTTGCTCTCGAAACGATACAAGGTGGCGGTACTCAGCCGGGGGTACAAGCGAAGGAGCAAGGGGTTCAAGGTGGTTGAAACAGACTCCCGGGTACAGGATGTTGGAGATGAGCCGCTCCAGGTAAAGCGCAAGTTCCCCGACACGATGGTTTTCGTGGACGCGAACCGGGTGCAGGCCATCGAGAGGATCCTCGCCACGGAACGTGCATCGCGTCCCGACGTGATCTTGTTAGACGACGGCTTCCAACACCGCCACGTTAAGCCTTCCCTATCCATCCTCCTCGTGGACAGCAACCGGCCGGTATTCGAGGATAAACTACTCCCGGCGGGGCTTTTACGCGAACCGCTTAGCGGGAAAAACCGGGCCTCCATCGTGCTGGTGACCAAATGTCACCCCGATATGCAGCCCATCGACTTCCGTATCTACGCTAACGGGCTCGACCTGTTCCCCTATCAAAAACTTCACTTCACGTCGTTGGAGTACGGCACGATTCACCCCCTCTTCCCTGAACTGGGGGGAGAGGCGTTGGAGCTGAACGACCTCCGCAAGAAGCACCTCTTCCTAGTGACCGGTATCGCGTCACCCGCGCCGCTGGTAGATAAGCTGGAACACAAAACGTATAACCTCTACACCCGGTTCTTCCCCGATCATCACGCGTTTACAAAAGAGGATATCCGTTCCATCTGGGAAATGGTGGCTTCGGTGGACGACCCCAATAAAATCATCCTTACCACGGAGAAAGACGCCGTCCGTTTCCTGTCACTCCCCTTCCTGGAGGAGGAGATGAAGCGGATGCTCTACTGTATCCCGGTACAAATCTCGTTTGTCAACGAAAACGAACAACAATCATTCAACAACCATATAGATAAACATGTTAGAAACTATCAAGCAAACAGCCGATTACCTGGCGAGCAGAATCAGTGACGTACCCAACACGGCCATCATCTTAGGCACCGGCCTCGGTGAACTGGCCCGCGAGATTACAGAACGGGAGGAGATCCCGTACATGGAGATACCCAACTTCCCCGTTTCCACCGTCGAGGGGCATAGCGGGAAGCTAATCATCGGCAAGCTTGGCGGCAAAAGGGTGCTCGCCATGCAGGGACGCTTTCACTACTACGAGGGGTATAATATGAAGCAGGTCACCTTTCCCATCCGCGTATTCAAGGCCTTGGGCATCGAGTACCTATTCGTGTCGAATGCCGCGGGAGGCATGAACTCCTCGTTTGACGTGGGCGACATCATGCTGATCGAAGACCACATCAACCTTTTCCCCGAGCACCCGCTCCACGGGAAGAACTACGACCAGCTGGGCACCCGCTTCCCCGATATGAGCGAAGCATACAACAAAGAGCTACGGTTATTGGCCATGGAGATCGCCAAAGAGAAGGGAATCAAGCTACAGCATGGCGTTTACATCGGGTTGCAAGGGCCTACCTTCGAAACCCCGGCCGAGTACAACTTCCTGAGGATCATCGGTGGTGACGCCGTGGGTATGTCTACCGTTCCCGAGGTCATCGTGGCCAACCACGCGGGGATGAAGGTGTTAGCATTCTCCATCATTACTGACCTGGGCGTGATCGGCAAGATCGTGGAGATCTCTCACGAGGAGGTGCAGGAGGCGGCCAAGATAGCCCAGCCAAAGATGGCGGAGATCATGCGTACCGTCATCGAGCGCATGTAACGGGTGCCCCTTAACGCGAAAGTCCGCCAAGGCCTTTACCTTGAAAGCGAAAGCAGCGACAAAACAACGCGCAAACGTTACAGAACAACCGTATGAAACGGACAGAAATTGCCACGCTCGGTGAGTTTGGACTTATCGACCACCTCACGGGCGATATCCGACTTGTCCAGAAAAGCTCGATTAAAGGGGTGGGCGATGACGCGGCCATACTGAATCATGGCGAGGAACGTACACTAGTCGCCACCGACCTGCTACTCGAAGGGATTCACTTCGACCTTGTCTACACCCCGTTAAGGCACCTCGGGTACAAGGCGGCGGTCGTCAACTTCTCCGATATCTACGCGATGAACGGCACGCCCCGGCAGATCACGCTTTCCCTGGGTATCTCCAAGCGCTTCTCGGTGGAGGACTTGGAGAGTTTCTACAATGGTGTGAAGTTGGCTTGCAGCATCCATGGGGTGGATATCGTGGGGGGTGACACCACCTCGTCACTTACCGGGTTCACCGTGAGTATCACCTGCATCGGGAGCGCGAAGGAGGAAGATATCGTCTATCGCAACGGTGCAAAGGATACCGATTTGATCTACCTGTCGGGGGACTTAGGGGCCTCCTATATGGGGCTACAACTGCTGGAGCGTGAGAAGGCAGTGTTTGACGGGAGCAGCGACTTTCAACCCGATTTCGCGGGCAAAGAGTACCTGCTGGAGCGGCAATTGAAGCCTGAGGCGAGGAGGGATATCGTGACGCTGCTCAAGGAGCAGGGCATCCTCCCCACCTCGATGATCGACATTTCCGATGGGCTGTCGTCAGACCTACTCCATATCTGCAAGCAGAGCAACACCGGGTGCCAGCTCTACGAGGAGCGGCTACCCATCGACTACCAAACCGCCATGGCAGCGGAGATGTTCAACATGAACGTGACCACGGTAGCACTCAACGGCGGCGAAGATTACGAACTGCTCTTTACCGTTCCCCTAACGTCGCTCGAAGCGATGGAGCGGGTGACCGGCGTGCGCCTGGTGGGCCACATGACCAAGCCGGAGCACGGCTGCCACCTCGTTACGCGAGATGGACAAGAGATGCCGCTGCGTGCCCAGGGGTGGGAACCCATCGCCGGGAAATAAACACGAACTGTACCGGGAAATTCCTATTAAACAAACAAGCACTTCATCAAGGCTAACCGTTAGCCACAACCCTGACCGAGAAACAATTTCCCGAACTTTTCTTTTGCAAATTTTGCAAATAATAAAAATGGGGTTATCTTTGCAGTCGCAATTCGCGAAAAGTGGGTGCCATAGCTCAGTTGGTAGAGCAAAGGACTGAAAATCCTTGTGTCCCCGGTTCGATTCCTGGTGGCACCACTTTATAAAACGCTTAAATAGAGATATTTAGGCGTTTTTTCTTTTTTATGCCGTTAGCCGAAATCCCCTGTTTTTCTACCGGTTTTCAATGAAAAGGTAAACCGAGAGGTAAACCGGAAAGCCTACCAACTATCCCCCAACAAAAAATCCATCAGGCTAACGGTTATTATACCGTTTTCATCCACTTTTGACTTGATGTCGTCTCCC
>JAMNYO010000009.1 GCA_023622765.1 Bacteroidota bacterium | reverse complement strand
GGAGAAGCGGTTCATCGACAAGAGCTTCCCCTTCTGTCGGAATATCTCCATCGACTACGGGATACTGGAAAAAGCCGATAACGTTTACGTGAACATCTCGGACTTCGGCTGGAGTGACCTGGGTACCTGGGGGGCGCTGCACGAGATCTCCGACAGGGATGATAACAACAACGCGCACCTGAACTGTAAGGCGCTCTTCGTGGAGAGCAGCGACAACATCGTGGCGATGAGCGACGGGAAACTGGCTGTTATCCAGGGACTAGAGGATTATATCGTGGCCGAGTCGGGTAACGTCCTGATGATTTGCAAGAAGAGGGAAGAGCAACGCATCAAGCACTTCGTGACCGACGTGAAGCTCCGCTACGGAGATGAGTACGTCTAGCGTTGGTCAGGTTTGGAAGCACCAACGCGACAATGAAGCATGCGGGAGTCGGGTGCATAACACTTGTTAGCTGATAAATAGCAACTCCCTGTACTTGGGCAACGTCCACATCTGGTTGTCCACGATCAACTCTAGTTTATCCACGTGGTAGCGAATCACGTTTAGGAATGGCTCCACCTCATCGTGGTATGCCACGGCTTTTTCTTGGGCACTTTCTAACCGGTTGGCCTTTCGTCGCGCTTCCACCATCTCATCGACGTTGGTCTTAATGGAGGTGATGTGTTCCGCGATCTCCTCCACGAGGACGGCATCCTGACGAGCCAGCCTCTCCGCTTTCTCCTTGCTGAACACGGCATGCATCTTGTAGATGTTGTCGAGCAGTACTGATTGGTACTCCGTGGCCACGGGGATGATGTGGTTCATGCTGAGGTCGCCCAGCACCCGTGCCTCTATCTGTATTTTCTTGGTGTAGGTCTCCCATTTGACTTCGTTGCGGGCATGCAGCTCCTTCTCGCTTAACACGCCAATGGCCTCGAACATCTTGACCGATTGCTCCCGGGTGTACTCGTTGTACACGATGGGAACGCTCATATCGCAGTTAAGTCCCCTACGTTGTGCCTCTTCCTTCCACTCGTCGCTATAGCCATTTCCCTCGAAACGGATGGGCCTTGACTCACGGATATAGGTGCGCAGGGTGTCGAAGATGGCCTCCTCTTTTCTCAACCCGCGTTCCATCTTCTCATCGATCTCTTTCTTGAAGTCGATGAGCTGCGATGCCATGGCCGAGTTGAGCGCGATCATGGCCGAGGAGCAGTTGGCTGACGAGCCCACGGCACGAAATTCGAACCGGTTTCCGGTGAAGGCGAAGGGCGACGTGCGGTTCCGGTCAGTGTTATCGATCAATACCTCCGGGATGTGCGCTATGCCTAATTTCATCTGCTTGATCTCTTCATCCACGGTGATATCATCATCACGAGAGCTCTGCTCAATCTTGTCCAGCACCGCCGATATCTGTTTCCCGAGGAAAACGGAGACGATGGCGGGGGGCGCTTCATTGGCACCGAGGCGGTGGGAGTTGCCGGCCGACATGATGGAGGCTTTCAACAGCCCATTGTGCTTGTAAACGGCCATGAGGGCATTCACGAGAAAGGTGACGAACAACAGGTTCTCGTACGCCGTTTTCCCAGGGGTGAACAGGCCAATCCCGGTATCGGTGCAGAGCGACCAGTTGTTGTGTTTACCGGAACCGTTCACTCCGGCGAAAGGTTTCTCGTGCAAGAGCAGCCGGAAGCGATGCTTCGTGGCAATGCGGCGCATCAGGGTCATGACCAATAGGTTCTGATCTACCGAGAGGTTGGTGTCACGATAGATCGAGGCTAGCTCGAACTGGTTGGGAGCCACCTCGTTATGCCTTGTCTTTAACGGGATGCCGTACTTGTAGGCCTCTTGCTCTACCTCTCGCATAAAGGCGACCACCCGCGGGGGTATGGCCCCGAAGTAGTGATCCTCAAGCTGCTGGTTTTTCGCGCTCTCGTGCCCCATAAGGGTGCGGTCGGTAAGGATAAGGTCTGGCCGTGCCGCGTAGAGCGCCTCGTCTACCAGGAAGTACTCCTGTTCCCAGCCGAGGTAGGAATAGACCTTTTTCACATCGGGGTAGAACAGCCTGCAAACCTCTACCGATGCCTTGTCGACCGCGGAAAGCGCCTTCAATAGGGGGGTCTTGTAGTCCAACGCCTCGCCCGTGTAGGAGATGAACACGGTGGGGATACAGAGGGTGTCATCGATGATAAAAGCGGGAGAGCTCGGGTCCCACGCGGTGTAACCCCTCGCTTCGAAGGTGTTGCGTATGCCTCCGCTGGGGAAGCTCGACGCGTCGGGCTCCTGTTGCGCCAACAGCTTGCCGGAGAAGCGCTCGATGATGTTTTCGCCGGGTCCGCTAGCGAAATCGATAAACGAGTCGTGCTTCTCGGCAGTCCCCCCGGTGAGTGGCTGGAACCAGTGGGTGTAATGGGTGGCACCCATCTCGATGGCCCACATCTTCATCCCGGCGGCCACGTGCTCGGCAATACCGCGGTGCAGCGTAGTGCCCCTGTCAATAGCCTCCAGCACGATGTTCATGGTCTCCTTCGAGAGGTACTTCGACATGCGCTCGCGGTTGAACACGTACTTGCCGAAATACTCCGAGGGCAACTTGTCGGGGCTGGTTACCTCCACCGGAACCCTCCTTGACGCCTCCTCTACCGCGTTAAAACGTAACGTTGACATAGATCCCTCCTGTTTAATTAGCTTTCGCATCTGAATTGTTTCTACCAGTTTGCCCTAAGTTCCCTTAAAACGAGACGCCACTCGCAAATCGACGATGGCCTGATCGTTAAAAACGGGCTCTTTTCTCCAATTCGACGGTAAGATGGTGCAAAAATATACAAAATGATTTAAATATTGGGCAAATCTGACTTTCCTCTACGCTTTTTCCCTGTAAATAACCCTTGTTTTTGAGTTGATCCTGTATGAAGTCGCCACAATCGTAACAGGTGAATCGGTTTTCGCATTCACGTTTAATTATTGATTTCAAGATAATGACTTCGTAAAAGTTACATCAGTCTGTTTGAAAGGAATTTATGGCATGCGATAGTTAAGCGAGTTGGGTTGTCGGTTGAGGGTGGAGTTTTTTTATGTAGTTTTTTTCATGTAATTTTGAAGTTAATCGTTAGGAGCGCATTATAAAGCTAGAGAATGAACGAAGAAAACGAAATAAACGGAACAAACACGGCAAACGAAGTCAACAAACAGGAGGGGTACGTAAAAGAGAAAAGGATCATCGATATTGTTGCGGCAAGCAAGTGGGCCTTGGCAATCATAGGTTTCTCGGTGGTGCTTCTGGGGGTTCCGTTCTACTTGATTTGGAAACCCGCGTTAGCGATTACCTGGCAGGGATGTCTCCTTTTTTTCCTGCTTTTTATCGCGGGGGTGGGCATGCACGAGTTGATTCACGGGTTTTTTTTCGGGCTCTTTGCCGAATCGGGTTTTTCCAGCGTCCGGTTCGGTTTTACGCGTGAATATCTCACGCCCTATTGTCATTGCAACGAGCCGTTGAAGGTGAAGCACTACTCCCTGGCGGCCCTTATGCCCGCCCTGCTGCTTGGTCTCCTACCCATGGTCGTCGCCTTTTTCGTGGGCAGTCTCTTTTGGTTGCTTTTCGGTATCGTTTTCCTCAGTGCCGCGGCGGGCGACCTGATGGTGGTGTGGATATTAAGGAAAGAGACCTCTGAAACACTTGTGCACGACCATGTCTCGGAGCCGGGCTGTTGGGTGTACAAGAAATCGCTTAACCAAGAATAGCGTTGGAATGAAAACAGTCGGCATGGGTGGAGTCATGAATGGTGTTGGAAGCTTAAGGAGGCGGAGACCCCGATCCCGGATCACGAAGCGGGCTAATAAAACTCGCCCTGTTCACCCTAGGGGTTACACGCTTTTGGAAAGGAGAAAACGGCGGCGTACGCTTATCATCTCTGTCGCCTTGTTCGCACTTGTTTTCCTGTTTAGTTATGTCCCGTCGCTCTCCGAATGGTACATGCGTGCGCTCTACCCGGGGGTGGCCACGCTGCTATCCTCTATCTCCACCCTGTTTTCTTTCTCGCTATTTGATCTGTTCCTGATTGTGGCGGTATTTTGCTTGCTGATGATCATCGTGCTTGCCATTGCCCGAAGGAGCGGGTTCGTCCGGTTCCTTTTTTCATTGCTGCGCTTTGTGACGGTTCTCGTCGCGTGGTTCTACTTTAGTTGGGGGATTGCCTACTTCAGGGAGGATTTTTATACCCGCTGCCAGGTAGAGGAGGTGGCTTACGACAGCGAAGGTTTTCGCGATTTTACGACTTGGTTTATCGAGCACGCGAACCAGTCGTACCTCGATTTCGCGGGTGAAGGAGGTGCGGAAACAGGTGGACATAGTGTAACGGGCAGGGTGAGTGGAATGAAAGGACAGAACGGAATTGGAGGGTGCGGTAGAATGGACAAGGAGGCGATTCAGGCAGAACTCGAGTCGGTCTACCAGGAACTGCATGAACCGCTTCGACTGGCTTTCCCCAATGGCAAACGAAGGGCGAAGCCGATGATGTTCGAGCCGCTCCATACCCAAACGGGTGTATCGGGGTACTTCGGACCGTTCTTCAACGAGGTGCACGTGAACCACTACAGCCTCGACTTTACCTACCCTTTCACCCTTGCGCACGAGATGGCGCACCAGTTCGGTATCGGTCTCGAGTCTGAAGCCAACCTCTACGCGTTTATCGTCTGCGCGGCGAGCGATGACAAGCAGGTGCGCTACAGCGCGTACGTCTCCACGCTTGGGTACGTGTTAAACGACGCACGCCGCTTTCTCCCCGACGAATACAAAGCGATCTATCAATCCGTGCGGCCGGAGATCTTGGACCATGTAAAGCAAAACAGGGAACATTGGCTGGCAGCCAGGAGCGAACCGCTCTCGAACGCGCAAGACAAGGTGTATGACGCGTACTTGAAAACCAATCGGGTGAGTTCTGGACAGGTCAACTACTCTGAGGTGGTAGGGTTGCTCGTCTCGAGTTACAACAAGTTCTCCCGCTTTTGGTAAGCCGTTCTGGGTTTTGTAGGGCACATTAATTTGGCAGTTTGTCGTGAATGGGATACCATTAACCACTTCTAATATAATTTATAGGAACACAATAGTTTGGCGGTTTGATGGGATGCCGCGGTTTTGTAAATGCAATGCACTTTAGAAATACGATAGCGTGATGAACCGTAAAAGTTGGAAAACCCACGAAAGTTAGGGGAGGATTCGGTGTTTTAGTAAAACGCAGCGGGTCTAGTGAACTGTGCTGGATTCGAACCAGCGACCTCTGCCCTGTCAAGGCAGCGCTCTAAACCAGCTGAGCTAACAATTCAGTTTCGTATCGCGAATATACGAACATCCAATCAATTT
>JAMNYO010000058.1 GCA_023622765.1 Bacteroidota bacterium | reverse complement strand
GAACGAGGAGCTGACCGTGTTTGACACGATCGACCGGGTGGCGACGGGGGATATCCGCTCCAAGATCAGGGACATCCTCGGCGCCTTCATGTTCGGCGGCGAAGCGTCAGACAAACGGGTGAAGGTGCTGTCTGGCGGCGAGCGTAGCCGACTGGCCATGATCCGGTTGCTCTTGGAACCGGTGAACCTGCTCATCCTGGACGAGCCGACCAACCACCTCGATATGGCATCAAAAGATGTGCTGAAAAAAGCGATTGAGGCGAGGGTACCGCCATCATCGTTTCTCACGACCGGGATTTTCTAGACGATCTGGTGGGGAAAGTGTACGAGTTCGGGGCAAGAAGAGTGAGGGAGCACCTGGGGGGTATCTACGAGTTCCTGGAAAAGAGGGAGTTGGAAAACTTACAAGAGCTTGAACGAAACACCGCACCAGCCGGTAGCGACAATGGAGGAAAAAGAGCAGAGCAGCAGGAACCGATGAGCGAAGGCAAACGTTCCTACCAAGAGCAGAAGGCATGGAACCGTAAAGTGCGAAAACTCGAACAGGATGTTAAGAAAGCGGAAGAGAAGGTGGAGCGATTAGAGAAAAAGATCACCGAAATGGAAAGCCGCCTCGCCACGCCGGAAGGCGCCGCCGATATGGAGTTGCTGCAGGAATACCTGGAGACGAAAGCGAAATTGGACCGCGCACTGAACCTTTGGGAACGTTTAGCGTTAGAGCTGGAAGAAACGAACAGATGAAAAAAATAAGCGCTTTCCTTTTCAACAAGATACTGGGATGGCGAGTGGCGGGCGAGGTGCCTCACCTACCCAAGTGCGTGATCGCAGTCGCTCCCCACACGAGCAACTGGGATTTTATAGTTGCCAAGCTGGCCTACGCCTCCATGGGCAGAACCGCCCTCTTCCTTATAAAATCGGAGTGGTTTTTCTTCCCGTTTAACCTGTTTTTCAAACGAATCGGGGGTATCCCGGTCAAGCGAGACAGAAGCGAATCCCTCACTGACACCCTCGCCGAAGAGTTTCAAAGACGGGAGCAAATGGAGCTGGCTATCGCACCCGAAGGAACCCGTAAACCGGTAACAAAATGGAAAAGAGGCTTCTACTTTATCGCCTTGAAAGCCGGCGTACCCATTATGCTTATAGGACTGGATTACGGTAAAAAGGAAGCCCGCTTCTTGGGTCTGTTTCATCCAACAGGTGACTACGAAAGCGACATCCCAAAAATCAAGTCGTACTACCACGGCCTCCGGGGGAAAAAACCCGAAAATTTCCTTTTATAGGCCCTTTTCTGCCCTTTTCTACCCTTTTCCCTCAACCTGCCCCACCCCCAGAAGGCGTCAAAAAAAGTCACATGAAACAGAGACGAAAGCGCCCTTACCTAATCATCGAAGTCGAGCCTAAGCTGTACTCCATCCACGGGCAAGACAGCCTGTTCGGCATCCGGTTTCTTCAACGTCAGCCCAAGCAGCCGAATCTTCTTCTCCTGCAGGTCGTCCACCTGTAACAGGAGTTCCTTCCCCAGCTCAAACAGCCTTTCGTACGTGTTGATAAAGTAATCTACCGTCCGGCTGCGTGTAACCTGCTCGAAATCGGCATATTTCACCTTCAGCGTCAACGTCTTGGCCAAGAAGTTTCGTTTCTCCGCCCGACGATGCACCTTCCGGGCAATCTGATGAAGCGCACCCAGCATATCCACCAGCTCATCCAGGTCATCCAAGAAGGTCTCTTCCGCACCCAACGATTTGCGTACCCTCTCCGGTTCAACCTCCCGGTTGTCCACCCCCCGGGCGAAATGGTAGTACATTCTTCCCACCTTACCAAACTCACGCATCAGGTCAAGCTCGCTCCACTGCTTCAAATCCCACCCGGTCCGAATACCCAGCTTCTCCATTCGGGCAGCCGTCACCTTCCCCACCCCAAAGAACTTGGTAACCGGCAGCTTCTCGATAAAAGCCCCCGCCTGATCGGGTTCAATCACGAACAGGCCATTCGGCTTCCGGTAATCCGAAGCGATCTTGGCCAAGAACTTGTTGTAGGAAACCCCGGCGGAGGCTGTCAGGCCTGTTCGGTTATAAATCTTCTGCTTGATCTCCCTGGCAATCAACGTGGCCGAGCGGATACCGGGAAAGTTGACCGTTACATCTAGAAACGCTTCATCGAGCGAGAGGGGCTCCACTAGTCGGGTATACTCCTGAAAAACCTGCATGACCTGCTTCGATACCGCACGGTAGACATCAAACCGCGGCATCGCGAAGATAAGATCGGGGCACTTGCGCAAAGCGGTGACCGATGGCATAGCGGAGTGAACGCCGTACTTGCGCGCCTCGTAGCTGGCCGCGGCCACCACGCCCCGTTTCTCGCCATAACCCACGGCTAGCGGCTTACCGCGGTACTCAGGATGATCGCGCTGTTCGATGGAAGCGTAAAAGGCATCCATATCGATGTGAATAATTTTTCTCTGGTGAAGAGGTTCAACGGGCTGTGTTTTCATCATTCGTTTAGTAACTATGTAATTATTCGGCCACTCCCTACAAAGATAAGGTTTCTAAATGATTTTCCATCCAAAAATCCATATCATCCTTCATTGTCTAACCACACATCATTCTCTTATATTTCGTATACAAAGTTGTCCACTGCAAATATAAGTTAGCAATTGTAAATATATTGATTGAATAAGCGAACTGTTACAAATATATTGATTAAATTTGCGTGAAAAGGTTCGGGTAGAGAGAGAATGAACAACACGTAAAAGAACGTTATGAAGAAGAAAAAGAAGAAGAATGAAAAAAAAGCAAAGCCGGAGAGGTCGCTCCGCCTTATCACCGCTGACCGAAAACGAACCAACATCTTACGCGAGGGGGAGCAGAAAACCATAGCTCGACTGGTGCAAAAAGTACCCTCCTGGATTAGCTCCGACGGCATGACCGCCATTGGCTTTTTCGGCAACCTGACGGTCGCTGCAAGCTTCGTTATCGCCCTCTACTTTGGCCGAGGATGGCTACTGTTAGCGCTACCCGGCTTTGTAATCAACTGGCTGGGTGATTCGCTCGACGGTAGACTGGCCTACTACCGGCAAAAACCACGCAAATGGTATGGGTTTTCGTTAGATGTTACGGTCGACTGGATTGGCACCGTTCTCATCGGGACGGGGTATATGATATATGCCCATAGCGCTTGGATATTTGTCGGCTTTGCCTTCGTCGTCCTGTACGGTTGGGAGATGATCACCTCCCAACTAAGGTACAAGATAGGGGGCAGCTACTCCATCGATTCCGGGATCTTCGGTCCCACGGAGGTACGCATTATCATAGCCACCATCCTGATCGCTGAGGTCATCTTTCCCGATTCTATCCACTACCTCGCCACGCTAGCCTGTTTCGTCCTCCTACTATCTAACTTGAAGGAGAGCCGAAACCTCCTTAGGTTAGCCGATAAGCGGGACAAAGCCGATCGGAAAAAGAGAAAAGAGAAAAAGAAAAAAAAGCAGAAAAAGAGTCAAGATGATACACTCGATGACGGGGTACGGTCGGACTACGGTGGAACTTCCCAACAAGAGGATCACCGTGGAGATACGCTCCTTGAATAGCAAGCAGTTCGATCTCTTCACGCGTCTCCCGACATTGTATCGAGAGAAAGAGATATCGTTGCGCAACGACCTCTCTAAAAGGCTGGTACGCGGAAAAGTGGATTTGTCGATACAGGTGGAAATCATCGCGAAGGAGGTCACGTCGCGTATTGATCCCCACGTGGTCAAGCAGTATCAGCAGGAATTGACCTCTTTGACGGAGGAGATGGGTGTAGCTCCACCCGCCGACTGGTTATCGGTACTGATACGCCTTCCTGATGTGATGAAGCAAGAGAGCGAGGAGTTGGACGACACGGAATGGGAACAAGTACAGGTAGCCATCAACAAAGCGGTGGATGAGCTTATCGCCTTTCGGTTGAAGGAGGGGCAAATGACTCGTGAGCTGCTCACGGGAAAGATCGAACGCATCCGCACACTGCTCAACGAGATCGAGGAGTTTGAAGCGGAACGCATCGAGAAGGTGAGAAACCGGCTGCACGAAGAGCTAAGCAAACTGGAAGGTATCGAGTACGATAAGAACCGGTTTGAGCAGGAGCTCATCTACTACCTGGAGAAGTTGGATGTGAACGAGGAAAAAACGCGCCTGATACACCACCTCGACTACTTCTTGGAAACGTTATCGGAAAGCCATTCGCAAGGAAAGAAGTTGGGCTTTATTTCACAAGAGATAGGCAGGGAGATAAACACCCTTGGATCCAAGTCGAACCAGTCGGATATGCAACGGATCGTCGTGCAGATGAAAGATGAGTTGGAACAGATTAAAGAGCAGATTTTAAATGTCTTGTAAGGGAAAAAATAGAAATGGTCGATTAATTACCATTTCCGCACCGTCGGGAGCAGGCAAGTCGACCATGATACGTTTCTTGCTGGCCCAGGATTTGAACATCCAGTTTTCTATCTCCGCCACGAGCCGTCCCCCCCGTGGCGAAGAAAAAGATGGTGTAGAGTACTATTTCCTCACCCCGGAGGAGTTTCGAGAGCGCATCGCCGCGGATGAGTTCCTGGAGTATGAAGAGGTCTATGAAGGGAAGTTTTATGGCACGCTAAAGAGCGAGGTGGAGCGCATCCTAAGCCAGGGGAAGAACGTGATCTTCGATGTGGATTGCGTGGGCGCCCTCAATATCAAGAAGGTTTACGGTGACCGTGCGCTTACCGTTTTCGTGATGCCACCCTCGGTGGAGGTGTTGCGTGAACGCCTGGAGAAGCGGGGTACCGATGCTCCTGAAGTAATTGAAAACCGACTCGCCAAGGCGAAGTACGAGATGAGCTTCGCACCCCGGTTCGACGCTACCATCTGCAACGACGACTACGAGAAGGCACGGGTAGAGATGTTGAAACTAATAACCAATTTTATCGCATGAACCAAAAGCGTTCCCTTTCCGCCATTTTCCTTTTATTCTCCCTTCTTCTGCTGCCACACCCTTTCTTCGCGCAGTTACAGAAAGAGATGCGTCACGGTGTTCTCGTTGACTCCGGGCACATTTCCCACTTATGCACACAACTACAGAAAGAGACACAGCACGGCGTTCTCATTGACTCCGGGCACATTTCCCACTGTTTCGTACCACTGCAAAAAGAGACGTTACAGTATGCGGAGACAGACGGAGAGGAGCTTTGGATGGATATCTACACGTGCGAATTCACCACATCGGAACCACGCCCTTGCCTGATATTCGTCTTCGGGGGCGGGTTCAAGGAGGGAGAAAGAGATGCGAAGGGATACCAGCCCTACTATGATTACTTTGCCCGCCGCGGCTTCGCGGTGGTGTCTATCGATTACCGCCTGGGAATGAAGGGAGAAAAGGCCCCGGGCTTTTTTAACTTGAAGCCCTTGCAGAAGGCCATTGCGATGGCGGTAGTCGATCTCTACTCGGCCACGGGGTACCTGATTGACCACGCCGATGAGTTGGCCATTGACCCCGAACGGATCATCATCAGCGGGTCGAGCGCCGGCGCCATCACGGTCCTTCAGGCCGACTACTGGAAGAGAAACTGTCACTCCAACGCTGAATCGTTACCCGCTGATTTCCGGTATGCCGGGGTAATCTCATTCGCCGG
>JAMNYO010000026.1 GCA_023622765.1 Bacteroidota bacterium | reverse complement strand
AAGCAGATCAACGAGGAGATCATCCGGGATTTCGTGCATTCCGGGGCTCCCATCAAGAGCGTTATCCTGCGCTACTTTAACCCCATTGGCGCTCACCCGTCGGCCGAGATTGGCGAGTTACCCATAGGCGTGCCACAGAACCTGGTGCCTTTCATCACGCAAACCGCGATCGGTATTCGGGAGCAGCTGAGCGTCTTTGGCGATGATTACAACACGCCGGATGGTTCCTGTATTCGCGACTTCATCAACGTGGTGGACCTGGCCAAGGCGCACGTGGTGGCCATCGATCGGATGTTGACAGATAAGTCCGATGATGCGGTCGAGATATTTAACCTGGGTACGGGCGTCGGGCTGTCGGTCTTGGAACTGATAAAGGTATTCGAGAAGGTCTCCGGTAAGCCGTTGAACTACAAGATAGTGGGTCGACGTGAAGGCGATATCGAGCAGATATGGGCGCAACCCGACAAGGCGAACAACGTGTTGGGGTGGAAGGCAGAGGCGACCGTCGAAGAAACCATGGCTTCCGCCTGGAAGTGGCAACAACGCCTCAAGGAGAAAGGAATCATGTAGAAAGTCCCTGCCCTTTGCGTTTTTCAGGTGGAGATTAAACCTCAAGGAGAAAGGGATCATGTAGAAAGGGGGAAAACACTTCCCTATACGGCAAAATAGTAGATCACGTTCAGGTAGAGGAGGGCGGCGGGCGCGGCGATGAGCAGGCTGTCGATACGGTCGAGTATGCCCCCGTGACCGGGTATAAGGTTGCCCGAGTCCTTCACGCCAAACGTGCGCTTGATAAGCGACTCGAATAGGTCGCCCACCGTCCCGAACAGCGAAACCACGATGGCGAAACCGATCCAGACGAGGGTGTCATAAACGGGGCAAAGGTGAGCGAACAGCAATGAGGCCAGCACCGTGAAAACGATGCCCGCTATAAATCCTTCTACCGACTTTTTCGGGGAGACGTGCTCCAATAGTTTACGTTTGCCTATCAGCGAACCGAAAAAGTAGGCCGCAGTGTCGTTCACCCAGATGAAAACGAAAAGCGCCAATACCGGTAGCCAGTTGTAGCTGCCGGAATTCCTTACTGTATCGGTGTAGGATAGGAGCATGAGAAGGCTGAGCGGCAAGGTGAGGTATATTTGACCGAATCCCGAGTAGATGGTGCTGTGAAGGATATCGTCCCTCCGCAGGAAGATGGCAGCCGCGATGAGGACGAGCAGGTACAGCAGTATGAGCGTGGGCAGGGCATAAGGGGTGATGCCCTCCAGGTAGAGGAATACCGAGAGGAAAAGGAGAACCCCCGAAGCGATGTTGAATGTCTTGCTGATGTCGTGCGACATCTTTTTCTCCACCATCCGGTAGAACTCGAACAGGGCTATACCCAGTATGGCGCCAAAGACCAGAAGGAACGTGAAGCGTCCCCCTAGTATACCAAGCAGGATGACCAGGATGTAGATAACTCCGGTCACCGCACGTGTCGCAATCTCCTTTACTTTCAAGTTACCGGGTTACTTTTGTATGTTTTTTCGGCGGTATCGCCTTTATTCCTTCGATTCCCTCGTCCAATAACTCATCAAACCCGTTTCTCACTATGCCTTCTCTTCCCCTTGTTCTTCCTGTTCCTGTTTCTCTTCCGCTTCCTCTTCCTCTTCCGCTTCCTCTTCCTCTTCAAAGTCAATCCCATGTTCCGTGAGCAGGTTGTACCACGCTATGATTTTCTTCACATCGCTCGCGTAGACACTTTCACGGCTGTAGTTGGGCAGTACCTCTTCAAGGAAAGAGAAGAGCTCTTTACTGGAGGACTTGGCATCCACCGGGATCTTTTCCTCGGCTTGTTTTTCTCGAATGGCTTTAAATACTTCCCGCAACGGGGTGTCGCCCTCGTCGGTATAGACTGACACATCGCTTAGGGTGATGACCTTTTCACGCGCGTGCAGGGGAAAACGTTTTCCATCGGAAAGGGACTCTATGATATTCAGGTTCTTGTTCGTCGAAATAAGCTTGTAAAGGCCGGGTCTACCGGCGATAGATAAAATGTTGGATAGCATAATAAAATCTATTTTTTACCTTTCTGGTTTCGTTTTAACAGTGCAAAAATAAGCAGTAGAGTTCATATTCGCAAATTTAATTTATCTTTCGCTTTCAAACAGATGTTATCTGTTTTTTGGCACGAACATTGATGTGATAATAGCAAAAGGAGGAATCATGATCAAGAAAATGGGTATAGTGTGCGTTGCAGCCGCCCTGTTGCTGGGATGCACGGGTAACCGTTCGGGGAAAACGGCTAGTCCCCTGGGGCACACGGAAGGTAACGACCAGGTGGAAGAGGCTTCATGGAACATGGATAGCACGAGTAGAGATCTTTTACTGCTCGTGGGGACCTACACCGCGAAAGGGGGTAGCGAAGGTATCTACCTGTTTCGCTTTGACGGCGAGACGGGGGAGGCCGATTCGTTAGGGATGACCAAGGTGGATAACCCCTCTTACCTCACGTTGAGTCCCGACGAGAAGTTCGTTTACGCGGTCAGCGAGAAGGACGGGAAGAATAGTGCGGTGTACGCGTTCGCCTTGGATAAACGACAGGGTAGGCTTGACCCCTTGAATTCACGACCGGTCAATAGCGGCGGGCCTTGTTACATCACGATCGACAGCCGGGGCAGGAACATTCACACCGCGAATTACGGGGGAGGGAGTATCTCCTCTATCCGGGTTGACGAGGATGGAAGCCTCGCCCAGGGAACGTTGGTGATGTCGTTTCAAGGCTCGGGACCTGACACCAAGCGGCAGGATAGCCCGCACGTTCATTCGGTGAACTACACCCCTGATGGGCAATTCCTCTTCGCGGCCGACCTGGGTACTGACAAGCTCTACCGCTTTGACGTGAACGATACCCCGTTCGAAGGGCAACCAGCCCTGAGGGAAAGCAGTTACAGCGAGTGGGAGTTACCCCCCGGGACCGGGCCGCGTCATTTCGATTTTCACCCGGACGGGGGTCGCTTCATGTACCTGCTGGGTGAACTGTCGGGTGAGGTGATCGTCTTCGATTATCACCGCGGTACGCTCCAACAGAAGCAGGTAATCCAGGCCGATTCACTCTCCGCACGGGGGAGCGCCGATATCCACGTCTCACCTGACGGCCGTTTCCTGTACGCATCCAATCGCCTTCAGGGTGATGGGATCGCTATTTTCTCCATCGACCAGGAGGAGGGCACGTTAACGCGGGTGGGGTATCAGCTCACCGCCGAACATCCGCGCAACTTCGTGATCACTCCCAACGGCGACTACCTGTTGGTAGCCGGTAGAAACGACGACAAGATTCAAGTTTTTACTGTCGATAGGGAGACCGGGTTGCTGACCGATACCGGCAAGGATATTCGGGTCGGTCAACCGGCTTGTTTGAAGTTTGCAGCCAAAAAGTAGCTGATTGTCACTGTGTTGCATCGATTAAGCCGGAACGACAAACCAGGTTTGATGGCGTGAGAAACGTACCAAGCTACCGTTTAGAGTTCGTTTAACTGTGCGACCTCCTCGATCTTGTATGGGGTAGCCTGGTAGACGAAGTAGTTGAGCCAGTTGATGTAGAGCATGTTGGCATGTGAGCGCCACTGCACGATAGGGGGTTTGGAGGGGTCGTCGTCGCGGTAGTAGTTGATCGGTATGCCCACGTTGTCCAACCCCTTCTTGAGGTCGCGGGTGTACTCGTTGTGCAGGGTCAACGGGGAGTACTCGGAGTGACCGGTCACGTAAAATTCCCGACCCCCGCGCGAAGTGATGATGTAGACACCGGCCTCCTCCGATTCGGAGAGGATGGTCAGTTCCGGGTGCTGCCTGATCTCTTCCGCCAGGATGGTGGTGTGGCGGCTGTGCGGTACGTAGAACTCATCGTCGAAACCCCGGAAAAGCGGGAAGGTGGGATCGTTCAAGGTGTGTCGGAATACCCCGAACAGTTTCATGTCCAACGTATGCTTATCGATCCCGTAAAAGTGGTACAACGCGGCTTGTGCACCCCAGCAGATGTAAAAGGTGGAGGTGACGTGCGAGCGTGCCCAATCCATGATCTCGCTTAGCTCATCCCAATAGGTGACCTCGTGGAAGGGCAACATCTCTACCGGGGCGCCGGTAATGATCATGCCATCGTAAAAAGCATCTTTCACGCGTGAGAAGGTGGTATAGAACATCATCAGGTGCTCTATGGGCGTGTTCTTGGGGGTGTGGCTGCTCAGGCTCAGGAACTCCACCTCGATTTGCAAGGGGGAGTTGGCCAGGAGGCGGATCAAATCGGTCTCGGTAGTTATCTTCAACGGCATCAGGTTGAGGATAAGTATCTTCAAGGGGCGGATATCTTGAGTGGAGGCGCGCAGGTCGCTCATCACGAAGATATGCTCCTTCTTCAGCAACTCTATCGCCGGCAGCTTATCGGGTAAATTAAGGGGCATACGTCATTTTTTTCCCTATACAAGGACTACTTCCTCTTTCTTGATCTTTAGTTCGCAATAGTGGCACTGTAGCACCACGTTCTCCTTGTCGATCACGTGAAACCGCGTTTTCATCGGCTCGTTGTTGGTGATGCACTTCGGGTTATTGCACTTCATGATCTCCACGATCTCATCGGGCAGCACCACCTTCCTCTTTTCCGCTACCTCCCAGTTCCGGATGATGTTGAGGTTCACATTGGGGGCTACCAGGGCGATGCGGTTCAGCTCATCCTCACGGAAGAACTTATCGGCCACCTTGATGATCCCCTTGCTCTTCATTTTGTTGCTATTCAGGTTGTTGCCAATGGTGATGCGGTTGTTTAACTTTTGAAGCTGAAGCAGCGATACCACTTTAAATACCGCGGAGGTAGGTATGTGGTCAATGGCGGTGCCGTTTTCCAGAGCGGCCACTTGTAATTCTTTTCCCATATAGCGTTAAAATATATAACCGTTTAGTTTCAATGTATAACTTATTGAGCATCGATACCCATCAGGTCGCAAATGATGGCTTGTCGCGTGTACATCCCGTTTTTGGCTTGCTCAAAGTAATAGGCCTTGGGGTTCTTGTCCACATCTTGACTGATCTCTTTCACACGGGGGAGCGGGTGCAGTACCTTCAAGTTCTCTTTCGATTGCTCCAGCATCTTGTCGTGAAGGATGTAGACGTTTTTCACCTTCTCGTATTCCATCAGGTCGGTAAACCGCTCCTTTTGTACCCGGGTCATGTAGAGGATATCGGCGCTGTTGATCGCTTCAGGGGAGAATTCGGTGAACTCCCGGTAGGGGATACCTTTCGTGTCGCAGAATTGTTTGTACTTTTCCGGGATGTGTAGTTCATCCGGTGCCACGAAGTTGAAGGTGGGCCGGAAGTACGACATGCCTTGAATCAGGGAGTGGACGGTGCGCCCGTACTTCAGGTCCCCCACGATGGTGATGGTGAGCTCCTCCAGCGTGCCCTGTGTCTCGAAGATGGTGAACAGGTCGAGCATGGTCTGCGTGGGGTGCTGGTTGGCACCGTCGCCCGCGTTGATCACGGGCACGGGCGAAACTTCCGAGGCGTACCGGGCCGACCCCTCCAGGTGGTGGCGCATGACGATCAGGTCGGCGTAGTTGCTCACCATGAGAATGGTGTCCTTCAGCGACTCCCCTTTGGTGGAGCTGCTGGTTGCCGAATCGGAGAAGCCGATCACGCGGCCTCCCAGGCGATTCACCGCGGTTTCGAAGCTGAGCCGCGTTCGGGTAGAGGGTTCAAAGAAGAGGGTGGCGACCACCTTCCCTTTCAGGAGGTCGCGATTCGGCTGCTGTTTGAACCGGGCGGCACTCTCCAGGATGCGCAGGATGTCGGTCTGGCTGTAATCGCCGATGTTGACTAAGCTTTTCGGGTTCATGCGAACAAATTTTTACGGGTCTATTTACTTCAGGGCATTTGTCTCCGTGTCGATGAAGGCAAAGCGTCCCTCCAGCCAGCTTTTTAGCTGACGGATTTTATAACCATAATTGGTGGTTCCATTTTGCCACTTTTCCTGGTCCTTTTTTTGCGATTCCGTGATCTGCTTGGCGTACCAATCGACATACTCCATCAGCTCTGTCTTCTTTTCGGCATGAAAGCGTCTCCACGTCTCCTTGTAGAGCGCGACGAACGCGGGATCCCCGAAGAAACGACTGAAGAAGGTGTACCCAAGCGCGGGTGGGGGAAAGTTCTTGTTGGTTAGAAACAGCCTTACATGCGAACCGAAATGGGCTCCCTTCCCCTCGTAATCATAGGCCCAATCGAAATCCCAAATGGGCCCCATCGTGTACTTGCTCCCCTTGTCCTTATGGATGTAGATGCTTTTGGGGTGATTGATCTCCATGTTGTGGGTGAGGTTGTAGACGATAAAGTACTTGGCCAGGGACTCCACGTCAAGGTACTCCTTGTACGGGGTGTTGGGGAACTGATCCGACGCGATGGCAGCCTCCAACTGGTGGAACTCATCTTTCACCCGTTGGAAATGTTCATCCGACTTGATGTCCGGGTCTTTGACCATCACGGGCAGTTTGTAGTGGGTGGACTTGAATTGAAAATCCTCGTCGAAGTTGGTGTCGATCTCCAACAGGATGCCCTCCTTTTTATCGATATTGACCCGGGTAGAGGAGAGCTCTACCTGTTCGGTGAGCAGGTAGTTTCCCTGGTACTCCCCGTTCAGGTAAAGGTCCACCGGGATGGCGTGATTGGTGAAGGGCAGCTCCAGCAGTTGCCCGATCTTGAAGGCAACCGCGTTGAGCATCAACGTGGGGTCGATGTAGTTGGCCAACAACACCCAGTCTCTCTCTTCAGCCAAACCGAGGATGATCGATTTTTTATCGAGCTTCAGCCGGTAGGGCTTCTTGGGCATCCCCCACGTGGAGTTGCCCCTGCCCCGGATTTGGGTCGTTCCCTCGTAATCATCGCCCCAGCCGTTCGCCTCGATCACGACGGTGGCCTTAAGGTAGGTCTCTTTCTCAACGATTGGTTTTCGATCTTCCGTTTCAACGCGGATGCACGGGATGGCGATAACCTCCGGGACAATAACCGGTGTTAAAGTGACAACCACCCGGTACTCCTGCACGCTCTCGTCTTCCGCTACCACGCGGTAGCTGAGGGAGCTGTTGAAGTTGTTGGGCGTAGTACCGGAAACTTGTTCCTTGCTACCCACGAGTACCTTAACCCCGCTATGGGTAAAGGTGGCGATAAGCGAGCTGATATCTACATCCTCGGGGATTTCCAGCGCTATAACGGTACCCGAGATCTCACCCACGATATCTCCATCTTTCAGTTGGAGATTCCTTGCCGACTCCAGCTTGAACGATAGGAGCTCCTTATCCGTGTTCAAGGGTGTTATCGCCTCCTCCTCCTTGCATCCCGTGAAGAGGAGAAGAAGGATCAGAGGCAAGAACAAGAATGGGTGGGCGGTTGAGCGCAAGTATTTCATGTTGTTATCGGCTTAAAGTTCCAAATCCACGTCAAACAGCTCGTGCCAGGGCAACCCCTGCTTGTTGAGCTGCTCCATAAAGGGATCGGGATCGAACTCTTCCACGTTGAAGACACCCGGTTTCTTCCATATGCCTTGTAGGTACATCATGGCGCCAATGGTGGCCGGTACACCCGTGGTGTAGCTAACGCCCTGGGCACCCGTCTCCTTGTAGGCCGCCTCGTGGCTGCAGTTGTTGTAGATATAGTAGGTTCGCTCTTCACCATCCTTTATTCCGCGGATACGGCAACCGATGGAGGTTTCGCCGGTGTAGTTCTCGCCCAGCTCACCGGGGTCGGGAAGAACCGCCTTCAGAAACTGGATGGGCACGATTTTTTGGCCGTTGTACTCCACCTCATCAATGCGTGCCATCCCGATATTCTGGATCACGCGGAGGTGGGTCAGGTACTCCTGACCGAAGGTCATCCAGAAGCGGGCGCGCTTGAGGGTGGGGAAGTTCTTCACGAGCGACTCCAATTCCTCGTGGTAGATGAGGTACGACTCTCTGGGACCGATATTGGGGTAGGTGAGGGGCTTGTGTATCTCGTGGGGTTCGGTCTCTACCCACTGCCCGTTTTCCCAGTACTTTCCTTTCTGGGTCACCTCCCGAATGTTGATTTCAGGGTTGAAGTTGGTAGCAAATGCCTTACCATGATCACCCGCGTTGCAGTCCACGATGTCGAGGTAATGGATCTCGTCGAAGTGATGCTTCGCAGCGTACGCGGTGAAGATGCTGGTCACGCCGGGGTCGAAACCGCAACCCAGTATGGCGGTCAACCCTGCCTCCTTGAAACGGTCGTGGTACGCCCACTGCCATTTGTATTCGAACTTGGCCTCATCCTTGGGTTCGTAGTTGGCGGTGTCCAGGTAGTGTACCCCCGCCTCAAGGCACGCATCCATAATGGTTAGGTCTTGGTAGGGCAACGCCACGTTGATCACGATCTCCGGTTTAAAACGGTTCATCAACTCAACCAGCTCTGGCACAATGTCGGCATCTACCCTGGCTGTTTTTATCTCTACGCCAGTACGCTTTTTTACATCCTCGGCAATGGTATCGCACTTGCTTTTGGTACGGCTCGCCAACAGGATATCGGTGAAGACGTCGCTGTTTTGCGCCACCTTGTTAGCCACTACTGTCCCCACGCCACCTGCGCCAATAATCAGAACTTTTCCCATGTTGTTACTATTTTCGTTTGTGTTATTGTTTCATTTCGTTGTTTTCTCTGTTTCGTTTCGCCGTTATCTCTCTTGCCTCGTTCTATTTCAGGTTTTTTTCATTCTCTTTTCGCGTATTATTATTACACTATACCACATCCCCTCGCACCGTTTGATACGAGCCAATTGTACTTTTCGCCAAGATACTCTTGGGGGTGAAACTGTACAAATATACAACGATTCCATGAAACAGCCCCCGGTTTGTGGCTAAAAAAAGTGATTTGGCCTGCTCCTTTAAAAAGTGTATCTTTGTGGCTTCGTAAATCTGAAAAATAAAACTGTTATGAACGTAGAGAAAATTGAACAAATCTCGCAATCCACGCATGCGATAAGTGATTGGTCTATCCAACTGTTGAGTGGGTTCGGTATCCCTGAAAAGTGGGTAAACTCGATAAACACGTTATTCCTTGGCATCTTGTTGGTACTGTTAGTGTTAATCCTCCAGTACGTTACCAAGGCTATCCTGAAGTATTTCCTTAACCGGGCAGTTCGCTACTCGAAGACCGTTTTCTTGCAGAAGTTGTCGGAAAGCCGCTTCTCGTACTTCATGGCCATGGTTGTCCCGTTCAGCTTGGTTAAGGGTACCATTCCCATCGTCTTCGAGGCTTTCCCCAAGCTGATGAACGTGATGGATAAGTTGGCCGATATATTCTTCATCTTCTACATGGTTTGGTTGATCATGTCGGTGGTGAACGCCTTTACCGATACTTTGCGACAGAAGCCCGGCTTAAAGGATAAGCCGCTGGACAGCTTCGCGCAAGTGGTGAAGATCGTGCTCTACTTTATAGCGATCATCATCCTGTTCTCTATTCTGACCAGTCAAAAACCGGGTGCCATCATCGCGGGTCTGGGTGCCGCATCAGCCATCTTCATGTTGATTTTCAAGGACTCTATCCTTGGGTTCGTGGCCAGCCTGCAGGTATCGGCCAACGATATGGTCCGGATAGGCGATTGGATCACCATGCCCAAGCATGGGGCCGATGGCAACGTGGTTCAGATCACGCTCACCACGGTGAAGGTACAGAATTTCGACAATACGATTACCACCATCCCTCCCTACGCGTTGGTGTCCGATTCGTTCCAGAACTGGCGGGGCATGCAAGAGGCCGGGGGGAGGAGACGTAAGCGCTCGATTTTCATCAAGCACTCCACCATTCGTTTCCTACGCGATGAAGAGCTGGAGGAGCTGTCAAAGATTACCATCATCTCGGATTACATCCGTGAACGAAGCCAAGAAATCGCTGAGTTCAACAGATCGGGGGATGTTGATAAGTCGCTGCTCATCAACGGCCGCAACCTTACCAACCTGGGGCTCTACAGGATGTACATCAAGGGTTATTTGGATCATCATCCCGAAATTCGTAAGGATATGACGCTGATGGTTAGGCAGTTGGACCCTACTTCCAAAGGACTTCCCCTTGAACTCTACTTCTTTACTGACACCATCGTGTGGGCGGATTACGAGAACATTGTTTCGGATGTGTTCGATCACGTGATTGCCGCTGCAGGGTACTTTCACTTGGAACTCTTTGAAGATGTCTCCAACCCGATAACCACCTCTGTCTCCCCGGAAGTTACGGCATTGCCCGCGGAAACCCCAGCGTTGCCCACGGAAACCCCAGCGTTGCCCTCGGAACCCTCCGCATTGCCCGCGGAAACCCTCGCATCGACTTCCGGAAAACGACGCTAATTCTGCTCAAAAATCAACACGGTGTGCAATCCCAGGGTTCAATGTGGAATTGCCTTTAAGCAATTTGGGAATTAAGAAAAATATCGACTATCTTTGTAGGGAATGGTTAACAAAAACGCGGATAAAAGCGTTATAACGATACCAACATGTAACAAATGAAAAAATAAAGAATGAAGAAGCTATATAGCGTGTTTACAGGAACGGGGAGCTACGTCCCTACCAAGCGAATCGGGAACGATTATTTTCTCGATTACGAGTTCTACGATTCAACGGGGGAGAAATTGGAGACCCCCAACGATGAGATCATGAGGAAGTTTGAGGAGATCACCACGATTGCCGAGAGGCGCTACCTCGAAGACGGCCAGGTGACATCCGATTTGGCCTTGATTGCCGCCGAACGAGCCATTGAAGCCGCGGGGATCAACAAGGAGGAGCTCGACTACATCATCTTCGCCCATAATTTCGGGGAGACCCGAGTGGATAATATACGGACGGATATGATGCCCACGTTGGCGGCTCGGCTAAAGGAGAAACTGAACATCATCAACCCCTCGGCCGTGGCGTACGACGTGCTGTTCGGTTGTCCCGGGTGGATACAGGCGGTTATTCAGGCCGACTACTACATCCGTTCGGGTGACGCCAAGAAGATACTGGTGGTGGGAGCTGATGTGCTGTCGCGTATCTCTGACCCGCACGATCGCGACAGCATGATCTACGCCGATGGAGCCGGTGCCGTGATCATGGAGGGGATGGAGAGCGATGTACCCGTGGGCGTGCTCGGACACGATTCGCGAAGCGACGCGGTGAGGAACGTGAGTATGCTACATATGGGCTACTCCTACAAGCCGGAGTTGGCCGAGAAGAAAAGTTTTTACCTGAAGATGAATGGTAGGCGTGTCTACCAGTACGCGCTGGAAAACGTACCCAAGTTAATAAAGACAGGACTTGATAAACTGAAAATGCATGTCTCGGAGATTGGCAAGGTGCTTATCCACCAGGCCAACGGGAAGATGGACGATGCTATCCTGAAGAGGCTGTTCAAGCTGTACAACATTGACGAGATACCCGAGTCTATCATGCCGATGACCATCTCGTGGTTGGGCAACTCATCGGTGGCTACTGTACCCACGTTGCTCGATATGATTGTTAGAGGTGTTATGAAAGGGTATTCGGTGCATCGGGGAGATAATCTGGTGCTGGCATCGGTGGGAGCCGGTATGAACATCAACAGCCTTGTGTATAAAATGGCGTGATGGGATAAATAGCTTTGTCGATAACATGAAAGAACACGTTAGCCATAGAGCACCCGCGGTGGCAGGGAGATTCTACCCCGCTGACCCCCGCGAGCTGAAGCGAGAGGTTGAGGGACTCTTTAAAAAGGGTGTTGCCAGGAAGCCGGGAAACATCAGGGCACTGATCGTACCTCATGCCGGCTATATTTTTTCCGGCAAAATTGCTGCCTCCGGGTTTAATCAGTTGCCACCCGATGCTGCTTATAAGCGAATATTTATCCTGGCCTCCTCGCATAGAAGCAGTTTTGATGGGGCTTCCCTCTATCTTTCGGGGGACTACCGGATGCCTTTCGGCAATGTTAAAGTGGATACCGGGCTGTCGAAACAACTGCTGCAGGAACACCCGGACCTTTTTACCGATGACCATACCCCTCATACGGGGGAGCACTCCATCGAGGTGCAGCTGCCGTTTTTACACCATCACCTGAAAAACGACTTTTCCATGGTGCCGATAGTCTTGGGGACATCCGATCCCGACACCTGTCGTTTGGTAGCCGATGCCCTTAAGCCCTATATGACCGATGAAAACCTGTTCGTGATCAGTTCCGATTTCTCGCACTACCCCGATTACGATGATGCCAACCGGGTAGACACGATTACCAAAGATGCGATACTCACCAATCGGCCTGAAGAACTGTTGTCGACCCTCTCCACCAACCGTCGTGAAGCGATCCCGAATCTGTTTACCTCCCTTTGCGGGTGGACCTCGGTACTTACCCTGTTGTATATGACGGCCGGGGACCCCACGTACAGGTACAAGGCGATTGATTATTGCAACTCGGGCGATGAGAAGCGGTATGGCGATTTGGACGAAGTGGTGGGGTATTGGGCAATAGCACTTTGTTCAATGAGCAATTTTCTTAGGAGCGAGAGCAAAGCCAAACTTGTTTGAGCTTTGCCGAGTGACGACAGAAAAGGCAGCGAAGCTGAATTAGCAATTAGCAATGAGCAATGAGTAACAATGTTGATTTAAAAGCGTAGCAAAATTAACCTTATAACATAAATGGCGAATTATCAATCGAGCGATAGCGGGTTTCAGATGACTGAGACCGATAAGCAGTTCCTGCTGCAGGAGGCACGTGCAAGCATCATGGGCCTCTTTTCCAAAGAGGCGGAAGAGGGGGAGGAGGCCTCTGTAGAGGGCTGGGTAAATGTTTCCGAGTGCTCCAGGTCAATCAAGGCGCATTGCGGTGCCTTTGTCACGCTCACCAGGTGGGGTAGGCTCAGGGGGTGTATGGGTATGATGATGAGCGATGAGCCCCTGTTAAACACCGTGAGGGAGATGGCGGTTGCCGCGGCAGTGGAGGACCCCAGGTTCCCTCGCCTCTCATTGAAAGAGATGGAGGAGGTAGAGATAGAGATCTCCGTGCTGTCGCCTTTGAAAAAAATCGAACATGCTTCGGAAATAGTACTTGGCAAACACGGCATCTACCTGGTGAAAGGGCGGTCAAGCGGTGTTTACCTTCCTCAAGTTGCCACCGAAGCGGGGTGGGATGTTGAGCAGTTTCTCGGCCATTGCGCGCGGGAGAAGGCACGGATTGGCTGGGATGGCTGGAAAAGTGCCGACATCTACATTTTCACCTCAACAGTTTTCTCTGAAGAGAGCTTTTTGTAACTCACCTTTCTTCTCTTTTTCTTTTTTAGCGCGATCTTCACAGGATGTGCCCCCTCAAATTTCATGAGCTCTTCGCTCTGAAAGAAAAAAGAGTGAGAAAAAACATGCCAAGGTTGGGAGAAAAATCCGCTTAATGGGTACTCCAACGACCGGGAATATCTGTTCCGCAATCGGGGCATGTTCCATTATCAAGCCGGTACTCACGGATAGTGTAGTTGTCGCGTTCAATCAACAGCGAGTGGCAGTTGTGGCAGTAGCTGTCCTCGTCTCTCGTGTGGGCTACATTGCCCAAATAGACGTAGTGAATACCGTGTTGTAAGGCAATCTCCCTGGCTTTCAAGAGGGTTTTAACGGGTGTGGGTGGCGTGTCGGTAAGCTTATAGGTGGGGTAGAAGCGACTAAAGTGCAAAGGTGTATCTTCAAACCCGTTGTTGGCCAGCCAGTTACACATCTCTTCGATCGCTTCCTGTCTGTCGTTGCGGTTTGGAATAACCAGGTTGGTTATCTCAAGCCAGACACCGCTCTCTTTCACGGTTTTTAGCGTTCGCAATACCGGGTTCAGTGTGCCGGTGGTGGTGTTTCTGTAGAGGCTGTTATCGAAAAATTTCAAGTCGATATTCATCGCGTCAATAAATGGAATCAGCTCCAGCAGAGGATCGCGATTAATATAACCGTTTGAGATCATCACCGTCTTGATACCCTGTTGATGCGCGAGCCTGGCGATATCGAGCATGTACTCGTAGTAGATGGTGGGTTCCGTGTAGGTGAAAGCGATTAGCCGGCATGGGTACGATAGGGTGATGGCTATCACCTCTTTGGCAGATAATTCTCGGTAGGGGATAGTGTCAGGTCGTACTTGTGATATGTGGCTGTTCTGGCAATGCAGGCAGTGAAAATTGCACCCCGCGGTGGAAAGCGACAGAATGGGGGTATCGGGGAAAAAATGAAAGAGCGGCTTCTTCTCGATCGGATCTATGGCCATAGAACAGATCTTCTCGTAGCTTAACGAGTAAAGGGTCCCATCCACGTTTTGTCGGGAACGGCACTTCCCAAGCTCGCCATCTTGCAACAGGCAGATATGGGGACAGAGCAGGCACCTCACCTTTTTCTCCGCCTCCTGCTTCTGAAAGCTTGCCTTATGTAGACTGTTCCTAGGCTTCATGTTCGCAAGGTAATGAAAATAATCTATTATTCCCCATTCGATTTTTCTTTTTGAATACAACAAACATTAGCGCTATTGGTAACCAGCTGTTCCTTTGCTTCATTTGTAAGGTTTTCCTCTGTTTGTAAATGAAAGCTAAGCATATTAAGAAAACATAAAAAACGCTTTATTATATTAATTATCATCTATTGAAGCCTTTGTTTAAAAATTAGTTATACATTTGCAGGCTGTTACCCTGGTGGGGGGGGACAAAAATAGTCGAGTTTATGAGTGCAACAAAGCAACAAGTTATTACCGATTTGATGAGGATGGGCCTGTCTGAGCGCGAAGCAAAGGTGTATCAAGTCCTGGTGAGCGTTTCTGAAATCACGGCGTCGGCCATTCCTCGATACACGAGTATATCCAGGACAAAAGTGTATGAGGTTCTTGACTCTTTGATTGTCAAGGGTTTTTGTAAAGAGGGGAGCAGCAATTCAGACGGTCAGACTTATTGTGCAATCAGTCCACAGATCGCTTTGACTGGTTTATTGCGCAATGAAGAGGACAAGCTGAACGAATTGAAGAAAGTCAATCATGAACTGATTCTTTTTCTTGAAAATATATACAACACGAGCACCGACCGGCTTAAAGATGCCGATTTTATAGAAGTGTTGCGGGGGAGGCAAGAGATTATACATCGCTATACGGAGTTTCGTAAAAATGTTCAAGAAGAGGTGTTGGAGTTCACGAAATCTCCCTTCGCGATGACGCCCGAAGAGTTTGACCTGGAGGCTGAATGGACAGAAGAGCTCGTGCGTAAGGGTGTAAGATTGAGGGTTATCTACGAATATAGCGAGATTGACAGCGAGTGGTTGCGGTACGCGCATAAAAAGAACATGGAGGTAGGGGTTGAGTCGCGTGTCATTGACAGCTTACCCGTGAAAATGTCACTTTTTGATCGTCGGTTAACGATGATTAACCTGAAAGATCCCATTGTAACGGGGCCCAACCTTACCGCGCTGGTCATCGAGCATCAGGAGTTGTATTCCCTGTTAAAGGTGGCCTTTAACTATTATTGGGATAGGGCTAAGGCGATTGGAGAATAGGCTAAGGCCTCCTATACACCGAAATAAAAAAATAAAATAATCGTATGAAACGAGCATGAAAACTGTTTTCACACAAGAACATGATTAAAGCGAGTTCCATACGATACATTTGAAAATAATAGTTTTAATCGTATGAAACCGACATGTTTAAAATAATCATTAAACATCCTTGGGAATGATTATTTTAAATATCAAAGGTTCCATACACCGAAAAAAAAAGGTAAAATAATCGTATGAAAAAATTGTTTTTTGCTGTTATGGGTCTCCTTCTTTGTTGCGGAGGGTATGCACAGGAGAAGGCGGTGAATAAGAACGGGTTTACAATAAATGGTACTGTCAAGGATTACAACGGTAAAGTCTATTTAACCGATGAGGTTAAAGGCCAATACGTTCGGGTGGATAGTACCGAGGCGGTGAACGGAGTCTATTCGTTTTCAGGGGGCAACGTTGATTGGCCGCGTATGATGCACATTGAGTTAGAAGGAGTTAGCGGGATGGGCTCGTTTATATTAGAGAACGGAGAAATCAATATTAGAAGCAATGATACCGAGTTCTTCTATCATTCGACCAGGGCACATAACACCTTGAACAACGAGGTTTTCAACAAATACAGAATCGATGAGGAGTATTACACGGTTACGACCCATCGGGCTGAGGTGATGATAGAGATGTTGAGGTACCCTGAAAAAATGGAGGATGCTGAGTACCAAAACCAGCAGTTTCAACGTCGCTCCAGGGAGGGAACCCAAATTTCGCGTCAGTTGCGTATGACCATTGTAGAGACCTACCCCGATGAAGTAATTTCCTTGATCATGTTGAGGACGCTTGCTCCCAAGTTGTCGGCCGATTCGCTGGAGATGTACCTTGGCACCATCGATGATAAGTTTGACGAACACCCTTACACGAAAGAGCTTCAAACCGTGCTCAACGCGAAGTACGCGGATATCGTGGGGGCCACCGCGCCGAACTTCACCGCAACCGATAGCAAGGGAAAAACCGTTGAGTTGAAAGAGCTGAGGGGGGATTACGTGCTCCTGGACTTTTGGGCCACCTGGTGTGCTCCCTGCCGGAGGGAAATTCCCATATTGAAGCAGTTGAACAGTACCTATGGAAAGAAAGGGTTGAAGATTGTAGGTATCTCCCTCGATGAGGACGAGGCGAAATGGCGTTCGACCATAGAAGCGCAAAAGATGAACTGGATTCATATTTGTGACTCGTTCGCCTGGAACGGGGAGATCGCGGTCAATTACAACGTTCAGGCTGTTCCCAAGACTGTATTGGTAGATCCCGAAGGGAAAATAGTGGCCATCGATGTAAGGGGAGAAAAGCTGGTTGAGCTTATTAAGTCACTCCTCGATTAAAAAATAAACGATTTAATCCTATGAAACTACTTGTTAGAGCAACGTTGGGCTTCTTGCTCCTTTGCATTTCCATCCAGCTGTGGGGGCATGAGGGGCACGATGGCAATGTAACCTCGGAGAGCCGTTTGAGCCAAGAGGGCAAAGGTGCCAGTCTTACCGTCACATTGAACGGGTTTACGAAAGAGAGCGTGTCAATGGATATCATGCAATATCCCACGCAAAGCGTGATGATACCTTACAACGCGGCTTCAGGGCGACCTGTTGAATTTTACTTGGATATGGATGATATCACGGCCGTGTACATCAACGGGCAGCTGGTATGCGTGGAACCGGACGACGAGTTGGAGCTAACACTGAATTATGGCGAGAACGGCCGTTTTAGCAACCTGGAGGTTACAGGAGGTAATAACGAAAAGAGTGTTGCCTTGAATGAACTCCTCCAAGCGATCAACGCCCTGCGAAGGGAGAACCGGTTTAAGAAACAGGGCCTTGCCGCGGTGGTTACCCAAGTCTCTGCCGAGGAGCAACAGCAGTTGTGTGTCAGTCAGATAGCCGCTGAGAAAGAGCGTTTGGAAGCCGCCAAAGGCTCCCTTTCGGAAGCTGGGTATAACTACCTGTTGGCAGAATCTGAAGCTACCATATATGCCGTGGGAATAGAGTATCCTTACGTCTTATCCGGAACCAGAAATGTCCCCCTTGACTCATGTTTTACAGAGGGGTACACCTCTTTATTGGAGGGTTACGAGGTGAAGAGCGATGACGCATCGTTACGGAACCGCAATTACACCTCGTTTTTGGTTCTTTATTGCCAGTATGTGGATAACCTGCCCCTGGTGAAATCCGGAAAAATATCCGAGATTAAACCCTTTAACCTGGAGTCGTTGTTCTATCGGCTCGTGAATTTTTACGAGAACGAAAAGGTGCGGGACGTTGTATTGTTTTCTTACCTGTTTCAAAATGTTGTTTCCGGGAATCCCGATTTTGAGACCATTGATAAATTGGTAAATGAATACTTTACCTCCTACAACTTAAATGAGGAATATAAACAGGAATTGAACCGCGTGATGCAATAAGCGCGATGTAATTTTTTTAAATATGAACAGACAAAGAATTTGCCTTTTACTTCTATCTGTTTTGGTCTTCTTGGGTCAGGCGAACGCGGCTACCCTGGAATCAACCTTCTTTACAAGGAGTGACCAAACACCACCGGAAGAGGTGACGATTACAGGTGTCGTGTTGGATGCGAAAACGGCTGAACCCATTATTGGTGCGGCCGTGGTGTTAAAAGCAGACATGGCCAGAGGGGTTGCCACGGATGTAAATGGAAAGTTTACCTTCACGGCACCTAAAGATGTTTCAGAGCTGGAGGTCTCCTTTTTGGGATACGAAACGCAGACCGTTAAGGTAAATAAGCAGAGGGATCTGAAGGTGTTGCTCATGCCCACAACATTTGAGATTGAAGAGATGGTCATCACGGGTATGCAGCGCAAAAAAGAGGAGGCTTTTACCGGTGATTACAGGCGTGTTCAAGGAGAAGATATCATCAAGATAAACCCCAACAACGTGTTGGCCGCCCTCCAAGCTTTTGACCCCAGCTTTCGTATTCTCGACAACAACAGCGCCGGCTCCAACCCCAACGCGCTCCCGGAATTTCGCATGAAAGGCGATGTGCAACTTGGCACGGGAATCGATCCGGGAAATATGGACATCATGCTGGGGGGTATTGCCAACCTGCCCAATATGCCGCTGTTCATGCTGGATGGCTTTGAGGTCTCCTTGCAGCGAATTATGGAACTGGAACCGGAACGCATTAAGGAGGTCGTTATTTTAAAAGATGCCGCGGCGACCGCCGTGTACGGTTCTAAAGCCTCTAACGGTATCATCGTTTTTGAAACCAAGGCTCCCATGCCGGGTAAGTTGAACGTGATCTACAGCACCAACATGGGGCTTACCGTACCCGACTTGACCGATTACAACCTGATGAACGCGGAGCAGAAGCTTGAGGCGGAATGGTTGGCGGGATTCTACAATCCCAATAACCCAACCCAGATGAATACCTATAACCGGTACAAGGCCGATGTGATGCGCGGGGTTGACACCTATTGGCTCTCGCAAGCATTGCAGACGCCGCTAATCCAACGTCACACCCTCTCGTTACAGGGAGGTGCTACCGAATTGAGGTACAATTTGAGCTTGAGCCACAACCGCAATCCTGGGGTGATGAAGAAATCGGGACGAAACATGACCTCCTTCAATTTCGATTTAACGTATCGGACCGGTAAGTTAAACATAGTGAACAGCCTGAATTTAGGCGATAACGTCGGCAATAACTCCCCATACGGTTCATTCAGTCAATACACGAGGGTGAACCCCTATTACCGTATGTATGATGACGAGGGTAAGCTGATAAAAATACTGGACGTGAAAAACAGGGGCGTGGGTGAGTCATCTGCCATTATTTCCAACCCGTTATACAATGCAACCCTGGAGCATAAAGATCGTCAACGGTCGATCTCGTTCACGGAAAATATCATGATGGAATATAGGTTCCTTCCCACTTTGCGTCTCTCCGGTAATTTAGGGTTCATCAAAACGTTCGCCAATTCAGAGAAGTTTCTCTCCCCCAATCATACCAGTTTTGAAATCTATAAAGATATCGATTTGACCAAGCGAGGCTCTTACGACAAGAGCATAGGGGAGGCCACTACATGGAATGGGAATGTTTCCATCGACTACAATTTGCAAAAGAGAGAGCATACGCTCACCATGTTCGGACGCTGGGATATCTCATCGAGGGTGAACAATGCACTCGCTCTTACCGCCCATGGATACCCCAACGAGCATATGAATGATTTTCTTTTCGGCTTTGACATGCCTAACCGTCCCACCGGTGGGGATAGCAAAACGAGGAGCATCGGGCTGATCGGACAGGTCAGCTACATGTACGCTACGCGCTATTCGGTGGATTTAAGCTTGCGTACAGACCTCTCTTCATCGTTTGGCGCAGATAACCGCCTGGCCCCTTTCTGGTCGCTGGGAGGTCGCTGGAACGTGGACCGCGAAAAATGGTTCACGCGGAACGACTGGATCAGTGAACTCTCGCTTAGAAGCTCTATCGGGGTGACCGGATCACAGAACTACTCTCCATATCAAGCCATTCAAACCTACACGTTTAATCATTTTATGCACCCCTACGTCTCCTCAGACGTGATTGGAGCAGAGTTAATGGCGTTGGGCAATCCCAACCTGGGTTGGTCGAGCACGCTGGAAAAGAGCCTGGGTGTCAACGCTTCTTTCCTTAAAAATAGACTCCATGCCTCATTCAGCATGTACGACAACTATACCGATCAATTGCTGGTGGATTTCACTGCCGCGCCTTCCGTGGGGTTTGATTCTTACATCGAGAACGCGGGTGCGATAAGGAATACCGGGTACCAGTTTAACGTCTCTTTGTTCCTTTATGAGAATATAAGCGAACGGATACAATGGATCGTGTCGTTGAATGGTGCGAATAACCGTAACCGGGTCGAAAAGATTTCAAACTCGCTGGAAGCGTACAACCGGGCCGCGTTGGAGAACAAGAACGCCGCTCCCCCCATGTACGTGGAGGGTGAATCGACCAGTCGGATCTTTTTGGTTCCCTCCCTGGGTATCGACCCGGCAACTGGCCAAGAGCTCTATTTAAACAAAGACGACCAGCCAACCTTTATTTGGAGTGCCGCTGATAAACGCGCGGTAGGGGATAGCAATCCCGATTTGCACGGGAACATCAACTCCTCCTTTACCTATAAGAACTTGTCGCTCTCATGCTCGTTCATGTATGAATTTGGCGCCCAGCGTTACAACAACACGTTGGTGGAAAAGATCGAGAATGCCGACCTGGCATATAATGCCGATGCAAGGGTGCTTACCGAAAGGTGGTCGCCAGATAACAGGGAAGCCCTGTACAAGGCTATCAACATTAAGGGGCAAAGTACGAACGCCAGTACCCGTTTCTTGCAGGATTATAACGAAATGCGGTTTAGTGCCATATCTCTATCATACCGGTTTGAGCCTGGAGTGCACGAGTTTTTGAACAGGCTGAATATAGGTAGTATGACCCTTAGCGGACACATGAACGATATTGGTCGTTTCTCCTCCATCAAGCAGGAGCGAGGGTTGGATTACCCGTTCGCCCGCACGTTCAGCTGCTCTTTATCCATCGTTTTTAAATAATTTGCCTTATGAGATACATACATTTCCCTTATACAATGCTTCTCGTGCTTCTAATGCTTACTGCAAGTTGCAGTGATTGGTTGGACGTGCGTCCCGATACCGAGATAAAAGAGGAGGTTCTCTTTTCTACCGAAGAGGGTTACAAGAGCGCTTTAACGGGTGTTTACAAGCGCCTGGCTAAGCAGGAGCTCTATGGAGGCAACATGAGTTTTGACTTCATGGAAAAGTTGGTACAGCGGTACGATAATTACAATTCATGGGAGGTTTCCAATGCAGACCGTGCCAAATTGTACGAGTACGATAAAGACGATAACGCGCGGTATAGCCTCGCCACCATTTGGGCGGAACAGTACACGACCATTGCGAACATCAACAATATATTGAAAAATTTAGAGGAGCAGGGAGCAGAGGTTTTGGATGCCACGCTTTTTGACATCATCATGGGAGAAGCGTTAGGGCTTCGGGCTTTTATCTATTTTGACCTGTTGCGCCTTTGGGGACCTGTATACTCGATAGACCCAGGGCTGAAAAGTTTGCCCTGGCGCGATAAACTATCATCGGAACAGGTGCCGCTGATGCCCGCGAAGGATGTGATAAAGCATATCTTGGCCGATTTAGACCAGGCGGAAGAGCTGTTGCAAGACGACACGTTAGAGGGGGTGGTGGATCATCCTTTCTTGCAAAATCGCAATCTGAGAATGAACAAGTTCGCCGTGAAAGCCCTCAAAGCGCGGGTTTACCTGTGGTCAGGCGATACAAGCAACGCTTACCGCTACGCGAACGAGGTAATCGAAACGAGTGGGTTGAGCTTGTCTACAGATAACAAGCGAGACCCGAGCATGACTTCGGAATACCTGTTTGGGCTCTACGTCTACAACATGGAAGAGGAGTTGAAAGATATTTTTCCTCCCTCTACCAGTGGATTGCTCACCTCAACCCCTGCCCCCTCTATCCTCTATATTTCCATTGATAACGGAAGGGATGTTTTCGAGGTTGGTCGACTGGGGGTAAACGATACCCGCTATAAAAACCAACACGGCTTTTTGCACGCCAATAACCGGATGTTGCTGCGAAAGTATATGGCGGTTAGCGAGTTGAGTAGTTTCACAAAAGACCGCGTACCGCTCATACGGTTGACCGAGATGTACTACATCCGCGGCGAATGTGGTTCCCTGGAAGAGGGGGTTAACGACTTGAACACGGTACGCAAAACCCGAGGTATCCCTTCTCGATTTAACTTAAAAGCGGACGGGAGCTTTTCGCGGGAGATGTTGATTGATGAGCTAAACAAGGAGTATCAAAAGGAGTTTTTTGGAGAGGGGCAATGGTTCTTCTTTTTAAAACGACACAACATGGAGACATTTCATCGCTGCCCGTTGCAGCAGGGAATGAGGGACTTTTACGTGATGCCAATACCGAAGGCTGAACAGGAACATGGATTGGGCTCACGCGAATAGCGTGGGGTAATGTAATGGTTTCATACATTGAAATAAAAAAATAACCGTATGAATAAGAAAAAAATAGCAAGAAGAATCTTCTGGATAAGCGTTCCGTTGTTGCTCATGGCACACTCTTGCAAAGAATCGCCCATACTAGAGTATTCACTGGAGCAAGATGGCATCTACTTTATCCCGGAAAATGCAAGTGGAAGCCAAGAAAAAGCGTTTAATTTCGCTTACATTGATCATCCGAAAGCCTACCTTGGTGACTCTTTGCTCACCGATACCCTATCATTTTACTTGAGGGTTTTGGGCAGACCGGCTCAACATGACCGGAAAGTGTACTTTAAAGTAGAGGGTACTGAAAACAAGGATTGGGATTCAAACGGGTTGCATTACGTTACATATCCCGAGCCCTTCCTTTTCAGGGCCAACTTGTTGGTCGATACGGTGAAAGTGGTGGTGCATCGACCTGAGAAACGGCAAACCGCCTATGGAATTGGATTGGTCATTGACTATCTGCACCCGGGTAGCGATTTTGCCGAAGGGGCAGCTGAAAACATGACGAAAACGGTTGTATTGGAAGATAGGTACGCGCTCCCCCCGTACACCTGGTGGCCGGAGGCTTGGTTTGGAGAGTACTCCGTTGAAAAGCACGCGTTCTGTGTAACCGTTTTGCAAAACGCGTATTTCTTTTACATCTATCCCCTGGGAGCGGTGAATATTCAGTTGCGAGAGGCACTTGCCGCATACAATGCCGCGCATCCGAACCAACCGAAAGATTTCACGTTTCCCATAAACACTAACGACTGGTAATTATGAAGAAAATGAATAAAAACAGCAACATCATTTTGATGGCCTCCCTTTTGTTGATACCCTTTTTACCCGGATGCTATAAAGACTTGGGGAATTACAATTACCAAGATGTGCCATGGTTATCAATAGAATTCCTTGGAGACAACTATACCGTTAGACAGGATAGCTCATTGATTTTTCGTTTCGAGCAACCGGTAAAGGATACGGTGAACGCGAGGGTAATGGTAAAAGTTACCGGTGAAAGTTTGCATGAAACCGACTTGGAATATTGTTGGTATAGAAGCGATGATACCATACGTCTGCCTTACCTGGAGGTTAAGTTGCCCCCGAAACAAAAGTTTAAGACGTCGTACATTCTTCGGGTCACGGACAAACGCACCGGTTTGCAGTACTTTCGGAGTGTAGATATTCAAACACTTACCCCTTTTATTAATAGTTGGTTCGTGCTGCATGGCAAGGAGAATAACCGGAAAATAGGGAGTGCTCAGCGAGACGACTCCTACATCAGCGTCATCGATGACGCGTACAAGAAGATGAACGACGACAACAACCCGTTTGTCAACGCGACGGCGCTCTCCTATATCCGTATGGGTACCACCGATTACCGGAATTATGGTCCGGAGCTTCTTTTGGTAGCCTCGGGAGATAGCCTATACGGTCTTAGACCGTTTGGCATGAAGATTTACAAACGATACGAAAGGATGGTTCCCTCGGGTATCTACCCCCGGCCGAAATTTTACACCACCCGTGATGATCAATACAGGGTCAGCTTTTTTAACGACGATCAAGGGAGGGCTTATTTCTCTTGCCTATTTGGCTTCCTGTACCCGGTACATCCCAGCGAGGACAATGAAAATTACCGTATCGATAAGGTCGGTATCTCTTCGGAACAGCCGTTGGCCGTGATGTGGGATAACACCCATAAAAAGTTCTATTACTATCAGTACAACCCATGGATCACTTTTACCGATAACGTGCGGAATGACGAACAGAACTGGGCTCAACTTTTAACATTCCCGGAAGATGCGGTTAGCCAAGCCGAGTTGGATGACATTGAGGTGCTGACCATTTTTCCTTCCTACAGGGATTACGGGGAGGTGGCCTTCAACGCTTTGTCAATCAATTCGCGAAAAGAGGTATACAATTATCAAACCGTGTTGGGAGAAGAGACCGACCTACGGGTAGAAAAGTATCTGTTGCCCGGTATCGAGTTGCAGTCTGAAAGCCGCTTCGCGTATAGTGATGCTTTTGAGAATCAGTTTTTCTACACAAACGGGGCTTCACTCTATTCTTATGATATGACCAACCAGGAGAGTACCCTTATCTACACGGCACCTACCGGAAGTACCATTCAAAAAGTCATGTTCCGACTTCTCAGGGAGTTTTATCGCCATCCTTCGTTTACCTATCAAATAGGCTTAGCCATCAACTATTCCGATAGGGGAGAGGTGGTAGAGCTGGAGCTGGGACATAGCGGAGACGTGGTAAACCAATACGTGTATGCCGGCTTTGGGCCGATTGTGGACATGGTGTTCGCGGCTGATGAAATCGATCATTAGCGCGTGAAATGTTCCACATCACCGCATCAAGCCGATGAAGAGGTTTCACACTCTGAATGTTAAAAATATAACAATCGTATGACACTGAAACACCTATTAGCTTATTCAGTGATAGCGTTCGCTTCTTTTTCGCTATTTGCTCAGAATGTTATAAAGGGTTCATTGGAGGGGATAGAAAGTGATGGGGGAAGTGTTATCCTCTCTGTTTTAAAGGAGTCGGGCGTAGATACGCTACAAATCGTACCCATTGATGAGGGAAGCTTTGTTATAAAGGGAGAGGTAACCCATCCCGAGGTGGCTTACCTCGGGATAGCAGGCTATTCCGACAGCAACGTTTTTATGCTCGAACCGGGGCAATCCTATTCAATGGCGCTTAGGAAAGGAGAACGCACGCTTATTGAAAGTTCGAGTCCGCTGCAAGAAGAGATGAACCGGTATGTACAGGAAATTGAGCGCAGAAACCAGGCGATTGATGTAGCGAAACGGGCGGTAGAGCAGGCCAGGGAGGAACAGAAATACCGTACTGCTGCCACACGGCAGGTCGAGCTGGAAAAAATGGCCGTTGATGGGCAATGCTTCGTGGACTCCGTGATAACTGTGAATAGGGATAACGTGTTGGGTGCATACCTGCTTGGAATTAACTTAGATAGGGAGTCCTCATTGCAACAGTTGGAAACGGCTTACCAACGCTTGTCTGAAAAGGGAAGGGGGACGGAAGCGGGAAAACGGATAAAAGGGTTGATCGACGCTCAAAAAAATGTTCTCCTTTACGAAACGGCCCCTGATTTTGAACTGCCCGATCTGGATGGCCGTTTGCATCGCCTGATGGATATTGATGCGAAAATCATTGTTCTGGATTTTTGGGCCTCTTGGTGCGGCCCCTGTCGCAAGGAGAATCCCAACATGCGAAACCTGTATCATGATTTCAAAGCGCAAGGCCTTGAGATAGTAAGCATCTCGCTGGATGAGGATAAGGAGAGTTGGAGAAAAGCCGTTGCAGCGGACAAGATGAATTGGCTGCAATTGATA